>JAJVIM010000002.1 GCA_022071955.1 Anaerolineae bacterium
GCGATACAGCCCACGCCCGGTATTCGCAATGATGCCGGGCGTTTTTTTTGAGTATTTACTGGGCGGGTAAATTGATGCAGTAACACCGAGACAGACGGACTCCAAAACTGCAGTTTTGGAGTCCAAACACTTAATTTGCAAAGGAATTTATGCGCGCCAATATTCAACTCAACGTTGTAATTATTATTTCGGCCAACATCGAGTGGCAGGTTATCCGCGAATTTTTTCCGCAGGCCGTCATTCAGTCGTCGCCATTGGGGGAGTGGTTTGAGCAGCCCATCGAAATTGCCGGCCAACGTGAGCCAGTGATTTTTATGCACGGCGGCTGGGGCAAAATTGCCGCCGCTGCTTCGGCGCAGTACGCCATTGGCCGCTGGTCGCCGCGGCTGCTGCTCAACCTGGGCACGTGCGGCGGCTTTGCCGGCCAGATTGCCCGCGAAACCCTTGTGCTGGTGGAGCGCACCGTGGTGTACGACATCATCGAGCAGATGACCGACCCGGTCGAAGCGGTTGCCCACTTTGCCACCACTATCGATCTGTCGTGGCTGGCCGAACCGTACCCGCAGCCGGTGCGGCGCACGCTGCTGGTTTCGGCGGACCGTGACCTGCTGGCGGCGGATGTGCCGCGTCTGATTGCGCAGTACGGCGCGGTTGCCGGTGATTGGGAGAGCGGGGCTATTGCCTGGGTGGCGGCTCGCAATGGGGTGCGCTGCCTGATTTTGCGCGGCGTCACCGATCTGGTGGGCAGCGGCGGCGGCGAGGCCTACGACGGCAATCTGCATGTTTTTGTGCAGGGCACCCGGCGGGTTTTTGAGCAGGTGCTGCCCCATTTGGCCGGCTGGATTTCGGCGGCGCTTTGAGCAGGCAAACAAAAAACCGGAGGGCCAGCAAGTGGCTGCTCCGGTTTAAAGTCGATAAAAATAAGTTGTGCGGGGGTACGGTTTATTCGGCCGCTTCTTCGGCGGCTTCTTCAATAACCTGAACTTCCGCTTCGCTCAGGCGTTCCCGTTCAAGAATACCGCCCAACGGCAGTACTTCCACGGAAATACTGGCCACAACATCCATCATCAATTTAACCGGGACGGATTCTTTGCCCAGGTTGCGGATGGGTTCGGGCAGGGCTACTTTGCGTTTGTCCAGTTCAATGCCGGTTTTGCCCAGAATAGCTTCGGCAATATCGCCCGAGGTAACCGAGCCGTACAGTTTGCCGGTTTCACCGGCGCGTCGTTCAAACAGCAGTTCCAGCCCCTTGAGCTGGTTGGCGATAGCCTGGGCATCTTCTTTTTCACGGGCGCGCTGCTTTTCAGCGGCCTTGCGAATGGTTTCGGCTTGTTTCATGGCCCCGGGCGTGGCCAGCACCGCCAATTCCTGGGGGATTAAATAGTTGCGGCCAAAGCCGTCGGCTACTTGTTTTACGTCGCCAGCGTATCCCAGGTTATCAACGTCTTTGATCAATAAAACTCGCATCTGATATCTTCTCCGGTCTCTTTTTCGATTTCACAGGTGTTGGCGCAGGGCACACACAAACGAACAGTATACCGCAAAACCAAACTTTGTCCAAATTGATGGGGCAAAATGGGTGTCCGGAATTTTGCAAAATTCGGGCACACCAGGGGGGTGAGGGTAAACTGAGAATTGCAAAATAGTAAGAAGGTTGGTTGTTCTCCCCGTGATCCGTGCTATAATTCGCTGTTGGCCCACAATTGGCCGCAAAATTTAACGCGAGGACGATGTAATGGTTACCGACACTCTAACTTATGCCCGGAATCACCGCGGTGATTTTCTGGGTGAACTGATCGAACTGCTGCGCATTCCCAGCATCAGCACTTTACCCGAACACAAAGCCGATGTGCAGGCCGCCGCCGGCTGGCTGGCCGATAAACTGGCAGCGGTCGGCCTGGAAAATATTAAAATTTTGCCGACGCCCGGCCATCCCGTGGTCTACGCCGATTGGCTCCACGCCGGCAGCGATGCGCCAACGGTGATTATTTACGGCCATTACGATGTTCAGCCGCCGGATCCGCTGGACGAATGGCTGACTCCGCCCTTTGAACCAACCATCAAAGGCGACAAAATTTACGGCCGCGGCACCGCCGACGACAAAGGCCAGTTTTTTGCTCACGTGGCGGCGGTGGAGTCGTATCTTAAAACTGCGGGCCGGCTGCCGGTCAATGTAAAATTTATGCTGGAAGGCGAAGAAGAACTGGGTAGCACCCATCTGGAAGAGTTTGTGCAGGAGCATCTGGAATTGCTCCGGGCCGATGTCGCTCTGATTTCTGATACCGGCATTCTTGATCCCGACACGCCGGCGCTGATCACCAGCGTGCGCGGCCTGGTTTACATGGAAGTGACCCTGCGCGGCTCCAGCCGGGATTTACACTCCGGCATTTACGGCGGCGCGGTAGAAAACCCGCTCAACGCGATGACTCAACTGCTTGGCTCACTGCGCGATGCGGCCGGGCGGGTAACCATCCCCGGTTTTTACGACAAAGTGCGCGAACTGACCCCGGCCGAGCGCGAGGCGATCAACAACGGCCGCTTCACCGAAGCCAACGTGCTGGCCGAAACCGGCGCGCCGGCGCTGTTCGGCGAAGCCGGCTACACCCTGGCCGAGCGGGTAGGCGCGCGGCCCACGCTGGATATTCACGGTATTCGCGGTGGGTTTGTGGGCCAGGGCCAAAAAACGGTGATTCCGGCGGCCATTACGGCCAAAGTGAGCATGCGGCTGGTGGCGGACCAGGACGCGGCCGAGATTGTGGAGCTGTTCACCCGGCACGTGACCGCCATTTGCCCCAAAACAATGACCATCACTGTTGAAACCCTGTCGGCCAAACCGGGCGCGATGGTTGATATGTCCGCGCCGGCCATTGAGGCCGCGGCTCAGGCTTACGAGCAGGTATTTGGCCGGCGGCCGCTGTTTGTCCGCGAGGGGGGCAGCATTCCGGTGGTGGGCATGTTTACCCACCTGCTGCACGCGCCGGTGGTGATGATGGGCTTTGGCCTGCCGGACGATGGCCTGCACTCGCCCAACGAAAAGTTTCACCTGCCCAATTTTTACCGGGGCATCGAAACGTCAATCCGCTATTTTGAGCTGCTGGCCGGGCCTGCCGGAAACTGATTTTGGAGTTTGACGCAGGACTCCAAAAAATTACAACAAGGAATGCCTGCACCCGGTGCGGGTAAAAATATAACGTAGGGGCGCTTCGCGAAGCGCCCCTACCCGTCACAAGTTGCATTCCGCCGCTCTTTTTCTTCAAATGTAACTATTCAGCAGGCGCGTCATTCTGAGGCCGCAGGCCGAAGAATCTCCAAATTTCATAGTGATTTCAGCGACAAAAGCAGAGATTTTGACCCTGATGGGCACAGGTCGTCGCTACGCTCCTCAAGCAACTGACAACTGCCGAATAGTTACCTTCAAATAACGCTGGCGGCTGGCGCTACCTGTTCCGGGTCAAACGGAAACACCGGCCCGTCAAGGCAGGTGAGCCAGCCCGCGCCCACCTCGCAACTGCCGCACAGGCCGATGCCGCAGCGCATGTGCGCCTCCCAACTCACCTGCACGGGGATGTTCTCGGCTGCGCCGACCGCGGCCACGGCCCGCAGCATGCCGGTTGGCCCGCAGGTGCAAATGAGCGCCGGCCTGCCCGCCGAACCGGCCAGCGCCGGAGCGATGGCGTCCGTAACCAGCCCCTTTAGTCCCGCCGAGCCGTCTTCAGTCGTAACCCATGTGGCCACTCCCAGCGCCTCAAAGGCCGATACCAGCAGCAAATCCTGCGCCCGCCGCGCCCCCACAATAACCGACACCCGGTAGCCCCGCGCCAGCGCCACCTCAGCCAGGTAACGCAGCGGGGCCACGCCGTAACCGCCGCCGATCAGCAGCAGGTGGTCGCCGGGTTGGCCGGTGAGCCGGTAGCCGTGGCCCAGCGGCCCGCGCAGCCAAATGCTGTCGCCAACGGCCAGCCCGTGCAGCGTCTGGCTCAGCGGGCCGACCGCCGCAATGGTCACACTGAGCGGATTGGCGTGGGCCAGGCTGAAGGGTTTATCGGGCCAGCCGGGCAGCCAGGCCATCACAAACTGTCCCGGTTGCGCATCGAGCGCGCCGTCCAGCACAAAAGTTTTGTTGGTTGCATTTTCCTGCCGAATTTCGACAATTTTTAACGGTTGGGGAGTATTGAGTTTCATTTCGTCATTCGTCATTCGTCATTTGTCATTCGTCATTCGTCATTTGTCATTCGTCATTCGTCATTTGTCATTCGTCATTCGTCATTCGCAATTTGTCAGTGGGCGCGGTTGCGCAATTCCGCCGCCGATTCGATGCCGTGGTCGGCCATAAATTCGGCCAGTTCCGCGCCAATCCGGGCCATCGCTGCCACGCCGCGGTACCACACCGCCGACCCCACGCCGACCACCGTTGCGCCCGCCGCCAGCATTTCCACCGCGTCGCGGCCGGTGGTGACGCCGCCGGTGCCAATAATCGGCACACTGACCGCCTGCCGGATTTCGTACACGCAGCGCAGGGCGATGGGTTTGAGCGCCGGCCCGGACACGCCGCCAACTTTGTTGTGCAGCACCGGCCGGCCGGAGTCGGCGTCGATGACCATGCCGGGCACGGTGTTGACCGCCGTAATGGCATCTGCGCCGGCCCGTACCACCGCCGCCGCAATTCGGGCGATGTCTGGCACGTTGGGCGCGAGTTTGATAGCAATCGGAATGTTGACCGCCTGCCGCACCGCCGCAGTGACAGCGGCGGCGCTCTCAACCGTGCCGGCAAAAGGCGTGCCAAATTCATCGCCCACGTTGGGGCAGGAAATATTCACTTCAAGCAGATCGGGTTGGGCCTGGGCGATGGTTTGGGCCACCTCGGCAAATTCGGCCACCGTGCCGGCAAAAATGCTGGCAATCAGCGGCACGCCGAGCGGCTGCAGCCGGGCGCGGGTTTGGGCCAGCAGCTCGGCTTCGTGGGCCGCGCCGGGGTTGGTGAGGCCAATGGCGTTGAGCAGCCCGCCGCCAAAATCAAGCGCCACCGGGTTGGGGTGGCCGGTGCGCGGCGTTGGCCCGCAGCTTTTGGCGGTAACCATGCCCGCGCCGCTGCGCGCGGCTCGCTCCATGAGGGTGGCGCTGGTGCCAATAATGCCGGAAGCCAGCACAAAGGGCGTATTCAACTGAAAATCCAAAAAATCACAGGTCAATCTGGCAGTTTTGCTGAGCATGGGCAAATTCCTCAAAAAAACGGACGGTTCGGGGCAGGTTTGTCGATTTGGCCGGTTAAAGGCATTTTCAAAAAGCGCCGGGTTATGGTAAGGTCTCTGCCACCTTGTAACTGACCCCAATTATCAAATCAGGAGAAGCGCGTGCAGACCAGCCCCAAAACTCAAGTTATCCCCAAAAATAAAAGTCGATCAACGAAGCCGGAGTGGGTGAAAATTGTGGCCCAGTATCAAACACCCAGTGCGGCCAAAAGCTGGTGGCAGGTAGCCACCACGGTGATTCCCTATCTGTTGTTGTGGTATTTGATGACGTTGAGCCTGGCCGTTAGCTATTGGCTCACCCTGCTGCTGGCCATCCCGGCGGCGCTGTTTGTGGTGCGAATTTTTGTGCTCCAGCACGATTGCGGCCACGGCTCGTTCTTTAAATCCCAAAAAATAAATGACCGGCTGGGCATGCTATTCAGCCTGTTTACGTTTGTACCCTACCACTACTGGCGGCGAACCCACGCCATTCACCACTCGGCCACCGGTGATCTGGAGCATCGCGGCGTTGGCGATTTTTTCACCATGACCGTTAACGAATATCTGGCCGCCTCAAAATGGGGTCGAATTAAATACCGGTTGTACCGCAACCCTGTGACCATGTTTTTTGTGGCGCCGCTGTTTGTGTTTATCATTGGCTACCGCTTTGATTTTTTGCGGCGCAAAAACTGGAAAAAAGAGCGACAGGGGCTGCTGTGGACCAATCTGGCGCTGCTGGCGCTGGCATTGGGATTAATGCTGCTGGTGGGCTGGCGGGAATACCTGCTGATCCAACTGCCCATCACCTACATTGCCACCGGGTTAGGGGCGTGGTTCTTTTTTGTGCAACACAATTTTGAAGACGCCTACTGGGACGAAAAACCCACCTGGGATTACACCGTGGCCGCGCTGCACGGCAGCAGCTACTACAAATTGCCCAAAGTTTTGCAATGGTTCACCGGCAGCATCGGCTTTCATCACATTCACCACCTTAGCCCTAAAATCCCCAATTATCTACTGGAAAAGTGCCACACCGAAAACCCGCTGTTTCAAGAGCCGCCCACGCTGACGCTGGCCTCCAGCTTTTCTACCCTCAATTTGAGCCTGTGGGACGAAGAAGGCCAAAAGCTGATCACCTTTGGCCAGTTGAATAAAATGAGAGAAGCCGGACTCGCGCCGGCTTAACCGCCGGGCAAATTTATTTGTTAACTCCTAAACCAATTAAAATCGCTCGCAGGCCAGAGGCATCTCTGGCGCGAGCGCTTTTTCAATCTTCAGCCAGATATTTTTTGACCGACTCAAATTCCTCGCTGTTGATGCGCCCGGCCCGGTGCAACACTTCCAAAATCCCCGACATTTTCAGCGCGGCGCGGAGCTGGTAGCCGGCCGCGGCCAGATTTTCCGGCCCACCCTGCTCCCGGTCAATCAGCACGGCTACATCGGTAACGCGCAGGCCAACAGCTTCCAACTGCCGGATGGCTTTGAGCACGCTGCCGCCGCTGGTAACCAAATCCTCAATCACCACCGCCGTTTCGCCCGTCGAAAAGACACCTTCCACGGTTCGGCCGGTGCCGTATTCTTTGGCTTCTTTGCGCGGGTAGATCAGCGAACTGCCGGTTTCCAGCGCCACAGCCGTACCGAGGGTCAGCGCGGCATACGGCACAGCGGCCAAATGCTGGTACTGAAGCTGATTGAGCAGGCCGGCGTAGGCGTGCGCCGCCCGGCGCAGCAGCGAGGCGCTGGCGCTGATCCGGCGCAGGTCGATATAAATGGGCGACTGGCGGCCGCTGGCCAGGGTGAAATTGCCAAATTGAATACAGCCGGCATCGTGCAGCTCTAAAATGAGCTGCTGGTGCACCGCCGCCGACGGCACCTGCTGGCGGGCGCCGGTGATCTGGTCGCGCAGGGCCAGCGCCGCCTGGCGAGGATCGTCGGCGTAAAGCACGGCCCGCGACACCGGCACAATCAGCCCGCTGCCGGCGGCGTTCAGCCCGGCGGTCAGAGCGTCTTCAAGATTGCCGCCTTGCGCACCAACCCCCGGCGCCAGAATCCAGTTGTTGGGGGCAATTGTCCGCACCTGCCGCAACGAATTGGGCCGGGTAGCGCCCACTACAAAGCCAATCTGATTGTGATTGCCCCATTGCTGGGCGCGCTGGGCAATGTACTCAAACAGGTGCTGCTCGTGGCCGTAATGCTGCACTTCCGGCGCGGACGGGTTTGAGGTGTAACACAGGATAAACGCGGTTACGCCGGAATAGGCCAAAAACGGAGCTACGCTATCCTGGCCCATGTAGGGACTCAAGGTGACGGCATCCGCGCCCAGTACCTCGATGGCGGCGCGAGCGTAAGCTGTGGCCGTGCTGCCAATATCGCCGCGTTTGATATCGAGCAGCACCGGAATGTTGTTGGGCACGGCAGCGATGGTTTGGCGCAGCGCCTCCATGCCGTCGCCGCCAAACTGCTCGTAAAATGCGCCGTTGGGCTTGTAGCAGCACACCAGATCGGCGGTTTGTTCAATAATGCGCCGCCCCCAATCAACAAGTGCTGCGGTGGTGATGGTCTTTGGAAAGAAGTCCGGGAATTTGAACGGGTTGGGGTCCAACCCCACACACAGCAGCGAATTGTTGCGCTCAACGGCGGCGGTCAGTTTATCGGTAAAAGAGAGTTGGCTTTTCACAATGCTTCCTCGCAGAAAAATAGCGGTGATGTCGGGCCGATTATAGAGTTAGCCAATCGCTTTGTCAACACCGTTCCAGTTAAGATTCTGTTAACAAATTTTCGGTATCGTTCAGCATAGATGGCCGCCGGCCCAAAAACAGGCCAAACGTGAGCCATCTTACAGAAACGGCTGCTTTTTCTGCTATAGTGAAGGCTGAGCGCGGTGAACGGTGAAGCTGAAGAGGACGAACTAATGGCAATCGATTCCCGGCGGGAAGCCGGCGGTGTTACGGCAAATGTGGCCCGCCACTGGCAAAAACTGCTGGCGGCGGGCTTGTGGGCGCTGCTGCTGGGCGGTTATGCCTGGTATTACAGTCGCAACAACCTTACTCCAACAACGGCGCTGATAGAGATTATCAACCTGCTCAACTCGCCGTGGGGGCCGCTGCTTTACATTTTGATTTACGCCGTCCGCCCGCTGTTTTTCTTTTCGGCCATTGTCATCACGCTGGCCGGCGGCGCGGTGTTTGGCGCGGGCGGTTCGCCGTGGAGCCTGGCCTACGCCGTGCTGCTCACGGTGCTGGCCAGCAACACCTCGGCGACGGTGGCGTACGTGCTGGGCCGCTACTTTGGCGCGGGGCTGATTAAAGAGGACGCCGATCAGGCCTCGGTTGTGCAGCGTTACGCCGGCCGCATGCGCCGCAACAGCTTTGAAACCATTATGATTATGCGCTTTATCTTTTTGCCCTACGATCTGGTGAATTATCTGGGCGGCATTTTGCGCATCAAATACGTACCATTCATTTTGGCCACGGCGCTTGGTTCCGTGCCGGGCACGGTGGCGTTTGTCTCGTTTGGCGCGTCGGTGAGCATTACCGACCTGGCCGCCGGGCAACTGCCAAAATTTAACCCGTGGGTACTGGGCTTTGGCGCGGCTATTTTTGTGGTCAGCATTGCCATTTCCCGCATTTTCAAACGCCGTGAAGCGGAGCGAGTGAGCGAGTGAGCGAGTCAGCGAATCAATGGGCCGGTGAGATAATCGCAGATTTTTTATTAAGGAGTCTGGCAGTCCTTTTTTCAAGGCAGACAAACCAAATCTGCGATACTGCAACGATCAATGGAAATTTGGGGTAGGGACGGTTCGCGAACCGCCCCTACATTCGCTGACTCGCTGATTCGCAGATTCGTTTATTTTCACAGGAGAGTCCCAAATGACAACCGTAACCCTGTTACCCCAAGATGAACACAACGCCGCGCTGCTGGCCAACGTGCGCCCGCCGGAGTGGCAAAACCCGCAGCCGGCGAGCCGCTACAATCTGGTGGTGATTGGCGGCGGCACAGCCGGGCTGGTGAGCGCTGTGGGCGCGGCCGGGCTGGGGGCCAAGGTGGCGCTGGTGGAAAAATATATGCTCGGCGGCGACTGCCTCAACGTGGGCTGCGTGCCCTCAAAAACCATCATTCGCTCGGCCAAATTGATGGGTGATATTCGCGCTGCGGCCGGTTTTGGCATCGAAGTCCCGCCCGGCGTGGCGGCGGATTTTGGCGCAGTGATGGACCGGGTGCGCCGGGTGCGGGCCGATCTCAGCGACTTCGACTCGGTTTGGCGTATGCGCCGGCTGGGCATTGACCTGTTTTTAGGCGAGGGGCGCTTTACCGGCCGCGATTCGCTGGCAGTGGGCGGCCAAACGCTGCGCTTTAAAAAGGCGGTCATTGCTACCGGCGCACGAGCCATGCCCCTGCCCATCCCCGGCCTGGCCGAAGCCGGTTATCTGACCAATGACAAAGTGTTTGAACTGACCGAACGGCCCGGCCATCTGGGAGTAATCGGCGCGGGGCCAATTGGGGCGGAGTTGGCCCAAACTTTTCGGCGGCTGGGCAGCGAGGTAACCGTGTTTGATATTTTGCCGCAGGTGCTGGGCCGCGAGGATCGGGATGCGGCCGATATTGTGGAAAGCGTGCTCCGCCGCGACGGCATCGACCTGATTTTGGAAGCCAGCATCAAAAAAATCACCGTCGAGGGCGGCAAAAAGGTGTTCTTTTTTGGGCACGAGGGCCGGGACAAGCGGGTTGAGGTCGATGAGATTCTGTCGGCGGCGGGGCGGGTACCCAACCTCGAGGGGTTGAATCTGGAAGCGGCCGGGGTGGAATATCAAAAAAAAGGGGTGGTGGTTAACGATTATCTGCAAACCACCAACCCCAACATTTACGCTGTTGGCGACGTGGCCTTGAGCTATCAGTTTACCCACACCGCCGACGCCGCAGCCCGGATTGTGCTGCAAAACGCGCTGTTTTTGGGGCGAAAAAAAGTGAGCGCGCTGACCGTGCCGTGGTGTACTTACACCGACCCCGAAGTGGCGCACGTGGGCCTGTACCCGCACGAGGCCGAGGCGGCCGGAATGGCGGTTGACACGTTTGTGCAGCCGTTTAACAAGGTTGATCGGGCGGTGGCCGATGGTGACACGGGGGGCTTTTTGAAGGTTCACGTGCGGCGCGGCACGGACAAAATTGTCGGGGCGACGATTGTCAGCCGCCACGCCGGTGAGTTGATCAGCGAAATCACGCTGGCGATGGTGGCCGGGGTGGGGTTAAAAACGCTGGCCACGGTTATCCATCCCTACCCCACTCAGGCCGAGGCCATAAAAAAAGTAGCCGATGCCTACAATCGCACCCGCCTCACGCCCACCGTCAAAAAGATGTTTGAGCGGTGGTTCAGCCTGGCCAACAGCGAGCGGCTGGAGCGGCCGGAAGTGAAACTGGCTGCCGGGGCGGCGGTGGTGGGGCTGGCGCTGGCCGGGGTCAAACTGGTTTCGGCCGTGTTGAAAGAGTGAAGGCCGGTTAATCTGTGGAGAACCAGCCGGAGACAAATCTGGCTCGGGGCAGCCGTTCCGGCGAAAAGTCGTCGGCGGCTCCGCCAAAGCCCTGAATCACGGTGATGGGTTTGCCCATATTGGCGGCGGTAATAATTTCCCGGCGCGACTGGTTGCCGCCGCCCAGCAGCATAAATTCATCGCAAATGCGCAAAAACGTTTCCGATTCATCACCAAAATTATGGCCCACCGGGACGAGGTACTCCATTTTGGCCACGTCAAAATCCAGCGCAATGTCGGGGGTAACGCCCATCGCGGTGATGCCCAACTGCTCGCACAACTCGTAAGCCAGATGCAGCACGCCGGAGTCGGTGGCCCCGCTGCACATAATCAGTTGCGAGCCGTACTGCTGCTGTCCTGCCAGCAACATGGCGCGCAGGGTGCGCCGGGCGTCAATCAGCAGCGGCGCGTTGGCCGGGGTGCGGTCCCACGCGCCGGCAAAGCCAATGACGCCCGTTACGTGGAAATTTTGCGCCGCCTTCACCTGCATAAATTCGGTTTCGGTTAAAATTTTTGCGCCGGTTTTTTTACGCCACGCGCTGATGTTTTGCTGGTAATTTTCTGCCACGCTTCCCCCCGATTATCACCCATTAATCCAAAAAGCGCAGCGCCCAGATAACGCGCTGCACAACAGTGATTATGACCAAAATTCCCATCAAGGCAAACAGCAGCGCCATCTGCGCTGGCCAGATGATGAACATGCAGTAGAAAAAAATGGTTTCGGCGCCGCCGACCAGCCCTTCTGGCATGGTAATGGTGGTCAGCTCGCCGGTGTCGCGCACGCCGCGCCGCCGTTTTTCCAGCACCGCCGCCAGGTACATCCACGAGGCGGCGTTAAGGTAAAAGGTTGCCAGCAAAAAGGCTGCCGCCAGAAAGTTCATCTGCGAGGGCAGCCCCACCGCCAGCGCCAGCGGGATGGCAGCGTAGGCCACAAAATCAAACAGAATGTCCAGGTAGCCGCCCAAATTGCTCTGGCGGCGATGGGTGCGGGCCACCGCGCCATCCAACCCATCAAACAGCCGGTTGAGCAGCCAGCCGGCCAATCCCCAGCCGTACTGCTGCTGGGTGAGCAGGACGGCTGCTGCCAGCCCGCAGATCAGCCCCACCAGCGAGATGACCACCGGCGGGATGGCTGTCAATCTACGGGCCAGGGGCAGCAGCAGCGCATCCTTTACTGTACGAAAATAGCCATCGAGCATCTACTTGAGCAGGGCCTTGGCCTGTTCAATTTTTTGATTAGCCTGATTCACCAGCGCCTGCGCCTCTTCCAGCAGAGCGATGGCCTGGCTGTTATCTGGCTTGGTCACCGGTTTTTGCTCCGGCTCGGTGGGCGGTTTGGGTTCGGATGGTGGGGGCGGCGGGGGCGGCGGCGGCGCGTCTCCACCCCGGACCGGGTAAAAGACAATGTACCACGAGTGACTGCCACCCTGGCTGGAATACATGGTGTGAATAGCCTCTACCCGCTCGCTGTGGAACCCCAGCACCTGGAACCAGCAGCGTTGGTTGGGGTTGAGCGGTACGTTGGCTCGTTCGTTGGCCGGTTTATCCTGCACAATGGGGCGGGGTTTTTGGGCGGGCTGCATGCCCTGCCAGCCCCAGTCAATCTGTTTGGTGCGGTCAACGTTGCCGTTGAAATCAAGCACGGCCACAAATGCCAGCCGGTTGCCCCGGTTTTCGTCGGGGGTGAGGTGCCGGATGCCGATGGCTTTGTAGTAGGGCTGGGTGGTATTGGGCGGCGTTACGGTGTGGTCAAAACCCTGGGCCTCATCAAGCGCCTGCCCGGTTTTTTGCACATTCTGCACGTATTCCCGATCTTTGGCGTTAAAATCGAGCATAACAGGGGTCTCCTCGCGTGAAGATACTTTTTGAAAAGTAAGCCAGAAGTTGGTGGGCTTGTAGCCGGGCTGTTCGCCGCCGTTGCCCACATTTTTGAGCGCGTCGCTGGGCGCGTCTTTGACGGACACCGTGTAAGTGCCCAGCGCGCCGTACATGGGCAGGTTGCCCCAAAACTCATCGGCAGCGCCTTTGGTTTGGGCGGTGTCTACCCCGCCATCGCGCAACGCCTGAAATGTTTGCCCTTCGATGGGTTTGCCGGTTTCATCCAGGCACTTGACAAACATATAGCCGGTGCCTTCTTCTTTCCACCACACGGAAGTGAGCTTCCAGTAGGGTTGGTTGGGGTTGTCAACCGGCTTTAGCAGCACCTGCGGCTGTATATATTTCAGCTCGTCGTCAAAGGTGCGGCCGGTTAAATCCGGGCCGGTGTAGAAATTTTTCATTTTGTCCGGCACAGGGCCATCGGCGCGCAGCCGGCCCGGCGACGATTTGAGCATATCGACCACGGGCAGTTGGCCGTTGAGCTTAAATTCTTTATCGTACCAATTGGTAAACCACGGCCCCTGCGGCTCGTAGCTGGAGGATTGAACGCCCATTTGATAGCCGGCAATGAACCACGGCATCGAGCAAAAATAGTAATCGGGCAGGGGGTAGGTATCAAACATGTCCACCGTCCAGCGCGAAGCCCATTGGGCGGTGGGTTTGGGGTAGCGGGCGTCGTCGCCGGCGGTGGTGCCGGCGCGCTGGCCAACGTTGTAACCGCCTTCGGTCATCATTACCGGTATACTGTGGCCGCAAGCCTGTTTTGCCAAAAAGTCGATGTACTCAAACGTGCGGAAGCCGGTGGAGTCCTGCACAATATCAATATTGGGTTTGGCGTGCTGGGCGCGGAGTTTGTTAACATCTTCAATGGGGCGCTCCCAAACCCAATTGGGGCGGTTGGGGTCGCCATCGGCCAGGGCCAGGTATTCTTCCGGGGTGATGGGTGTGCCTTTGTCGGCGATGCCGTCGTTGGGGTAGGTGAGCGGCCGGCCCAGGCAGTAATTGTGAATGGCCACCACCATCGCCTCAAAAACGTCGGCGCGGTTGCGTTTGAGCATCAGCTCAAAGGGGTTGCCTTTGCCGCCGGGGCCAAAGGCATCAAACAGGGGAATAATGCCAAAGGGGCGAACCTTGTCCCAGGCATCGATGTAGCGGTCAACCACCACCTGTATCCAGTTTTCTGGCCGCCGGCGATTGGCCCATTCCAGCGCCAGGTCCGGTTCGTTGCCAAATTCCATGTACACCACGCCGATGTCGGCGAGGCGTTTGGCGTAGTCGGTTTCGCGGCTGCCGATGTTGCCGGGATAATTGGGGTGTAAATAAACGCGCACTACCGGCATAATCTGGTGATCGATGAGCCGTTTGATCAATCCCAGCGAACTGCCGCCGCCGTCATCCAGCAGTTTAACCCACTTGATTTTGGCGGCCAATAAAAAGGGCAGCCACTTGGTTTTCCACTCTTCTTTGCCCCAAACGCTGGTTGAAGGCGACCAATGGACGCCCCGGCCGGTGTCTGCGGGCGGGCGTGGGTATTCTGAAAGTTTCATGTGATACCGCCTCCCTTGGAAATACAATTATGAATTATGAATTATGAATGCCGAATGTCGAATTGCTAATCACTCGCCACCCGCAAAATTTCATTCTCGGCGCTGTGCCGCAGGAACTGTCGCGCTCCCGGTCAATCCTGATCGGTTTGGCGGGCGTACATTTTTTGGGTTTGGGTTGAGCGCCGGTCCAGCAGGGTGTGAGTCTGTTCATCCCAATAATCCAACATTACACGCCAGGTGTCAACCTGTTCGGCGGATAACAGCAAAAACTGGTGGCCATCGATTTCCAGAATGTCTTTTTCTGGCAGCCGGATGGCGGTAAAGGCCTGTCCGTCAATTTCAATTTTGCCGATGATTTTTAATTCTGCTGCGGATTTGTGCGCAAATTTGGCCATAAATCAGCTTTGCCTTTCGGTTAACCCGTAAATAATGCTCCAGAGCACACCCCACACCGCGCCAATCCCTACTCCAAACAGCACCCAGCCGGTGGCCTGACGCAATGGAATGCCAACCAGCCACATTAGCCCGATGGCGCCCAATCCCCCAAACGTTGCACCCAGCGGCATCCAAAAAAACAGGCCGGGCAGCAGTTTTTTTATATCCTGCCGCAGCGCGCCGGGGAGGTCCGGCGAGTTGGCCGCGATGCCGGCGCCGGCTCTGGCCAAAAGATACAGGCCGAGTGCGCCAAAAATGAGGCTGGTCACACAGATAAATGGGATCACTTGTTAAACGACACTGGTTGAAAAAAACGGCGTTACGATGAGCCGCTATATGTTGTTAACCGGCCGGGCGCCGGTGACGCACTCGGTTTACTGCTGGCAGAGGACAACAGTTTTGCCCTGGTCGGTGTGGTATTCGTAGGGCTGGCCCTGAGCTTCCAGTTTGATGAGGTAGCCGGGGGTGATAACCTGGGCGTACATAAATCCTTCTTGCGGACAGCCCAGGCTGGAGTCGTTCCAGTCAACAGCTTCAACTGCAACTACAGTGATTTGGCCGGCGCTGAGACCGGTTTGTTTTATCAGGTCTTCGATGGCGGCTTTGACAGCGGTTTCGCTGCCGGCCGGGGCATTGTTCGGTAATTGATCGGGCATAGGCACCTGATTGGGCGCTACCGGAGATACCGGCTCTTCAATAATTTCCGTGGGCAGCGTACTGGTTGGGGCGGGCGCTGGCGGTACCGGGGTTGCGGTTGGCGCGGGCGTTGGTGCAGCGGTGGCGGTGGCCGCGGGTACAGATTGCACTTCGGCGGCAATATTTTGCGGTTCGGCGGGGCCGGCGCTGCAAGCGGTAACAAGCAGCAGCGAGCAAATCCCGACACTTAACATCAATTGACTCAATTTGTTTGGCATTATGTTTCCTCCAATCTTGTTAATAAACAGACGCTGATTGGAGAATGAAAGTTCCGGGATTTAGCCCAGCAGCAGCCGCTCAACGTCGACCGGCGATATGCCAACCACAATCACCATTTTTTCTTTGCCGGCCAGCCCGGCGGCAATTTCAACATTTTGCCGCTCAACATTGAGCTTTTCGGCCATAAAATTGAGCAGCAGTTCGTTGGCCGCCCCGCCCACCGAAGCCGAGGTCAGGTTCACTTTCAGCGCGTCGCCGTGTTTGCCAACCACTTCATTTTTGGCGGATTTTGGCACCACGTGGACGGCAAAAGCCGCGCCTTCTTCGGCCTTGGTGATGTTAAATTTGATATCACGCATAATTATTCTCCTCAAGCGCCCCTGATTAAGGATATCAGAATATATTGAATAAACTGTAGCCCCAACAATGCCACAATGGGGCTAAGATCGATCATCCCCACGGTGGTATACTTGCGTAACGGCTCCAAAATCGGGTCGGTGATTTGATACAGCAGTTGGATAACCGGATTGTACGGGTCAATGCGAATGCCGGCCATCGGCAGCCACGATAATAGCACCCGGATCAATATGGCCCACCACAGTACCTGGAATACGATTGTGATGACGAGAACCAGAATATCACCCATTGTTGGTTTCCAAACCTCCCAACGCTCTTGATTTTTTGTAAGCAGCCCAGATTGCCTTTGACAGCACCGTTCTAAAACCGCCTTTGTCTAGCTGGTAAATGGCGTCGGCGGTGGTGCCGCCCGGCGAAGTGACCATGTTGCGCAGTTCGGCGGGGTGGCGTTTGCTGTCGCGGGCAAAGGCCACAGAGCCTTCAATGGTCTGGTAAACCAACTGCTCGGCGATGCGCCGCGAAAAGCCCATATGCACGCCGGCGTCGATCATTGCTTCCATAAACAAAAACACGTAGGCCGGCCCCGTGCCCGATAGCGCCGTGGCCATATCCAGATAATCTTCGTTGTCAACGTAAATTTCTTCACCCAGCGCGGCCAAAACTTCTTTGGCGTAGGCCCGCTGCTGCTCGTTAACATCTTCGGTGCAGGTCCAAACCGACATGCCTTTGCCCACCCGGGCCGGGGTGTTGGGCATTACCCGGGCCACCCGAAAGTGATGCAGTTTGCGGCTGATGTTGGTAATTGGCGCACCGGCAATAATTGACAGCACCAGCGACCGGGCCGGAATACGCCCCTGCAAAGTTTCGGCCACTTCGTCCAGGTTTTGCGGCTTGATCGACAAAATAACGATGTCCCGTTCTTTAACGGCTTCCCGGTTGTCCTGAGTGGTCAATACGTTGTAGCGGCTCGATAGTTTTTCCAGTTGGCCAACATACGGGTCGCTGGCGATAACGTTGGCCGGGGTAATGAGGTCTTTTTTGCACAACCCCTCGATCATTGCTGTGGCCATTGCTCCGCTGCCAATAAAACCAAATTTGACGTTTTTTAGCATAGGTCTCTTTCTTCTCAAGTATAGTGTCTTTCGCCAAAAATGGCACGCCCAATTCTAACAATGGTCGCGCCCTCTTGCAGGGCGACCTCAAAATCATCGGTCATCCCCATTGATAAATGCTGCCAGTTGATGTCCGGGCGCTCGCTTTGCAATTGCTGCTGTAATCGGGCCAGGCTTTTAAAGGTGGGCCGGGCCAGTTCGGCGTCGTCAAACCAGGGCGCCATCGTCATTAAGCCGTTGATGGTTACGTTTTTCAGAGCCGCCGCCTGTTCCACCTCGGCTAAAAATGCGGCCAGTTGCGCCGGGTCAGCCTGCCAGCGATGCAGTTGAAAGCCCGATTTTGTATCCTCGCCGGATACGTTGCATTGCAGCAAAATGGCCGCCGGCGGCAGGTTGTGTTCGCCAATCAGCCGGTCGATGCGCTGAGCCAGTTTGAGGCTGTCCACCGAATGGATCAGGCTGTAGCCGCCCTCCAGCACCTGGCCGGCCTGCCGGCTCTGAATGTGGCCGATAAAGTGCCAGCCGGCCGGTTCCGCGGCCGGTTGATTGGCCAGCCAGTCCGCAAATCCGGCGGCTTTGTCATTGCCCTCCGGCGCGCGGTTTTCGCCAAAATGGCGCAGCCCGGCCCGGTAAGCCTCGATGACGGTGGCCAGCGGGTGCGTTTTTGAAACCGCCACCAGCGTAATATTTCGACCACCGCCGGCCCGCTCGATGCGGGGCCAGAGTTCGTGCAGATTGGCCGTAATCTGGTTCATTGTGCGCCTCCGCGCAGCCCCAGAATCACGCCAAACCGGCCGGTTTGGCCCTGCTCGGCCCGGTGCGAAAAAAACTGGTCGGTGTGGCAGGCGGTGCAAAGTTCAGATTGAATGATCTGTTTTACGCCGGCGGCTGCCAGTTGCTGCCAGTTGGCCGCCCACATATCAAACTGGGCGTGGCCCACCCTGCCGTTTTTTTGAAACAGGCGGCCCGGCTCGGCCAGCGAGGCCGCGGCGGCGGTGATCACTTCCGGGCCAACTTCGTAGCAGCACGGGCCAATGGCCGGCCCAATAATGGCGATAATGTTGGCCGGGTTGCAGCCCAGCCGGGTCATCGCGGCCACGGTTGCGCCGGCCGCATTTTTCATGGTGCCGCGCCAACCGGCGTGAGTCAGCCCCACCGCCGGTGTTTCCGGATCAAAAAAGAGGAGCGGGGTGCAATCGCCAAAGCGCAGGTATAAAAAAATGTCCGGTTCGGCGGTAACCAGCCCATCAAAATAGCCCATTAGCGGCTGCCGGTTGGCCCGGGTAACGGCCATCACATCTGCGCCGTGAACCAGGTGGCAGGCAACGGTTTGGTCGCTTGCAATTCCCAATACGCGGCAGACGGCCTGAAAGTTGTGCTCAATGGCGGCCGGGTCGTCGCCCACCGAGTGGCTCAGGTTGAGTGAATCGAACGGCGCCCGGCTGATTCCGCCGTTTCTGGTAAAGATTGCGTGTTCAAGCTGAGGGTAGGCGCTGTAAGCCCGGCTGCGATAAAAAGAAATCCGTCTTTTGGTTGTTAAAAAAAAATCTCGCCCTGCGGCCTGTATTTCGTTTTGCACTAACCGGAGTCGCCTTTAAATATGCCAGATGGCGTTGATGATTACGCCTCATTATACCAGACCGCCCAATTTATCGCCAACAAATAATGGTTTTTCGGGTTTTATGTTATTCTCGCGGCTATCGTTCTTGCTTGAAATCGATGATATAATAGGCTAACTATCCCACCGACCATTGCCAGAGGCAGCCATGAAACGAAAATTGCGCGGGATCAAACGCAGCACCATCGAGCTTGATTTTGATTTGTACCGGGTTAACGTGCCGATCCCCGGTGTGGCCAACGCCAATCTCAGTGTGATTGATATTTGGCCCGAAGGTGTGGACAAAACGGTGCTGTTTGTGCATGGCTACGCCGGTTGCGCCGAAACCTGGGAGCACCAGATCAACTATTTTTCCCGTTCGCAGCGGGTGGTGGTGCCGGATTTGCGCGGCCACGGCCAGAGCGATGCTCCGCTCACCCGTTACACCATGCCGGAACTGGTGGCCGATCTGTACGCCATCACCCAAAATCTGGAGCTGCCGGCCAAATTTGTGCTGGTGGGGCACTCGTTTGGCGGCTCCATTTGCCTGGAATACGCCGTGGCCCACCCGGAGCAGGTGGAGCGGCTGGTGCTCATTGCCACCGCCGCCCAATATCCGCTGCCCCGGCTGGCGCGCTGGGCCTTCAGCCTGCCCACGGCTTTTTATCGCTTGTGGTGGGATTACCGCCCCCGCTGGAACGCCGAACCGCACGTGATGAAACGGATGGCCATTAACAACATGCGCAAATGGCAGGCCGGGCCGCTGCTCGGCCGGATTCAAATGCCCACGCTGCTCATCACCGGCGAGCGCGACAGCTATTTTCCGCGTTACGTATTCCAAGACCTGAGCCAGCAAATCCCCAACGCCGAAGTGCAGGACGTTGGCGCGGCCAAGCACAAAGTCCAGCTCGAGCGCCACCGCGCCGTCAACCGGGCCATCGAGCGTTTTATCTACGGCGGCAAACGCGGCTCCTGGCGCGATCAGCAAATGCAGGACTCGGCGGTGCTGGGCCGGCGGGTCTGGCTGGCCAGCTACGGCGAACACGTGCCTTCGAGCGTACCCATTCCGCGCCGGCCGGTGTTTAAATTTTTGGAAAGCGCCGCCGATTGGGTGCCGCACCGGCCGGCCACCCTGTTTTTTAACGCCCGTTTAACGTACCAGCAGTTAAATAAACAGGCCAACCAGTTTGCGCACGCGTTGCACGGGCTGGGCATCAACCCCGGCGATCGGGTGATGCTGGCGCTGCCCAATGTGCCGCAGTTTGTGGTAGCCTATTTTGGCGTGCTCAAAGCCGGCGGGGTAGTGGTGTTGCCCAACCCGGAAGCCGATGCCGGCCAGCTTGTGCGGCAAATTGAGCACACCCAGTCTAAAATTTTGGTGACTCTGCGCGATTTTGGCTCGATGGTGACTGCCGCGCTGACCGAAACCTCGCTCAAACTGGCGGTGCTGGCCGATGTGCGCAACGCGGTTTCTGGCGGCGTGTACAAAAAATTGATGGCTCGCTGGGGCATCGCTGCGCCCGGCGATGGCGAACTGGCCAACCATCCGCGCTGCGTGGCCCTGCTCGATCTGCTGCAAGACGCGGCCACCACCCCGCTGGCGGTCAAAGTGTCCAGCGACGATCTGGCGGCTATCATTTACACCAGCGGCACCACGGACGAGCCAAAAGGCGTCTGCCTGACGCATTACAATTTGGTGGCCAACACGGTGCAAACTCGCCACTGGATTCAAAATATGCGTTACGGGCAGGAGGTTTTTCTGGCGGTGGTGCCGTTAATGCACAGCTACGGCCTCACTACGGCCCTGCACGTGCCGGTGGCGCTGGGCGCAACGGTGGTGCTGCAGCCGGTGTTTGAACTGGAGCAGGTGCTGGAACAAATTAAACAACACAACGTCACGGTGTTTCCGGGCGTGCCGGCCATGATCGCGGCCATCAGCCAGGCGCCCAACGTGCGGGATTTCGGCCTGGACCACATTAAAGCCTGTATCAGCGGCGCGTCGCCGCTGCCGGTAGAGGTGCAGGAATCGTTTGAAAAGCTGACCCGCAGCAAATTAATGGAAGGCTACGGCCTCACCGAAGCCTCGCCGGTAACGCACGGCGACCCGCTGTACGGCACGCGCAAGGTTGGCTCCATCGGCCTGCCCATTCCCAACACCGACGCCAAAATTGTTGACCTGACTACCGACGACACCCTGCCGCCCGGCCACATCGGCGAGCTGGTGGTGCGCGGGCCGCAGGTGATGCGCAGCTATTGGGCCGATGCCGCTGCCACCGCCGCTGTGCTCAAAAACGGCTGGCTCTACACCGGTGACGTGGCGGTGATGGACAGCGACGGCTATTTTCAGATTATCAGCCGCAAACGCGACACGATCATGGCCGGCGATTTCAGCGTGTATCCGCGTGACATCGAGGAAGTGCTGTACGAAAACAGCAAAGTGCTGGAAGCGGCGGTGGTCGGTGTGCCGGCGGCCAGCGGCGACGGCCAGCGGGTGAAGGCGTTTGTGGTGCCGCGCCCCGGCACAACGCTGTCCAAAGAAGAATTGCTCGATCTGTGCCGCCGCCGGCTGGACGAATACGCCGTACCGTGGGACATCGAATTTAGGGAAGAACTGCCCAAGTCGTTCATCGGCAAGGTGCTGCGCCGGATGTTGGTAGAGTAGAAAAAGGAGTATTTTGTGACCCATCGATCAAAAATTGCGCTGGTGTTGGGCGGCGGCGGCAGCCGCGGCCTGGCCCACATTGGCGTGCTGAAAGTGCTTGACCGCGAGCAAATCCCCATCGACCTGATTGTTGGCACCAGCATGGGCGGGATCATCGGCGTGCTGTTTGCGCTGGGCTACCATCCCAGCGAAATTGGGCAGGGCATCAGTAAATTGCAGCAGACCTCGTTTTTTAACCTGAAAATGCTAACCAGGCGCGCCCGCCAGCGCCATGTAAAACAATTTTTAACCGAGGCGCTGGGTGACAAAACCTTTGCCGATTTGACCATCCCGGTCACGCTGATGGCCGTAGATATGCGCCACGGCGAAGAGGTGCAGCTTGACTCCGGCAAGCTGGTGCCGGCGCTGCTGGCCAGCAGCGCGGTGCCGGGCGCGTTTCCGCCGGTTCACTACCACGGCATGGAGCTGAACGACGGCGGCGTTATCGACAGCCTGGCCACACACGTGGCTTTTGCCCGCGGCGCGGCCGGCGTCATCGCTGTGGATGTGTACCCGGAGCTGGAAAAAGAAAATCCGTGGATCGACCCCATCAGCGCAATTATGGGCATCGCCCTGCCGGCGTTGAGCAACGGCCACAGCCACGGCAAAGCGCCCAACATTGCCTCGTCGATGTGGCGGGCCACGCGGGTAATGACCTGGCACCTGCACCAGAAACGGCTGGCTGATCACCCGCCGCACGTGCTGCTGCGGCCCGATGTTGACCGTTACGGCTCGCTGGATTTCCGCGACATCGACACGCCCATTCAAGCCGGCGTGGAAGAAGCCGAGCGCTATCTGCCCCAGTTGCTCCGGCTGGCCGCCGTGCCCGAGGCCGCATGAGCGCGCTGGGCCTGTACATCCACATTCCCTGGTGCGTCACCCGTTGCATTTATTGCGATTTCAACACTTACATCGATGGCGAACCGGCGCTGAAGGCGCGCTATCACGCCGCCCTGCTGCGCGAAATCCGCGAGTCGGCGGCGGCGCTGGGCCACCCGCCGCTCGATACCATCTATTTTGGTGGCGGCACGCCGACCACGTTGCCCCCGGAACAGTTGGTGGAATTGGTCGATGCCGTCAAAAGTCACTTTCGGCTGCGCCCCGATGCTGAAATCACCACCGAAGCCAACCCCGGCACGCTGTCGCTGGATTACCTGCGCCAGCTCCGGCAGGGCGGCATCAATCGGCTGTCGCTGGGCGTGCAAAGTTTCAACAACGATGAGCTGGCCTTTCTCAGCCGGCTGCACACTGCCGAAACCGCCCGCCACGCCGTTGAGCTGGCCCGCGCCGGCGGCTTCGACAACCTCAGCCTCGATCTCATTTTTAATTTGCCGCGGCAAACGCCGGCGCAGTGGCAGTTTAATCTGGACGAGGCGCTCAAACTCGCGCCCGACCATTTTTCCATTTATTCGCTGATTGTTGAGCCGGGTACGCCGCTGCACCGGCAGGTGACGCAGGGGCTGGTGCCGCAACCGGACGATGACGTGGCCGCCGATATGTACGCCGCCACGCTCGATACGCTGGGCGCGGCGGGTTATCTGCACTACGAAATTTCCAACTGGGCGCGGGGGCAGGGTGAAGCCGATGCGCAATCGCCGCGGCTGGCGGCGGCGCACAATTTGATCTACTGGCGCAACCAGCCTTATTTGGGGTTGGGCGCGGGCGCGTTTGGCACGGTCAACGGCCAGCGCTGGGCCAACGTCAAACGGCCGCAGCAGTACATCGAGTTGGTGGAAGCCGGCGGCGGATTGGGGCCGGCCCGCGACGAGCGCACGTTTGAGGCGATTGACCGCGCAACGGCCATCGCCGAGCAGATGATGCTGGGGCTGCGGCTGGTGCGCGAGGGCGTGGGCGCGGCGGAGTTTGCCGCCCGCTTTGGCGAACCGCTGGCGGAGAAATTTGCGGCGGCAATTGCCAAAAATCAGCGGCGCGGGCTGCTGGAGTGGATCGATAGCCCGGCCGGGCCGCGCTTGCGGCTGACCCGGCCGGGCCGTTTTTTGGCCAATCAGGTCGTGGTGGATTTTATGTGAGGCGCGGCACCCCCTCCCCTGGCCCCTCCCCCTGTCAGGGGAGAGGAAAAAGATGTGAGTGACGGCGGCGTTATGCGCCGCCGTCACTCACAAAAATACCCCCTTCTCCCCCAGTGGGGAGAAGGGGGGTAGGGGGGATGAGGGGTAAATAACCCTACATCACCAAAATCGGCTCATCGGCGGGGATGGCCAGTAAATCGTACTCCATTGCGCCGGTCACCAGCACCGGCACCATCGCCCCGATGGGCAGTTCTTTTTCCACCACCACAAAGCCGTCAATTTCCGGCGCGTCGCGGTAGCTGCGGGTTACGCTGACGCCCTCGCCCACGCCATCAACCAGCACCTCCAGCCGCTGGCCAACCATCTGCTGGTTGCGCCGCAGCGAAATGGGCTGCTGAAAAGCCATCAGCCTTTCCCAGCGCTCCTGCTGGACGGCCGGCTCAATCTGGTTGGGCAGGTCAAACGCCGGCGTGCCCGGCTCCGGAGAAAAGGTGAACGCGCCGGCCCGGTCAAATTCCACGGTGGCCATAAAATCGAGCAGTCCCTGAAATTCGGTTTCGGTTTCGCCGGGGTAGCCGACAATAAAGGTGGTGCGCAGCACGGCGTGCGGCAGGCTGCGGCGATAACTTTCTATCCAGCCGAGCAGTTTATCGACGTTGTGCGGGCGGCGCATCCGTTTGAGCGTGTCCGGGTGGCCGTGCTGCAGCGGCATATCGATGTAGGGGATGATCTGCGGGTGGCCGGCCATCACCTCGATGAGCCGCTGGCTGGCGTGGCCGGGGTAGGCGTACATCAGCCGCCACCATTTGATCTCCGGCGCGGCGGCCACAAGCTGCTCCAGCAGCGCCGGGAGGCCGTCAACCTCGCCCCAGTCGCGGCCATAGGCGGTGGTATCCTGCGCAATCAAAATGATTTCCTGCACACCGGCCGCCTGCAGGCGTTGCGCTTCGGCGATGAGATGCTCGCGGGGGCGGCTGCGGTTCAGTCCCTTAAAACTGGGGATGGTGCAAAAGGCGCACGGCGCGGAGCAGCCATCGCTGATTTTGAGGTAGGCGCTGGCCCGGCCCAGCTCCACCTGCTGGCGGTTGAGGGCGATGGTTTCCAGCGGCGTGTCGCCGGTTTCCGGCAGGTGGTAGAGCGGTTCCGGTTTTTTGTGGGCGCGCAGGTTTTGGATAAAGGGCACAATATCGGCCCAGGCGCGGGTGCCGATGAGACCATCCAGCCCGCTGACCTGCTGCGTCACCTCGCGGCCAAAACGTTGGGCCATGCAGCCGGCGGCGATGAGCAACTGGCCTTTGCGTTTGCGGCCGGCCAATTCCTGCAGCGCGCCAATCGACTCGTCTTTGGCGGCCTGCAAAAAACCGCAGGTGTTCACAATCAGCACGTCGGCGTGGCGCGGGTTGGTGGTGCTGCGGTAGCTGGCTTGCAGCATCATCTCGGTGATGCCTTCGCTGTCGAAGGTGTTTTTGGGGCAGCCCAGCGTCAGCAGATAAAATGTTGGTTGTTTCTTCGGCATAGTCCGTCTCGATTCGGTTGAGTCTCGTAACGGTGAGATTGTAGACAGAAGCCGCATATTTTCAAATTCCGCCGTCTGGACTAGAATCGGGGGAGAACAAGTTGGGTGAGTTTGGTGAGTTGGGTGGGTGATGAGTTCTAAGTTCGTGTTCCGTTCATTCGCCATTCGCCATTCGCCATTCGTAATTCGTCATTCGTCATTCGTCATTCGTCATTGTATTTAACGGAGCCGCCGATGCTAACCAATCAACTTCCCCGCGTAACTATTGCCCATTTACCCACGCCGCTGGAGCCGCTGCCGCGCCTGTCCCAATTGTTGGGCGGGCCAGAATTGTGGCTCAAACGCGATGACCAGACCGGGCTGGCCGGCGGCGGCAACAAAACCCGCAAACTGGAATTTTTAGCTGCCGCCGCGCTGGCCGTCAACGCCGATACGCTCATCACCGGCGGCGCGCCGCAATCCAACCACTGCCGGCAAACCGCCGCCGCCGCGGCCAAACTGGGCCTCCGCTGCGTGCTGGTGCTGGCCGGCCAGCCCGCCGAAGCCACCGGCAACATTTTGCTCAATCACCTGCTGGGCGCGGAGCTGGTGTGGGCCGGCAACGCCGCCCGCGACGACGCGATGCAGGTGGCGGTTGAGCGGCAGCAGGCGCTCGGCTACCGGCCGTATTTGATTCCGTACGGCGGCAGCAGCCCGGCCGGTGCGGCCGCCTACGCCGCCGCGGTGGAAGAGCTGGCCGGCCAGATGCAGGCGCTCAATTTGCCCCCGTTTGACCGGCTGGTGTTTGCCTCCAGTTCCGGGGGCACGCACGCCGGGCTGGCCGTTGGCGCGCGGGCGCTCAATTTACCCACGCAGGTGCTCGGCATCAGCATCGACAAACCGCTGGTGGTGCTGACCGGCGAAACCGTGG
This sequence comes from Anaerolineae bacterium, assembly GCA_022071955.1. Taxonomy (GTDB): domain Bacteria; phylum Chloroflexota; class Anaerolineae; order 4572-78; family J111; genus J095. The sequence continues at coordinate 25,752 of JAJVIM010000002.1, forward strand.
CCGGGCTGGCCACCGACACCGCGGCGCTGCTCGGGCTGGAGCTGGCCTTTGCCGCCGGCGACATCGCCGCCAACGCCGATTATTTGGGCGGCGGGTACGGCATTATGGCCGAACCGGAAGCGGAAGCCATCGGCCTGTTTGCCCAAACCGAGGGGGTGCTGCTCGACCCGGTGTACACCGGGCGGGCCGCCGCCGCGCTCATCGATTTGATCCGCAAAGGTGACATTGGCCGCAGCGAGCGAGTGTTGTTTTGGCACACCGGCGGCTTGCCGGCGCTGTTTGCGCCGCAGTACAGCCGGCAACTGGCGGAGTGGTAGTTGCCGGCCCGGCAGCCGGCAATCATCATTAATTGACAAAAATTCTGCAATCGATTACGGTAAATCGAAATCCATTCAATTCCAACTAAATCCGCCCAACGAAAGGATTAAGCTGATGAATCAGGCTGTAAAAATTGCAACGGTTACCCTCAACCCGGCCATTGACCGGACAATTTATATCCCGGATTTCCGGGCCGGCAGAGTCAATCGGGTTGAAAAAGAGCAATCCGACGCCGGCGGCAAAGGCGTTAATGTGGCCTCGGTGCTGGCCGACTACGGCTTATCGCTGGCGGTGACCGGCTTTCTGGGCCGGGAGAACATCGCCATTTTTGAGCAGTTGTTCAGCCGGAAAAAGATCGACGACCATTTTGTGCGGATTGACGGCAGCACCCGCACCGGCATCAAAATCATTGATGAAGTTCACCGCGAAACCACCGACCTCAATTTTCCCGGCCAGCCGCCCACCCCGGCAGACCTGAGCCAGCTTTTGCAGATTGTCGAGTCGCTCACCGCAGACTGCACGTGGTTTGTGCTGGCCGGCAGTATTCCGGCGGGCGTGTCGATTGATATTTACCGCGAGCTGGTGGAGTTGATCAAAGGCAAAGGCCGGCTGGTGGCGCTGGATACCAGCGGCCGGCCGCTCAAAGAAAGCCTGTCGGCGGCGCCTACGCTGATCAAACCCAACACCGACGAACTGCGCGAGATCACCAGCAGTTCGCTCAATTCACAGACCAAATTGGTGCAGGCCGGGCGGCGGCTGCTCAACCGTGGCATTGAAACAGTTATCATTTCAATGGGCGAGTACGGTGCGCTGTTTATTGAGGCCGATGAAGTGGTGCTGGCCCGGCCGCCGCATGTTACCGTTAAAAGCACCGTCGGCGCGGGCGATGCGATGGTGAGCGGCACGCTGGCCGGCAAAGTGCAGGGGCTGTCGCTGGCGGATTCGGCCCGGCTGGGGACTGCGTTCTCGCTGAGCGCCATCACGCAGGTGGGGTCGGGCCTGCCTTCGCTGGAAGCCGTGGAAGAGTTCAAGCGCCAGATCGAGTTAGAAGAATTGAATTAGCGGATTATAACTACTCAGCCGCGCCATTCTGGATGTCATTCCCGCGTGTTTTTAGCGGGAATCCACCGTTTTGGCCTTCAGTGGATGCCCGATAAAGACATTCGGGAATGACGGCTGATAGTTACTATAATCTTACGATTTGCACCGGCAGAATTGCCCAATGACCATTTCTATCAGAACGCCTCAAACCATCGCCGAATTTGACTGGGTTGAGCAGCTCCAGGCCGAAATCTGGGGCAGCCGGGAAGATGCCGTGCCCAGCCACTTGCTGTTGACCCTGGCCAAAGAAAGCGGCATTGTCCACGTGATGCTCGATGGCGAAACGCCCATCGGCTTTTCTTTTGGTTTTCTCAGCCGCACCGAGTCTGGCCTGCTCAAGCTGGCCTCGCACCAGGCCGGCGTGCGGGCGGCCTATCGCGGCCAGGGGTTGGGCTATCAACTCAAACTGGCCCAGCGCGAGGCGGCGCTGGCGCTTGGCCTCAAGCTCATCACGTGGACGTTTGACCCGCTGCAAAGCGCCAATGCCCGGCTCAACCTGCACAAACTGGGCGCGGTCTGCCGCACCTACTATCGCAACCTGTACGGCGACATGGCCGACCTGCTGAATGAGGGCCTGCCCAGCGACCGCTTTCGGGTGGATTGGTGGCTTGAGTCCGGCCACGTGGCCGCCCGGCTGGCCGGCGAAGACTCGCCCGCCGAGCCGGCGCTGCCGGCTGTGCCGCGTTTTTCGCCGCCGGCCAACCCCGCCGCGTTTCTGGAATCGTTGGCCGGCCCCGCCTGCCTGGTCGAAATTCCGGCCAACCTGCCCCAGCTCAAAACCGATGACCCGGCCCTGGCCCGGCGCTGGCGGCTGGACACCCGGCAAATTTTTGAAACGCTCTTTGCCCGCGGCTACACCGCCATCGATTTGCTGCATCACGGCGGGCAAACATTCATCCTGCTTCAGCACAGTTGGCAGCCGCTTTAACCGCGGGCGACGCGAGGGCGGGATGAAGGGTGAAGGCTGATTCGCTGATTTGTTCATTCGTAATTCGTAAAACGTAATTCGTATTGCGTGTTGCGTGTTGCGTAGATCGCAATTCGCCATTCGCAACCCCCAACTCCTGACTCCTGAGTCCTATTTTTAGAGGAGACAGACTCAGCCTGCGGCAGCGCAACGATGAATGCCTGTACCCGGCACGGGTGAAAATCTGGCGTAGGGGCGGTTCGCGAACCGCCCCTACATTTGCTATTCGCTATTCGTTTATTTTCAAGGGAGACTATTGGTGAAAATAGAACGCATCGAACTCCATCACATCTCGCAAAATCTGGTCAGCCCTTTCCGCACCAGCTTTGGCACCCAGGTAGCGCGCCCCTGTATTTTGGTGGCCGTTCACAGCCAGGGGCTAACCGGCTGGGCCGAGTGCGTGGCCAGCGACGACCCCGGCTATTCCTACGAAACCATCGAGACCGCCTGGCACATTCTGCGCGATTTTCTGGTTCCGGCCGTGCTGGGGCAAAACATCGCCGCGCCGCAGGAGGTGCCGGCCAAATACGGCTGGGTGCGCGGCCATCCCATTGCCAAAGCCGCACTGGAAAACGCCGTGTGGGATTTGCACGCCAAAGCGCGGGGCGTGCCGCTCAGCCAACTGCTCGGCGGCGTGCGTGGCCGCGTCGAGGTCGGCGTTAGCATTGGTATCCAGCCCAGCGTGGCCCGGCTGGTGGACGTGGTTAATGATTTTGTGGCGCAGGGCTACCGCCGCATCAAAATGAAAATAGAGCCCGGCTGGGAGTTGGAACCCATTGCCGCGGTGCGGGCGCAGCACCCCAGCATCAAGTTGATGGCCGACGCCAACTCGGCCTTTTCGCTGGCGGATGCCGACCTGTTCCGGCAGATGGACCAGTTTAACCTGCTGATGATTGAGCAGCCGCTGCACTACGATGACATCGCCGACCACGCCAAATTGCAGGCGCAGCTCAACACGCCCATCTGTCTGGATGAAAGCATTCACTCGCCGCTGCACGCCCGCTGGGCCATTGAAATTGGCGCGTGCAAAATCATCAACATGAAAGTGGCCCGGGTGGGCGGCCTGAGCAACGCCATCGAAATTCATAATATGTGCCAGGCGGCGGGTATCCCGCTGTGGTGCGGCGGCATGCTGGAAACCGGCGTGGGCCGCGCCGCCAACCTGCATCTGGCGGCCATGCCCAATTTCACCCTGCCCGGCGACATCTCCGCCACCGACCGTTACTACATTGAAGATATCGCCGAACCGCCGTTTGTGCTCAATACCGATGACTCAACCATCACCGTGCCATCCGGCCCCGGCATCGGTGTTGAAGTGGCCCCGAACCGGCTGGCCAAATATCGCATCCGGCAGCAGAGCTTTGCCTGAGTTTGCCGCGCTGCGCTCCGCCATTTTGGCCTGGTACGCCGCTCACCGGCGCGATCTGCCCTGGCGTGATGAAACCGACCCCTACCGGGTGTGGGTGTCTGAGGTGATGCTGCAACAAACGCAGGTGGTCACCGTGCTGCCCTACTACCCCCGCTTTCTGGCTCGATTCCCGACCGTGGCCGCGCTGGCCGCCGCGCCGCTGGCCGATGTGCTCAAACTGTGGGAGGGGTTGGGCTACTACGCTCGCGCCCGGAATATGTACCGTGCTGCCCAAAAAATTGTTATCGAGTTGGGCGGCCAGTTCCCCACCAGTTTTGATGAATTGCGCTCGCTGCCCGGCTTTGGCGATTACACCGCCGGGGCGGTGGCCGCTATCGCTTTTGGCCAGGCCGTGCCCGCCGTCGATGGCAATGTGAAGCGGGTGCTGGCCCGGCTGTTTGCCATCCAAACCGATGTCACTCGCGGCGCTGGCGCGCGACAGGTGCGCACCATCGCCGCGGAGTTGGTTGATCCCACCCGTCCCGGCGACTGGACGCAGGCGTTGATGGAACTGGGCGCGACGGTCTGTTTGCCAAAAGCGCCGCGCTGCCCGGCGTGCCCGGCGGCGGCGCAGTGCCAGGCCCGCCGGCAGGGCATCGAGCCGGAGCTGCCGCTGAAACCGGCGCGCCGGGTGTTGCCTCATTTTGATGTGACCGCGGCGGTCATTCAGCACGAGGGCAAAATTCTCATTGCCCAGCGGCCGCTGGAGGGCATGCTGGGCGGGCTGTGGGAATTCCCCGGCGGCAAAACCGAGCCGGGCGAATCGCTGCCGGATTGTTTGCGGCGGGAAATTGACGAGGAGTTGGGGCTAAAAATAAACGTGGGCGCGCCGGTTACCGTGGTGAAACACAGCTACACCCACTTTAAAATTACGCTGCACGCCTTTTACTGCGCGCTGGAGGCCGGCGCGCCGCAGGCCATTGGCGTGGCTGATTGGCGCTGGGTTTCGCTGGCCGAGCTGGACGGCTTCGCTTTTCCGCGCACCGACCAGCAAATTATTGCCGCCCTGCGCCGCGACGGGGATCGGCCCAAAAATTAGATGAGCACCTGTTGCGGCTCGCGGCGGTTGGCTCCGGCGCGCCGTTTTTCCAGCAGAAATGCTTTGTGAGTCTCCAGCACCTCTTTAACGGTTTGCAGCAGCAGCCGCGGGTCAAACGGTTTGCCCAAATAAACATCCACGTGCGTATCGTCCGTTTCGGCGATGCGCAGCATGCGGCGCTGATCTACCGTGTTGGCCCGCGCCGACAGCACAATGGCCGGCACCTGCTGAAATTTGGGGTGACGCCGCAGCCGCTTGAGCAGTTCCAAACCATCAAAACCGGGCAGAACAATATCCAGCACCAGCAGGTCCGGGAGTTCGCGCAGAGCCAAATCCAGCGCCTCGTCCGAACGGCGGGCGCGCAGCACCCGGAAACCGGCCGGTTCCAGCGACAGCCGGATCAGGTTTAAAATATCCTGCTCGTCATCAACAACCAGGATTTTTAATTCGTCGGGCCATAAATTTTCGGTCATGGGGCAGCTCACAAATAGTACTTATTAACCATGTCTCTTAAGAATCAGCAAAGATACGGCTAAAATATAAAAACTCAGGAGAAATTTTATGTTACTTGGCGCTCATCTTTCAACCGCCGGCGGGGTCGATAAATCTTTTGACCGCGCCATTGAACTGGACTGCACCGCCTTCCAGATTTTTACCAAATCTAACCGGCAGTGGAATGCCAAACCCCTGTCAGCAGACGAAGTGGCGCGTTACCACCAGCGGCAGCAGGAAACGGGCATCGCGCCGGTGGTTTGCCACGCCAGCTACCTGCTCAATCTGGGCACGCCTGACGACGCCCTGTGGCACAAATCCATCGACGCACTGGTGCAGGAACTGGAGCGCTGTGAACTGCTCAAAATTCCGCAGCTGGTGCTGCATCCCGGCGCGCACGTAAAAAGCGGCGTCGAGGCCGGTTTGGCCCGGGTTGCCGCCGGGCTGGACATTGTCCACAACCGCCTGCCGGACGTGCAGGTGAAAGTCGCGTTAGAAATCACCGCCGGGCAGGGGACCACGCTCGGTTCCACGTTTGAAGAAATCGCCGCCATTATTAATGCCTGCCAGCAAAACGAGCGGCTGGCGGTTTGCTTTGATACCTGCCACGCCCTGGCCGCCGGCTACGAATTTCGCACGCCGGAGAGCTATCAGGCCGTTATCAGCCAGTTTGAGCAGGTGATTGGCCTGGAACGTCTCAAGGTTGTGCACGTGAACGACTCGCAAAAAGATTTGGGTAGCCACGTTGATCGCCATGATCACATTGGCGATGGCTGCATTGGGTTGGAACCGTTTGGTTATTTTTTAAACGATGCCCGGCTGCAAGAAGTTCCGTTTTTGCTGGAAACGCCGGTTGAGGATGATCCGGACGACAATCAGCGCAATCTGGCCAAACTCCGGAGCGTTTTAGCCTGATTTTGATTACGATTTTTAAAAATTCCCTTTAACAATCTTAAAAAACGCTTGCATAATTACATAAAGTATGTTATACTACTTGACATATTCCGGGGTGTCAACTTGACATAATTGGAATTTTGCCTCTAAAAGACCGTGTTTTGCCCAATAGTTCCAACAAAATCAGTACTTTAATTGTAACGAATAATTCATCTACTTAAACTGCGGCAAATCAGTGCAGTAGCAACGACGCTAAAATTGCCCTGGTAGGGAAGAGGGAGTCAAAAAAATGTTTGTTAGCCACACGCAAACTGACGGTAACGGGCAACCAAACCACCTGGTCCGCTCCAAACGGGACAACGGCGGGTTAAGTAGTAAAGTATATCGCAATGGTTCCAAATCAGAGGCAGAAAAGGTTGACCTGTGGGGCTTTTCTGACCTGGACGACTCTCACGCTGCCGACATGGATGGTGACGACGCAGCTCATGACAACGGCTGGTTTGAAGAAACCGAGGCCGGCATGAGTGTGGAAGACTCGGTGGCGCTGTACCTCAAAGAAATTAGCCGGATTCCCCTTTTAACCGCAAAAGAAGAAGTGCGGTTGGCCAAAGCCATCGAACAGGGCAAAGAATCGGCGGTGCAACTGACTCGCTCTGTCGTTGAAATTGACCCCAATTCCAAAGCAAAACTCAAAAAGAAAATTCAATTGGGCCAACATGCCCGCTGCAAGCTCATCGAAGCTAACTTTCGGTTGGTGGTCAGTATTGCCAAAAAATACGTGGGCCACGGTGTTTCTTTTATGGATTTGATTCAGGAAGGTAATATTGGCCTGATCAAAGCCGTGGAGAAATTTGAGTACCAGCGCGGCTTTAAATTCAGCACCTATGCCACGTGGTGGATCCGGCAGGCGGTGAGCCGGGCGCTATCAGACCAGGGCCGGACGATTCGCGTGCCGGTACACATGGGCGAACGCATTACCCAGCTTTCGCGGGTGTCGCGCGAGCTGGTGCAGCGGAACGGTCATCTGCCCACCGAAGAAGAAATCGCGCTTGAAATGGGCATCAGCATGCGCCTGCTGGAGCGCATCCGGCAGGCAGCGCAGTACCCGCTGTCGCTGGAAATGGAAGTGGGCGAAGAGCAGGACAGCACGCTGGGCGATTTTATTGAAGATAAAAGCAACCCCCATCCGGACGACACAGCCATTGAGCAACTGTTATCCGAGCGAATGAGCGATGTGCTGGCTTCGCTTTCTGCCCGCGAGCATCGGGTCTTGCAGCTTCGGTTTGGGTTGCAGGATGGGCGCTCGTACACGCTGGAAGAGGTGGGCAAAAAGTTTGGCGTCACCCGCGAACGCATCCGCCAGATTGAAGCCAAAGCGCTGAGCAAGTTGCGCCACCCCCGCCGTAGCCGCCGCCTGCGTGATTTTTTGGAGTGAGTATCGCAGAAAGCAAAAGCCCCGCCGGTTAGTTGTCCGGCGGGGCTTTTTTGTTTGTTCAAAATGATACGGGTGTAGAGGGTGAATTGGGGGGAACTACCCCCCAAGCCCCCGGCCTGCGGCGCTTTATCGCGTTCCTAATTGGCGCCGTTGCCATTGTAGCGGCCAATGAGCGCCGCAACGTTGTGCCCGCCAAAGCCAAAGGCGTTGATCAGCGCCAGGTTGGTGGGGTGCGGCCGAGCCTGATTCGGCACAAAGTCCAAATCGCACTCGGGGTCCGGGGTTTCGTAGTTGATGGTTGGCGGCAGCATGTTCTCTTCGATGGCTTTGATGGCGGCCAGCGCGCTGATTGTGCCGGCTGCGCCCAGCATATGCCCCACCATCGATTTGGTGGCCGTTACCGGAATCTGATAGGCGCGTTCGCCAAAGGCGTTTTTCAGGCTGAGCACTTCGGCTTTGTCCCCCAGCGGGGTGCTGGTGGCGTGGGCAAACACGGCGTCCACCTCATCGGCGGTTTTGCCGCTGGCGGCCAGCGCGCCCAAAATAGCGTTGGTTGTGCCGCGGGCATCGGGCCGGGGAGCGGTAACGTGGTACCCATCGGAGGTGAGCCGCCCGCCGAGCACTTCGGCGTAGATTTTTGCGCCGCGCGCTTTGGCGTGCTCTTCCCGCTCCAAAATCAGGGCGACCGCGCCTTCACCAAACACAAAGCCGTCGCGGTCTTTGTCAAATGGCCGGCTGGCTCCGGCGGGGTTGTCGTTGCGGGTCGAAAGTGCGCCCATCCGGTTGAACGAGGCAAAGATCACCGGTGAAATGGCGGCTTCGGAACCGCCGGTGATAATCACATCGGCTTCGTCGCGGTTGAGCATGTGGTAGGCGTCAACAATGGCATGCAGGCCGCTGGCGCAGGCCAGCGCCGAGCTGTTGAGCGGCCCCATTGTGCCCAGTTCAATCGACACAATGGACGAGACGGCGTTGAGCATGATGTTGGTGATCAAAAACGGCGAAACGCTGCGTGGGCCATCGACATCAAGTTTGTGGGTGGCATCTTCCATCCCGCTGACCCCGCCGCCGCCGCTGTTAAACACCACGCCCACCCGCGGGGCGTTGTCCGGCGTAATCTGGAAGCCGGAGTCATCGAGCGCCTGCCGGGCGGTGGCCAGGGAAAATTGAATACTGCGGTCCAGCCGCCGCGCCAGTTTGCGGTCCATCCAGGCTTGCGGGTCAAAATCTCTTACTTCGCAGGCGATGCGGATGTCAAAGTCGGAGGCGTCAAACGCTTCAATGAGGCCCGCGCCAGACACGCCGCCTTTTAAATTATCCCAAAAGGCCTGCACCGAGTTGCCAATTGGCGAAATAACACCCAGGCCGGTAATTACTACTCGCGTCATGTAAATCCCTCTCAAAAATTTTGGTTAAATTTTACGGGTCTCAAAAAAATCAGGCAAATCCAGATCATTTTGGGCTTTTAAGGTCAATAATCGATCCTGCCCTTTTTTTGAGTTCCCACTGCTATTTGAACACTTTTGAACCGCGAAAGTTACGCCTGAGCCAGATTCTGCAGTTCCTGTTCACCCAAAGTGGGGATGCCCAAAGACTGCGCTTTGGTCAATTTGCTGCCCGGGTTTTCGCCCAGAACCAGATAATTTGTTTTTTTGGAAACGCTGCCGGTCACTTTGCCGCCGTGCTGCTCGATAAACGCCTGGGCCTGATCGCGGCTCCAGGTGGGCAGCGTGCCGGTGATCACAAAGGTGAGGCCGGCCAGCGTTTGCGGCTGCTCCGGGCCGGTGCGGCGGGCTTGCAGGGTGACGCCGGCCTGGCGGAATTTGTCGATGAGGGACCGGTTGGCCGGCCCGCTAAACCAGGCCACCAGCGATTCGGCGATGCGCGGCCCTACCCCTTCGATGGCCTGCAGCTCTTCCTGCGTGGCCCGGCTGAGTTGGTCGATGGCGGGGAAGTGGCTCACCACCAGCCCGGCTACCACGTTGCCCACATAGCGGATGCCGAGCGCGGTTAAAAAGCGGTCAAACGGCTGCTGTTTGCTGGCCTCGATGGCGCTGAGCAGGTTATCAACTTTCTTTTCGGCAAAGCCTTCCAGCTTGAGCAGATCATCGCGCTGCAAAAAGTAAATATCGGCAATATCTTTGATAAAGCCTTCGGCCACCAGTTGCTCGCCAATTTTTATGCCAAAGCCCTCAATGTCCATCGCCCCGCGCGACACAAAATATTCCACCTGCCGCACCAGTTGGGCCGGGCAGGCCGCGTTAATGCAAAACAGAGCCACGTCATCGCCCAGGCGAGTGGTGGGCTGGCCGCATACCGGGCAGACTGCCGGCGGCTGGGCCGGCTGCGAATCGGCCGGGCGCAAATCCAAAATCGGTTTGACCACCTGTGGGATAACGTCGCCGGCGCGTTTGATGATCACCGTATCGCCCTCTCGGATGTCCTTTTTGGCCAGATCATCGTAGTTGTGCAGGGTGGCGTTGCGCACAATTACGCCGCCAATGTTTACCGGCTCCAATTCGGCGTAGGGGGTAATTTGGCCGGTGCGGCCCACGTTGCCTTTGATAGCCAGCACTTTGGTGGTGGCCTCGCGGGCCGGAAATTTGTAGGCGATGGCCCAGCGCGGCGCGTTGCCGACCACGCCCAGCTCGCGCTGCAGGGCAAAGCTATCAATTTTAACCACCGCGCCGTCGGCGTCGTAGGGCAGGGAATCGCGGCGTTCCATCCATTTGTGGATAAAATCGATGGCGGCGGCAAAGCTGGTGGTGTGCAAAATATCGGGATTGACGGGAAAGCCCAGCGCTTTGAGATAATCGAGCGCCTGCTGCTGGCTGCCAATCTCCGCTCCTTCAACGTAGCCGATGGCGTAGGCAAAGAAGGCCAGCGGCCGCTGGGCGGTGATGCGGCTGTCAAGCTGGCGCAGCGAGCCGGCGGCAAAGTTGCGCGGGTTGGCGTAGATTTTTTCGCCTTTGTCAAGCTGCTGCTGGTTAAAGCGGTTGAAATCGGCGATGGGCATGTACACCTCACCGCGCACCTCGATGCGGGCCGGGGCGGGCGGGCCGTCGCTGCGGGTGGGGATGCGCAGCGGGATGCTGTTGACCGTGCGCACGTTGGCGGTAACATTTTCGCCTTCAACGCCGTTGCCGCGGGTAGCCCCACGCACCAGCAGGCCGTTTTCGTAGGTGAGGGCCATGGCCAGCCCATCGATTTTGGGTTCTACCACAAAAGCCAGCTCGTTTTCGGGCAGGTTATCGGGCAGCAGCCGTTCGATGCGGGCCAGCCAGGCGCGCATATCGTCATCGTCAAAGGCGTTGCCCAGGCTGGTCATGGGGATGGGGTGGGTCACCTTTTCAAAGGCATCGAGCGGTTCGGCCCCAACACGCCGGGTGGGCGAATCCGGGGTGATCAGCTCCGGGTGTTCCTGTTCAAGCTGGCGGAGCCGCTGCACCAGCCGGTCGTATTCGGCATCGCTGATGAGCGGGTCGTCGAGGGTGTGGTAGCGATAGCTGTGATAGTTGATTTGGTCGCGCAACTCGGCCAGTTGCTGGTCAATGGTGGTCATTTTGGCTCCCCAAAAATTCTATGATCCTTTTTTTACCCTCATCCCCCCGGCCCCCTTCTCCCATTGGGAGAAGGGGGAGAAAAGCTTTTGGGTGCGGTTCTGCGCGGCTATGCCGCGCAGAACCGCACCCAAGTAAGCACACCCCCTCCCCAATTGTTGGGGAGGGGGCTGGGGGGAGGGGAAATTTTCGGTCAAAAATCAATATCTACCTGTTCTATCGTTAACCCATAGCGAGTGAGCTAAACTTAACTTTCTGTTGGCGTGATTATATCGTTTTGGCCAAGAAATTTCAATCCGCATCAAAAAAGCGGCAGAATTTCTGCCGCTTTTTTTGATGCCGTTGGTAAGTTTGGTTACTGGCCGTTTTGCTGCGCCGAAGGCGGCAGGGTTGGCTGCAAAAAGTCTTGCACGGCCCAGCCTTCGTTGCCGGAATCGTCGCGCACGTACCACCACACGTATTCCTGCTGGTTTTCGTCGGCGCGGGGGCCATCGAGCACCAGCACGGTTGAGCCTTCGGCGGCCACGCTGGTGCGGGCGTTATTGGTGCCGGGGCCGGCGCGCATACTCAACCCGGCGGTGTCGGTGCCCACAACTTTGGCGTACACATCCGGGGCCAGGGCAGCCGGGATGGTCGGCACGGGCGTGACGGTTGGCGGCGGCGTGGCGGTTGGTTCGAGCGTAACCACCGGCGGAATGGTTGGGGTGGGGCCGGCTTGCTGCGGCGTCGGCTCGTTGATGGCCTGCGTTGGGGCCAGCCCCGGAATGGCGGTTGGCGTTGGCGTAACCACCGACTGTTTGCGCAAAATGTTGACCACGCCCAACCCAACCAGGCCCAAAATTAACAGGCCCGACAGCGCGCCAATCAACACCCAGGCAATCGGAAAGCCCACCTCCGCCGAACTGACCTCCTCAATCCGGCGCGGCCGGCGGGTTCTACGGGTTTTGTCATCCCACTGTGACATTGCATCTCCTTAAAATGAGGTTTTTGAGCCGGGCAGCGCTGCCCGCGCTCGGAGTTTGAAGTTGTTCCCAGTAACATCAAACAGCTTTGGTGACCAGCAAGGTCAGGTCATCCGGTTGTTCAGCGCCGTCCCTGAAGCGGTCAACATCATTAACAATGAAGTTGACCAGCTCCTGCGCCGAAAGGCGAGCCGCGTTAGCTTCTATTGCGGTTCGCAGCCGGTCGATGCCGTACATTGACTCGCCGTCGGTGGTGGTGGCGTCGGTTACGCCATCGCTGTAGCAAACCAGCACGTCGCCCGGTTCAAAAACCAACCGGTCTTCCTGCACAAACAGGTCCGGCAACAGGCCCAAAAACCGGCCGGCCGGCTCGAGCAACTGCGTGGTTTGATTGACGGCTCGATAAAAGACGGGCCGGTCATGCCCGCCGCGGATAAAAGTTAACTGGCGATCAGCCCAATTTAAGTGGGCGTAAAACACGGTTACAAACATTTCTGCGGACGAAGCGCGCAAGAGTAAATCGTGAACGCGGTAGGCAATTTCGGCGGGCGTGAACCGGGGTTGTGCCTGGCTCAAAAACAGGGTTTTCACAATGGCCATGTATATGGCCGCCTGCACACTTTTGCCGGAGGCATCGGCCATAACAATGGCGGCATACCCCTCGTCCATATCGATGACATCGTACAAATCGCCGCCGATTTCGCGGGCGGGGCGGGCCAGCGCGGCAAATTCAAAATTGGGCACGCTGGGGAAGGCCGTGGGCAGAATACCTTTGTGAACGGCTGCCGCAATTTCCAGATCGCGTTTCATGCGTTCGCGGCGGAGAAGTTCGGCCTGGGCGGCGCGGAGTTCTTCCAGAGTTTTGGCCAGCTCTTTGTTGGCCCGGGCTAACTCATCAATATTGAGCTGCAAGCTGGCAATGGTAATTTGATCTGTGGCGCGCATGCTGCTGGTAATGCCCCGCATGATCGCCTTGGCCGCCGAGGGGTTGCGGCTGATGATGTAATCAAAGGTCTGCTCGTGAATTTCAATGAGCCAGCAGTCGGTTACGGCGTGAACGGTGGCGGCGCGGGGGGCGTGGTCAATAATGCTTAATTCGCCAAAAAACTCGCCGGAACCTTTGATGCCCAGCAGTTGCTCATCGCTTTCCATTTTTTTGGTAAAGGCAACGCTTCCTTCGTGGATGATGTAAAGGATATACTCTTCGTCGCCTTCACGGCAAATAATGGAGCCAGCCTTGTGCTGGCTGGTGGTAACAGCATTAACGAGCGCGTTAAGGTCTTCTTCTGGCAATTGCCCCAGGGCAAACTCCAGAATCGTACGGATGTTTTTCAATGGGCCGTACCACCTTTACCACTCAGCCGATACCAGCTCCCGGGCTCTGTTTTCTTCTCTCACCGAGTCGATGCCCCGGATGCGGCAGCTTTCGATGATATTTTCAACCGTATCAACCAGTTGCTGCGGTGAGATGGGTTTAATCAGATAATCAACCACCATTTTGCCGCTGTCAAAAGCCAGGTTGACTTCACGGCGCATCCCCCGGGCGCTCAAAAATACCACCGGAATATCCGGCCGTTCTTTGGCAATAATCCGGGCCGCATCGTAGCCGGTGACCATTGGCATCCGCGCATCCAGCAGCACCAGATCGATGGCTTCTTCTCGAACAATTTGCACCGCCTGCGCGCCGTTAATGGCTTCGTGAACGGTGTGATCGTTTTGCCTGAGGGCAAAAGCAAATAACTCCCGGCAGTCCCGATCGTCTTCGGCGTAGAGGATGTTAGCCATAAGTACAACCCCTCCTGCGAATAAGTGTCAACATTTTACTCTCTTGTTTAGCCCTTTGCAAACCTTATTTTGTCAACGTGCGGGTATATTTCAGACTCAAGTATAACACGAGTCGCTTATCCTCACAACGGCGGTTATTCGATTATGTTGAGAGCCAGCGAATGGTGAATTGCGAATGGCGAGTCATCCTTCATCCTTCCCCAAACAGGCTCAACTGTTGCGCCTCCGGCTCAGCGCGGTTAACCTTGGGCCGGGCCGTTTCTCTGAGTTCTTTGAGCGCGTTTTCAATATCGCTCACAAAGCGGGAGGGCGGGTTGGCGCGGCTTTGCCCAAACAAAAAACGGCTGCGGGCGTGGGTGAGCACCAGCTTTTGCCGGGCGCGAGTCATGCCCACGTAAAACAGCCGCCGTTCTTCGGCCAAATCCGGTTCTTCATCGCCGCGCCGGTAGGGCAGCAGATTTTCTTCGCAGCCAACAATGAACACCACCGCAAATTCCAGCCCCTTTGAGGCGTGCAGCGACATCAGCGTCACCCGGTCGGCGCGGGGGTCAAACTCGTCGGTTTCGTTGGACAGGGCGGCGCTTTCCAAAAAATCCCGCAGCCGCTGCTCAAACGGCACGGCCCGCAGCCGCAGCCGTTCAATCCGCTGCGCCGCCGCTTCCGGTGCGTCAGCAAAATAGCGCCGGCTCACCCGCTGCACCAGCGCCGAGACCGGTTCGGTGCGGGCCGCGGCGCGGAGTTCGGTTAAAAACGGCAGCAGCCCGCCCAACTGCTTTTTTTGCGCCGCGCTCAACTGCCCCAGCGACTCAAACTGCGGCAGCAGTCGCTCCACATCGATGCCGTTGGCTGCGGCCAAATCGGCCAGCCGTTGCGCTACTTCCGGCGGAAAAATTGATCGCTGCGCGTTGAGCGCCGTTTCCCAGTGCAGCGGCGAGGCCGGGTTGAGGCTGAGCCACAAGTGGGCCAGAATCGATTTGATCTCTTTGTGTTCCGCCAGCGGCAGTTGCCCCACCGTTTGAAACGGAATGCCCGACCGGTCAAAGGCCTCGATGAGCGACTGGCTTTGGGCGCTCAGCCGGTACAGCACCGCAAAATCGGCAAAAGTGCGGCTGGCCGCGCTGTCGTCGTCAACCCGGCCGCTGTCGAGGCTGAAATACGATGTGCCGCCGACCATTTTTTCAATTTCGTGGACAACGGTCTCGGCTTCGGCTTTGTCTGTGGGCGCGGCCAGCACCTCCAGCTTGAGGGGCAAATCAAGCTGCGCCTGCAAATTGGCAGCGGCCCCAACTTTGGCCATCACCTGCGCCGAAGCATCGAGGATGAACCGGGTGGAGCGGTAATTCTGGCGCAGGTGCAGCACCGTTGCGCCCGGAAAATCCTGCTCAAACCGCTCAAAGTAATCGCTGCTGGCCCCGCGAAAACCGTAAATCGCCTGGTTGGGGTCGCCGATGGCGCACAGGTTGGTCTCCGGCCCGGCCAGCAGGCGCAGCAGCCGGTACTGGGCCAGGTTCACATCCTGATATTCGTCGACGGCAATCCAGCGGAATCGCCCCCAATACTTTTCGCGTAGCGAGTTGTTGCTATCCAGCAGGCGGACCGGGCGCAGCAGCAGGTCGTCAAAATCGAGCGTGCCGCTGCCGGCCAGCAGCGCTTCGTAGCGGCGGTAAATCTCCGCTAAAGCCGATGACTCAGCCTGGGGCAACTCTTCCGGGCCGAGCAGCCGGTTTTTGGCCAGCGAAATCTGTTCCAGCGTCCGGTTCAACTCGCGCTCGGACAGGGCGGGGGCGGCCCGTTTGAGCAGCAGCCGGCGGTCGTCTTCGCGGCAAACGGCAAAGTTTTCGGCCAGCCCGGCCGCGGTAAATTCTTCGCGTAGCAAGACTAAGCCCAACGCGTGGAATGTTTTGACCGTGATCTGACCGGCTACCGCCGGCCCCAGCAGCTTGTCCAGCCGCTCCTGCATTTCTTCGGCGGCTTTGTTGGTAAAAGTGATGGCCAGAATTTGGGCCGGCGGCGCGTGGTGGTGGGTAATCAAATAGGCCAGCCGGTGGGTGAGCGCGCGCGTTTTGCCGGTGCCGGGGCCGGCCACAATCAGCAGCGGCGCGTCGATGGTTTGCACGGCGGCCAGTTGCTCCGGGTTGAGTGGCGACAAAATGGGGTCGGCCGGGGCCGGCGGCGCGGCCGGCTCAAACGAAAGCTGCGCGGCGGCGGGCGCTGTTTTGGGCACGGGCGCGGCTCGGCGGCGCTGCTTTTGCGGCGGCGCGAACATGCTGATCTGCCCGCCCAGTGCGGTGCGTTCGTGCTCGTCAAACAGTTTGATCACGCCGTACTCGCCATCGTAACCGGCGGCGATGGTCAGCTCGCCCTGCCGTACCCGGCGCACACCTTCGGCCAGCAGCGAACCGCCCGCGGCGGCAATCTCTGCCAGCGGGATGTCCTGCAAAATTGCCAGTTCCGGCCCCAGTTTGGCCAGCAGCAAATCGTAAGTTTCCTGCACCCGTTTGCTGCCCGGCCCGGCGTTAAACACCTCGGCCAGAATTTCCGGCAGGGGGATGAGGCTGGTAAACGGGCGGGCGCGGGGCGGCTGGCCCGGCTCGGCCCGGTCGGCCAGCGTTTCCACCCGGTGCGTCACGCCGACCGTTACCGGCTTGCCGCAGACGGGGCACAGGCTGCCATGGGCCAGCGTGGTTTTGGGTTCCCAAACAATGCCGCACTTGCGATGGCCGTCAAAGTGGTATTTGCCTTCTTCCGGGAAAAATTCAATGGTGCCGGCCAGCCCATCGCTGCTTTTGAGGGCGGCAAACAGGGCCGGGTACGATAGCTCGGTGTTGAACACGTTGGCTTCGCGGGCCAGTTTTTGGGGCGAATGGGCGTCGGAGTTGGAAACCAGCGTGTAGCCATCGAGCATCGACACCCGCCAGTTCATCGGCGGGTCGGACGACAGGCCGGTTTCCAGCGCAAAAATGTGGCCGGTGAGATCGCCAAAACATTCTGCCACCGAGTCGAAGCCGGATTTTGAGCCAAGCAGCGAAAACCAGGGCGTCCAGATGTGGGCCGGAATCAGGTAATTTTGGGGGTCGATGGTCAGGATGATTTCCAGCAGGTCACGCGAGTCCAGCCCCAAAATAGGCCGGCCGTCGGAGCGGATGTTGCCGATTTTTTCCAGCGCGGCCTGTATTTTTTCAACCGCCGCCAGCGAGGGCGCAAAAATTACGTTGTGGACTTTGCGGGTGCGCTCGAATTTTTTGTAGATGCTGCTGATTTCGCCGGCCAGCATAAAACGGACGGGGGCGTGGCAGGCGGGCGGAACTTCTTTTTGGACGGCGCGGGCCAGGTCGGCCTTCAATTTAAACAGGCCGTCTTCGGCGGGGGTCAGCTTGTCGCGCATTTCCTGCAGCCAGCCGGGGTGGGCGATGTCGCCGGTGCCGACCACGTGCACGCCTTTGAGCTGCGCCCAGCGGCTGAGTTGCTCAAAATTGAGATTTTTGCTGGTGGCGCGTGAATAGTGGGAATGAATATGCAGATCGGCGACGATTTTCATAGGCTCCTCCCGGCCGGTTTAATACGACGAGCGTATTAAACCACAATCACCGCCAAAAACAAAAGACCGCGACATTGCTCGCGGTCAAAATTATTGGGCTGACACCACCAGCCGAAAGCCCAGCGTGGGCAAATGTATTTGGGGTTCAAGCCGATGGCGGTAGGCGCAGCGGGTCATTGAGCGGGGATTGTTGAAAGGTAGCCCCCGAATAACTCGCGGCTGCTGGCCCTGCTCATCTTCCCGGCCAGCGTGGGGCCGGTAGGGATACGGCCTGAACTGGCTGCGAGTCCATTCTCCCACGTTGCCGGCCATGTCGGCGCAGCCAAACGGGCTGTCACCCTGCGGCGAATATTGCCCCACCGGCGTTATCTGTGAAAAATTACAAAGCTGCGGCGTGGGCGGCTGGTTGCCCCACGGATAGCGCCGGCCATCGGCGCCGCGGGCGGCTTTCTCCCACTCCGCTTCGCTGGGCAGGGTGACGGGCAACCCGCTGCGGTCCGCCAGCCAGCGACAGCAGGCCAGCGCGTCAAACCAGGTAACGTTTGTAACGGGGGTGTTGTCGCGCTCAAGCTGGCCGGCCGGCCGGTAGCCGCTCTGCGCCAAAAAACTCTGGAAATGAGCGGTGGTGAGCAGATACCGGGCCATCCAGAAGCCGGGCAGGTTGACGGTGTGCCGCGGTTGCTCGGCGGCGCCGGAAAGTTCGTCGTCGGCCGGGTTGCTGCCCATTTTAAACGGGCCGGGCGGGACAAATACAAATTTTTGGCCCAGCAGGTGCGAGATATAAATTTCGCCACCGCGAAGCAGCGCCGCCCGGCCACCGCTTTTGGCCAGCGCCAGCACGTGCCGGTTAGCCGCCTCACTTTGCTGCAGCAGGTGGAACAACGCCGCCGCGGCCAGCTCCTGCTTGTCACCGGCCAGCGTTTCGAGCAGGGGGTCGATGCCCCACCGGCTCAACTGGTCGATCAAATCCGGTTCGGTGGGGCGGTGTTCGCCGGCCGGCGGCGCGAGCTGCGGCGGTTCAATATTTTGCCGGGCGGCTTTGACTGGCGGCACCGCAAGTGTCGGCGGGAGACTGCTCTCGGCGGAGAAGAGGCCATCGAGCTGCAGCGGGGGGTCGTCTGCGGCCGGGGCGGGCGGGCTGGTCAGTTCGCCAAACAACTCATCCAGCCGGCGGTCAAGCTCTTTATCGGCCATTGGCAATCAACTCCTGCGCCAGCGATCGATACTGTTGCGCGGCGCGGGTGTCCGGGGCGTAAACAGTGATCGGCTGGCCAAACGCCGGGCTTTCCCGCAATTTGGTGTCAATTTCGATGATCGTTTCAAACAGGCACGGCTGCATGGCCTGCTGCATGCGCTCCAGAATGAGCTGGCAGATTTTGTTGCGCCGGTCGTACATGGTGACCAACAGTTTGTAGGTTAACTGCGGGTTGGTTTTGGTCTGCACCAGCTTGAGCAGGCGCAGCACTCGCTGCAGCGAATGGGTGGCGTAGTATTCGCACTGAAACGGCACAATCAGCAGATCGGCGGCGGTCAGGGCGTTGAGGGTTAAAGTGTTGACCGAAGGCGGGCAGTCGATGAGGATAAATTCGTAAAAATGGTCGCGCATCGCCGCCAGGCTTTGTTTCAGGTTAAATTCGTAGCGGTTTTGGCCGTAGAGCAGTTTGTCAATCAGGGCCAGCTCTTCGTTGGCCGGCACAATATCCAGATCAAACACGCCGGTTTCGCGGCTCACGCTGACCAGCGAGGCGCTGGCCAGCAGGGCATCGCCCACGGTCCGGTGCAGTTTTTCCGGCTTGATCCCCACCGACAGCGTCAGATGGGCCTGCGGGTCCAGATCAATCAGCAGGACGGTGTACCCCTGCTCGGCCAGGCAGGCCCCCAGCGACAGGCAGGTGGTGGTTTTGGCCACGCCGCCCTTTTGATTTTTGATGGCAATGGTTGTCGTCGCCATAGGTCCATCGACCCGGGATTAACCGGCGGGCAGTGAGTAGAGAAAATGGCAGGCGGGATTGAAGCGTTGAAAAGGTGTAACAGAGGCTATGGTAGCGCACCGCGGTGAGTAATACTATAGCCAATTGGTCCACAAATATCAATGTTGGCTTGAAAATGAGCCAGTTGCTTCTGGAAAACGGCATGCCGATGCGGTATACTGAGAATTGAGAATATCTTCCTGCTTTTGAACCAGAGCCGCAATGGCCCGTCCGAGTTTTATTCCGCCAGTTGTTCCCCGGTTGTAGTCATCGAGTTGTACGCCGCCAAAACCTGCTTTCCCTTGAGTCTCACAAGTTACGCTATTCTCCACCCCTGCACCGCCATCCCTGCCCCTTTTTGGGGTTCAGGAGTGGACACTTGTTAACACTCGACCAAATATTGTGCCCCTCATCCCCCCGGCCCCCTTCTCCCGCCGGGAGAAGGGGGAGAAAAGCTTTTGTTGTGTGGATTTGAGCGGCGAAGCCGCTCAAATCCACACAACATAAATCGTTCCCCCTCCCCAAATTTTGGGGAGTACCCCTGCGAGGCATAGGTGAGTTAGGGGGTGGGGTTAATTGAGCGCAATTTTTAACGCCTGTCCGCTTTTGAACCCAATTTGGGAGAGGGGGCAGAAAGGTAGAACGTGGCTTGCATGGTTCGGCAGTGCATTTACCCCAAACGGGTGTTGCCGGCGGCGTTGCAACTGCAAATTCTGTCGTCGCTGCGGCAAAGCTGGCCCAACGGTTCCATCGGCCCGGCCCAGATGCGGGAGTGGATGTTACACCAGGAGCACCACCCGATCCATATTGTGCTGTTGCAGGGCAGCCTGCTCATCAGCCACACCACCGTGGTTTGGAAATACCTTTGCCATGCCGGCGAAACGTACCAAGTTTACGGTCTGTCCGGGGTGTTTACTCACCCGGCCTGGCGGGGACAGGGCCACGGCTCGCGGATTGTCGAGGCCGGCACGGCTTTTATCGCCGCCGCCTGGGCCGATGTGGGCATGCTGTGGTGCGCCCCGTCGCTGCAGGATTTTTACATGCGCCGCGGTTGGCTGGCGATGGACACCACCACCACGCTGATTGGCCCGGCCGCAGCGCCCCGTCCCTGCCCGCTGCTGCTGATGATGCTCTTCCCCTCGCCAGCCGGCCGGGCAGCCCGTCATCTGTTTGAGAACTGCGCCCTCTGGTTTGGCGAGCAGGTCTGGTAAAGTCGCGTCCGTCAAACTGCGCCCTCAAATTTCTCGAATAAACAACGCTTTTGTGGTACAATAGCCTCCGATTTATTCAGGAATGGAGTGAAAACCACAATCGTGTTATTTGATGAAGCTAAAATCTATGTTAAAGGCGGCGATGGCGGCGACGGAATGGTCGCGTTTCGCCGGGAAAAATATGTGCCGCGCGGCGGCCCGGCCGGCGGTCACGGCGGCAAGGGCGGCGACGTGATTTTTGAGGTCGATCCG
Organism: Anaerolineae bacterium; assembly: GCA_022071955.1. GTDB lineage: Bacteria > Chloroflexota > Anaerolineae > 4572-78 > J111 > J095. Next base: position 46,684 of record JAJVIM010000002.1, read on the forward strand.
CAGTTGAACACGCTGGTCCACTTTAAAAAGCGCAGCCATTTCAAAGCCGACCGCGGCGTTCACGGCGGGGCAAAACAGATGACCGGGGCCGAAGGCCAAAACACCATTGTGCCGGTGCCGCCCGGCACCGTGGTGCGTAACGCCGAAACCGGCCAACTGCTGGCCGATCTGGTTGAGCCGGGGCAGCAGGCGGTTATTGCCCGCGGCGGGCGCGGCGGGCGGGGCAACATCGCCTTTAAAAGCTCCGTCAACCAGGTGCCGCAAATCGCCGAGCGCGGGTTGCCCGGCGAAGAGCTGTGGGTCACGCTGGAGCTAAAGTTGATTGCCGATGTCGGGTTGGTGGGCGTGCCCAATGCCGGCAAAAGCACTTTTTTGTCGGTGGTGAGCGCGGCCCGGCCCAAAATTGCCAATTATCCCTTTACCACCCTCCAGCCCAATCTGGGCGTGGTCACGCTGGATCACCGTGATCTGGTGCTGGCCGACATCCCCGGATTGATTGAAGGCGCGGCCGAAGGCGCGGGGCTGGGCCACCAGTTTTTACGCCACATCGAGCGCTGCCGCCTGCTGGTGCACCTGCTCAACGGCGCGGCGGCGGACCCGCTGGCCGAGTTTGACCAGATCAACCGCGAGTTGAGCGAGTTCAGCGCCCGCCTGGCCGATAAACCGCAAATTCTGGTGCTCAACAAAATCGATCTGCCGGACGCGCAGGCGCACTGGCCGGCCGTGCAAAGCCGGGCGCAGGCGCTCAACCTGCCCGTTTACAAAATTTCGGCGGTTACCCAGGAAGGGCTGCCGCAGCTTTTGGGCCGCATCTTTACCTACCTCGATGAACTGCCGCCGGAGCCGCTGTTTGAAGAAGAAGTGCCGGTTTTCACCCTTGAGGACGACAAAGACCATTTTGAAATCGAGCGCCTGCCCGACGCCAGTTGGCGGGTAACCGGCCCGCGCATCACCGAGCTGGCCGTGCAGACCATGTGGGACGTAAACCAGGCTGTGATGCGGGTTCACCAGATTTTGGAAGGAATGGGCGTTAACGACGCCCTGCGCCAGGCCGGCGTTGAGGCCGGCGACACCGTCTATCTGGATGATGTTGAACTGGAATGGGCGTGGTGATTGGGATTATCGGCGGCACGTTTGACCCGCCGCACCTTGGCCATTTGCTCATTGCCGAGGCCGCCGGCGAGCAGTTGGGGCTGCAAAAAGTGCTGTTTGTGCCCGCCGCCGACCCGCCCCACAAGCAGGAAGTCGCCAAAACTCCGGCCAGCCATCGCTGCCGCATGGTAGAGCTGGCTATCGCCGATAACCCCCGTTTTCAACTTTCAACCGTTGATCTCGACCGCCCCGGTCCGCACTACTCGGTTGATACGGTGCGGCTGCTGCGCCACCAGTTTGACCTGCCGGCCGAGGCCTGCTGGTTTATCATTGGCGGCGATTCGCTGGCCGATCTGCCCACCTGGCACCAGCCCAACCGGCTGATTGAGTTGTGCCGGCTGGCCGTGGTTCACCGGCCCGGCTACCGGCCCAACCTGTCCGCGCTGGAGCAACACCTTCCCGGCCTGGCGGCCCGGCTGGAATTTGTGCCGGCCCCGCTGGTCGATGTGTCGGCCTCGCACATTCGGGCGGCGGCGGCCCGGCAGCAAAGTATTCGCTATCAGGTGCCGGAGCCGGTGCGAGCCTATATTGCCCGGCAGGGGCTGTACCAAACATAGGTCACGCTTGCAGCGTGACGGCCGGGCAACAATCTTCCGCCTGAAAGATTCGATTCTCTCGCCCGAAGGATTCAATTCTTTCGCCTGAAAGATTCGATTCTCTCGCCTGAAGGATTCAATTCTTTCGCCTGAAAGATTCGATTCTTCCGCCTAAAGGATTCGATTCTCTCGCGCGAAGAAAGCAGTGTTATGATACTGCCTGGGTAGGGGTGCTTCGCGAAGCACCCCTGCATTCCGCTAATTCTTTAAAAGAAAGGGAATCCAAAACTACAGTTTTGGACTCCTGTCACAATTATTTGAGAGCTGGGTCAGGAATCTCCCAACCCCTAACTCCTGACTTCTGATTCCTGGTTCCTATTTTCAGAGGAGACAGACTCAGCCTGCGGCAGCGCACCGATGAATGAAAATCTTTCAACCCCCACCCGTCGCTGCGCGACTCCCTCCCCCTGTCAGGGGGGGGTGGGGAGGGGGTCTATTTTCAAAGGAGACGCTATGTTTGTTGTGATGAACCGGATTGCGGTGAACCCGGACTTTGCCCGGCAGTTTGAAGAGCGCTTTCGCACTCGCGCCGGCGAGGTGGACAAAATGAAAGGCTTTGTGCGCAACCAGGTGTTGCGCCCGGCCAACCCGGACGACCCCTACATTGTGATGACCTTTTGGGACAGCCAGGCCGATTTTGAGGCCTGGGTCAACTCCGACGCGTTTCGCAAGGGCCACGCCCGTTCCGGCTCGCTGCCGGCCGAGGCCTTTCGCGGCCCGTCGCGGCTGGAGTCTTTTACCGTTATCCTTGATACGGATTAACCCAGCAAAGAACACACAAACCGGGCAATTTGCTCGGCGCCGTTGGCGGCGGGCCGCTCAATTTTGGGCAGGGCCACCAGTTGCGGCACTTTGTTTAACCAGCCGCTGCCGGCGAGTTCGGTTGGCGTAAATTCCAGCGCCGGCAGGTTGGCCTCAATGTACGCTGTTAGCGCCGGCGACTCCGGGAACTGCGGCCGTGGCACGTAGCCAAACGGCGTGCCGGCCTGATACACCTCGGCCAGGGTGCTGTAGCCCACTTTGCCAATCACCGCGTCGGCGGCGTTGATCAGGTCGGGGTGAAAAAAGTCGCTGCTGCTGGCCGGCAGCAGGCGCAGATTGGCCGGCGGGCGGGGCGGCGCGCCGTTACCCCCGGCAATCACAAACACAATGTTGTCAAACTGCGTCAGCCGGTCCAGCGCGGCAAAATCCCAGCGATTGCCCCCCATTGTTAACACCACCATTTTTTGCCCGGCGGCAATCCCCAGCCGGCGGCGAACGTCATCGGCCTGAACCCGGATGGCGCGGCTAACCGGCGGCACGGTGCGCGCGGCCGGCTGCGGGGCGCACACCGGCTCGGTTTGAATGTGGTGCGTGGCCGATTGAAACAGCCCGCGCAAATAATCAATGCGCGCCTGAATTTGGCCGGCCAGCGCCGGATAGCCGGCATAAATCCAGTCCCACGTAAAATTTTCAATCAATATCGAGGGCACGCCAGCTTCGGTGGCCACAGCAATCCCCAGTGGAGCGATGTCGCACAGCACCAGCCGGCACTCCGGCCCGAGCTGGCCGGCCAGCTTTTGCAGCAGCTCCGGGTGAAAGGGCAAAAATTCGGTGAGCCGGCCGATGGTGGCGGTCACATCTTCCTGCAGCGAGTTAGTTTGCACCAGCCCGATGTCGGTCAGCAGTTCGTGGTAGGAAAACGGCGCGGCCAGCGACTCGGCGAAAAACCAGGCCGGCACGCGGGTGAAAATTTCAAAATGAACATCCGGCTGGCAGCGATGGATGGCGCTGAGCACGGCGCAGGCGCGGGCGGCGTGGCCGTACCCGTGCGGCGAAACAAAACAGGCAACAGACTTGGGCATAACTTGCAACCTTTGCGGGAATTTACGGCCGGCTGAAAACCAGGCTCATGCGCCAATCGGGGAAGGCCGGCGACGGCAGCAGGTCGCGGCGCAGGCGGGCCACATCAAACTCGGCGGGGGGCAGCCCCAGCGGCGGGTCAAAATCCGGCTCCGGCAGCCCGAGTTTGTGGCAGGCGGCCCGGTAAAATTCGAGGCGGGTGGGGCACGGCGGCGTCACCGCCAGATAAACCGGCTCCGGCGTGGGATGTTTCAGCGCAGCGACCACGGCGGCGGCGGCGTCATCGTAATGGATCAGGGCCATTGTTTTATCCGGTGGGGCCGAACGGCCGGCCTTGCCGCGCCGGGCCAGCGCCGAATAGGGGCCGCGCCCGTCGCAGTACAGCCCGCCCAGCCGCAAAATGACCCCGGCGGAACCGGCCCAGCGCCAAAATGTTTGTTCAGCCAGGGCGATGCTGGCCGGGCGGCTGCCCTCACCCGGGGGCGTTTCCTCGCTGATGGGGCCGGGCGCGCTGCCGTAATAGCCGGTAACGCTGATGAAAACCACCCGGCGCGGAACCGGAGCGCGGGACTCAACAAGCTGTTGCACGGCCTGTTGCTGCACGGTGTGGCCGGGCAGCGACAGCAGCAGCACGACGTCGGGCGTCAGGTCGGCGGCGGGCGAGCCGCGGCGGGGGGTAATGCCGGCGGCGGCGAGATCGGCGTGCCGGGCCGGGGTATTTGTATATCCGGTGGCGGCGGATTCGGTGTGCAGCCAGCGCCGGGCCACCCGCCCGCCGAGTTCACCGGCCCCCCAAACAATCAGGTGGGTCATGGGTTGGTCTGCCGGAATTGTTTGATCAACTGCTGCCCTTCGGCGCTCAGCACAAAATCGATCCACGACTGCGCGGCCGGGCTGGCCGAAGCGGGCGCAATCAGGTTGAGCGGCCGGCCGAGCGGGTAGCCTTCGCTGCCGGGTGCGGTCTGGCCCACGGACACGGTTTTGGCTTGCAGCAGCAGCGTGTCGATGACGGCCCAGTTTTCCCGGAGCAGCGGCGGCTGGCGGCGGCCATCGGCCGGCACCAGCCCTACGGCGTAGGGCGTTTCGGCTACTGCGGCGCGCGCGGCCTCATCTGAGCTGACAACGATGGCTCCAGCTTCGGCCGGCGGTGTGTCTGGCCCCAGAATTTGCTGCTCAATCACCAGCCGGCTGTCCGAACCTGCTGCGGGTAGCACCAGCCTGATGGCGGCATCCGGGCCGCCAACCTCGCTCCAGTTGGTGATCTCGCCGGCAAAAATGGCGCGAATCTGGTCCGTGCTCAAGTCATCAATTTTAACCAGCGGATGAATAATCAGCGCCAGTGGATCGGATTGGGGCAGCGGCCGCACCTGCGCGTTGCCCAGATTAGCCTGCTCTTCCGGCGTCAGGTTGCGGGCCAGCAGCACAACATCGACCTGGCCCTGCTGCAAAGCCGACAGCCCGGACGGTGAGCCGCTGTTGGCCACAACCACCTGCACGCTGGGCTGCTGCGCCGAATACGCCAGCGCCGCCTGTTCCAGCGCCGGCTTCAACTCCGGTGGAACGGCCACCCGCACCTGCCCGGCCAGCGGCGGCGGTTCGGTGGCAGTGGCGGGCGTTTCCGGAGCGGGTTCGGTGGTGGGCGCGGCGCCGGCCGTTCCCGACGTGGAGTCGGTGGGCGGCGGCAGCGTGGCGACGGGCGGCGACTCCGCAGGGGCGGTTGGTTCCTGCCCGTCCACGGGAGCCAGCGGCGTGGCCGTTGACTCCGTTTGGGTAACCGGCGCGGGGGTTTCGGTGCCGGGGGCGATCAGCCGGGCCGGGTTGAGCAGCCAGGCGCACAGCAGCAGCAACAGCAGCAGCGCGATGGCGATGGGCCACCAGTTGCGGCGGGCGGCAGCCGGTTCCGGGCGGCGGGGCGGCGGGACCGGTTTGGCCGGCGGTTGCGGCGCGGCAGCCGGGCGGGCCGGTACGCGGCCGTGGATGCGGGCCAGTTCGTCGGCTTTGATTTGCTCCAGCGGGCGATTTTGGGCAGTCCAGCGCCGGAAAAATTCGGTGAAAAAATTGTAGCCGCCGCCGGACTGCTCAAAAAGCTGCCAGTTGACCAGATTTGGCGCGGCGGCGGCCAGCCCCGGCGTATCGAGCGGCACGCCGGCCTGCCGCAGCGTCCCATCAATGGCCGCCTGGCTGACAATATCGAGCGGGCCGGTGGTGCGGTCGGCGGCGGCGGCCAGCGTGAGGCGTTCGGCGGGCGGGATGCTGTCCCACAGAGCGATCATGCCGGGGTCGTCGGGCCGGGCCACCAGTTCGGTCAGCCCGGCTTTGACCTCGTCTTTGCTCACCGGCCGGCCCGGCCGCGCGCTCGCGGCCAGCGCCTGGCCCAGCAATTGGGTAAAATAGGGCTGCCCGCGGGTAATCTCAAGAATGCGGTTAATGGCGTCGTCGGTGTAGGCCGGCGCGCCGGGCTGGGTGATCAGCGCCCGCACGTCGCCGGGGGCCAGCACGCCCACAAAGCGGCTGAGGTTGGGTTGAAAGGCCGATGACTCTACCTCGCTCAGCTCGTGGATGCGGCGGCCGGCGGCAAAAATGAAATCGGTGTGGGTTTGGGTAGAGATCAACTGGTAGAGGTAGGTATCCAGGTTGCGCACGGCGCAGTTTTCCGGCAGCTCGGCTTCCGGGGTGTCGATGGGGTCAAATTCATCGAGCAGGAAAATGGGCTGCAGCCGCATTCCGAGCGCCTGGTACAGGGCCGGCAGGAAATTTTCGTGAAAGGCGTCGGGGGTGTTTTCAAAATCGGCGGGATGGGGCGGGGTCATTCCGGCTTTGTCGGCGGCGGCGGCGGCCATTTGATACAATACCGTGCTAACCGGCAGCATTTCATGGCCGGCCAGGTCAAAATAAACAGTGAAAAACGGCGGTGTGGGCAGCCGGCGCTCAATCTGCAGCAGCAGCGAGGTTTTGCCGCTGCGGCGCGGCCCGTACAAAATCACCGAGTTGTGCGGCGGGTAACGCAGCACGCGCTCCACCTCGGCAATGATCTCGTCTCGACCAAAAAAGCCGGTTTCGCCGCCAATGGGCGGGCCGGCAATATAGGGATTAGCGGGTGCGGGCATCGTTTTTCTCCGGGCCGGTAGGACTAACAGCCTATTCATTATACCATAATCCGCAATTATGTTCAGCCAACGGAGCCATTTGCGGTATAATGGGGAGCAGATTTTATTAAAAATTGGCAGGTGGCGAGTAGCGAACAGCGAATGTAGGGGCGGTTCGCGAACCGCCCCTACATTCGCTGGCTCGCTGATTCGCAGATTCGCTATTTTCAAAGGAGTCCGACAGAACCGGGGGTTCGACACCAGGAATACCCGTACCGGGCACAGGTAAAAATGGTTATTGGGGGGAGCTACCCCCCTACCCAAAAAACGGGCACAGGCAAGCCCCCCCGACCTGCGGCGCTATTTTCAAAGGAGAGACAGGATGACGGAGACTATCAAACATTATGCCGATTATGTCGGCAGCCGGCCGGACAAGTTCTTTAAAACCACGCTGTTTTCCGGCGATAACCTGATGCTGGGCTTGAATTGCCTGGAACCGGGGCAGGTGCAAACCGTGCATACCCACGCCGATCAGGACAAGTTTTATTTTGTGGTTGAAGGGGAGGGGTATTTTACCGTGGGCCAGGCAGTGACGGCCGCCGGCGCGGGGTCGGTGGTGTGGGCGGCAGCCGGTGTGCCGCACGGGGTAGAAAACCGGAGCGCCGGCCGGCTGGTGATATTTATGGGCATGGCCCCGCCGCCACGGTGACAGGGGCTGCCGAACCCCGGCCGCGTCGCCGAATCCGCTATTTAGTGGGTGAATTCCGAGTTTTACCCCAGATATAGTAGGTATTAGGAAAAAAGTACTGGTTTAAATTTGCCAATATAAAAAGGGCAAGTACAATACTTAACAAAATTAACGAGTTTAAAAACGTTAAAAACGGAATAGGATGACCGGGTTTTATCTTTTAAAAAGTTACTGCACGGATGCAGGTTGAAACCACCGCTGAAAGGTCTGTAATGGTATCGTTACTCAGGCAGCCGCTGGCGCACTGGCCGGACTGGCCTAATGTTCTGGCTCAACAAGCCAAAAACGTGCTGGCAGGTTTCAGTTGGAGTGAGTCCGCCACCGGTGCATTACCGCTGGCGACATTGCCCCTGTTTGCCGATCTGTCCGAAGCGGAACAGCAACTGGTGTTTGGCCAAATGCGTCTGGAAAAGTTTGACCACGGCGAGACTCTTTTTGTCGGCGATGCGGAAAGTACGGCCATGTATCTGCTCAAAACGGGCCGGGTGAACCTGTTTACGGCAGACCAGTCCGAAGTAGCCGATACCTGTCATCCCGGCGACCTGTTGGGCCAGACCGAACTGCTGCTCAAGCAGCCCTACTCGCAAACGGCCCGGGCCGCTGATAAAGTGACAGCCTGGGTTTTGGATGAGCCGCAACTGACCAGCCTTGTAACCAGTTACCCCAATATTGGCTTGCAGCTTGGGCTGGCGCTGGGGCGCGGGATTGCCCAGTTTCAGACCTATCTGGCCAATCAAATTTCAAAAACGGCGCTGCTGGCCGGGCTATCGGCTGTGCAGCGCCGGATTCTGGCGCGATACCTCACACCGTATCGTTGTATGCCGCAGGAAATCATTTACCGGGTGGGTGATCCACCAACCGGTATTTTTGTTGTAGACCGGGGCACGGTGCTGCTGATCAACGAAACCGATCAGGAATTTACCGAACTGACCACGGGCGATACATTTGGCGAGCAGTCGGTGATTTACGGGGTGCCGCACGCATTTTCGGCGCAGGCAATGACCGAGGTGGTGCTGTGGCTGCTCAGCCCCGCCGATTTTGCGGCGCTGGCCGGCGTTTCACCGTCCATCACCGCCACGCTCAGCCACAACCTGTTCACCTCACTGACCGAAGCGTTACAGATTGCCGTCCACGTGATCGACAGCGAAATAGACGCGCTCAGTCTTGTTGCCGGCAGGCAGCACAGCCTGGTGCGCAAACTGTACCGGGTGCGGCAGTCGCTCGCCTGGGTTAAAAATAACCAGATTGGCATCTAAAAATAACGCCCCGTATTTCGACGGGGCGTTTTGGTTTTTTTAGCGAGTCACCGGATGCTACTGAAATTTGGGTTTACGGTCTGGCCGGGTTTTTGCTATAATTTCGGTTTCAGTCTGTCGAACCGTTTTCCTGACCTGCTTTGAGAGGAATCGAGAGATGAACTTGCTGAGTCCCGGGAATCGATTGTTTGAGCTGGCCAGATTGGGCCAACGATTGCCGCACCTCGTTTTGTCTCCGGTGCTATCGCTGGTGTTTATTTTGGGCGCGCAATTGACCGGCGGGGTGGTGGCCGTGCTGATTATTGTGGCGCTGTCGCTGGCCGAGGGCGGAACGTTGTCGGCCAATAACCCCAACCAACTGGTGGCATTAATTATGCCCAACAACGCTTTGGAACAGACAATTTTGCTGGTGCTGGCGTTTGGGCCAATTTTTCTGTGGCTGTGGCTGTGGCTCAAATTCGTTGAAAAACGGCCCTTTTGGACCATCGGCCTGGAACGAGACCGGGCCGGGCTGAAATACCTGCGCGGTATGGGCGTGGGTCTGTTGATGTTTGGCGGAGCCGTGGCTTTTTTGGCAGCGCTGGGCTATATTGATTTTGAACAGGGTGGCCCGCAGAAACAGGGGTTGGCGGCGCTGGCCGGGGTGGTGCTGGTTTATTTGGGCTGGACGGTGCAAGGTCCGGCCGAAGAGGCCCTGACCCGCGGCTGGCTGATGCCGGTGATTGGTGCGCGCTACCGGCCGTGGCTGGGCGTGCTCATTTCGTCGATTTTTTTTGCGGTGATGCACTCGTTCAACCCCAATCTTGGCCCCATTGCGATGCTCAATCTATTTTTGTTTGGCTTGTTTGCGGCCCTGTACAGCCTGTGGGAGCGGGGACTGTGGGGCGTGTTCAGCCTGCACGCGGTTTGGAACTGGATGCAGGGCAATGTGCTGGGGCTAGAAGTGAGCGGTAACGTTGCGCCCGGCGGCACACTCTTGGATTTAAAGGAGATTGGCCCCGATGTTATCACCGGCGGCGGGTTTGGCCCGGAGGGTGGGCTGGCCGTGTCGGCGGTGCTGCTGGCCGGCATTGCCGTGTTGCTGGTTCTCGGCTGGCGGGAGCCGGCAAAAAACACTCTTGACAATCCCCAACCTGCCGGTCATAATACCTGAACTCGCTGCAACGCCGGCCGTTTGGGATTTCCTCCCCACACTGTCTGAACCCCTCGATTTCTAATCCCACAAATAACACGCCTTTTGCGAAGGTGTGCCGGATTTTGTAGCCCGGCAGCAAAAGGAAAAATTGGAGTCCAAAATTACAGTTCTTGACTCCGGTCACAACTTTTTAGAGTCAGGGCAGAAATCCCCTAATTCCTAACCCCTAACTCCTAGCTCCTGACTCCTGAATCCTATTTTTAGAGGAGATGCACCTTAATGTCAGATTCAACCGAAGCCATCAAAAAAGAATTACTGGCCAAAAACTATATTGCTTCTGATGATATTGCGACCGTTGTTTTTTTGGCTGACCAACTGGGCAAGCCCGTCCTCACCGAAGGCCCGGCCGGCGTGGGCAAAACCGAGCTGGCCAAAGCCTGGGCCGCTGCCAATGGCCGCAAGTTGATCCGGTTGCAGTGTTACGAAGGACTGGACGAAACCAAAGCCCTGTACGAGTGGGAATACGCCAAGCAGATGCTTTACACCCAACTGCTGCGCGATAAACTGAGCAGCATTGTTGAAAATTCGGCGTCGCTCACAGAAGCCGCCGACCGCATTGCCGCCGAAGAGGAAGTCTTTTTCTCCGAGCGCTTTTTGCTGCCGCGCCCGCTGTTACAGGCGCTCACTTCTGATGAGCCGGTGGTGCTGCTGATTGACGAAATTGACCGGGCCGATGTGGAATTTGAGGCCTTTTTGCTGGAAGTGTTGAGCGATTTTCAGGTAACCGTACCGGAGTTGGGCACCATCAGCGCCAAACATCACCCCACCGTATTTTTAACCAGCAACAACACCCGCGAGTTGAGCGAAGCGCTCAAACGACGCTGCCTCTACATTTTCATCGATTACCCCACTGTAGAAGCCGAACTCAATATTGTGCGGCTCAAAGTGCCCGATCTGGCCCCCAAACTCGCCGAGCAGGCGGTGGAACTGGTGCACCAACTGCGCGACATCGGCCTGAAAAAATCGCCGTCTATCAGCGAAACGCTGGACTGGGCCAAGGCGCTGCTCAAACTCAACGCCAAACAGCTCGATGAAGAAACCTTTAAAAATACCATGACCGTGCTGCTCAAACACGAGTCGGATTTGGTGCGGGCCAAACGTTTTATGGCCCAGCGCGGCGGCAACGGCGGCAGACGCCGGGGGGTGGGCGGTTTTGATCCCGATGACCTGGGGACCTACCGCAATATTTTAGGCCGATGATTTGTGAACGGGGGGCACAATGGACCAACGCATGATTGAATTTGTCAATGGGCTGCGCGCGGCCGGCGTGCGCATCTCCATTGCCGAAAGCCAGGACGCCTTCAACGCGGCTGGCGTGATGGGCCTGGCCAGCCAGACGGATTTCCGCAGTTCGCTGCGGACAACGCTCATCAAAGAGGTGCAGGACCAGCCCATTTTTGATCAGCTTTTCCCCCTCTACTTTGGCAACGACGAGCCGCCCATGCTCAACATCAACCAGGAATTGTCGCCGGAGGAGCAAAAAATGCTCCAGCAGGCGCTGCGGGCGCTGCTGGAACAACTGCGGCGGCAAACCGAGCAAAATGAGCGGCAGCAGGGCCAGCAGGGTCAATCGCCGTGGCGGCGCGACCAGCAGCTCACCGGCGATATGCTTAACAACCTGATGCAGTTGCTGCAATCGTTGCTGCAGGGGCAAAACCTACCGCAGGAAAAGCTGGAGCAAATGGGCGAACAATCCGGCTTGCAGCAGGCGCGCCGCCCCTACGAACAACGCGCTGCCGCCCGGGAAATGTTGCGCCAGTTGGGCATGCAGTTGCTGCAACAGCTGCTGCAACAATTGCCGGATATGCTCAAACAACTGGGCATGAGCCAGCAGGCCATTGACCAGTTGATGCAGGATATGGAAGCCAACCGCGACGCGCTGGCCGAACAAATTGGCCGTTACGTGGGCAACCAGATTGCCCGCCAGCGCACCGAGGAGTACCTGCGCCAGCGCGAAGAGGGCGCCGACCTGATGCATCGCCCCTTTGACCGGCTGAATGAGCACGAAGCCAAACAGCTCCGCGATGACCTCAAACGGCTGGTGGCCCAGTTACGCAGCCGGGCGGCGCTGCGCCGCAAGCGGGCCCAAAACGGCACGCTCGATGCCAAACGCACCCTGCGGGCCAATTTGCGCTACGGTGGCGTGCCGCTCGATCTCAAATTTAAAAGCCGGCACCTCAAACCCAAACTGGTGCTCATTTGCGATATGTCTACCAGTATGCGGCCGGTGGTCAGCTTTTTCCTGCGCATCATCTACGAATTGCAGGATCAGGTTTCCAGCACCCACTCATTTGGCTTTGTCGGCGATTTGGGTAATATTACCGAAGATTTTGCTGAACACACCCCGGATGAGGCGCTGGAAATTGTGCTGGACCGGCCCGATTTGCAGCCCGGCTACTACAGCACCGATTTGGGTAACAGCCTCAATACGCTGATGATGGAATTTCCGGCCACCATCGACCACCGGACCACGGTGATTTTTGTGGGCGACGGGCGCAATAATTTCCGCGACCCCCGGCTCGATTTGATGCAGCAGATTCAGCGGCGCAGCAAACGCATTATCTGGCTCAACCCGGAACATCCCGGCGAGTGGGGCCACGGCGACAGCGATATGCCCAAATACCTGCCCTTTGCCGCCGCTGTCCATTGCGTGAGCAACCTGGCCGAATTGACCGCGGCCATTGATAAACTGCTGACAGGGTAACCTGGCTGCCCAAATCTGCGCTGCCGGGCCAAAATACAAAAATTTGGTGTAGGGGCGCTCCGCGAAGCGCCCCTACATTCGCAGACTCGCAGATTCGTTTATTTTACAGGAGTGCTACCGAAGCTGCGCCACAGCAACGGGGAATGCCTGTGCCTGGCACGGGTGAAGATTCTTATTTAACCGGTCGGGAGACCCTTCGCTTTGCTCAGGGTGACACAATTGAGCACACCCTAATTCCTAATTCCTAATTCCTGACCCCTATTTTCACAGGAGATATCCCTCATGTTACACGGCGGTGGCTGGTGGTCGTTTATTCGGTACGATGAAGAACGGGACCGGCCCCAATTGAGTTGGGCGCTGCTGCGCCGGGTGTGGGATTACGCCGGCCCGTATCGGCTCAAAGTGCTGGGTCTGCTGGTCACAATTCTGGCGATTACCGGCCTGAGTCTGGTGCCGCCGTTGCTGTTCCGCGACCTGATTGACAACGCTATCCCCAACCGCAACGTTACCCGGCTCAATTTGCTGGCGCTGGGGATGATTGGCATTCCGCTGGCCAACGCGCTTATTGGCGCGGTGCAGCGCTATCTCAGCGCCACCATCGGCGAAAGCCTCATCGCCGATCTGCGCAACGCCCTGTTTGCCCACATGCAAAATATGAGCCTGCGCTTTTTTACCCACGCCAAAACCGGTGAGCTGATGAGTCGCCTCAACAACGATGTTGTTGGCGCGCAAAACGCGCTCACCGGCACATTTGTCAATATTCTCACCAACATTGTCACCGTGGTGCTGACGCTGGCGATTATGGTTTCGCTGGAGTGGCGGCTCACCCTGCTCAGCGTGGCCGTGGTGCCGCTGTTCATTTTGCCGGCCCGGCGCATCGGTCGCGTGCTGCGCGATGTTCGCCGCGAAAGCCTGGATTTGAACGCCAAAATGAACTCGCTGATGAACGAAACGCTCAATGTGAGCGGCGCGCTGCTGGTTAAATTATTTGGTCGCCAGCAGGACGAGGTGTCTAAATTCAAAGACCGAAGCGCAGATGTGGCGCGCATTGGCGTGCGGCAGGCGATGATTGGCCGCTGGTTTTTTATGGGGCTGGGGCTGGTGAGCGCCATCGGCACGGCGGTGGTCTACTGGGTGGGCGGTTATTTGGTGTTGCAGGGGGCGTTTACCGTCGGGACAATCGTTGCCTTTGGCGCGTATTTAACCCAACTTTACGGCCCGCTCAGCGCCATGAGCAACGCCCACATTGAATTTGCCACCAGCATGGTCAGTTTTGAGCGCGTGTTTGAAGTGATCGACCTGCCGCTGGAAATCAAAGATAAATCCTCGGTGGTTGACCTGCCGGAAGTGGCCGGGGCGGTTCAATTTGATAACGTCTCGTTCAGTTACACCGCTGGCGGCGACGGCGGCGCGGGAGCGTTGGGGCTAACAGCTGAGCGCGATGGCAGCAACGGCGCCGCCCCGGTGCCAATGCGCGCTTCAACGCGGGGGATGGCCGTCGAGTCGATTAGTTTTGAGATCAAACCGGGCCAACTGGTGGCGCTGGTGGGGCCGAGCGGGGCCGGTAAAACCACCATCACTTACCTGCTGCCGCGCCTGTACGATCCCACGGCGGGCCGCATTTGCCTGGACGGCCACGATCTGCGTGATATTTCACTGGCGACGCTGGCCCGCAATATTGGGATGGTTACCCAGGAAACCTACCTGTTTCACGATACCATCCGGGCCAACCTGCTTTACGCCCGGCCCACCGCTTCTCAGGCCGAAATCGAAGCTGCCTGCGAAGCGGCCAATATTCATCACTTTATTGCCGCCCTGCCCGATGGTTACGACACGGTGGTTGGCGAGCGCGGCTATCGGCTGAGCGGCGGCGAAAAACAGCGCGTGGCGTTGGCTCGGGTAATCCTCAAAAATCCACGCATTTTAGTGCTCGACGAAGCCACCAGCAACCTCGACAGCCAGAGTGAGGCGCTCATTCAGGAAGCGCTGGAGCGGATAATGCACGGCCGCACCAGCGTGGTCATTGCCCACCGGCTCAGCACCATTTTGGCCGCCGACGTGATTTTGGTGATGAACGAAGGCCGGCTGGTGGAGCAGGGCCGCCGGACCGAAACCCGCTCGGCCCACGAGGCGCTGTTGGCTCAGGCCGGCCTGTACTCCCGCCTGTACCAAACCCAATTTCGGCACACGCCCGACCCCGTTAGTTGAAGCTGGTTCAAAAGTAGCGACTATCGGACAAAGTGTGAACAAAGCCGAAGTGCGGCGCAATGATGGGTGTATCACTGCCGCTTGTCTAAAGATTATGAGCGGCTACCTCAAAGCAGCAAAACCTTTATTTACTCCACTATGATCCACTTGTTGTTACACCGTTAGGCTTCAATTTCCTGCCTGTTAAATCTTACAAATAATAAGATAATTATAAACGACGACTTTGAACGTCAATACCCGTCTTATCTTTACAGAATCTTCATAAAAACTTCAAGGCACCTTTAAGTTTGAGGATTACACTTAAGGTAATGGCACAGTTGATCGACAGGAGGTACTGAAAAATGATGGGTGGCACAATGTTTGGCACAGGTTTTGGCCTGTATGGTTTGTTTGGGATGCTGTTCAATATTGCCATTTTGGTGGGCGTGGTGGTGCTGGCGGTGTGGGCGGTGCAAAAGTTTGCCGGGGCGGGTGGCGGTCAGTCACCCCGTCCCTCCTCACCCACGGCCCGGGAAATTCTGGACCAGCGCTACGCTCGCGGCGAGTTGAGCCGGGACGAGTATCAGGAAAAGGTGCACGATATTTCCGTGTAGAGCGGGAGGTGGGCGATGATGGGTTTGGGCTTTATCTGGATGCTGCTGTTTTGGGTGGGGATCATTCTGTTGGCCGTGTGGCTGATTGCGGTGTTGTTCCCCGCCAGTCCGCCGTCATCGGGCAACCGATCAAATACGCGGGCCAGCACGCGAGAGATTCTGGATCAACGTTACGCGCAGGGCGAACTCTCGCGTGAGCAATATGAAGAAATGCGCCAATTATTGAAACAGTAATCAAGGAGGAATAAGGTTGTCTAAAAAGAAACAGAAAAAAACGGCAACACCGGCTGCGGCTCAGCGCCCGTGGTGGCTGTGGGCGGTGGCTGCCGCCGCAGTGATTTTTGTGGTTGGCGGATTGACGGTGCTGCTCACCGCTAACAACAGCGGCAGCGGTGTCCCCAAGGTAGCAGTCGACCGCACCGAGATTGACGAAGGCTACCAAAAGCTCAACAGCACCATTCGCACCTCGTTCAAACTGCGCAACGAAGGCGATGGCCCGCTGCAAATATTGGGCGAGCCGGAAGTTAAACTTGTCGAG
>JAJVIM010000001.1 GCA_022071955.1 Anaerolineae bacterium
CCGCGCCCATTGCGCCCCAGGTTGAGGCGCCATTGGTGGCGGAGATAGCGCCCCCACCGGTTGCTGTTATCGAATCAGAACCTGTGCCGGAACCGGCGCCGGTTATTGATGTGACGGTGGTTGAGGCTCCCGCAGATGTGCCCACCGCAACCGAAACTGCTGCACCGACTCCCACTGCAACGCCGCAGCCACCGCTGTTCGACCCATCGTCTCCGCCGGATGTTTCATTTTTTGATCAACTTTTGGAGCAGGTCAGGCAATAAAAATCTCGGTTTTTAAACTGCGCGGGGCAATGAATTGGGTAGTTGGACAGCCTGCACAGGAAAGGAGTCGGAGCCATGATTACCGCCACATTCTCAAATCGTCACGTTAAAAACGGGCAAACCCGGCGGCCGCCGCCCGCCAAAATATCGTCGGACGGCGCCTGTTCAACCATACTGTTTTCAGATAAGCCGGTTAGCCCGGACTATCTTGAAAAAATTCTTGACATCAGCCGTCATATGGCAGAAATAAAAAATCTGGATGCATTGCTTAATTACGCGCTGGATGGGGTTATTGCCCTGGTGGGTGCGGAGCGCGGGTATGTGGTTTTGAGACAGGCTGCCAACACTTTAAAAATCAAGGCTCAACGTGGCGTTGAGGGCAAAGAATTGAACGCCGACGAGAACCAGATCAGCACCTCAATTTTTTCGCAGGTGGTTGAAACCGGCCAACCGTTGATGCTGAACGACGCGCAGTGCGACCCAAACTTTGATGCGGCCAAGAGCGTTATCAGCCTGAAACTGCGGTCAATTATGTGCGTGCCGCTGATGACGCAGGGCGAAACTATTGGTGTTATTTACGTGGAAAATCGCTCGTTCCGCAACCGCTTTACCCCCGATAACCTGCCGCCGATGATCCTGTTTGCCAACCAGGCCGCGGTAGCCATTGAAAACGCCGTACTCATCGATACTCTGGAACAGCGGGTGACGGCCCGTACTCAGGAGCTGGAAGAAAGCTGGTCGCGCCTGGTTGAAGCCAATGAACTGCGCACTGTATGGTTGAGCAACATTGCCCACGATTTACGGACGCCACTGGGGCTGGCCATTACTGCCCTGTCGCTGCTGCAAACGGGAGAAATGGGCCAATTGAATGATATGCAGCGGGAGTGGATTGGTAAATCTCTGGCTGCCACGCAGGATGCCGTCAATTTAACCAACGATCTGTTTTATCTCATTAAACTGGAAGCTGGCGGTATTACTCTCCAACCGCAAAAAGTTCAGCTCGCGGAGTTTTTGAGAAACGTCCACGCCGTGGCGCGAGATTTGCCGTGGGCAGAAGGCGTATCTTTTGAACTGGGGATGGCGCCTCAATTGCCAGATGTGGTGATTGACCCGCTCCGCATTCGGCAAGTGATACTCAATTTGTTGAGCAATGCCCAAAAATTTACCCGGCGAGGCCGGGTGTTATTGTATGCCACTGAAGCTGCCGGCGAGATTGTAATGGGCGTGCAGGATACCGGCGAGGGAATCCCCGCCGACAAACAGGAACTACTGTTTCAACGCTTTAAGCAAATTGATAACGACCCCGACCGTCGCAGCCGGGGTACCGGCCTGGGGCTGGCCATTTGCCGCGAGCTGGTAGACATGCATGGCGGGCGGATTGCGGTAGAAAGTAAAGAAGGCCAGGGGTCAAACTTTATGTTTACGCTGCCGCTAAAACCCAAAAATAATTAAAGCTGGCGGCCGGCTCCCCGCCAGCGATAGGGTGGAACCTGAAAAAAGTAGGGTATACCCTATATAAAACATCACTCGTTTGTGGTGTAATAAACCTGTCAGCAGCCACCTTCCCAACTTTATCGGTAATAACAGCAGGAATATTAAATGACCCATAGAAAAACGCAGATGTTTCTCATTCTCGCTCTGTTGACCGTTGGTAATATTTTTTCGCTATCGTCATCCTGGTCCGGCACCGAGCAGTCCTTTTTCAAACCGGGCTTGAATATTCTAAAAAGCGAGCTTCTGGTCATCAATCACTACATCTATTAAACAGATTTTTGCAGTTGACGGGATAAACGGGATTAAACCGATCTGTAAATCCCGCCAACAAGCTATTTAGTGTTGAATGCCACTACCAACCCGATACTCCGATGCCTCCAATTTCACTCGACAGCAAAGTTAATTTGCGCCCCCTATCACAACAAATTGAAAATGGTGTTGTTGTGCTGGGCTACGCCAACCAGTTTTTGGAACTGCCGGAAGAAGGTGTTCGGTTTTTAAACTGGTTGAACGCCGGCTTGAGTTTGAGCCAGGCCCGCCAACGATTTGAAGCCGAGATTGGCCCCTTCCCCGAGGCCGATTTGCTGGAAATTGTTGACGCTTTCACTGAAAACGATTTTTTTGCCTCGATTGATACCACCGTTATTCCGGCGCGCGCTGAGCCTGCCCGAACAACCGGCCGGTGGTTGCCCCAAAAATGGGCGGCGGCCTTGTTTTCAACCCCAATACTGATCGCCTGGCTGGCCTTTGTTGTTCCCGCAGTGGCCATTTGGGTGGCCAACCCCGATTTTTGGCCGCGCCACACCGACTTTTTTTGGTACGACTACTACTTTGTTGTTGTTTCGGTGGGTTTGTTGCTGTGGCTGGTTAACATGGCTCTGCACGAATCGTTCCATTGGGTGGCCTGCCAGGCCAAAGGCATTGAAGCCACCATCACCTGGACACAACGGTTGGGTTACATCCCCATGAGCCAAACGGTGATGCACAATATTTGGGCCGTACCGCGCGCCGCGCGGTTTATCCCCCTGGCGGCCGGGATGATCTTTGATTTGCTCAGGATCAGCTCGATTTTGTATCTTCTCTTTTTTGAAAAAATGGGATTTGTGGCGCTGCCCCTGCTTTTAATCAAATTTTTAAAGTTCAATCTCCTCAGCGCCACCATCGGGTTAACCACCCAGTTCTGGCTGTTTTCCAAAATGGACGGCTACTTTCTGCTGTCTGCTTTGTTGGGCCAGCGCAATTTGCAGGCCGATACCTACACCTGGTTTTTATCCAGATTGAACAAAGCCAAACAATTTACGCCGCCGGCCGTCGGGATGAAATTTGTTTATATGTATCTGGCCATTACGTTGCTGGGCGGCGGGTTTATTGTTGGCTCGTTTCTGTTTGTGACGCTGCCCGTTAACCTGCAACTGCTGTGGACATCGTTTCTGAGAATTGGTAATCCTTCGGCCGGGCCACTTGTTTACGCGGATGGCGTGGCGGTCATTGTCAGTCAATTTATTACTTACAGTTTATTGCTTTATGCCTACTGGCGCGATACCTGGCCAAATTGGCGAGACGAGTGGCGTTTTATTGGCCGATTAAATCAATGGTTAGCTGTTAAATCTCAAAGGACGGGACAGATCTAATGAAAGTGCGTAAAGTAGAAAAAGTTAAACCAACGGGTAGTTCGTGGGGCGGGTAATCCGCGCCTACCCAAATGAGCGGGCCAAACAAGCTCGCTCAAAAATGTTTTTGCACAGAAAGGGGTGCACTTAATGAAAGTGCGCAAAGTAGAAAAAGTTAAACCAACTGGTAATTCTTGGGGCGGTTGACGCGGGCCTCAAACGGGCGTCAGCAATAGTTAACATTTAGAATAGTTTTTTACCATCACGTGCTGTGGTGTAGTGGCCTCATTTTAAAAATGGGCTGCTGCATACGCTTGCCGTGATTGGTTTTTGCTGTGTAAATGCTAACTACTGTAAAACCTTGTATCAGGCACTCCTTCAACAGGGTTGATCAAATGACAAGATTACTGGTGATAAGCTTAACAGCCGTCGTTGCCATATTATTCCTGACTTGTTTGGCCGGAATAGTGACGGAAGCAAAGCTGGAAACAGAACCCGGCGCGTTGTCCCGTACCTGTATCACCGTAACACGTGTACTGGGGGCAGTCGTCGAGCTGCCGATTTTGCCGCAAGCGGCTGTCGCGGCAGGGCTGGGCCAAACCCTGGCCCGTAACGCGGATCTGTGGCGAGACAGCCTCTTCTGGTTAAACGGTACCTCCCCGTCGGCCGGTAATTCCTGGTCCGGTGAATACCATCCCGGCTGGGGCGGTCTCTGGATGAATTCGGCGTTCAGTTTATGGTAACTCCCGGAGCAGCAATTGCTGTCGGCATAACCCTTAATTAGCCGCCGCAGCGGTGTCGGTTGCGGGTTATGGCAGCAGTTAGGCGCAACGCAAGCCGTTTGCAAACATGCGGTAATATCAGGATTCGTTGCCTGTTTTGCGCCCGTCAGCGGATTGGCCCCGGCTCCCGAAAAATAGGGAGTTTTTTGCGTTTGTAGGGTGATACCCTCTACCGGGCCATGTTGTGATGTGTGATAATTAGGCTGTCGGGAAACCAGACTCCGTCTTCTATTGACATTTGCTCAGAAAAGAGGTTTCAATGACCTTAACCACACGCTCTCGATTATACATACTCGGACTGATTTTAGTAGGAGTCGCTATCCTGGCCTTACCCGCCGCCGCTGCACCCAAAACTTCTGCGTATGTGGAACCGGGCCTTTGGTCACAAAAGGGTGAAATGCTGGCTGTTATTGTTACTGCCAGCGATGCCTCAACCCATGCGGCGCAAACTGTGAAACGATTGGGCGGCCAGGTTATCAGCGACCTGTGGCTCATCGATGCTGTTTCGGCGGAACTGCCGGCCGGTCAACTGGCATCGCTGGCGGTGCAGCCGGGTATTATTTCCATTGTCGATAACAAAAGCGTGCGCACGGCCGGTGATCCGTGGGATGGCTATATCAGCCGCCGTCGCCTCAAAAAGGAGATTTATACGCTTGAAGCCAAACAGACCGCTCCGGCTGTCCCGCTGGCCGATGGCGGTTTTGTGTCTCTGGCCGAAAACGGCAAGCTGCTCATCCTCAACGCCGATGGCAGCCAGCGCGTTCAAACGTCGCTGGGTGGCTCCGGATATATTACTGCTCCGGTTGTGGGTGGCAACGGGGTTATTTACGTGGCCAACCAGCAAAAGCGGGTTTACGCGGTCAACCTTGACGGTTCTGTGCGTTGGCAATTTTCCGGTTCGGGCGCTGGCCAGTTTCTGGGCGGGGTGGCGCTGGGGTCTAACGGCGTCGCCTATGTGGCCGATGACCGTGGGCTGGTGTACGCCCTGAAGCAGGATAACGGCCAGCTACTGTGGACCTCGCAGGCCAATGGCAACAGCCTGGGCAGTATAACCTCCACCCCCATTGTGGGGCCAGATGGCACAATCTACTTCTCTACCACCGGCCAGGGCGGCAACCCCAAAGGCCATGTGTTTGCCTTTAACGCCAACGGCGCGCAACTGTGGGATTTTACCGCCACCCAGCGGGCTACCTTTAGCCGCAGTCCGGTACTGGGGCCGTTGGGCCGGCTTTACATTGCCAGTTCAGACAATATTATTTACGCCCTCAATGGGGCCAACGGCTCCATCAGTTATCAATTTAATCCGGCCAGCGCGGTTCAGGGCCAGCCGGCCGTGGCCGGCGACGGCAGCATCTATTTTGCAGCCGGCGCCAATTTTTACGGGCTGAGTCCAACTGGTGCGCAGCGCTTTGTTTTTAAGCCCTCGTCCAGCACCTTTAACTCAACTCCGGTGCTCTCCGCCGATGGCGCTACCGTTTACGTGGCCCGAACCGAGGGCACGCTTTATGCTCTGGATGCGGTCACCGGGGCGATGCGTTGGCAGGCCGCGGTCTCGGCTAACATTCCCGCCGGCCCTACGCTTGACCCCGATGGAACTGTGATTATTGGTACCGCTGCCGGGGATTTGCATTTTGTCACTCCCGACGGCCAACTGCTGCAAAAAACGGCATTCGGCGCTAACAATTTCCAGTTCAGCCAGCCGGCCAGCGTTTCATTGACCGGTAATGTAACGATGCTGGCAGAAAAAACCACAACCACTGCATACAGTCTCATAGTTTTGAACCGCCTGTCCAACCGGTGGGATGGCCGCCCGGACGTGCAGCCAACCTCCGATAGCAGTGTTTGGAAATTTACCAATCCGGTGTCCATCGATGTGGGCGCTGATCTTTTGCAGGAAGGGCGGTTTGGCGGCACGTCCATTACCGGAAGCGGCGTTACCGTGGCCATTCTGGACTCGGGCGTTTTCTTTGATAATTCAACCAAAAATGCGTTAAGCACCAAGGGCAGCCAGATGTTTGTGGGCCAGGCCGATTTTGTGGGGGCTGGCCTCTGCCCAAGCGTCACCGGCGGTGCTTTCCAATATGCCGGTTACTGTTTCACCAACTTCCACACCAGCCTGGACCCCTACGGTCACGGTTCTCATGTGGCCGGCACCATTTGGAACAGCGCCCTTGATTTTGGTACCGGTCTGATGCAGGGTATTGCGCCTAATGCCAAAGTGTTGAGTGTGCGGGTGCTGGGCAATAATGGCACCGGCAGTTACGTCGATGTGATTGAAGGCATTCAGTATGTTGTAGCCAACAGAGCCACACATAACATCCGGGTGTTGAATATGAGCCTGAGTTCCTACGTCACCACCCCTTATTTTATTGACCCGCTAAACCGGGCCGTAGAAGCGGCCTGGGCCAACGGTATTGTGGTGGTGGCCGCCGCCGGCAACGAAGGGCCGGGGCCGGAAAGTATCACCGTGCCCGGCAACGACCCTTACGTTATTACGGTGGGCGCGGTTAACG
The DNA here is from genome assembly GCA_022071955.1 of Anaerolineae bacterium. Lineage (GTDB taxonomy): Bacteria > Chloroflexota > Anaerolineae > 4572-78 > J111 > J095. The sequence goes on from JAJVIM010000001.1 coordinate 6,663, forward strand.
GTAACCGCACCCCCGGCTACTGGGCCGATGATATTCTGCCCGGCTGGTCGGCTACCGGCCCCACCTGGGATGGCTTTGCCAAACCCGATGTGCTGGCCCCCGGCACCTACATTATCTCCTACATGTACAACGATCCAACCAACATTGCCAACTCGGCTACCCTGGTGCAGCAGCACCCCGACTACTCCGCTAATAGCATTTTTTTCCGCATGAGCGGCACCAGCATGGCTACAGCAGTTACCTCTGGCGTGGTGGCCCTGATGCTGGAGAAAACCCCCTCGCTTGCCCCGGATCAGGTTAAATACCGCCTGATGGTGTCCAGCCGCCCGGCGCTCACCGGTGGCAACGATCTGGTCTACAACATCTTCCAGCAGGGGATGGGCCGCATTTGGGCGCCCGAGGCTGTGCTGGGCAACTTTCCCACCGACGGGCGAGCCAACGCCGGCATGAATATCACTACCGACCTGGTTAACGGCATCGGCTGGATAGACCTGAATGGCGATGGCTTTGTGCAGAACATTGAACTGGACCCGACGAAGATAGCCTTCCATTACCAGGGCGCTTTTGGCCGCATGCTCAGCGACGATGGCCGGGCCTATCTCTACTACACCATCGATCAAAGCGGTAAGTTTTTAGCCTTTGGCGCGGCCTGGGCCAACACTCTGCGCTGGATTGATAACGCCAGCCTGGCCAGTTCCGGCCTCACCTGGCAGCAAGGCCAGCGCGGCTGGAACAATAATATGTTCTGGGGCGGCGGCAACAGTTGGGGTGGCGGCAACAGTTGGGGTGGCGGTAACAGTTGGGGCGGCGGCAACAGTTGGGGCGGCGGCAACAGTTGGGGCGGCGGCAACAGTTGGGGCGGCGGCAACAGTTGGGGCGGCAGCCTGACCAGCAGCCGCTGGGTTGGCGACGACTGGGTTGACGCCGGCAATAAGCGACCTCTGCCGCCACAAGCGCCGGCCGTAACGGCGACGGCCACACCACTGATCCCAACCGCAACGGCCACATCCACTGCGGTGCTGCCAACCGCTACAACCACGGCCACAATTGTTGCGCCAACTACCACGGCCACGGCCGTGCCGCCAACCGTCACGGCAACTGCTACAGCTATTCTGCCAACAGTCACAGCGACCGCCGCACCGCCAACCGCCACACCGACGGCCACCACTGTGCCGGCTATGCGTGTGTCGGACCTGGACGGTGTGAGTAACAGCACCGGCAGCAAATGGGAGGCCGTGGTCACCATCGCTGTCTCCAACGCCGGGCAAACACCTTTGGCCAATGTTACAGTAAACGGTACCTGGAGCGGCGGTGCATCCGGCAATGTTAACTGCATCACCGGCAGCGATGGCCGCTGTAGTATTACCGCCGGTAATATCAACACCAATCAAAGTAGCGCCACTTTCAGTGTAAGTAATCTAACCCTGGCCGGTTACGGTTATCAGGCCAGCCTTAATAGCGACCCGGATGGCGACAGCAATGGCACCACCATTACCATCAACCAGCCGGCCAGTCCCACTCCCACGCCGACCAACACGCCTACACCCACCTCCAACCCGACGACTACGCCGCTGACCACTGTGCGCGTGTCTGATTTGGACGGCAGCGGGGTTAACGGCAAAGGGGCTAAATGGACGGCTACGGTGAGTATCAGCGTGGTGGATGGCAACCAGAATCCGATGGCCGGGGCCAATGTTAGTGGCAGTTGGAGCGGTGGTTTGAGCGGCACCGGCAGTTGCGCTACCGACAGTACGGGCCGTTGCAACATTACCAGCAGTGAGATGAACGGGTTGCTCAGCGTTATCTTTACGGTTGATGACGTCAGCGGCCTCTTCACCTACCAGCCGTTAAACAACAGCGACCCGGATGGCGACAGTACCGGCACCGTTATCACCATTGTCAAGCCGCTGTAGGCTAATGGTTCTGCCGGCGAGAGGATTTTGCAGATGGACATGAAGCTGAATACAGTTGGGTTGATCAAAATGTGGGCCAGTTGGGTTGGAAAATTCAATGATGCAAAACCGTCAACCGGCGCGGCCTGGGAACATGACCCCCTGTTTGCAGAAGTGATCCGCCTGGAAAAGTTGATTGCCGAGCAGCAGGCCGAGTCCTGCCGGGTTCATCACACCGCTGCTACGCCTAAAATCAGTGCCGAACACCAGAAAGCCATCGACCTGGCCGGTTAACCTCGTTTTTAGGCAGCCGGCTGTACCGGACAAGGAACTCTTAATGAAACTAAGAATTCAAGCCCTGATCATAGCTACTCTGTTCATCCTCCTTCTCAGCGGGAGCGTTGGTCCGGCTACGGCGGCGGGTGCAGCCTTTGTTGAACCCGGCCTGAGCGACCAGTCCGGCACAACTTTGCCGATCATCGTTACGGCCAACAACTCCGCTGCCGCTGCTGCTGCGGTGGAGCGTTTGGGCGGCCAGGTCACCAGCGACTTGTGGCTGATTGATGCTGTCGGTGCCAGCCTGCCCGCCGGCCAATTGGCGGCGCTGGCCGCTGACCCCACCGTTATTTCGATCACCGGTAATAAAGGCGTGCAGAGCGCGCAGGACCCCGTTGCTGACAGCGGCTGGGTAACCCACTATCGCTTCCCCGTGCCGTGGAATGGCAGCCCCGATGTGCAGTCTACCCAAAATCGCTGGGTATATAAGCTGGTTTACCCCACCGTTATCGATATTGGGGCCGATGTGTATCAGTGGGGTTCAAGCCCGTACACCCAATCCGGGGATCCGGTGTTGGGCAGGGGGGTAACCATTGCTGTGGTTGACAGCGGCGTTTATTTTTCAAGCGAAGTTAAGCAAACCCTGGGAGCCTGGGTTAGTGGCCAGTTTCACGGTCAGGCCGACTTTGTGGGCGACGGCCTCTGTACTGAAACCGGCACCGGTAAAACAAAAACCTCTATTATCCAAAAAGAAGGTTACTGCTGGACCGACTACCAAAAAAGTAAAGACCCCTTTGGCCACGGCACCCATGTAGCCGGTATAGTTTGGAATCAGTTTGAAGATGAAACAACCTGGGTCTATATGGGCGTTGCCTCCGGAGCAAAGATTCTGAGTGTGCGGGTATTGGGGGCCGACGGCACCGGCACTTACGAAGACGTGATTCAGGGCATTCAGTATGTGGTGGCCAACAAAAATCTGTATGGTATTCGGGTGATGAATTTGAGCCTGAGCGCCCATGCCACCACCCCCTATTTTGCCGACCCGCTCAACCGGGCGGTGGAAGCAGCCTGGGCCAACGGCATTGTGGTGGTGGCTGCGGCGGGAAATGAAGGCGGCCGTGCCGAGAGCATCACCGTGCCCGGCAACGATCCCTACGTGATCACGGTTGGCGCGCTCGATGGCCAGCGCACCCCCGGCTACTGGCGCGATGACACGCTGGCCCGGTGGTCGGGCGGCGGCCCCACCCGAGATGGCTTCGCCAAACCCGATCTGTTAGCCCCGGGCATGAACATTGTCTCGTTTATGTACAACGACCACGCCAATATGGCCAATTCCTCGCAATTGGTGCAAATACACCCCGACTACTCGGTAACGGCCAACCTGTTCCGCATGAACGGCACCAGTATGGCTACGGCCATTACCTCCGGGGCGGTAGCATTACTGCTGCAAGTGCACCCCGAACTGACCCCCAACCAGGTTAAATTCCGGTTGATGTACGCGGCCCGGCCCGCCTTTGCCAGCAATGCCGATCTCTCTTACAACGTCTTCCAGCAGGGAATGGGCCGGCTGTGGGTGCCGGATATCCTGTTTGGTAATTTCTTCCCGGCCGGGGCCGAAGCCAACCACGGTATGGATATCAACGCCGATCTGGCCCATCGCACCGGGTGGGTAGATACCAACGGCGACGGTCTGGTTCAGTTTGAGGAATTGGATCCGGCCGAAACCGCTTATCACTACGCCGGGCCAATTCGCCGTCTGCTCAGCGACGACGGCCGAGCCTACCTCTACTATACAGTTGAGGACGACGGCACAATTTACGCGATGGGCGCGGCCTGGGCCGACTCGATGAAGTGGCTCGATAAAGATACTATGGCTGCCAGCGGTTTAACCTGGGCCAACGGCACAGGCGCCTGGGGGCAGGGGATGATCTGGGCCGGCGGCAACTCGTGGAGTGGCGGTAACTCGTGGAGTGGCGGTAACTCGTGGAGCGGCGGCAATTCGTGGAGCGGCGGCAATTCGTGGAGCGGCGGTAACTCGTGGAGCGGCGGCAACAGTTGGAGTGGCGGTAACTCGTGGAGCGGCGGTAATTCGTGGAGTGGTTCCATCGGCGTGACCACCTGGGTTGATGATAATGTGCCCGTCGCCAGCGTGGCTTCGCCCACACCCACTTCGGCAACCTACGAGATCACCGGCAGCCAGAAGACCTCGTCAGAAAGTGTCACCGTCACCTCCAGCCCAATGCCCGAGCCAACGCTCACCGAAACAGCCACGCCTGCACCCAGCCCAACGCCCGCTGAAACAGCCGCCCCACTGCCCACGGCAACGGCAACCGCCACCGAGACAGCCACCCCGCTACCCACGGCAACGGCAACCGCCACACCCGAACCGAGCCCAACCGCCACGGCCAGTCCCGCCCCCCAAGTGATGCGGGTTGCCGATTTGGACGGAATCAGCCAGAAGCGCGGTAACAAATGGGACGCACAGGTAATCATCACCATTCTCAGCAGCAGCCAAAATCCGGTCGCCGGCGCAACCGTAAGTGGCACATGGAGCGCGGCCGGTACCGGTAGTTGCACTACAGGCAGTAACGGGCAGTGCACCCTTAGCGCCACCGGCCTCGGCAAATCAACCGGCAGCGTCAGCTTTACGGTAACCGGCGTGCAGCACGCCAGTTTTGGCTACCAGCCGGCCGGCAACAGCGACCCCGACGGCGACAGCAACGGCACCACTATCACCATCGCTGCCCCGTAACGCCGGAGGCCACACCACCCCCGCTTCCCGACTCGCCGTAATCCTGCGCAAACATCCTCGCCCTCGCCGTAGATTGAGCAGCGGCGTTGACTGGTGAGGGTTTTTGCTGCTTATTAAAGCAAAATTGACATTCCACGGTCATCTATCTATAATCGTCCATTACTTTTTCCATTCCCCAGAACATCACCCAACAATCAAAACAAGCCGGGCAATGGCTGCTCACTCTTCTTCGATCATCACCGGCCCCGTTGTGTATTAATCATGCACCAGGAGGTGAAACCGCAAGGCGACCGATGAACTAACTGATATCCCGTTTTGTGAAATACGGGAAACTGTTTCTATTAATGCCGCAGTTCAATTTTACAGAAGAGAAGAGGAAAATGATGGGGAAACAGATTGTTCGCTTGCTGATGTTGCTGGCGTTGCTTAGCCTGTGGCTAACCGCCTGTGGGGGAGCCGCTCCCACACCCGATACCGCCGCGCTGCAGGCTGCCCAATCGGCGGCAGCCACGGCTCAGGCTCAGGTACAGGCCGCCCAGGCCGAAGCTGAAACCGCCATGAAAGAAGCTGAGGCGGCCAAAGCCGAAGCTGCCAAAGCCGGCTCTGAAGCCGCCGCCGCTGCCGAAGCCACCGCGCAGGCCGCCCAGGCCCAATTGCAAGAGGCCCAGGCTCAGGTTGAGGCCGCTATGAAAGAAGCCGAAGCCGTTCCGGCCGCCGGGGCTATGGCCGGCCCTCTCACAGAAGTGGGCAAAGGTGAAGGCGAAGTGGCTATTGTCGCCTGGCCCGGTTACATCGAACGCGGCGAAACCGATCCCAACTACGATTGGGTCACCGATTTTGAGGCCGCAACCGGCTGTAAAGTCACCGTAAAATCTGCCGCCACCTCCGATGAAATGGTCGCTTTGATGAACGAAGGCGGGTTTGATCTGGTCACCGCCTCCGGTGATGCCAGCCTGCGCCTGGTTTACGGCGATCGGCTGCAGCCCATCAACCCGGATTTGATCCCCAGTTGGGATACCATTGACCCCCGCCTGCAAAATGCTCCCTGGCACACCGTTGATAAAAACGGTGACGGGACCCCCGAGCATTACGGCACGCCCTACCAGTGGGGCTCCAATGTGTTAATGTACAATACCGAAGCCTTTGGCGGCACCCCGCCGACCAGTTGGAACGTTGTGTTTGAAGAACAAACCCTGCCCGATGGCAAATCTAACAAAGGCCGGGTGCAGGCCTACGACGGCCCCATTTACGTGGCCGACGCCGCCCTGTACCTGATGGCTCACAACCCGGAACTGGGCATCAAAGACCCCTATGATCTGAATCAGGAACAGTTTCAGGCCGCGCTGGAATTGCTGCGCCAGCAGCGCCAGGTTGTGGGCCGCTACTGGCACGATGCCTTCATTCAAATCGATGACTTTTTAAACGAAGGCGTGGTTGCTTCCAGTTCGTGGCCCTTCCAGGTGAACCTGCTAAAAGCCGAAGGCGCTCCGGTCGATAGCACCGTGCCGGAAGAAGGGGCTACCGGCTGGGCCGATACCACCATGATGCACATCGACGCGCCCCACCCCAACTGCGCCTATATGTGGATGGAGCACTCGCTCAATCCCAAGCTGCAAGGCGATCTGGCCGCCTGGTTTGGTTCGGTGCCGGTAGTGCCGGCTGCCTGTGAAAACAACGAACTCCTCGGCGCGGAAGGCTGCAAAACCAACGGCATCGACAATTTTGAACGCATTGCTTTTTGGCGCACACCTCGCGCCGAATGCAGCATCGGCGGCTCAGATTGCGTGCCCTACCACGAGTGGGTCACCAATTACATCGCCGTTATCGGTAACCGTTAACCCGACTTCCGCCATTACCTCGTTTCAGGTTAAGGAATGGATAAGCGTTAAATTTTATTGCGTTTGTGTCGTGTCCCTCGTCCCCCAACCATCTTCTCCCCTTCGGGCACTTCGTCCCATTGGGAGAAGAGGACTAAAAGTTTTTCAGGTGTGGTTTTGAGCGGCGAAGCCGCTCAAAACCACACCCTTAAATTGCTCCCCCTCCCCAATTTTTGGGGAGGGGGTCGGGGGGAGGGGTAAAGAAAAGGAGACTCAACTCATGGAACCCAAACTGTGGATTAACGGCGAATGGGTAGCCAGCCAGGGCGGCGGCGTGTCCACCATCACCAACCCCGCCACCGACGCCCCATTGGCCGCCGTCATCGATGCCAGCCGCGCCGATGTGGACCGGGCCGTGCAGGCCGCCAAAACCGCCTTTTACGATGGCCGCTGGTCTAAATTAACGCCCGCTGCCCGCTCGATGGCGCTGTGGAAGCTGGCCGACCTGCTGGAAGCCCGCGCCGAAGAGTTGGCCCGCGTGGAATCAGATAACACCGGCAAACCGTACCAGATGGTCAGCCTGGGCGGCGACATTCCCTTTGCCGTCGATAACCTGCGCTTTTTTGCCGCCGCCGCCCGCGACACGCACGGCGCGCATGCCGGCGAATACATGCCCGGATACACCTCAATTTACCGCCGCGAGCCGGTCGGGGTCTGCGGCCAGATTACTCCGTGGAATTACCCGCTGATGATGGCTGCCTGGAAAATTGGCCCGGCGCTGGCCGCCGGCTGCACCGTGGTGCTGAAACCGGCCCCCACTACCCCGCTCACCACGCTCATGCTGGCCGATCTCACTGCCGAAGCCGGCATCCCCGCCGGAGTGGTCAATATTATCACCGGTGGCAACGAGACCGGGCAGGCGCTGGTGGAACACCCCGACGTGCGATTGGTCAGCCTGACCGGCTCGACCAACACCGGCAAAAAAGTGATGCGCACCGCCGCCGACACGCTGAAGCGGGTGCATTTGGAATTGGGCGGCAAAGCGCCATTCATCGTTTTTGATGATGCCGATGTGGAACTGGTGGCCCAAAAAGCCACGCTGGCCGCCACGCTCAACACCGGGCAGGATTGCACCGCCGCCACCCGCGTATACGTGGCCCACCACCGGCTGGACAGCGTTAAAGAGGCGCTGGTAGAAAGCATGCGCGGCGTTAAAATTGGCCTGCCTTTTGACGAAGGGGTTGAAATGGGGCCGCTGATTTCACACGCCCAGCGCGAACGGGTGCAGGGTTTTGTGGCCCGCGCCAAAGCTGCCGGCGCAACAATTCTCACCGGCGGCGGCATCCCGGCCGGTTTTGAGCAGGGCTGCTGGTTTGAACCCACCGTTATCGCCGGGGCCGCGCAGGATTCAGAAATCATCCAAAGCGAGGTGTTTGGCCCGGTGCTGACCGTGAGCAGTTTCAAAGATGATGCCGAAGCCATCCATTTGGGCAATGATGTGCTGTACGGGCTGGCGGCTTCGGTGTTTACCCGCGATGTGGGCCGGGCGATGAAACTGGCCGCGGCGCTGGAATTTGGCACGGTTTGGATTAACGATCACCTGCCGTTAACCTCGGAAACGCCGCACGGCGGCTTCAAGCAATCCGGCTTTGGCAAAGATTTGTCGGCCGAAGCCGTGGGCGATTATCAAATTACCAAACACGTAATGGTGGCGCAGAGCTAGTGACTGACAACAACATTGCCGTTCAATTTTCAAACGTCAACCGCCATTTTGGCGAGGTAAAAGCTGTGGATCAGCTCAATCTGGACATTCACGACGGCGAATTTTTTACGCTGCTGGGGCCATCCGGCTCCGGCAAAACCACCTGCCTGCGGTTGATTGCCGGCTTTGAGCGTCCCGACTCCGGCCAGATTTACCTGTACGGCCACAATGTATCGGCCCTGCCGCCCTACGAGCGCGATGTGAATACGGTGTTTCAGGATTACGCGCTGTTTCCGCACATGACGGTGGAAAAAAATGTGGGGTACGGGCTGATGATCAAAAAAGTGCCGGCCGCCGAGCGCCAGCGCCGGGTGCAGGATATACTGGAACTGGTGCAGTTGGGTGGATTGGCCGGGCGCAAACCGGGTCAGCTTTCCGGCGGGCAGCGGCAGCGGGTGGCGCTGGCCCGCGCCCTGGTTAACCACCCCCGGGTGCTGCTGCTCGATGAACCGCTGGGCGCGCTCGATTTGAAACTGCGCCAGCAAATGCAACTCGAGCTGAAAACCATTCAGCAGCAGGTGGGCATCACCTTTGTTTACGTTACCCACGATCAGGAAGAGGCGCTGACCATGAGCGACCGGTTGGCTGTGTTTAACCAGGGCCGGATTGAACAGGTGGGTACGCCCTCTGAAATTTACGAACACCCGGCCACGCCGTTTGTCGCCGGTTTTGTGGGCGTTTCTAACCTGGTTAGCGGTAAAACGGCGCAGGCCATTACCGGCTCGCCGCAGATGTTTTCGGTGCGCCCGGAAAAAATTCATCTGGCCGATCCCGCCGCGCCCGTCCCCGACGATATGGTTGCCGCCGATGGCCGCGTTCGTGACGTGGTGTATCTGGGCATTATGACGCGCTATTTGGTTGAACTGAACGTGGGCGGCGACCTGACCGTGGTCGAGCAAAATCTGGATACCTCGTCAAAAGAGGCGCTTACGGCCCGGGGCCGGGCGGTGCGGCTGTTGTGGTATCGGCGTCACTGCCGCCACATTCCAGCGGCAAATTAGCAACAGGAAAACCAATCTCGTCGCTCCGGCCTTTGCTCCAAAACAAAGCCGGGAGCGCCTCACCAACCGGATAACTATGCAAACTACCAAACCATCATCTGTGCCAACTGAATCGAAACCGGCTAATTCCCTCTGGCAGCGGCTGTCGACCTATCTTTATTTGCGGCCTAGACTGCTGCTGGCCCTGCTGCTGGGGCCGCCACTGGTGGCGTTTGTGCTGTTTTACATTGGCTCTCTGGCGGCGCTGCTGGTGCAAAGCTTTTTCAGCCTCGACTCCTTTACCGGGCTGGTGGTCAAAGAATTTACGCTCGATACCTACCGCCAGCTTTTTACCCCGGCCAACATGGACATTGTGGTCCGCACGGTAACGATGGCCGCGGTCGTAACGCTGACAACGGCCATTTTGGCTTTTCCGGTGGCCTATTATTCGGTGCGTTTTGCGCCGCCCCGGTTGCGGCCGTGGCTCTACCTGGCGGTGCTGTTGCCGCTGTGGTCCAGCTATTTGGTGCGGGTGTACGCCTGGCGGCTGATTTTGGCCAAAGAAGGTATTATCAGTTGGGTATCTAATCTGGCCGGGCTGAACTGGCTGCTGGATGGCCTTCTCAGCCTGCCCGTTATCGGCGGACCGTCGCTGACGGTGTCGTGGTTGGGAATGTACGTGGTGTTTGTGTATGTTTGGCTGCCGTACATGGTGCTGCCTGTTTACGCCGCGCTGGAGCGCGTGCCCACCTCGCTGCTGGAAGCCTCCAGCGATCTGGGCGGCCGCCCCGGCCACACTTTTCGCTGGGTAACGCTGCCGCTGGCTTTTCCGGGCGTGGTCGCCGGCTCAATTTTTACCTTTTCGCTGACGTTGGGCGATTTTATTGTGCCGTCGGCGTTGGGCAATTCCAGCTTTTTTATCGGCCAGGCGGTGCTGTCGCATCAGGGTACCTCGGGCAATGTGCCCCTGGCCGCGGCTTTTACCATGATCCCGATTGTGATTATGGCGCTGTATTTAACAGTTGCCAGAAAATTAGGAGCATTTGATGCCCTCTAAATCCCCGGCGCCCTTTAGTTTAAAGCTGACCACGCTGGCGGTGATCCTTTTTTTGCACTGCCCATTTTTAATTATTGTGCTGTACATGTTCACCTCAGAAGAACGAGCCTTTACCTTTCCGCCGCCGGGGCTAACGGTGGAGTGGTTTGCCGTTACCTGGGCCAGAAGCGATGTCTGGCGGGCGCTGGGGCTGTCGCTGCGGGTGGCCAGCCTGGCCACGCTGGTAGCGCTGCTGCTGGGCACGCTGGCGGCGGCAGCGGTTTATCGGGCCAAATTTTTTGGGCGCGATGCCGTTTCACTGCTGCTGGTGTTGCCTATCGCCCTGCCGGGAATTGTCACCGGTATCGCCCTCCGGTCAGCGATGGGGCTGCTGGAGATACCGTTCAGCTTTTGGACCATCATCATTGGCCACGCCACCTTTTGCGTGGTCGTGGTTTACAACAACGTGCTGGCTCGCTTTCGGCGCTCCGGCCGGTCGCAAATCGAAGCATCGATGGACCTGGGCGCGAACGGCTTTCAAACCCTGCGCCACATTATTTTGCCGGAAATCGCCACGGCATTGCTGGCCGGAGGTATGCTGGCCTTTGCCCTCTCTTTTGATGAAGTGATTGTGACAACCTTTACCGCCGGCCAGCAGCAAACCCTGCCCATCTGGATTTTCAGCGAGCTAACCCGCCCCCGCCAGCGCCCCGTAACCAATATTGTGGCGGTGCTGGTTATTGCCATCACTACCGTGCCCATTTTGCTGGCCTATTATTTTACCAAAGACACCAGCGAAACCGCCGGTATGGGCAAATAACGGCATTGTTTTTGCACTTTTCCCCAACCGTTGGGTTCAAGGTGGTTATCCGTCAAGCATTCCCGCCAAAAAACCTGTAAAATTTAGAGGTTGTCGTTTTTTTCGTTGCGAATCTCCAATTCCAGCTTGCTGTTGGCCCTGATTTTATTCTTCAGATTTACCCCGGCGCTGTTCCGCTTCCTGCTTCAGTCAACCCTAAAAAATACATAGCTATTTCGACAATAGTAGTCCGATTATTTTAACTTGCAGTGAACCATCGAATGGGGGGCAAATGGACAAACTGCACATTCAGCTATTGGGGAAATTTGCGGCAAATTTTGAGGGCCAGCCCGTGACCGGGCTTGACGGGTTGAAAGTGCAGGAGTTGTTGAGCTACCTGCTCATCAACCGCAACCAGCCCCATCACCGCGAGCGGCTGGCCACCCTGTTGTGGGGCGAGTGCGAAACAGTTGCCAGCGCCAAACAGTATTTGCGCAAGGCTATCTGGAAATTGCAGGCCGCGCTGGATAAAACGTGCTTCTGTACGGCGCTGGACATCGATCACAACTGGATAGAAATCAGAGCGACACCGAACTATTGGCTTGACATCGCCGCATTGGAAGAACAATTCGCGCTGGTAAAAAATATGCGCGGGCAGCAACTATCGGCCCGGCAGGCGGCGGCGCTGGAAGCAATTATCGGCGCGTGTCACGGCGATTTGCTGGAAGGCCGCTATTACGACTGGTGCATTTACGAGCGGGAACGGTACAAATTGATGGAGCTGCTTATTTTAGACCGGCTGACGGAATATTTTGAGTCGATTGATGATTTCAACACGGCCTGCCTCTACGCCTTGCGCATTCTTCAGCAGGACCCGGCCCGCGAGCGCACTCACCGGCAATTGATCCGGCTGCGCTACAAAGCCGGCGACAGAACCGGCGCGCTGCGCCAGTACCGCCACTGCGAGGAAACCCTGCTGTCCGAGTTGGGGGTAGCGCCGGGGCCAAAAACCGTGGCTCTGTACCGGCAAATCTGCAACACGCACCCCGCGCCAACCAACGGCGCGGCTCCTGCGGCGGCCCGAATGACCAGCCTGGCCGATGATTTAACCCGGCTCAACTCGCTGCTGCTTGAAACGCAGCGGCAGGTGGCCGAAAACATCGAGCAGATCAAACTGCTGCAGCAGGATTGACCGCACTTCACCCCGAAATTTGGCGCAGCACCCGGAACGGCTTGGGAAACCAGGCCCAGTGATCTTCTACCCACACCAGCCCGTTAAACGCCTGCCCCGCGCTCTGCCCGGAGGGGATGTACTTCCACGCTACCCACACCCGCTGCGGGTTGAGCCAGCGGGCAATGGCCCGGTAGCCGGCCGGAAAATGGGCCGACAGCTCGTTTTCTTCGGCCAAAAAACCGGCCGGCGCTACGTGGCATTGCAGCTCAATGGGCGCAACCGGCCGCACCCGCGGCGGGCCACCGCCCCACAATTGAGTGTACCCGGCTCGCGCCGCCTCAACCGCTTCACCCACAAAAACCCGGGCGTAATCCTCCGGCCGGGGTTGCAGTTGGGCTGCCAGCTCGCCGGTAGTGTCTGCCGCCAGCGCCCGCAGCAGCGGCAGCACCTGCTCGCGGATAACACCGATGGACAGCATGGCCGCCGCCCGCGCCGCCGCTTCGCTATCCTCCTCCGCCGCCGGCCCGGGGGGCAGCGCGGCCTCAATTTTATTGAGTTCGCCGGTCAAAGCCGACAGGTAAGCTGCCAGCCGTTCCGGTTGAAACCGGCCCGGCTCGGCCTCAAACATCGCTTGCCCCCGCTCCGAATAAAACAGCGGCGCTTCGTTTTCCGTCGATAATCGTTCCAGCGCGGTTTTAACGCAGTTGATTGCTTCAACCAGATTGGCCCGCTGCTGCCGCCGCGCCGGCGGAGACGCGTCGGCGGCCGGTTGGCGGCTGTAGGCTTCTGCCAGATAGAGCAGCTCCGCCGGCCCAAGCGCCGGTTGGGGCCGGCCGGCGCTCTGCCCGCCCGCCGCGGGCAGCACAAAATCGGCTTCGGCGTGGGCCAGCCCGGCCACGTTGTTAATTTGGTAGCGGGCCAGCAGTTGCCCGTTTTCTTCGATGATAGTGTGCTGGCGCGCCGCACGGGGGATACCGTCCAAATCCAAAAACCAGCGGGCTTCATCCGCCGTGTCGATGCTGCGGCGTGGGTAGTGATACGTCACCCCGGTCAGCGTGCGGGTAAATTCGCCGCTGATAAATTCCGGCGGCAAATACTCGGAGTCGATTTCAACCCGCAGCCCGCGCTCAACCGCGGCGGCGCTGAGCGCGGCCGCCGGGAGCGCCAGCAGCCCGTGCCAGTTGCGCTGCTGCTGCGGCCGGGCAAAATATTGCTGCCAACTACTCAGCGCCGCGACCAGCGCCGCGTTGAACGCCGCGGCATCGCCCCGGGCCAGCGCGCCGATGAGCGGCAGGTGGGGCAGAACGGTCAGTTGCAGCAGCGCCGGCTCGATAATTTGCGCCGTTTGGCCGGCCTGTTCCGCTTCGGCCAGCCAGCGCGGCGCGGCGTCCGGCTCAATCACGGCCGCGGCCAGCGCCCCGCAGTAGAACGGCCAAAAGTCATCGAGCGTGCCGGCGGGCCGGGCGCAGGCGTCGAGGCTCGACACCGCGCCCAGGCTGGTGATCGCGGCCTGATCGCGGACAATGAGCGCTGCGGCAAAGCCGTTGACCCAATCCGGGTACGACAGGCCGGCGTCGCCAGCGGCAACCATTTGACGCGGCTGGCCCGGCTCGGTGAGCGATATTCCTCCGCCGCCAACGGTGCGCCATCGGTTTTGGGCCAGAATGGCCGCGTGCGCCGCCCCGGCCGCTCGCGCCAGCGCGCTGTGCCCGGCCGATTTTTGCGCCGGAAATAACGCCGCAATCAGCGCCAGCCGGAGTTCATCTTTAAAACGATGGCCAACATCGCCGGCCTGCAAATCTGGCCGGTGTGTAGTCTCTCGCAGTTTTTGAACGTGGTCAAAATCGGCCTGCCATTCGGCGACCGGCCCCACGTTGTGCCGGGCAATGAATTGGGTTGAGTTTGAGTTCATTGCTGCTGGCTCTCCCTTCACTACTTCAATAATGTTAAGTTAGTCTTTTTCCCCCTCATCCCCCTACCCCCTTCTCCCCCAGGGGAGAAGGGGAATAATCATCGGTGTGTTGCCGGGCGGCATAGCCGCCCGGCAACACACCTAAACTATTCTCCCCTCCCCCTGTCAGGGGAAGGGGCCGGGGGTGGGGGTGAATAGTTACCTTATATCAAATTTGGCCACTCTGGGCAATTCCAACGTGCCGTCCGCCCGCGAGTATGGCTGCCGGACGACAAAATAATCAACGTTACCCTGCCGCAGGGCGAGTTCCAGTTTGCGGCCCTGGTCTTGAATTTTGGTGTCCGATGAGCGCTGCATGGCCTGCGCCAGACTTTCCAGATATTCGCGGGTGCCTTGCTGCACCATCTGCGTGCCGTCCACGTTGAGCCGCGCGCCGAGCGGGCTGTCGCCGCCTTTGGCTTCAACCACCACCAGCCGCCCCGTGTCCGGGTCGTTGAACAATAAATCCGGCACCCCCGAACCGCGGCCGGTGGTGATCTGCTCCGGCGGCACGCCAAAACGAAGCTGGGCAAAGCGTTTGGCCGCGGCCTCACCCACATCCTCGGAGGCCCGCTTGAATGTGGGTAGTTTTTGCAGTTCGGCGTTGATCTCCTGCCGTCTGGCCCATTTGGTGGTTGTTTCCAGCTCGGCCTGAAGTTCAACAATGCGTTGCAGCGTGGTTTCCTCGGTTGTTCCCGGCGGCAGGCGCAAATCCGGCTGGGCCACTTCGGTGTAGGGCCGCGCCTCGATATCCGGCACGCGGCTGGCGGCGGCCAGCGCGGCCACGTTGCCTTTGGCGGTGATGTAATGGCCATCGGCCCACAAGCGGAAAGCCCGACGCAACTCATCAGGGCTGCTGCGCACGGTGATGCCGAAATTGTCTTTAAATGTGTCCCAATCCTGAAACAGCCGGTTATCGCGGTGACGCCGCCGCACGGTTGAAACGGTGTCGGGGTCAATCTCGCCGGGATCAGGATTAACCCGCCGCCGGGGCGTGCTGGGCGCGCTTCGTTCGGCGTCGGTCAGCCGGTTTTCGCGCACGTAGCGCATCATTTCAGCCACCGTCGGCGAGTCGGCGATGTCACGCGGCAGTCGCACGTGCGAGCCATCGGCAGCGACGATGGATACAACGTCTGCCGGCGCGGGTAATTTGATGAATTTGCCATCGGTTGTGAGATCAAACTCCGATCTGGTCACTACCAGATTTTGGCGCGCTTGCTCCAGCACCTGCTCCACCCGCCGGCTGTCGCCCAGCCGCCGGGCATATTCCAGCCGTTCCACCAGCAGTTCGGCGTGTTTCACCGGGTCGGCCGGCGGCGTCCGCAAAAACGGGTTGGCCTGCGCCGCCTGCACCTCCGCGTCGAGGAGCTGGCGCGCGGCCGGGCGGCTGTCCAGTTCGCTTTGCACCAGTTCCCGACGCGCCCGCGCCGCCGGCGTCTCGTCGATGACCCCCAGGTGGGCCAGCAGCCGCTGGGTTTCATCGCGCAGCCGGGCCGCCTGCGCCTCGTCGCCGCGAGTTTGGGCCGTCGCGATCTGCCGGCCCAGCACCTCCAGCTCGGCCAGCCGGCCCCGGTCGTGCGGCGAAAGCTGGGGCTGCTCCCGCGATTTGGCCGGGCCAGCGCCAAAACCGCCGGGCCGGAGCGCGTCGGGGATGTCGGGCGCGCCGTGCGCCGCCCGAATTTCGGTCAGTTCGTGGGCCAGCGCCCGTTCCAGCGTGCCTTCCGGGGCGCGGGTCGAGACCAGAATTTCGTATTCGCCGCTGTCCGGGTTGTACCGGTAGCGAGCCACCGGCACAATTCCCTCCTCGCCGGGCGGCATCGAATCGGTGGGCCGGATGCGGACGGTCAGTTCTTCGCCGCCAACGGCCGGGGCAACTTTTAGATGGCCGGGGTCGTTTTCGGCCACGCGGGCAAAGCCGGCGGTTGGTCCTTCGCTAACCAGCGTGCGCGCCGCCTGCCCCGCTTCGGCTTCGGCGTTAAGTCGCGGCCGGCGCAGCGTGTCCCCCCGAAACTCAGCGCCTTCGATTCCGGCGGCTGTCCCTTCGGTGGCCGGCGCGCGTACCGCCGCCGGTCGGGCCGGTTCAACCGCCTCCTCGGGAACTGCCGCCGTAGGCCGTGGCCTGATTCCCGGCGGCTCCACCGGTTCGATGGCCGGGCGTGGGGCCGGGCTGACCGGCTCCTCGGCCGGCAATTGGGGCCGGGGGCGAGTGGGCGTTGCCGGCGGTTCAGTTGGCTCCGCACCGGGCCGGGGTGGCGCGGCCGGTTCCGGTTCAGCGGGTGGCTGTGGCCGGACAGCCGGTTCGGGGGCCGGTTCGCCGGGCAGCGGCACGCGGACGGCGGGCGTTTCCGGTTCGCCGGGCAAAACGGGGCGGGCCGGGGCGGCGGGCGTTTCCGGTTCAACGGGTAGTTCGGGTTGGACAGCGCGCGGGCCGCCGGGGCGGGTGAGGGCGTTGACGTAGCGCTGGCCCAGCGCTTCCGCGCCGCCTTCAAACCCGCTTTGCAATCCGCTTTGCAACCCGGCTTCACCCATCGCCACAAAAATGTCGCCGGCATCGCCCCGGTACGTCCCCCGCGCCGATTCCAGGCTGAGTTCCACGCCGCGGCCCGCCGCGCCGCCCAGCCCGGAGGTCAACCCTTTGCCCAACCCCCGGCGCAGTACGCTGGTTGACTGGCCAATCGCTTCGCCCAGTGTGGGGCGTCCGCCAACCAAACCGGCGGCCCGGCCCAGCGGCACATCCTCGATGGCGCTGGAAACGGTGGCAGTGACGCCGCCGGTAACCGCTCCCCGGAACATGCCAAATAACAAATTATCAAAGGCTGCGCCCGGCCCGCCTTCGTAGGTATGTTCAGACAGGGCGGTTTGGCCCAGCGAACTCAGCGCCCCACCGGCGACGCCGATCAGCATTTTATCGGCAAAGGCGCTGCCGGTGAGCCGGCCCATGTTGCCCAGCACCCCGCTCTCGGCCAGCTCGCGGGCCGCGCTCAGGCTCAGCCCGGTGCGCATCCCGGCCTGCACTCCCTGCATGCCGCCCCGGGACGCCAGGCTCAAGCTCTGGCCCACCCCGGCGGTCAGCGCCTGCACCGCAGTCATCCCCAAATCGGTCACGGCCTGTTCCCAGCCGTAGCGCCCGCCTTTGATGGCCGCCTGCGCCCCCATCGCGGTGAGTCCGGTGGCCCCGGCGATGGCCGCCATCAGCAGCGGGCTGGCCGCGCCGCCGGTAACCACCGTGGCTACGGCGGCGGCAATCGCACCAACCACGGCGATGGTGGTGGCGATAAAATTGGCGTACTGATCGATTTTGGCCGAGTAATTCTGGGCCGATAGCTGCGCGCCCACCATCGCCGCGCCAAATTCGGCGGTGTCGCCGCGGTAGGTGCCTTCCCGGTCAAACTGGTCGGTGTAACTGCCCTGAATGGGTTCGCCGTCCGGCCCAAATTTGATTGGCCCGCCCAGCATCCGGTTGAGCCGGGCTTCGTTGAAATCCAGCGAGCGTTCCTGGTACGAGCCGGAGGCCAGCCAACTGCCAAAGCCGCCGGTTTCTTTGCGCTGCTGGTGGATGGCGAACGCCGCCACTTCCGCCCGCTCGCGGTCGTTGCGGGGCACGCCCAGCAGCTCGCGTTCAACCCGCAGCCGGTCGTCGCCGGATACTTCACCAAAGCTGCCGTGCCCAAACACGCCCAACTCGGCGTAGAGATTGCGGCCGGGACGGGCGTCGTAAATGTGGCGCATATCTTTGATTTCGTCGCGGTTCATGCGGCCCAAAGTGCGGTCGATCAGAGCCTCGTTGGTGCCCGCGCCTTCCATGGCATATTCCATAGCGATGGCCGCCGTGGCCGGCGAGGGGTGCTCTTCGCGCACCAGCGCCTCGGCCAGGTCCGCGCCGGTGGAGGTATCGGCGGCGCCGCGAAGCTGCTGGATCAGGTCGATGCGGGCCGCGCCCAGATTTTCTGTTGCCCCCGGCCGGCCGTACTTTTCGGCAAAAATGGCCAGCATTTGCTCGCGTTCCCGGCGGGCCTGCTCGCGGACGGGTTCCGGCACCGGATTGTTGGGATTGAGCCGCGGATCGACCAGGGCCGTGTCCAGGTTGAGCATGTTCGGCCCGCCGCTGCGCTCAACTTCCACCCCCAGCCGGGCGGCGCGCGCCTCGGCGCTTTGTTCGCCGTGGAAAATGATGGCCCGGGCCAGATCGGCCTGCCGGCCTTCTACCCGCAGCGTGCGGGGATAAGCGCCGCCAGGACCGCCGTATTGGGGCAGCTCGATGTCTCGGGTGGCGTACTCGTACAAAAATTGCGAGGCCTGTTCCTGCGTGATAGGCTGGCCTGCCGGGGTCAGGTCCTGGCCTTTGATGTGGGCCACTTCGCGCTGCACCGCGGCCCAGCGGTCGGCGGCGTCAACGGTTTGGCCGCCATACTGCTCCGGATTGGGGGCGCGGCTGAACTCGGCCAGCGCCGAATTTAAGGCATCGGCATTATTCTTGAACCTGGCCCGGTCAATGCGATCAATCAACTGGTAGGCGTCGGCGCGGGCGTGATTGCCGGCGTTGAGCGCATCAAACACGTTCAAATCCAGCCCGCCGAGCGCGTCGCGCACATCCTCTTCGGTCTCTTTCCAATCGGCCAGGCCGTGCAGTTCTTCCAACTGCTCCGGCGACAGCGAGCGCATAATCGCCTCGATGCGGTCTTCTTCATCGTTGTACCAGTGCATCGAGGCTTCCAGCTCAAAGCGCGCGCCGGCAGCGGTGTTGCCGTTGAGATAGTTGATGGCGGCGTTGTAGTCGTCGCTGCCTTCATCGAGCTTGTCCATCAAATCGTAATCCAGCGAGCCTTCGTGCCGCTCAACCTGCCACATGTAGCGCAGCGCGTTGCCTTGCGCCGCCGTTACGCCGCGCAGCGCGCCGGTGGCGGCGGCTTCGTCAACTTTGTTGATGATACCGGCATCAAACGAATTGAGCAGCGCTTCGATGCGCTCTTCCAGTTTTTCACTAACATTGTCCCACGCCTTTTGCAGGTTATCGCGCAAAACCGGAAAAGTATCCGGGGTGTGCTGGGGCCGAACCCAATTTTTGAAGTTGTTGCTGTGCGTGTTTACTTGCCGGGCAAAGGCCGGGTAGCCCCGGTTCAACTCCTCTTCCCGGCTTTTGATGGTCTCGGCGAACACCTTTGCCAGCGGCGCGGACCACGTGGCCGTGGCCTGATTCACGCCGTCGGCCACGGCAGAAAAGCCGCCGGTCATTGTTTCAACGGTTTGGTTCAGGTTGGCGCTGGCTTCGAGGGTTTGGTTTTGGATATCGGTGACGGCTTGCCCCGCGCCCGCTTCCAGATCGGCGGCGGTTTGATTGGCCCCGGTTTGCAGGCTGAATTGCACGTTGCTGCCCACCGTTTGCATCTGATCGGTTTGCAGGGTTTGCGCGGTTCGCAGCGAGTCCAGCACGGCCGGGCCGGCGTTATCGGCCACGGTTTGCAGCGACTCCGGCCCGCCGCCCGCCGAGTTGAGCAGCGTGCGGTGCAGTTGGGCGGCGGCGCTGCCGTAGTGGGGTAGCGCCTGGTTGAGCGAGCCGGCTACGGTTTCAACGGCGGTCATCGCTTCGCGGCGCGCCCCGGCGATGGCCTGCCGGGCTGTAACTTCCAAATGCGCCCGCGCGGCCCGGCGGCGAACGGCCAACTGCTGCAGCGCGCCCTGCCGGAGTTGAGCCACCGCCTGCCGGGCATCGCGGGTTTGCCGGCGCAACCCCCGCCGGGCGGCGTTGTTGGCCGTATTCACACTCTTAACCCCTTCGGTGCGGATGCGGTCGGCGTGTTTTTGGAGCGATGGTTTGACCCCGTTGCTGATGTCGGTTTTAACCTGGGTGATATTTTGCGTAAAAGCCGATTGCAGTTCAAAGGTTTGCTGCGACAGGGTGGTTTGCACCTGGCTGGCCAGCCCCGGCGCGGCCTTTTGTTTGGCTTCGTTTTCGGCGGGCAGTTTGCCAACATAATTGCCAATTGGATGAGTCCGGTTGAAATCGGCTCGCCACTGGCCCACTTTGTCGTAGGCGTCCGCGGAAAAGAACTCGCAATCCAGCGAAGCCTCGCTCAGCGTGTCAACGTATTTTTTGGACAGGTTGGCCAAAATTGTGCTGATCTGCTGGTCGGCGGAATCGCCGTTGGCCTTTACCGCCGCGCGACCACTCGCCGCAGCCTGGGCGAGGGTGCGGCGGGCCAGCGTCGCCCGTTCAACAATGGCTCGATCCGCGCTCTGGGCGGCGGCCAATATCGCGTTGACGGCGCTATCGTAGGCGGCGGTCAGCCGCAGATCGGCCTGAAACAGCGCGTTGGGCGTTTGGCGCGTTACCTGCTCGTAGGCGGCCACCAGCAGGCGCAGGGCGTTGTCGCCGGCCTGGGCCGTGGCCTGCTGCAGCCGCTCGGCGGTTTGGCGGGTTTCGGCGTAGCGGCCGGACACGCCGGCCAAAATGCGGCGGGACTCGTCGGCGGTGGGGCCGGCGCTGGCGGCGGATTTTAACTGGCCGGCGCTCAGCGTGGCCGGGGCATCAAAAGTGTGGGGGACGGGCGGGAGTTCCAGCGGTACAATCAGCGGGATTGCCAGCGGCGGGAGGGCGGCAAACTCATCACCGAGCGGCAAGCCCTCGCTCTCCTCCGCCTCGGCGGCCGGCCCGGCCGCGGCTGCCCGGCGGCGGGATGGGCCGCCGTCCGCCCCGGTTGCCGTCGTTTGCGCCGGCGGCGCGGTTCCCGGCCCGTTGGGGCCGGCTGTTGTCGGTTCTGCGCCGGCGGGTTGGCCGGCTCCGTTTCTGCCGGCGGCGGGCTGTGGCGTTCCGGGGGCAACGGGGCCGGCCACCGATTGGAGCTG
Organism: Anaerolineae bacterium; assembly: GCA_022071955.1. GTDB lineage: Bacteria > Chloroflexota > Anaerolineae > 4572-78 > J111 > J095. The sequence continues at coordinate 27,945 of JAJVIM010000001.1, forward strand.
GCTGGAATCAGCGGTCAATTGCAGCGGGCCGGCCGGGGTGAAGTTCGCGTCCGCGGGTGTGCTTTGCAAATACGAGGCGTTCGGTTCCGCCGGTGTGCTTTGCAGAAACGAGGCGTTCGGTTCCGCGGGGGTGCTTTGCAGAAACGAGGCGTTGGGGGTCGAACTGCTCCACTGGCTTTGCATGGCCTGGTTGCCGGCCATGCTCATCAGGCTTTGATTGGCCGGCGCATAGCTCTGTCCGGCGTTGTCCGGCACGGAGACAAGCGCCTCGTCGGGTTGTTGGGTGGGCGCGGGGATTCGCTGCGATTGGTCCATCGGTCAACCCGATTGCTGGACATCGGCGTAATAGTGTTGAAAAGCGGCGCGGGTGGGCAGCTTGCCCATTTTTTGCAGCTCGCGGGCCACGGCGGTCACCAGCATCGCCATCGACACCGGCCGGCCGGCTTCGGCGGCCAGAAAAGCGGCGCTCAGAGCCACGTTGCGAATGTTGCCGCCGGTCAGCTCAAATTGGCCGGCCAAAAACGCCCAGTCGAGATCGGCGGCCAGCGGGGTTTGAGCCGGAAAGACGGTGCGCCAGATTTGCTCGCGCAGCCGGGCATCGGGCTGTTTGAACTCGACGGTGTGTTGCAGCCGCCGGGCAAAGGCGTCGTCCATGTTGCCGGGCAGGTTGGTGGCCAAAATAGCGATGCCGTCGTAGGCCTCCATTTTTTGCAGCAGGTAGGCCACCTCGATGTTGGCGTAGCGGTCGCGGGCGTCTTTCACCTCGGAGCGTTTGCCGAACAGCGCGTCGGCTTCATCAAAAAAGAGGATGGCGTTGCTGTTTTCGGCAGCGGTAAAAATCCGGCTCAAATTTTGCTCCGTTTCGCCGATGTATTTGCTGACCACGGTTGACAGGTCAATTTGATACAAATCCAGCCCCAATTCGTGAGCCAAAATGCCGGCGGCCATTGTTTTGCCGGTGCCGCTCGGCCCAAAAAAGAGGGCGTTGACCCCTTTGCCGCCGACCAGTTTTTGCCCAAAACCCCAGTCCGCCAAAACTACAGACCGATGCTTGATCGACAGGTAAACTTCGCGTAGTTGGCGCTCGCACAGCGGCGGCAGTTTGATGTCGGCCCAGTTGTGCGGCGATTCAATTTTTTGGGCCAGTTCGCGCAGGGCCTGGTTGGAACAGCGGCGGGCGGCCCGGTGCAGATCGAGGCCGGTCAATTGGCGCTGCTCGCCGGGGCGGGTGAGCAGTTCGGTTTGGGCTTGCTGCGCCGCCCGCCGAATCTGGCCGGCGGTCAGGCTGAATTTATTGGCCACCTCCGCCAGCGACAGGCCGGCCTCGCCCGGCTGGCCGGCGAGTTGTTGTTGCCACAGGGCCAACCGCTGTTGATAATCCGGCCGGGGCAGCGTAAAAATAAAATACGGGTTGGCCTGTTCCAGTTGGAACACCGGCTGCGGTACGCCCCAAAAAACAGGCGTTTCCAGCGCCGAAATTTCCGGCGGGGGCGCGGCGTCAGCGGCAAAGTAGAGGGCCGCGCCGCGAATGATCGCCTCGCGGTTGAGCCAGGCCAGCAGGTCGGGTAGGGGGTGACCGCTGCGGCCGGCCCGCGCCCAATCCACGCCGAGCAGGGGCCGGCCCAGCCGTTCGCTCAACGCCGCCGCTACCTCTTTTTTGCCGCTGCCGGGCGGCCCGTGCAAACAAATCAGCCCCGGCCCGGTGGCGAGCGCGTCGGCGGCCCGCGCCAGCCGGTCGCGCAGGTCGGGCGGCAGCGGCAGTTCGGCGGCAGGGGCAGCCACCGGCTCGACCAACAACTGGAGCCGCTCGTCCAGCGCTGCCTGATTGAGCGCCGCCGCTACCAGTCGCGGCTCAATTTTGATGGCCTGCGCCAGCAGAGTCGTCGCCGGGGCGGCCGCCAGTTCGATGAGCCGGTAGCGCCGCAGCGGTTGGTCCCACTGAAAATGGCGCTGGGCGGCCAGCCGCTCGTCAAAGTTAGCCAGCAGTAGTTGCAGGGCCAGATCGATGGTGGGCAGCTTGCGGGCGATGTCGTTTTGCGCGTAGGCATAAATTATCTCAAACCGGGCATCAAGCGCGGGCGCGAGCGCCACCAGCAGCACATCTCGTTCCAGCGGATTCAGATGAAACAACCGGGCCAGCCGGTTGAGCGGGCTGGCGTCATCGAGCTGTTCCGTGCCGGCCAGCAACTCAATTTGGGCTGTCAATGCCTGAATCGGCGGCGGTTCGGTGGGGGAGCGCCGGCCGTTGGCTGTGAGCAGCGCGTCGGCCTGCGCATCGGAAATAAACGTGCCGCGAAACTCGTGGTCAACCAATTGGTGCCGGGCGCGCAGCCGCAGCACCTGACGGCGGAGCATCAATTCCAGCCGGTGCAGGGCCAATTGCAGCCCGGGCGGCGCGGTTACTTCAGCAGCGGGACGGCCATTGGTTTTCACGGCAGCGACAGCCTGACCACGATGTCGTCGGCCCACGGCAGGTTAAATTCGGTGTGGTGCAGGCCGGCCAGCCGCAGCACCGAGCCGAGCGGCACAGCCGGCAGCAGCACTTCAATCCGGTTGGGGGCAAGGCTCAACTGGCCGACGCCGGTTAAAAAGTTGCGGCTCAAATAATCGGCGCTGCTCCAGCCAAAACCGAGCAGCCGGCGGGCAAAAGTGCGCAGCACGGCCTGCGCCAGCGGCAGCCAGGCCCGGTTGAGCCGGGCGTTCAACTCCGGCAGCTCAAAATAGGCGACGGCGGGCGCGGCCGGTTTGTAAAAGCGGGCAAAGGTGGCCCCCGGTTCGGCGGCGGGCGGCGGCGAACCAGCCAGCCAGATGCCCGGGTCGGGTTGCTCCAGCCGGCGGGCCAGTTCTGCCAGCATTGCGGCCCGATTGGGGGTGACGGCCAGCCAGTAATCGGCGGCCATATCGTGGATAACGTCGCCGCCGGGAGTGGCGCTGATGGCCAGATGGCGGCCGTCGGCGCGGCGCTGCCGACGCAGCAACTCCCAAAAATCGACCTGAATCGATGCGAGTCGCCCGGCGGTGGCGGCCAGCACGGCTTCGCGCCAGGCGGTTTCGCCGAGCGGCTCGGCCAGCCCCAGCGCGCTCAAAAAACCGGGGTCGGTGCGATGCCGGGCGCTGGCCGCGCCGCCCAAACATTGCAGGGCCAGCCAGGCCAGCCAGGTGCGGCCGATGGTCGGTGTGGGGGCGTGGCCGGCCAGTAACTCCGGCAATTTGAGATCGATCAGCGTGGGCAGCAGGGCAAACAGGCTCGCCGCCGGGGAAGCGATGACCGGGGTTGGGGCGATGGTCGCTGCCGCCGGCGGCAGCACGGCGCTGACCAGCCGCTTGAGCCAGGCGCTGTCGCCGTTGGCCAGCCGGGCCAGTTGCGCCGCCGCCGCTGGAGCGGTCTCGCCGTTGGCCAGCCGCTCAACATCGAGGGCGACCGGGCCGATGTCTGCCGCAAAATCCAGAAAATTGAGCCAGGTTTCAACTGCATCGGGCGCGGCGGTGTGTTTGTCGGTTTTTTGGCCGAGCCAGGCAGCCCACAACTGCAATTTGTTTTTGGCCGTGGTCCAGCGTGGTGCTGGTTTCAGCCCGGCGGCGGGCCACAGCGCGACTAACTGCTCGATGTCGGCGCGGCGGGCGGGCGACGAACTTTTGGCGGCGTTGGCCCAAACGCGGGCGGCGTCGCGCTCGGTCAAAATGCTGCGAACCTGCGGCCACTGCCCGGTTTGCCACAGCAAGCCCAGCAGCGCCCGCGCCGTGTCTGCGCCGTCGCGGGTGATCGCTTCGCGGACGGTTTGCGACGGCGTCAGGCTGGCCAGCCCGGCTAATGGCTGATACTCCCAACGATCCCAGGCCCGGCCGGCCAGATAGTCGGCCAAAAATTGGGCCATAAACGCGGCCCGGCTGGGAAAATAGCGAATATTGCGGCCATCGGGCGGGCCGGCGACAATCCGGGTCACGCTGCGACCAATCTGCCGGCCCACGGCCGTGGCAAGCTGGTCAGCGGTTGCCGGACTCAAATCCAGCGTCAAATCGGCGGCTAATGTGTCAACCAGCCAGATACCCTCGTGCTGGTCAAGCAGGGGGGCCAGGGTGTCAGCCAGAATGGGGATGATGTGCCGGCCCAGGTGGTCATCGAGCTGCTGTTTGACCGCGTCGGGGTGCGGGTGATCGCCGGCAACCAGATAGGTTCGCTGCCAGCACTGTACCACAAATTGACTGTTGCCGTTCACGCCTGACTCCTACACAAACGCCAGCCGGACTTCCGCCGGCTCGGCCAAACCTTCAGCCAGCTCAACCCGCACCCGCACGTCCCGCACCGTTTCCGGCACCGAAGTGAGCGTGAGCGTAGCTCGCCCGTTTTTTAACCGGCAGCGCCCGGCTCGTACCGACAGTTTGCCGCGAGTGGTTGTGACTACCACCTCGTTGCTGGCGGCGTTGATCACCCGTTCCTGCTCGTCTTGCAGAGTGATGGTCAGCGTGGCGGTTGATTTGCCATCGCCGACCAGTTCGGGCTGGTCGCTGAAAAGCGCCAGTTTGGGCAGCCGCACCAGCCGGTTTTTGACTACCAGCGAGCCGCGCAACGCGCTGGTGATGGGCGTGCCCGCTTTTAAAACAGCCAGGTTGGCCGCGTCGCTGTCGGTTACTTTTTCCAGCGTGCCGTCATCAGCGGCAAACAGCGCCAGCGCCTCGGCCTCATCCACTTCGATCATTTTGTTGGCTACCGCGTCAAAGTGGCGATGCCGGCCCAGCGGCCGGCCGGTTACTTTATCGTAAACAATGCAACTCAGCGCCTCGGTTGAGGATTCAGTTACTTGAGTCATCGGTATTCTCCTTTTTGGCAAATGCGTAATGCGTAATGCGTAAATTGCAGAATCGCTGATTCGTCCTTCGTCGTTCGTCACTCGCAATTCGCGCACTACTCACCCCTTACGGGTCTTCAAAAAAGACAACGCCATCGGCCCAGACGACTGCATCCTGTACACTTCTGAGGCGGAAGGTGATGGTTTGGGCCAGGCCGGTGTACAGCCCCGGCAGCAGATTGCTGTTTGAACCGTTGCTGCCCAGATGATCGCCGCCAAACCAGGAACCGCCAGGCGGACGTACACCATCGACCCGGAAAATATCGGCAAAAAAACCGTCGCCCCGGTCAAAATTGGCGAGGGGGTCCATTGCCCGCAAATGAATAAAGGCTACAACTCGTTTAGTGCTACCCAAATTCACCGAGATGCTGTCGGTGTTGTTATTCGCACTTAGTTGCACCGTGCGGACGTTATTTAAAATGCCGTTGGGGTGGCGGTGCAGCGTGGTCAGCCCGCTGTCGGTCAGGTCGGTTTTTTGGGTAACGGTCAGCAGCCGGGCGTCATCGGCGGCGACGACCAGCCGGGCGCCGCTGTCGCCGGTGGCGCCGGTTTCCGAGGACAGGGCGATTTCGACCATACCTTTTTGGGTGGTGGTTGCGCCGGGGTGGGTGTGCAGGGTGGTGTCGCCACCGTCGGTCAGGTCGATGAGCTGGGTGGCGCTGAGCGTGGCCGCCGCTTCGCCGTGCAGCCGGAACGAAGGCGAATCGGGGTCGCCGGTAGAGTCGAGGATTTCAAAGACGACCCGGTCGCCGTCGTCCGGCTCGGTGAATTGCAGATGCTCGCCGCTGACTTTGATACCCCAATCCGGGGTAGCCTCGCCCATTTTTTGCAGTTGGAGCTGGCCGCCATCGAGTTTGAGGTTGTGCTCATTGGCCACGGTCAAATCGCCATCGATGGTGGTGTTGCCGTTAATGGTGGTGTTGCCGTCGTCCTGCACCACAAAACGGTCTTTGTCGTCCTCGGAGACCACGGCAAAGCGGTTGTCGCCGGCGCTGGCGTTGCCAATTTTTACCTGCACATCGCTGCCGGGTGTGGTTTCGCTGCTGAGCCGCTTTAGCCGGAACAATCCCTCTTCCGAACCGTCGGGCTGGCGGAAGTCGATCATTCCGCCATCCACGTGCACATCGTCTTTGGCGGTGATGTCTCGCTCCACCTGCAGCGAACCTTCCAGCGTAACGGCCACCCCGGCATCGCCAGCAGCCAGCGAAGCGGTCAGCCGGTCGCGGATGGTCAGCGCGGCGGCGGGAGCCAGCAGCGCCTCGCCGACCAGCCCGGCGTAGCGCCGGCCCCGGCTCAACCGGCCTTCGGCGGCGGCCAAAAACTGCGAACCATCCCAGCGCACCTCGCCCAGCGGCAGCAGCCACAGCGCCAGATCGTCGCCGGGGAGTTCCTGGTATGGCACGGATACATCCGGCGGAATTTTCAAATTGGGGTTGGTGGGGCCGGCCAGATTGCCATCGACCACTACGCCGGCCGGTTGCGGCTCGTCCGGTTCCACGTAAATGCGGTAAGTTTCAACAATGCGGTTGAAGGCGTTGTCTTCGCAATTAAAAATGTTGTTGCTGTTGGCGGTTTCTTCCTCGTAGCCAATCCACACGGAGTAATGGTTGGCCGCGCCAAAACGCAAAAACAGCGCCGGATCGAGTTGCAGCGGACGGAACAGGATGATTTCGCGGCCGTAACCATCAACGGCCAGCCCCGGCAAAATGAACACGTCGCGGGCGTCGCCGCCGCCTTCGACGGGGCGCTCAACCAGTTCAAGGCCGGTGACAATGCCCCAGGTGTGCGGCCCCAAATTGTGGCGGCGGCGCATATCGCGCTGGTAAGTTTGGGCGTCGATGAAATCCTGCGCCCCCAAATATTGCCGCTGAAAATAGTTTAGCCGTTCAACGGTGTTGTCAGCCATAAAGTGCTCCTTTGAAAACAGGAATCAGGAGTCAGGAATCAGGAGTCAGGAGTCAGGTGGGTTGGTTTGTCATTTGTCATTTGTCATTCGTGTTGCGTGTTGCGTGTTGCGTAAAACGCAAATCCAAAATCCAAAATCGTATTGCCTCACTCCTCACTCCTCCGGTTTACTTCGCGCTCAGTTTGGCGAGTTGCTGTTCCAGTTTAGAAATGCGCTCGTTGGCCTGCGCCAACTCGCCGGCCAGCCGGTCGCTTTCGGCCAGCCGGCCCACGCCGACCACCCGGTTCTGCGGATCAACAAAAAGTTTGACCCCTTCACCCTCCGGTAGCGGGGCGGCGGCCATATTGCGCAGCCAGGCTTCGGGCATCGACCAGTTAACGTGTTCCACGGTAACGGGCCTTGCGCCGAGCGTGGCGCGGGCGTCGTTGACCGGCAGGCCGGTCACGCCAGCCGGATCGACGGCGCTGGCGGCCGGCCGGGTACCCAAAAATGGTTCAATATTGATGTTGCCCAGCGCCGCTGCCGCGGTCGCCATAAAAGGCGAGCGGGCGCGGGTGGCCGCCCCGGCAAAGCTGGCAGCCAGCGTGTCGGTGGCAAAAGCGCGGTTGGGAGCGGTGGCAATCTGATCGCGATTGGGCAGGTCAAAGGGGGTGCAGCAAATATCGGCCAGCGCCACCGACAGCACCGCCGCCACCAAATTGTGACGGGTGAGCACGTAGTGGCGCGGGCTGTGGCAAATGCGCAGCACTTTGCCGTCGCGCACGGTAACGCAGGCCAGCAGCAGCCGGTCTTCGCAGACGTCCGGTGGGCATTTGGGCAAAATTTCGTAGCAAATGCAGTTGACCAGCAAATTGATGAGCAACTCAAACGTGGCCAGCAGTGCGGTGCGCATCTGGTTGAGAAAGGTTTGAAAGCCGGCATCGGTGGCGGGCGGCGTTGGGCAGTTGATGGCGTTCAAATCCTGAATGAGATTGCAGCGGGTCAGATGGTCATCGAGCAGGTAGCGCCGGATATTTTCCAGCAGCAGGCAAAAGCGGCGCGCCGCCTGCTGGCGATTGGTAAAAGCGTTGTCGCCGTTAATTAAATTGAAAATGGCCACCAACTCCTGCGAAAACGCGGTCAAATCGGTGTAGCAGGCCAGCACACACTCGTACGGCAGGTGAATGCCCAGCTTGTCGAGCATTTCCAGCAGCATTTGCAGAGCCTGATTCTCATCATCGCCAGCGGGTTTTTCCGGCAGGCAAACCACACCCAGCTCGTAATCTTCGATGATGCGGGCCGGCTCGCAGGTTTGGGCCGGCCGGATTTGAGTGGCGGTCGCCGCGCCGTTTTGGCCGCAACCGCAAGTCTGCCCGTTTTTTGCGCCGCAGGCGCAGCGGCCGTTCGGTTGCGACACCAGGGCCGTGGCCGGCCGGCCCATCTTTTCGCGGTAGCGAATGGTGAGGCACCATTCCTGCTCCACGCCGGTGCAATCACGCGGGGCGGCGGTGCGCCACGGATCGCAATTGCGACGTTCAACCTGCCGGCAGGCCTCTATCGCTTTGATAATGTTAAAATCGTGCGGGGCGCAAACCACAATATCGTTGCCGCAGCCATCGAGCGCGTAGCCGGGCTGTACGGTTACAAAGTGGCTGTCGCACTCGTGACAGGTCACTTCCAATCCGCAAACAATGCCGCTGCCGTGCAAATAGCGGTTGTGCAGTTTGTGCTTGGCGATGCCGTAAGCCTGCTGGCTGTTCAATTCGGTCTCGGTCAGCAGTTGGCCGGTAAAAAAGCGGGGCCGGTCGAAACATTGCAGGCCGGTGCAGACCGGGCAATCACAGTCCTGTTTTGTTTGCTGTTGCGTTGCTAACTGTTTAGCCATAGTTGTTCTCCATCATTTGCTTGCCGTGAGCTGTGGTTTGAGCTTTGCCAGCAGAGACGGCCCAATGCCGGATACGTCGATTAATTCATCCACCGAGCCAAAGCCGCCGCGCTCGGTGCGCATGTTGACAATGGCCCGGGCCAGTTCCGGGCCGATGCCGCGGACCGTCTGCAAGTCGGTGACGGTGGCCCGGTTCACGTCGAGCGGGGCCACGCCGGCCTCGCCGAGCCGGAACCAGCTAAAGAAGCGCCCGCCTTCCACGCCGTCGCCGGTGGGCAATTGGCCGCGCAGGAAGTTGGCGTCGAGCGCCGCGCCCCAACCGCCGCCGGCCGGGTTCGGCGTGCGCAGATGGTCACCTTCGAGCGTGACCCGGTACTCAAACCCGGGGCTAAAGTCCACGCCGGGCAGGTAAATTGCGCCGGTAACCGGATTGTCCGGGAGGGTGGGGTCGATGATCTCAAATCCTTCTTTGATCGAACACGGATTGAGCAGTTTGACGCCGGTCACCAGTTTGGCCGGCAGTTGGCACCAGCAGGTCGAGCCAAACTGGTTGTCGCGCAACCCTACCTCAACCCGAAAGGTGTGGGCGTTGATGTCGCCGTTGCGCACCTCCCGGTCAAAAGCCACCACCAGCCCCTGCGCTACCTGCGCCCGTGGGGTGGGGCCGGCGTGGTTCCAGTTGATGGCGCAAATATGACCCAGTTTGACCGGGTCGGCGCAATCGGAGGGCAGGGTCAGAGTCAGCACGCCGTTCACAAAGCTGACTGCCGGCGGTTGGTCGCAGGGGACAAAGTTCACCTGCACGTCGGTGATGCCCTGCCCATCGACGCCATCGTTGCCGTCGCAGCCGCGCGGAATTTCCAGCGCCAGCGCACCGGTGGCCGGGTCAAAAGTGGCGCTGCCCGGTTCGGTGCAGGGCACAAAAGTGACGTCTACCGCGTTGACGCCCTGGCCGGGGTCGCCGGGCGGTCCCTGTTCGCCGGCGCTGCCGGTTTGCTCCCGCGCCAGCAGGCACAGAATCGCTTCGTACAGGGCGGACGTGCTGGGTAGCAGCGGCCGGTCACGCAAATTATCCAGCGTGTCGTCGGTCACGTCGCTGTCAAATACGTAATCGGTAACGGTCGCCAGCACCAAACAGGCATCGTCCGGGCAGGCCGGGCAGCCATCGAGCGCCGCCTCAAAAATGCGCTCGCAGTCGCTTTCGCGGATGTCGACCAGCGCCACCCCGCCGCTGTTGTCCACCGCCGGGTCGCCGGCAAAGGCGACGTACATCAGCCCGGCTGCGGCGGCCAGCCGCAGGCTTTGCGGGGCTTCGCCCACGGCCACGTTGCCGCCCATGCTCAGTTCGCCGGCTTCCAGCGCGTGAGCGTCGATGACCCACAACTGGCCCTCGCCGGCGGCGTCAACCAGCACGTACAGCCAGCGTCCCCCCGGCGAAGCGGTGATGGCCAGCGGCGCTTGCGCCAGCGTTTGCGGCCCGCCGATGGCCGCCAGCGTGTCGCCGTTGGTGCTTTGCACCGATTTGCTGCCGGCATCGGCCACAAACAGCCGGGGCGCGGCGGTGGTGCCGGCCACAGCCAGCGCCGTCGGGGCGATGTCCGTGGCGGCAGTGGTGGCTCCGGCGGGCAGGTTGGCCGGGTCAATCACGCTGAGGTTGCTGTCGGCGCTGTTGGCCACAACCACTTTGCCGCCGCCGGGCAGCACCGCTACATCGGCGGCCCCGTTGCCCACGGCGATGGTCGCCAGTTTGGCGGCGGTGAGATCCGCGCCGGCGGTGTTGATGTCGGCGCTCCACACCACCAGTTCGTTGGTAGCAGGCGTCAGCGCGTACAGCCGGCCATCGCCGGGCGAAACCGCCAGCCGGGTCACGGTTTCGTTGTGGGTCAGCTCGTTGACCAGCGCGCCGGGCCGGCCATCCGCCGTATCGACATCCCAGACCTGCACCGTGTTGCCCGTGGCCAGCGCCACGTACAACCGCGTCCCGTCGCCGGACAGGGCCCGCGCCTGCGCTGCCGCCGATAGTGTGTTCGTTGGCAAAAAGCTGTAATTATCGGTGGGAAATGTGTACAGCGTGGCCGGGTCGTCGGCGGTGAGCACGTACAGCCGCTCGCCGTCACGGTTGTAGGCCAACTGGCTGGCGCGCGGCACGTTGAGCGTGTTGGCCCAATCCAGTTCGATGCCGGGCGGTTCGGGCGGGGTGATGACCGGGTCGAGGCGCACGGCGAACTCGTAGCCCTCCAAAATCTGGTTGGGCTGGAGCGCCGTGTCGTCGCAGCGGCAATCATCAAACAGCGCCGGCACCTCCTCGGTGGGACATTCGGTGTAATTGAGGCAAAGCTGAAAGGTGTGCGGTGCGGCGTCCGGCTGCGATTGCGGACCGTTGGCGGCGCGCCAGGCGGCGGCAAACAGCTCTTTAAACTCGACGGTTTCTTCATCGGCGACGTAAATTTCCCGGCCGCAGCAATCGACCGCCACGCCCGGCTCAATGATGACCAGCCGGTTGCGGCAGGCCGGGTTGGGGTGCTGGCGCACGCGCAGGCCGCAGACCACGCCCGCGCCGTGCAAATAGCGGTTGTGCCGCCGGTCTTTGCCCATAAAATAGGTCTGTTCGCTGTCAAAGGCGCGGGTGTCCAACCACTTGCCGGGGAAGTAGTGGTTGCGGGCCATTTGATCGAGCGTGCAGGTGATGCACAATCCCTTGGTTGACTGATCCTGACAGGTGCAATTTCCCATAGCTCTGTTCCTTTTAAGATTTTTACCCGTCCAGCCGGGCGTTGACCCCCAGCCGCACTTTGTGATCGAGCCGCAGCCGGGGCGGGCCAATCTCTTCCGCCGATGGGCTGAGCACCGAACCTTCGCCCAGCCGGCTGGCATCCGTGGTCACACCGGCGGGATAATCGCCGATAACCATGTTGACGCCGACAAACAACTCGCGCCCCAGGCACAGGCCCGGCTGCACAAAAATCACTTCGGCCTGCGCGTGAGCCGGCTTCGACTCTTCCACCAATTGCTGCACCATCTGCTGCTGGCGGTCATCGGCGTGGGGCAAAATAACGTACACCGCAAAGCGATGGGCGTAGGTGGCCAGCGGGTCGAGCAGCGGGTCGCCGCCATCGGTCAGTTGAAAATTGCCAACTTCGCTGTGCACGTCGAGTTGCAGGCGGTCAACGACTTCGGCCCCCCACAGCACGGTCTGGCTGCCCAGCCGGCCTCGATTTAAAAACAGCCAGCGGCGCAGTTTGAAATATTCCAGAATATGCGGCTCGCGGCCGGTGATCAGCGCCACATACAACTTTAGCCCGGCAGCAGTGCCGCGCAGTGGAAAGAGCCGATAGGCGTTTTTAATGAGCCGCCGCTGGGTGGCCTCCGGCCAGGTCGGGTCGAGGGCCAGCCCCAGCCACGAGGCCAGCCACGGCAAAAACTCCGCCGGCGCGCCGGCCGGGTTCAGCAGTTGCGGCATCCGGTCGATGGTGGCTCCAATTTGTTCCCAAAAGTGATCCAGCAGCGACAGGAATCGGTCCAGAAATTCGGCGCTATCCGGCTCTTCGCGGAAGACGGCGGGCAGGTAGCGCAGCGACGACTGGCGCGGATATTCCACCCGGATTGAGTCGATGGCCGGCGTGTGCAATTGGTCGCCAAACAGCGACAGCCGCAGCCACAGATAACGGCCCGGCTGGCCGGTGATCAGGCAGTCCCAGCGATTCAGCCCGGCGCTGCTGTCAATCTGGCCGGTCTCCCAGCGGTTTTCGGGCAGGGTTTCAAGCTGCGCCGCCAGCCGGCGCGCGTCGGCGGTAAAAGTATCAAGTTTGACCAGCGTGCCGGGTGGCAGGCTGACCGCCAGCTCCACCCGATGCCAGATGCAGCGGTACTGCTCGCTGTCGAGCGGGCCGAGGATGACCGCGCCGCTGGCGGCGTAGCTGGTTTGCTCCTGCAATTGGTAGACAATGCCGCTCAGTTTATCGACCAGCGCCGCGCCGCCGCTGCCGTCAAAAACGAGCGCCGTTGGCCGGCAGCGGTGGCCCAGCGGCCGGCAAGTGCTGGCGCGGGCTTGCGAATCGTCAAAAACCAGCACGCAGCCCGATTGCGGGTCGGTGAGGTGCAGCCGGCCGGCCCGGTCAAAGCCAATCCCGGCCGCCCGAAAATTGGCGGCTACTTCGGCGGGGAGGCTGACGCGCCGGACGAATTCGCCGGCGGGGTTGAGTACCACCACCTCCGGCGCGCCGGCCTGCACCACGACCAGATTGCCCAGTTTGTCCAGCGCCAGATGCGTGGGCTGGCTCAGGCCGATGCCCGCCTCGTCGCGGCCGTCCCACGCGCCCCGCCAGCAGCCCCGGCGGTCAAACACGTGGATGAGATTGTTGGCCGCGTCGGCCACGTACAACCTGCCGTGCGGCGAGCCGGCCACATCCACCGGCTGCCACGTGCCGGCGGGGAACTGCGGCGGCGCGTCGGCCGGGCTGCACAAATCGCGCGGCAGGGGTTTAACGCCGGTCACGGCCCATTGGCCATCGGCGTTGCCAACCCGGAACGGCCCCAATATCCGGCTGAGCGGCAAGCCTTTCATCTGAAAAATCTGCACCCGGCGGTTGCCGGTGTCGGCCACAACCAGCTCGTTGCGGCAGGTGATGGTCATCCCCTGCGGCGCGTTGAAGCGGCGCGGCGCGGCCCCGCTGCCGCCGATGCCGGGCAGGGTTGCCCAGCGGCCGGCGCACTCGTCAAAGCGGGCCAACCGGTCGCCGTCGAGCACAAACAGCCGCCCGTCGCGGCCAACCGCCAGCGCCGAGGGCAGCGCCAGCCCGCCCAAATCGCCGGACGGATCGGCCAGTGGGCGGCTGTCGCCGGGCAGCGGCTGGAGCTGAATTTGCCCGGCCACGTCAAGCCCGGCGGACTGGGACACTATCGACCAGCCGGCGCGGGGATTGAGCAGCAGAAAAGGTGTTTGAGCCACGATTGCCTACCTTGCGTAACTGGCGCTGACCCGGTGCGTTTCGCTGGCCAGCAGTTCGCCTTGATTGAGGGGCACATCCCGGCAAAACGGCTGGGCCACCCCGTCCAAAAAAATGACAAGCTGGTTGTTGTTAACGCGATCCACGCCTTCGGCGGAGAGGATGGTTTGGTACACTTTTGAATAAAAGATGGTTTGACCAAACGGCCAGCCGGTGCGCTCGTCGCCGCCGTGCAGCGGGTCAAAATAGCCGGTCAGCGCGTGTTCGACGTTTTGTTTGACCACCGCCAGATCGTTTTGCGGCCGGACGATGATCTCGACCTCAACTTTTACCCGGCGATAGGTGGGCGGCAGCACGTACAGTTCGGTGGTGAGCAGGCGGCGCCGGGTCAAACACTGGCAGACCGCGTCGAGGGTGCGACCGTTGGGCAGCGGCGGCCGGGCGGTGCTGTCCGGCACAATGATGACCGACACCACGCCGGGAATCGGCGCGCCGCTGAATTGCGGATGTACCAGCGGCAGCGCCAGCGCGCGGGCCACGCCGGGCGTTTGCACGGCAAAATATTCAAAATCTTCCACAGTCACGGCCCGGTCGCGGCTTTTTAACATGGCGATGGCTCGCTGCTGCGCCTCGGCCAGCGTTTCTTCGTCGCTGCCACCGACGGCGGGGAACAGGTTGGTCACCGATTTCACCTGATCGACAAAAGTTTGCAGGTTGGTCAGCGTGTTCGGGCCGACGTCGCCGCCGGAGCCGCCGCCGGTGCGGTAGCGGCGGGCGATGACGCTGGCGCTGGGATTGGTGGGATTGGCCACGGGGATGCGGCCCTGCTCGCCGTTGCCCAGTTTGACCTCGCCGGTGGTGCGGTTGAGTACAAAGTGGGTGTCATCCGGGCCGGAGGCGGTAAAATCATCGACCTCTTCCCACACCCGAAAGCCCAAATCCTGGCCAATGACCGGCCGCTCCGAAATTTCGAGCCGCAGGTTGCGCAGGGTGATGGCTGAACCGTCGGCGCTGGTGACGGTTTCCGGGCTGTCGAGCGCCACCACCGGCGGCTGCGACAAAAAGAACGACTGGTTGGGCCGGCCGTTGCTGCCGCCCAGCACTTCGTCGCGGATGGTTTCGGCCTGCGTGGCGCGGACGGTATTGGTCAGCACGGTCAGCAGTTCCGGCGATTGCTGGTAAAAACTCTGCTGCAAGCGGCAGCGCAGCCAGTAAAGCGGCGTCGGCACGCTGCCGAGCGCGCTTTTGGCCGCTTTGCCGCCCGGCCCGCGCAGATAAATGTGGCCGCTGTTGGCCAATGCCTGGGTTTCGTCTTTGTCAACAATCAGCGACTCCCATTGCAGGCCGTCCCAATATTCCCACACCAAAATGGCCGGCAGCGGCAGCGCCCCAAAATCGATGGGGCAGCGGGTGGGCCGGGCCGCGCCGCTATCTGCCAGAAAGACGGCCAGGTTCACCTGCTCGGCGGTGAACGGCAGCGGCGAGTCAAAGCCAAGCAGCAGCGCGCTGTCCTCGCGGGCGTAAACGCCAAACGGGAAAAACGTTTGATCGGAGGCGGCGTTGGCGTTGGTTTGAATGCTATAGTTGATGCCGTCGAACACCTGCACCGCCGCCAGTTTGGCTCCCAGCGCAATCAGGGCCTCATCGGTTTCAAAAACGATGGTGTTGCCGGCGGCATCGGGTTCCGCCGCGGCAACCAGCGTACCTTTGGGCGCAATCACAAAATCGATGTCCGGGCGGGACAGGGTAAAGGTCAGTTCGGTAGTAGCGGGCCGGCCCGGTTCCAGTTCGATGCCGAGGAGTTGTAAAAATTTGATGTAATTGCGGTCCGGCACGCGGTTGAGCCGGTACAGCAAAATGTCGGTCATCCAGGCGAACATGCGCAGCAGGGTAATGCCCGGGTCGCTGTCGTTGTGGTTGGTCCACTCCGGGGCGTAGCGCGGGATCAGAGTTTTGACCTCGGCAAATATATCGTTGGCGGTGCGGTCATCAAGGTTTGGTGCTTCTAACGCCATAGTTTTCCTCGGTAAAGAGTACCTTTAGTTCGCGGAAATCATTTGTGTTGCGTGTTGCGTGTTGCGTGAGAAGAATTTACGGAACACGCAACACGTTCACCGGCTAACCGTTTTCCTGGAATTGCCTTACGCAACACGCTTGCTCATCCCTGCTGCTCTTCAATATAAAACGGGTAAACCAGATTTTGAACGGTGTTGGTGGAGCGGATGCGGTAATTGACCCGAATGAGCAACTGGTTGCTGGTGACCATTTCCGGCGGCACGGCTTCGACGGCCACATTCAGCACATCGATGCGCGGCTCCCAGCGGGTGAGCGCCAGCCGCACCTGATCGGCGATGGCGCCGCGCGTGCCGGGACTGTTGGGGGCAAACACCAGCTCGTGGATGCCGCAGCCAAAGCGCGGCAGCATGTGGCGCTCGCCCAAGGCCGTGCCCAAAATAATCCAGATGGCTTCCTGAATAAGCTGTTCGCCCTCCGAGTAGGCAAAGCCACCCCGCCCGTCGATGCGGATGGGGAACTTCCAGCCTTTGCCCAGTATTTCGCGTTTAATGGCCATATGATCTCCAAACACAGGAATCAGGAATCAGGAGTCAGGAGTCAGGAATTAGGAGTTGGTGGGTTGGGTGAGTTTGTAAAACGTAATTCGTAATTCCAAAATCTAAAATCATCCTTCATCCTTCGTCCTTCGTCCTTAACACGGCACCGCCTTTAGCGCCTCGTAGGCGATTTGCAGCGCGTCGCGCACCTTTTTCACCGGCTCGAGCGGGTCGGCCCCGGCCTGTAGTTCGGCGGGCGAGGGCGTTGCGGCGGACAGGTCCGGCAGCTCGATCGGGTCCTGTCCCACAATTTCCAGCAGCATGTTGATCAAATCGATCAGCGGTTTGATGCCCTGCATCGCGCCGGTCAAACTGGCCATCGATGTTTCGGCGTTGCTCTGCGCGCACAGCATCGCATCGAGCAGCACCGGGTTGCCCTGCGCCGCGTTCAAATCGATGCCTAACTGAAAGTTGAGCACGCTTTCCACGGCGGCGATCATGCAGTTGATGTAGCCCAAAATTAGCTGCAAAATATCCCGCACCATTTTCACAATGGGGCACGGCCCCAACACAATGTCCAGGCAGCCGGCCATCCCGTCGATGGCCTCGATGACTTTGCCGGCGTTTTGCGGGTTGAGCGGGCTGGAAATGAAATCCTTGAGCGATGACACCACCTGCAGCACTTTGAACAAACAGTGCATGCTGGCCAGCATCGGCGTAAGTTGCAGCATCAGGCTGTGGGCCAGCGCGCAATCGGTGGGCGGGCCGTCGGCAATGTTAACCAGCGATTGCAACTGCCCCCCAAACGGCAGCGATACGGTGAACGGTTCAACTTTGGGAATATCCGGGCACGGAATTTGAGCCATGAATCTTCTTAACCTGAGTTTGATAAGGAATGACAATTAAATAAGTTCTGCGGTTGGTTATCATCGTTAAATGCGTAGTCCGTAATTCGTAATTTGGGTTGCCGGCTGCGAATTACGTTTTACGCATTACGCATTACGCTTTAACCAGTAATGCGGAAGTTATTCAATTTTTGATCCGCATCGTGTCCAAAATAAATTAAATCGGTGATGGGGCCAGCGCCACCGGCCGGCCGTTGATGATCACATTGGGCGCTTGAATCTGGATGGTGCCCATGCTGCGAATAACAATTGACCCGTTGGATAGCTCAACCAGATTGCCGTGAGCGTCCTCAATGCGAACGTAACCCGCGTCGCCGCTGGACACCTCCGGGTCGTACAGGGTAATCTGGTGGCCGTTCACCGAGCGCAGCAGTCGCTCGCGGCGGTCGGTGGAGGGCGATGTCGCTTCGCCGTTCCACAGAAAGCCCAGCACATACGGTTTTTCCACGTTGCCCTGTTCAAACGCTACCAGCACATCGTCGTCAGGTTCCGGCATAAACCACGCGCCGCGATTGCCGCCGGACATAAACGCGGCCACCGGGGCCAGGTAAGTTTCGCTGTTGTCGCCCATAAATTGCAACTGCACCCGAATCCGGCCCATTTCGTCCGGCTCGCTGATGACTTTGGCCGGGACGACGCCATATATTTTGCTCATCGGTTATCCTTCCAGCTCTTCGCGCCGCGCTTTGAATTTGGTGCGATACCCGCCATCGCTGATGGTGTGGGTGGTTTCGGTGACAAAATAGGTACCGCTGAAACGGTCGCCCAGGCCGGTGATTTCTACTTTGCGCCCGGCCCGCAAATCCGGCAGGCCGATGGTTTCGCCGGTGGCTTCGATCATGCCTTTGTGCAGTTCGCGCAGAATGCGCTCGGCCCAGTCATCGGCTTCCTGCTGATTGTGAACCGGCTTGTCGGTGACAATTTCACGGCGGTTGCCAAACGCCTGCACCAATCGCTGCTGGCGAGCCTGTTCGGCCTGGTCGCGGCGCGGAATCAAGTCGGCCCAGCTTTTTTTGCCCTCCACCCGCTTGTTGCGCTGCCGGTCCCAGCCGAGCACCACCACCTCTGACACCTGGCGGGCGGTGGTCAGCGTGGGCTGAAACGACAGCAGCGAGCGGCCCCATTCCAACAGGTAAGTGGGCGCGTCGGGGCTGGTTGACGGGCCAAAGTAGATATGCGGGTCGGGTTCGCCCTGCTCGTTGGTTTCCAGCAGCACCAGCTCGTAATTGCGCCGCCGGGCGCGCTCCATCAAAAAAACAATGTCGTAGCGGTTGTTCATAAACACGTAAGTGTCTGGCGTTTCGCGGCGGCGGGCCTCATCGCTCACGCGGATGTCAAAACCGATGCCCGGCCGGTTTTGCTGGGGCCGGTTGCGCCCAATTTCCACGGCGATGTCGCTGTCACGTTTACCTTCCCAGGCGTAGGTGTGCTGTTCGGCGCGGAAACAGTGCAGCAGGTTGAGGCCGCGCACCGTCAGCGTTAGCCCGCCCTGTTCGGGAAAATTTGGTTCGAGGGCGAGAATTTGGCCTTTGAGCATCAGTTGCAGCCGGTTCACGTAACCCATCGACAGTTCGATATACGTGCCGGGGTCGAAAATACCGGCAAATTCGTCGCGCGACGGCGGCTCGTACTTGGGCCGCATCCCCCGCAGCGACTCGCTGAAGTCGCTTTCGTAATTGCTGATGACCAGCTCAAACGAGTCGATCTCTTCCACGCTGTCGCGGTAGGTAACCTGAATTACGTCGCGCACCACTTCCGGCGGCAGGTTGCGCAGATTTTGCGGCGTCGCGCCGAAACAGGCCCGATTGGCCGCCGTGCCATCCGACAGCCGCACCTGAAATTTGGGCACAAAAAAGGTTTCAAACGGCCCGGAGTCGGCGGAGGCCTGATCGTTGAACGGCAAGCGATAAACGGGCGTGCTGGTCACCATCGGCGTTACCCCGGCAAATTCAGAATCGAGCCGGGCGTCAACGCCAGCGGATCATCGATATTGTTAAATTCGGCAATTTCCCGCCACCGGCCCGGATCGTTGAAGGCCCGGTTGGCTACTTCGTCCAGCGTGACGCCTTCTTCAATCAGCACCACCTGCTCTTCGGTGGCGGCCACCAGATCGGTCAGCGTCTGGTATTCGCGCAGTTTGACGGTGAGTGTGGCCCGCAGCGGCACGCCGCGCGGGCTGAACAGGGTAAATTTTTGGGTGACGTTTTCCACCAAACAGCGAAAGCCGTGCTCGCGCAGTTGGGTGTCGCCGCGGCGCAGGTTGGAGCCGGGAAAACCTTCGTCGCCCCAACTGAACAGGCAGATCGGCGGCGCTTTGAGCGTGGGGTCGATGCGGATGAGCTGGTAGAATTGGTCGGTGAGCAGGGTGACGGGTTTCATGCCGGCGTCATCGCCCATGCCAAATTCGGTGGTGTCGAAAAACAGATCCAGCGAAACGGTTTCGGCCCCGCCGCGCACAAACTGCTGTACCGGCATATCCAGCCCCGGAATACCGATTTCAGCGTACTGCACGGTTTTGTTGAAGGTGAACTCGGTGGGGTTGTACTGCACCTCCAAACTGGGGCCGGGCGATAAATCCGCGTTGAGGCGGGTGAAACGAGCGCGGGCAAAACTCATGCCAGCCCCAGCCCTTCGGCGCGGCTGCGCTGCGCGCCCTGTTCCAGCCGCCGGTCAGACTCGCGCCGGGCGGCGAGGATGTCTTTGCGCTCCAGCTCATCCATCATCGCCGCCACGAGCCGGCGGGTCAACTCCGGTGAGAGCAGTACCTCCGAATCGACGGTGTGGATGGTGCTGAGCATGGTGTTAATGTAAAATTCAGCCGGCATAGGTTCCTCTCATATTGAATCATCTAACCCAAAATTACTGAGAGAGCGTTTTTTGTGCCCCTCCCCCAACCCCCTCTCCACTTTGTGGGGAGGGGGCTAAGTTGAATTGGTGTGGTTTTGGCCGGCGTCACCGGCCAAAACCACACCACAAATCTTTTCTCCCCCTTCTCCCCATTGGGGAGAAGGGGGTTGGGGGGATGAGGGGATCCCCCGCCTAACTAAACAACGACCCAATCGTCTCCGCGGCGGACGAGACCGTGCCGATAAAACTGCTCAGTGAGGTGCGGGCCGGCGAAATCAGGGCCAGCCCCTCGTGCACAATTTCCAGTTCTTCGATGGCCACCGCGCTTTCGGCGGCGTTGAGCGATGGCCCGCGGTATTTGGTGGGAATACCCCGGTAAAAGGCCCAGATTTTAACCGGCTGGCGATCATCGTTTTGCAGAGTGATCAGCCCATCGCGCCGTTTGCCGCGCCCCAAAATAAAGCCGTTGTGCCAGGCCCACAAATCATCATTGGTGGTGATACCCCGTTTAAGTTGAATGGGGCTGGTGCTGGCCCGTGTCGGAAATTTGAGCACGGCGCTGTTGTTGCCGCCTTCTTTGTATTCCTCCACCTCGAGCGTACTTTCCAGTCCGCTACACTCGCTGAAGCCGGCGGCGGCAAAACGGTCGAGCTGTCTGACGGCGGTCATCAACTCCGCCGAAGAATCGAGCAGGGTGATGGAAAAGTTGTAGGCCAGATACGGGTCTTTGCGACTGCCAATGCTCATGTAACCACTCCCGTCAACTCGGTCAGGGTTAATTCATCTTCGGTGCGGCCCACCCGCACAACCACAAATTCAGCCGGACGGACAATCGCCACGCCCACGTCGATGACCAGCCGGCCCAGCGCCACCTGATCGGCGGGATTGTTGCCGGCATCGCAGCGCACAAAAAACGCCTCTTCCGGGCCGGCGCCCACCAGCGCTCCGCGCTGCCACAGCGCCGTTAAAAAACCGGCCACCGTCAGTGAAATCGACTGGCGCAGGGTGTCGCTGTTGGGTTCAAACACCAGCCACTGCAGTGACAGTTCGAGCGCCTTTTCAATCATCAGCAGCGTGCGCCGAACATTGACAAAACGGAGCTGGCTGTTGCTGCTGACCGTGCGCGCGCCGAACACCCGAAAGCCGCGGCCGGGCAGCGCCCGCAGGGCATTGACGCTGGCCGGGTTGAGCACGCCCTGCCAGGCTTCGTTGACCGGCTCGGTGAAGCCCTGCATCCAGGCCAGCAGCGAGTTGGCCGGGGCCACGTGCACCCCCAGCGACAGATCGGTGCGGGCGATGAGGCCGGCCACGTGGCCGCTCGGCGGGATGGGCCGGACAAGCTGGCCGCCCAGCCGCAGCGGATCGACGACCAGCAGCCACGGGTAGTACAGCGCGGCAAAACTTGAGTCGAACTGCTGTCGCCATTGCAGCACCCGGCTGGGGTCGATGGCGGCGGCGCTGGCCGCGGGCAGCGGGTCGAGCAGGGCCACCCGGTCGGCCTGGCTTTCGCAGTGGCGGATCAGCGCCTGCTGCACGGTCAAAATCTCGCTGTCGCTGAACGCGGGCGGCTGCTCGGTTACATCCGGGCAGAGACCCGGCGGCAGCGGCGTGGGCGCGGGCGGCGCGGGCGGGTCGAGGCAGGGGTCGAGGGTTGGCGGCGGCAGCGGCGCGCTGGCCGGCGGCGGCGCGGGCCGGATCATAATATCGGGGACGGCCACCAGCGCTGCTTCATCGACAATTTCCAGCGCGCGCAGTCCGGCGCGTTCCGGCAGGCCGGTTTCGCCGGTAAAATCGGTCACGCTCAAATTTGTCAGCCCATCGGTGCCGCATTGCAGCGACAGCACCCCGGCCTCAAGCTGGCTCGATGTGGCGGTCACATCCGGCAGCCAGCCGGCCCACTGCGGCGGGGTCAGCCCGGCGTGCAGGTCGATGACTGAAATTGCGGCCGCCGGGTCGCTGGCGACGGCAGTAACCACGTAACGCTCGTGCGCGGGCGACAGCGACAGGTCGGCATATATTTTGACCAGCCGCCGCTGTTCGTAAACCGACAGCGAAAAGGTGACCGTTTCCAGATCAATCGGCTGGGTCAAATCGAACACCGGGTCGCCGGCAAAGGCCGGCACCAGCTTCAGCGGGACGGCCCAACTCAGCCGCCGGAAAACCGGGTCGATGGCGGTGATCTCATGCACGGCGCTGATGACGCCGGAGGCGTTGGCCTGAAACAGCCGCACCAGCGAGCCAACGGCAAACCCAACCGTGCCGCCCACCACCGAGGCCGAACCGTCGGTGGGCTGCGGGCCGGTGGTTTGTGTGGCGGCGGCCAGCCCCGTCCCCAGCCGCACCTGCACCCGGTTGCCCCAGCGGCCGGGACTGGCGGCCAGCAACCGCAGCGTCGGCGCGCCGTCCATCCCCAAAAATTCACCGGCGGCAGTGGCGGCGTCCGGCGCGGCAATGCGCACCACGAAACAGCGGTCGCCCCCATTTTCAAAAAAAGCCTTTACGGCATAGGCCAGGTAGCCATACGGCACAAACTGGCCAAACATCGCCTGAAACTGCCGCCACGATTCGATGGGCAGCGGGCGGTGGAGCGGGCCGCGCTCGGCCAGGCCAATGAACGCGGCAATATCGGTGCGGATGGCGGTGATGCCACGGCGAGTGCTATCGGCCCACTCAAAATAAACGCCGGGGGTCTGGTAACTGGGCATAATCAGCTTACGCGCCTAAAAATTCCAGCTCAACCAGTTCAACGCAGATTTCAATGCTTTCAATGGCCACATCGTTGCTGGTGGCGTTCATCATCGCGCCTTCGTATTTGCAAATCCAGCCCTCGTTAAAATTCCAGCGCAGCACCTCGTTGCGGTCTTCGTCCTGCAAAATGATGGCCCCGTTGCGCCGCTCCACGGAACCGTTAAGGCCGACGGCGTACCACTCGTACAGGTCGCTGCTGTTGGTGTAGCCGCGTTTGAGGGTGATGTTGTTGAAAGTGCGCTTGGCGCTGAGCTTGCGCGGGTGCATCGGGTCGGTGCCGTTGCGGTATTCGGTCTGTTCGATGGTGGCGGTTAAGCCGTTGGCTTCGCTAAAGGCGGCTACCGTGGTGTTGTCTATTTCCACCCGGTAGTTATACGCTCTGAAGGGATCGTTTCTGTCTCCTACTGGCATGGGTTGCTCCTTTGAAAATAGGATTGATTAACCCTCACCCCCCGGCCCCCTCTCCCGGCGGGAGAGGGGGAGTTATTTTTGGTGGTTGACGCCGGCGCGCAGCGCCGGCGTCAACCACTTCTTTTTCATCCCTCCCCCTGTCGGGGGGAGGGGTTAGGGGAGGGGGTCAGTGACTTGTATTTGTCAAAATTACAGGTCGTCTTCTCTACACCGCATTGGCTTCCAGCGTGTATTGCTGGATACGGATAATCACAAACTCGGCGGGTTTAACCGGGGCGATGCCCACCTGCACAATCAACCGGCCGTTGTCAATGTCGTCCTGCGTCATCGTGACGCCCAGCTCGCACAGCACAAAGAACGCCTCCTCCGGTTTGGCGCCTTGCAGCGCGCCATCGCGCCAGACCCGGGTGAGAAAATTGGTGATCGACTGGCGCACCCGCGCCCACAGGGTGTAATCGTTTGGTTCAAATACCACCCATTGTAGCCCTTCATCGAGCGATTCTTCAACAAAGATGAACAGCCGCCGCACCGGCACGTAGCGCCACGATGAATCGCTGGTGAGGCAGCGCGCGCCCCACACCCGAATGCCGCGCCCGTCGCTGCGCAAATCTCGGATAACATTTATATTTTGCGGGTTGAGAATATCCTGCTCGCCTTTGTTGATGGTCACATCCAGCCCCAAAATGCTTTGCACCACCACGTTGGCCGGCGCTTTGTGGACGCCGCGCTCAATATCGGTTTTGGCGTACAGGCCGGCCATGTGGCCGCTCGGCGGGAGGGTGATTTCGCCGCCGGTCAGCGGGTCAAAGGCGATGAGCCGCGGAAAATAGAGCGCCGCGTATTTGGTATCGTAGCGGTTGCGCTGGTTAATAATATCTGGCAGCGGGCTGTTGGCCGCGTAAACCGGATCGAGGATGGCAAAGCGGTCGAGCAGGGTTTCGCACTGGGTGATCAGCTCGTTTTGTACGGCCTGGTTGGTGATGCCCGGCGCGGCGATCATGCTGATCTCGTCAATATCCACCAGCGCGCGAATCCCGGTGCGGTTGTTGGGGCCGTTATCCTGGCCAATATAATCGGTGGCAGTGGGCGGGTTGCCGTCTGCGCCGCCGGCCAGCACCACGTTCAGCCCGTCGTTGCCGGAGGGCTGGGTGAAGGGGTCGGTGGTCACGTTGTCGGCCACATCCTGCACCGAAATCAGGGTGGAGCCGGTGTTGATGATGTTGGCGTAGTAGCGGCTGGTGGTGTTATCGAGCGTGAGGCCGGCAAACTGCTCAACGATGGTTTGGTAGCTGGCCACAATTCTAAATTCGCAGGTGCGGGCCATTGTGGTGCCGCCGCTGTCGTGGTCCAGACCGGTGGCCGCGGCAAACGCCGGGGTTACATCGATGCTGTTGCCGTTGATGGCCGTTACTTTGGCGTACCGCTTGCTTTGGCCGCGGTCAAATTCAATGATCGCGCCGACATAAAAACCGTTGGTGCTGCTGAGTTGCACCGTATTAAACGGGGCGACCGCATCGGAGATGGCCACTACTTCGGCGCTGCTGCGCGACTCCGGGAAAATCTGCACGCTGAGGCTGTTGCCCCACGCGCCCGGCTCCGAGGCCCGAATCACAACCGGGGTTGCGCCGGCCAGGTTGAGATCAACGCTGGTGAAGCGGCTGTCGTAATTGTTGGCCAGATTGCCGCTGAGCGTAACCGCGCGGGTGGCCGGATTGTAGGCCGTCACGTTGAGGTTTTCGGTGGTGGTGATGCCATTCACTATTTGAGTAAAAGTCAGCGTGACGCCGTTGGCAACGCCGCGCAGCGAGGCTAGCGTGACACTGTTGGTGCCGCTGACGCCGTTTTGTGACAGGCGGGTTACCACCCCGCCCAGCGGGGGTAACGCCGCGGCGTCGCTGGAGGTGGCCAGCGTGGTGGAGTTATCGGCGTTGACCACGCGCCGCACATAACAGCGTTTGCCGCCGTTGGCAAAAAAGCCAAACACCGCGTGAGCCAGAAAATGATCGTTACCGCCGGCATCGGGCAGGTAGCCGCCAAACCTGCGCCGGAAATCGGGGAAGCTGGTGATCAACAGCGGCAGGCCGGTGGTGGGGCCGCGCACCGCCCGGCCCACAAAACCGGCGGTGCTGGTGCTGACCCCTTCGATGGGTTTGGGGCCGGCATCGATCTCTTCAACATAAACTCCGGGGGACAAATATTCTGGCATTGCAGCAACCTCCT
The DNA here is from genome assembly GCA_022071955.1 of Anaerolineae bacterium. Lineage (GTDB taxonomy): Bacteria > Chloroflexota > Anaerolineae > 4572-78 > J111 > J095. The sequence continues at coordinate 53,191 of JAJVIM010000001.1, forward strand.
CTGAAAATAGGACTCAGGAGTCAGGATTCAGAAGTCAGGGGTTGGGTGAGTAGGGGGCAGGGGGGTAGTTCGCTGACTCGTCATTGGTCATTGGTCATTGGTCACTCGTCATTCGTCACTCGTCATTCGTCATTCGTGTTGCGTGATCCGTCCTTCATCCTTCATCCTTCATCCTTACTTAAATCGGTGTCAGCGGTAAATCGACAATATTAACCGGCTGGCGCGGGTTGACGAGCCAGCCCTGCACGGCCTGATGTGTGGGCGTGGCCGGCGGCGGCGGATTGAGCGCTCGCAGCGTAATGGATCGCCGCCGGCCGATGCCGTCCAGCCGGTAATAGCCCTGGCTGTCGGCCAGCGCGCCCACCGCGTGATACTCAACCCGGGCCGGGCTGGCGTCATCAATTTGCACTGCGCCAGCGGCCAGGCTGCCCCCCAGCGGCAACAGACCCAGTCCGGCCGGTATCGCTTCGGCCAGCGGCTGCGAATTGCCATCCGGTGTAAACGTGACGCGCTGCGCCGGTTCGCCGGCGGTAACTGTTCGTGTAGCCGGAGTGCGCAAATTGACCACACCCGGCTCCGGCCCCACGCTGTCGATGACCACAAACAGAAACGCGGCGGGCGCGCCCAGCCGCAGAATGAAGCCCGGGGCCAACCCGGCAGTGTTATCCAGTTGCAGGGTTAGCGCGGCCCGTGGCGCAGTTTGGGCAACGGCGCGGCCCGCGCCGCTGGGGCTTAAACTGCCGCTGCGCACGGGCGTGCCGGCGGCGTGCTCAAACTGGCTCACCGAGCGCAGGGTGAGTGCGTTGGGCAGGTCGATAGTGACGGCGGCGTTTGCCACCGGCGCGCCGGTGGCGGCCAGCGTGACCCGGCCCTGCACTCGCAGCGGGACGTAATTTAAAGAGAAATTCTGCTCGGCCAGCGGGAAAGTGCTGCCCATTGGCACGGCGATGGTCACCGTTTGGCCCACGGTGTTGGCGGCGCTGGCGGACACATCAAACGCGTAAGCTGTGGAATCGAGCTGGGGGAAAAGCTGGTTCACGTGGCCGGCCAGCGCAAAAAAACCGCCGGCCATCGTTTTGACAAAAATATCGGGCCGGTCAACGTTAATTTGAAAGCCGGGCAGCGGTTCGTTCCACTCCGCCGACAGCACCTGGCCCGACAGCAATACCTGAAAGGTATCGGTCAGGTCATCAACTACGGTGTAAGTTGCTTGCCCCACAATTATTTGATAGCTCATCGCAAATCAGGGTTTGGCCACTAAAATCTGGCTGGTAGTTGACCGGCGGATCATCACCGGCGGCGACAGCATTGGCTCGCGGGTCGAGTCGATTCGGACGGATTCAACCAGGTAGGTTACCGAGGTGCGGTACGGCTCTTGCAGCGAGGACCAAATTCGGGTCAGTTCCTCCAGCGTCAGCGTTTCAAAATAAACGCGAAACTCGTCGTCGGCGCCGGCCAGCGAGCCGGCCAGATCGGCGCCGCGCAGCAGCGGCCGGTCGTTAAAAATCTGCATCACCCGGCCCAACAGCAGTTGTTCATCGCGGACATCGTTCATAAAAAATGAAATGAGGTAATGCAGGTTGATGGGGATGGGCTGCCGGATCACCTGATTGGGGGCGGGCCGGGGCACGGGATGGTTTTGGATGTGCTCGTTGCGGGTAACGCGGTACAGCCACACCGAAATGCCGGTGGTGCCATCGGCGACCACCTCCCGCGGAGATTCTTCGGTTACATTGACTCCCGCCATTGTGATCTGGTTTTGGATCAAACTGCGCAGAGATTCGCTTATGGCCCGAATGGCCGAAAAATCGCTCATTCAGTCAACTCTGGTATGGTTCTTAAATTCCACGGCGCAATTTTGCGGGCAAAATACTGCTGCAACTCGTCTAACGTTTTAAAGTATTGCTCATCCTGATTGATGACATCCTTAACATGGCCGCGCCACACCAACGGCTGTCCCGCTGCCGGAAACTCTTCTACCCAGATTTTGACGACGCAGACAAATGTCTCGTCAACCGGCGCGTCCGTCTCCAAATTGTCGGCGATGTCGTCGTTCATTTGAGGCTATCATACTCGCCGTCCGTGTCTCCGGGCGTTCCTCCGGCGTATCCCGAACCATTCCACTTTGCCGGTTTACAAAAAAAAACGGCGTCAAATTTGACGCCGTTTTCCGGTGGGTTTTCTGCCGGGACAGTGAATCTCTGCCAAATATTTCAACGGGTAATATCAACTGCAAACAAGCGCACGTCGTGCCCATCGCCGGGATAACTGACCATTCGTTCAAAGCGCAGCCCGAGCTTTTCCAACAGCCGGGCCGAGCTATGATTGTCTGCGGCGGTGATGGCTACAATGCGTTTCAGGCCCAATGTCTCCGTCCCGTAACCCATTACCGCCGATGCTGCTTCGTAAGCGTACCCTTGCCGCCAATATTGGGGCAAAAAAGCAAAGCCGATATCCACATCATCCAGAAAATCCCGTTTGACCAGCCCGCATATTCCAATCGGGTCGCCGCTTTCTTTCAGCTCTACCACGTACAAACCGAAACCCAGACGTGCATAACTCGCAACCGGGCCTGTCAGAATGTAGTTCCGTGCGTCGTCAAGAGTTCTGACACCCCTGTCTCCGATGAAACGCAGCCACGACGGCTCGTTCAATAGCCCCCGCATAAATGCCGCATCGTCGGCAGACATCCAACGCAGGTTTAGCCGTTCTGTTTCAAGTACTTTCAAAGTTGTATTCTGCTCCAAGAAATTGTTTTACGTGAAGGCGCCCTGAAAAAGGGAACAGGACCACGGGTAAGTGTATTCCCGCTCCCACCAAAGTGCAAGGGCCTTCATATTCAATTATGCCCAATGAATGATTAATGAAAAAAGCGCAGCCACTCGGTCTGCGCCGGGGCGCTTTTGGGCAAGGCTACGGTCAGCACGCTGTTCTTGAAGCTGGCATCCACATTGGTGATAAAATCGCGCAAGCAGCTAGCCGATGGAAAGTTCACCCGCCGTCCGTTTTATGTTAAAATGGGCCGACTTTCCGGGTTATTGTGGGGCGCGCTGAACTAACAGCGATGTCTGATGGCCGCAGTTTGATAAACAGCAAGGGAAAAACTATGACCGAAATCATCGATTTGAGCCAGGAAATCTACTCGGGGATGCCTGTTTTCGCCGGGTTGCCACAAGTAGAGATCACCATGCATGTTTCACATGAACAGTGGGATGGCATTACCGATAGCGAGGTGGTTTCACCCGCCGTGAACCGGCTGGATATGGGCGAGCATACAGGCACACACGTTGATGCCATAAATCATATGGCGCGCCAATACCGGGGACAATCCATCGATACAATGCCGCTGTCGATGTTTTACACCGAGGGCATTTGTTTAGACCTGTCTTACAAAGGTTTGCGGGATCTGATTGAACCAATTGATTTGGACCGCGCCCTGGTTGCGGCGAGTCTTGAAATAAAGCCGGGGGATACCGTGCTCCTGTATACGGACCATTATCGGCGGGCATTTGGCACAGAAAACTGGCCCCACGGGCCGGGGATTAGCGCTGCCGCGGCGCGATGGCTGGGGCAGCAGGGGATTGCCGCCTTTGGCGTGGAAACGATGTCGCCGGGGGTGAGGCACATATCTAACAAGGAAGTTCATCATATTTGCGGCGAGTTGGGTTTTACGCATTACGAGAATATGATCAACTTGCAGCGGCTCATCGGCCGGGGGCGTTTTCGATTTATCGGCCTGCCGCTCAAGATTCGCGGCGGAACCGGTTCACCGGTACGGGCAATTGCTGTGTTTGAAGGGTAAAATACCCACGCCCAGCCCAACAATAAGTCGTGTGCGGCGGATGGCTCAAATAAGGATGTTGTTGAGCTTGAGTCACAGTAGAGTTGGTCTTGTCGGTGAATCAGGTGTAAAATCGGTATAGTTTTGCCGGTGGAGTAATATGCGGGGCAGCGCCGTGCCGTTTGGCGCATTGGTTATCGGGCCGCTATTGAAAGGAGACGTTAGGCGGCTTTAAATGAAATGAAATTTCACTTGCGTCAGTAAATTGCCGATAAGTTTTACTCATCCTAATTACACAGCATTCACACAATTTAATCTTCAAAAAGTCCAGAGGTCACCTATTATGCACTCATTTTATAACGATTTCAAACTGTTGAACAGAACCAGGCTTGGTCATCTCATTATTCTATTGATTTTTGCTTCCGTATCGGCGGTCGTAGCTTATAACTATTATTATCTCATAGAAAGAAATACTGTCGCCCTACGGTTAGAACTCCATCAGGGCATCATTGAATCAACCGCGATTTCACCGTATCGCTATCGAATACTGGTGCCTTTCCTTGTGCAATTCGTTATTAATATCTTGTCCGCCTTAATTTCAAAAGAGGCTTCCTTTATTGTCTCATTTATTTGTTATGATTGGATTGCCATCTTTTTTATTATCATTCTCTTATATCGCTACTTAAGAATATGGTTTACCACAGAACAATCACTCATAGGCGTGTTATTTGTAACAACAACCATACCCATTGCCCTCAGAGATCACTATTATCAACCGTGGTCATTACTCGAAGCTGCTTTTATGATTTACGGGCTTATAGCAATCTATAATCGAAAGTACTGGACTTTTGGCGTGCTAGTTTGTCTCGCATCGCTCAACAGAGAGACAGCCATATTTTTGCCTCTGTTATTCTTTTTAACCGGAATAGATTCTGTAAATCTTGGAAAAAACTTATTCAAAGATCGTAAACATATTCTATTGTCAGGTGTATATTTTTTGCTAAGCGTGTTTATCCTGTTGGGCCTGCGAGTTTTTCTGGGGGGCGCGGCACATGCAGAGGACATAAGAACATTATTTTTGCGAAATATCTCAATCAGCAGTCTGGTTTATACCCTCAGAAATGGCGGATTGTTCCTGGGGGCCTTCTGGCTGTTTGCGCTTTTAGGGTTGCCGAAAGCGCCCGAATTTGTAAAGCGAAGCACACGAATTATTCCAATCTACCTGATATTTATCGCCATATGGGGCGTCTGGTTTGAGGTCAGACTCCTTATGCCGCTCTATCCAATTCTGATCCCTCTCGGGTTAACCTTTATGTTTCCTGCCGCGGTAATGGGTGAAAAGTATAAAGGTCAGAAAACGGCGGATTTAAGAAGCTCTTTGGAAAACGGATAGGCGGCATCATTTTGGGATTGGATTCGGATGTTATGTCGTCCAGAGTTTTGTCGTTTTACGCACGGTTGATAGTCGGTTGGGACGAAACCTGTCTCCTCTCGGTTCGATCTGGTTAAGATGCGTGGTTCCAAAAATACCAAATTGCGATATTGACAAGATCAACAGAGTGTGATACTATCCCCTGCGTGCGAGCCGTTAGCTCAGTCGGTAGAGCAATTGCCTTTTAAGCAATGGGTCGTGGGTTCGAGTCCCACACGGCTCACTGGAAGCCGCAACAAAATGTTTCGTGGCCAAAATATGAACCCGCCAATTCGGCGGGTTTTTTGTTGGGTAACAGATAGGCCGCCCGGGGTTATTTTTGGGCATGCCAGCAGAATTACGCTCCAAACCGGGTTTTGGCCACAAAAACAGACGGCGGGTGCTGCACCCGCCGTCTGTTTTTATTCAATTAGCACCCGCTCCGATAGCCAGGTTTATTTACTGCGAAGCGCCGCCGGAGGTGTCGGTGAGAGTGACCGGCACCTCAACCGATTTTCCATCGCGGAGCACGGTCAGGGTCAATTTTTGGCCGGCTTTGGCCTGACTAATGATCGATTGCAGTTCCGCAACACTGGTCACGGCCTGGCCATCAACTTTGGTGATCACATCACCGCCAACCGGCAGCATTTGCCCGTCGATAGCGGCGGATTTGAAGCTGCCGTTCAGTTTGGCCTCATCGGCGGCGCTGCCGGTCTGAATGCGTTCCACCAGCACCCCCTGCTGGTCAGATTTCAGCCCCATTGCCGTTGCGATTGCCGGCGTGAGAGTTACACCTTCAATACCCAGGTGCGGCCCATTAGACAGCGCCGGTTGGGTGGGCATAGTCGGGGTTTCGGTTTTGGGCCGCGCAGCCAGCGTTACCGAAATGGTTTCTTCTTTGCCCTGCCGCAGTACGGTGAGGCTGACTTTTTGGTTTACCGTGGTGGCCTGAGCCAGATAGGTCACCAGATCATCGAAAGTTTTCACCGGCTTGCCATCGATGGCGGTAATCACATCGCCGCCGGTCCGGGCCTGGATGCCATCAATCTCAACCTGGCGGTCGCTGCCGTGGAGGCCGGCTGTATCGGCCGGGCCGCCGGGGACAACTTCTACCACCAGCGCGCCGTGCTGATCGGATTTGAGCTTCATCGAGTCGGCCAGTTCCGGGTAGAGGGACACGCCGCTCACGCCCAGCCAGGAATGGTCAAAATGACCGTCTTTGATGAGCGCCGGCACCACTTTGTTAACAATGGCCGCGGGGATGGCAAAGCCAATCCCGGCCGAAGCCCGTACCGGCGATTCAATGGCCGCGGTTACGCCAACCACCTGCCCCTGATCGTTAACCAGCACACCGCCGGAGTTGCCGGGGTTGATGGGCGCATCGGTCTGGATGATGTCGGGGATGGTGTAGCTGGCGCCCAGGCTGGGGATAGCGCCGTTATCGTTGTTGTTGACCGGCAAGATTCGGCCCAACGCGCTGATGAAGCCAACGGTCATTGTGTTTTCCAGGCCAAAGGGGTTGCCAATAGCCACAGCCAGTTGGCCGATTTTCAACTGCGTCGAGTCGCCCATACTCACCGGCTGCAATTGGCTGGCCGGCAGATCAACTTTGAGCACCGCCAGGTCGCTGTCGGGGTCGGTGCCCACCACGGTGGCCGGCACCATGGTGTCATCGGCCAAGCGGACCGTGATCTTATCGGCGCCGTCAACCACATGGTTGTTGGTGATAATGTGGCCGGCCGTATCCCACACAAAGCCGGAACCGGCCCCGTACTGGTAGCGCGGCTGTTGATCCTGCGGATTTTGGCCGAGCGGGCCAAAGAAGAAGCCCGGCAGTTGTGGCAAAGCCGGCATTTGAGACTTTTGGGTAACCTGGATGCTCACCACCGAAGGGTTAACCTGGCTGTAAACGTCTTCCAGCGTGCCTTCGATGGCTGCCAGAGTTTCGTTTTTGGCCAGAGTTGTGGGCGCTGCCTGCGGCTGGTTGGCCAACACCGCGCTGGCCGGCGCAATGATCGAGTTGCATGCGGTTAGCCCTGCAAGCAGCAACAGAGCTAACGTGATTCCAATTTGCTTTTTCATTTTCATATCCTTTGGGTTAATAAAATTTTTCACCATTAAGCCCTCACCTCTTGCCGTTGAAACAGAATATACCCCAGCGCAAAGAGCAGAATATTGGCCGCAATCAGCCCGGTAAAATGGGGCCAAACCAGCAACATACTTTGGCTGAGGGGCAGCGGCGCGCCCAAAATTGCACCCTGAAGTTGAATCGGCAGCACCAGCCCCAGCGAGCGAATGACCGGGTTGAGCAGGGCCAGCATCGCTTCACTGTAGAGCGTGTTGGGCGATAACCGGCTGAGCGTCAATTCAGTTTGGGCCTGGGCCAGCAGCGACTGCGGCACGCCCGGCTGCATCGGCACCAGCGCCTGGGCCAATACCTGCGCCAAAATGCCCCAGAAAATGGTCATAAACAGCCAGACCGCAATCGAAGCCAGCGCGGCGGTAGCCGGCTGCCGGAACATAATTGAAAAGAGCATGGCCAGCGACAGCCAGATGCCGCCGTAAAAAATGGTCAGAAGTAAAAACAGCATGCTGCGCGCCACTTCTTCGCCGCTGGGCGGAACCCCCAACCCCACAATGCCCATGCCCACAATCAACAGCCAGATGGCCGTGAGGGCCAGGGCCAAAGTAAACAGGCCGGCCAAAAACTTGCCCAGCAACAGAGCATCGCGGTAAATGGGTTGGGCCAGCACCTTTGACATTGTGCGCTGGTTGAACTCACCGTTGACCGCGTCAAAAGCCAGTGCGATGGCCAGCAGCGGCACCAGAAAACCCAAAAAGCCAATAAAAGCGGGAATGGGATCGTGGCCGGTGGTAAAGAGTTTCAAAAATGCAAACCGTTCTTTGCCCACATTCTGGTGCAGGGTTTGAGTTGCGGCGTACACCGTGCCGGCGGCGGTTACTAAAATCAGAAGTTCCAAAATGAACATGCGCACGCTGGTCAGCGAGTCGGCCATCTCTTTGGCCACAACCGCCCACACGCCGGTCCAGGGCGACCCTTCGCGGATGGCCGGCGCAGTTTTAAGCATGGTTGACATTGTTGGCCTCCGGTTTGAAATAGCGGGCGTAAATTTCGTCAAGGCCGGGGATTTCTGAATTGAGCGACAGCAACTTGCCGCCGGCTTCTACCACGGCCCGGGCCGCTTCGGCCCGCAAATCTTTTTGGGCTTCCAGTTGGTACTGGTTGGGGCCGGATTGGCGCACATTCACCACGCCGGCCAGTTTGCCAAAGGTATCTTTAAAGCCGGTGGTACCGTTTTGCGCCTCCAGATGAATGCGATACGCCCCGCCCAGCACCTGCCGGGCCAGCTCTGGCACCGTGCCTTCCAGCACCATTTTCCCCTGATGAAACAGCCCCACCCGGTCGCACACGGCCTGAACCTGGTACAACAGGTGCGACGAGAGCAAAATGGTGATCCCCTCTTCTTTGAGGTTGCGGATCAAATCCAGAAATTCGTGGGCCGCTTCGGGGTCAAGGCCGAGGGTTGGCTCGTCCATGATGATGAGCTGCGGCTGCTTGAGCAGCACCTCGGCCACGCCCAGCCGCTGGCGCATGCCGCGAGAAAAAGTGCCCACTCGTTTGTTGGCGACGAGGCTCAGCCCCACCTGTTCCAGCAGCGTTTCGATGCGCTCGTTGGCCTCCGCCCGGCGCAGGCTGTTGAGCCGGGCAATGTAGGCCAGGTTTTCGCGGGCCGTCATGCCATCGTAAAAGCCAACCTGATCGGGCAGGTACCCCACGCGAGCCTTTACTTTGAGCGGCTGGCGCGAGGGGTCCATGCCCAGCACCTGCACCGTGCCGGCGCTCACTTCCGTGAGGCCCAGCAGCATCAAAATAGTGGTGGTTTTGCCGGCGCCGTTTGGCCCCAGCAGGCCAAAGACCTCGCCCTGCCGCACGGTTAAATTCAGATTATCGACGGCTACCAGGTTGCCGTAACGTTTGGTTAGATTTTTGGTTTGCAGCACAATGTTGTTCACTGCTGCCTCCTTGTCGCTATCATTTAGCGGCGGCCAAAGCGCATAACGGCCAACCCCACCACTACCACCGCCACGGCAATCAAGCCGATGCCAACCATCCCCCACAGGGTAGAGGTCAACACGGTGATGCGAAAATCGGCGGATTTACTGGGGCCATCCTGCGGCTGGGCGCGAACGGTTACCACGTAGTCACCGGCAATGGCCTGGTCCGATGGCTGAACGTTGGCCGTAACTTCTATTTGCTGGCCGGCCGGCACTTCCGGGATTTGCTTGGGGTTAAAGTCAACTTTCCAGCCGCTGGGTTGATTGGCATTCAGCTCGATGTTTTGAGCCGGGGCGGAGCCGTTATTTTGCACCACCAGTTTTAACGGCGTTGTCTGGCCAATGTAGGCTTCGCCAGATAGCCGCCCGTCCGGCGCAGTTACGCTCAAATCCGGCTGGCCGGTCACTTCGGCCACCAGACTGGCGTCGGCCTGTACCGAGCCACCCTGAGCCGTAACTTTGATGGGGTACTGGCCGGCCGACATATCGGGGAAAACTTTTACGTCGATGCTCAGCCGTTTTGACTCGTTGGCCGCCACGGGAATGTTGGTAACATCCTGCCCGCTGAGTTTGAAATCGGCCTGCAAGCCGGATACCGTTTCGGCGGTCAAATTCACCGACAAATCTTCGTCACCTTCATTTTTAAGGGTGGCGTTGTAATGAAAGGTAGAGTTGGGCGCGCCTTTCAGCGTTGGCAGGTCAACCTGAAATTTCAGGCTGGGGGGCAGCTTTTCTTTGATAACCAGTTCGATGGGCAGTTGGGCGGTACTGCTGTCGCCTTTGGCCAGCACCGAAAATTTGTAGGTGCCGGGGGTCACATCGGCCGGTGGATTCACCCGCAGATCAACTTTGGTGTCGTTTTCCGGCTCAACATAGGCCGATTCAACCACCCGGCCGCCGCCACGAAAATCGGCGGACCAGCCATCGGGCAAATCCTGAATAACCAGCCGGGCAATTTGGGGGTCGGAGGGGGTACGGAGAACCAGCCCAAAAGTTACGCTTTCGCCAATGGCAACTTCCTGGGCGGGGTAGTTGGTGAACAGGGCCAAATTTTGGGCAGTCACTTGTTGCTGGCCGGTATCGGCCAGCGCTGGCGAGACACTGACGGTAGTAATTAACAGCACCAAAACAAATAACAAGAATAGAGTTGAACTGCGTCGCATGGGTTGCCTCCAAAATTATAAATATTGATTGTGTGGCCGGTTACAAAAAGATGATTCGTGGCGCGGCGAGCACTGCACCATCTTTTTGGCTGAAAATATTAAAACGATAACGAATAATTGACGGGCTGGGGATAATTCATACCGTGTCCTTTTCATCACAAGTTTCATCCTAAATTATATGGCCTGGCGAGACAGGTGTCTTTAAGAGAAGCTTAAACAGACTTTAAGAGTATCTAAAGCGTTTTTTCGCCACAATCCGGCCAGTTGCGCTAAAATATCCGGGTAAAATCAATCGCAAAAAGGAGAGTTTATATGCAATTGGCAATGGTTGGGCTGGGAAAAATGGGCGCAAATATGGTGACCCGGCTGCTCAAAGGTGGGCATCAACTGGTGGTGTATGATCTTAATGAGAGCGCTATTCAGGCAGCGGAGCAACAGGGCGCAGCCGGTGCGCGCACGCTGGCCGAACTGGCCGGGCGGCTGGCCGCGCCGCGGGCGGTTTGGGTGATGGTGCCCTCCGGCAGCGCCACCGAACAGACCATCGAGCAACTGGCCGGGGTGCTATCCCCCGGCGATGTGATCATCGATGGCGGCAACAGCTACTACAAAGATTCGGTGCGGCGGGCGGCAACGCTGAAAGAGAGGGGGCTGAATTTTGTGGATGTCGGCACCAGCGGCGGGGTGTGGGGCGTAACGCAGGGTTACAGTATGATGGTCGGCGGGGAGGCGGCGGTGGTTACCGGCTTCAACTCCATTTTTGAGACGCTGGCCCCCGCGCCGGATACCGGCTGGGGGCACGTTGGCCCCAACGGCGCCGGCCATTTTGTAAAGATGGTCCACAACGGGATTGAATATGGTTTGATGCAGGCGTACGCCGAAGGCTACGAACTGATGCAGCAAAAAACCGAGTTTGACCTGGATTTGCACCAGATTTCTGAAATCTGGCGGCACGGCAGTGTGGTGCGCTCGTGGCTGCTGGATTTGATCAGCAAAGCGCTGGCTGAAAACGCCACGCTGGAGGGTATTGCCGCCTATGTGCCGGACTCCGGCGAGGGGCGCTGGACCGTGGCTGAAGCCATCGATCTGGGCTGCGCCATTCCGGTGATCAGCATTGCCTTGCAGCGGCGCTTTATCTCGCGGCAGCAGGCCCCCTTTGCCGATAAACTTTTAGCGGCCATGCGCCAGCAGTTTGGCGGTCACGCGGTTAAAAAAGAATAGTCCACTTCCCACATATATCACGCGAAAGTGCCCTTAAATTTTTAGGCGGGGTAAATGATTTAGCGGGGAGACCGGGCGGCGCAGCCGTCCGGTCTCCCCGCTTCCAGAAACCCCCTTCCCTGGGGAAGGGGGTAGGGGGATGGGGTAAATGCCGGGCTAAGCCAGGATTTCCTCAATAGTTTGCAGCTCTTCGGTGGAGAAGCTCAGGTTATCGAGCGCGGCCACCGCCTCTTCAATTTGGCGCACTTTGCTGGCGCCAATCAACGCCGAGGTCATCCCCGGGTGGCGCAGCACCCATGCAATCGCCAACTGGGCCATCGATTGGCCGCGGGCCTGGGCCAACTCGTTGAGGCGGCGCACTTTTTCCAGCCGCTGTGGTGAAACTTTGTCACCCCAGTGGAGTTTATCGTACTTGGCTCCCCGCGAATCTTCGGGGACGCCGCCCAGATATTTGCTGGTAAGAATACCCTGGGCCAGCGGCGAAAACGAAATGCAGCCGATGCCTTCGTCATCCAGCGCCTGGAGCAGGCCATCCTCAATCCAGCGGTCAAACATATTGTAGCGCGGCTGGTGAATGAGGCAGGGGGTGCCCAGGCTGCGCAAAATAGCGGCGGCCTGCCGGGTTTGCTCCGGGCTGTAGGTAGAAATACCAACGTACAGCGCCCGGCCGCTGCGGACAATGGTGTCCAGCGCGCCCATTGTTTCTTCCAGCGGGGTGTTGGGGTCGGGCCGGTGGCTGTAAAAAATATCAACGTAATCCAGCCCCATCCGTTTAAGGCTTTGGTCAAGGCTGGCTACCAGATATTTGCGTGAACCCCACTCACCGTAGGGGCCGGGCCACATCAAGTAACCGGCTTTGCTGGAAATGACCAGCTCGTCGCGGTAGGGCCGAAAATCCTGGGCGAACAGCCGGCCAAAATTTTCTTCGGCCGAGCCGGGCGGCGGGCCGTAGTTATTGGCCAGATCAAAGTGAGTGATGCCCAGGTCAAAAGCGCGGCGCAGCATGGCCCGCTGGTTTTCCAGCGGATCGACGCCGCCAAAGTTGTACCATAAGCCCAGCGAAATGGCCGGTAGCTGTAACCCGCTGCGGCCGGTGCGCCGGTAGGTCATCGAATCGTAGCGGGTTTCTGCGGGTAAGTAAGTCATAACAATCTCCTTGTAAAAATAGGATTCAGGAGTCGGGGGTCAGGAATTAGGAGTTAGGGGATTCTTGCTCCGACTCTAAAAAATTGTGACCGAAGTCAAAACAGGCGAATTGCGAATGCAGGGGCGCTTCACGAAGCGCCCCTGCGGTATTTTCATTGCGCGTTGTTGTTCAGCTCAGGTTTTACTGCTCAAGGGGCAGTGGGCGGCTGTCTGGTTCGACAGCCTCAGTGAGGGGCGGCTTGTCAAAGCCCACCGCCTCGTTGACCACGTACAGCGGCCGGCCGCGCACTTCATCGTAAATGCGGCCCAGATATTCGCCAATAATGCCCAGCGAAATAAGCTGGATGCTGCCCAAAAATAGCACCATCACCAGGGTAGTGGCCTGGCCGGCAAAGGCCTGCCCGCCGGACAAACGGGCGATGATGGCCCCAATGATGAACAGCACGCTCAACCCGGCAATGGCAAAGCCCATAAACGTGGCCAGTTGCAGCGGAAAAATGCTGAAACCCGTAATGGCGGTGATGGCAAAGCGCACCATTTTGCGCAGCGGATATTTGGTTTCGCCGGCAAAACGCTCGTCACGCACATAATAAACGCCGGTTTGTTTAAAGCCTACCCAACTGGTCATGCCGCGGATAAAGCGATGGTGCTCTTTCATCGCCTTCATCTGCTCCACCACCTGGCGATCCATCAGCCTGAAATCGCCGGTATCCAGCGGAATATCAACATCTGTGATCCGGTAGATAATCCGGTAAAAGAGCTTGGCCGTGAACAGCTTGAACCACGTTTCGCCTTTGCGCTCTTTGCGCACGGCAAAAACCACTTTGTACCCTTCTTTCCATTTCTGGATCATTTCCAGAATCAACTCCGGCGGATCTTGCAGGTCGGAGTCAATTAAAATTACGGCGTCGCCCTGAGCATAATCCATGCCGGCGGTAACGGCCAGTTGGTGGCCAAAATTGCGGGCAAAATCGATGAAATGGACGCGCGGGTCGGCCTCGTGAATCTGGCGCATAATTTCCGGCGTCCGGTCGCGGCTGCCGTCGTTAATTAGCACCAGTTCCCACGGCTCGGCGGTTTGCTCCATCACCTCCGTAATACGCCGGTAGAGTTCGGGTAGGTTCCCTTCTTCGTTCCAACACGGGGCTACAATTGAGTAGCGGATGTCTCCCATTTAAAGTGGCTCCCTTTGAGAGTTTGCTTGAACCATTATAGCGCAAAGTGGGCCGTTTGCGTACTTGGTTCTCTCCAAATTTTTATTTTTGTCATTTGCTCTCACTGCGCCTATAATCCGCCAGTGTGAGCAACCAAAATGACTGAAAATTCCACCCTGTCTCTCATTAAACGGTTGTCTGTGGCCATCGGCGTTACCGGCTACAGCGGCGATAACAACATTCACCAGGCCGTCGCTGGCGAGTTTGCCTCCATTGCCGATCGGGTTGAGCACGACCGGCTGGGCAGCGTGGTGGGCGTCAAGTTCGGCGAGCAGCCCGGCCCGGAGCGCCGCAAAATTATGCTGGCCGCTCATCTGGATGAATTGGGCGCGGTTGTGACCAAAATCGACCGCGGTTTTTTGCGGTTTACCCGTTACGGCGGTTTGGACAACCGGGTGCTGATGGGGCAGGAGGTAATTGTTCACGGCCGGCGTAACCTGCCGGGGGTGATCGGCTCCATTCCGCCCCACTTTGCCGTGCCCGGCCACGATACCAGCGCCATCGATCCGCAGGAACTGCTCATCGATATTGGGCTGCCGCCCGCCGATGTAGCCCGGCAGGTGCAGCCCGGCGATCTGATTTCCTTTTATCGCGAACCGGCCGAATTGCAGAATGATCTGATTTCCGGCAAAGCAATGGACAACCGTTCGTCGGTTGCGGCGCTGGTGGTTTGCCTGCAAACGCTGCAAAACCTCAAACATCAGTGGGACGTGTACGCCGTTGCCACCGCCACCGAGGAATGGGGCGGCGGGTATGTTGGCGCAATAACCCAGGCCAACGCCATTCGCCCCGATGCCGCCCTTGTGGTTGATGTTACTTTTGCCGATGTGGACGAAATAGAGGTGAAGCTGGACAAAGGGCCGGTTATCGCGCTGGGGCCGGGTAATCACCCCGTCATCCGCCAAAAGCTGGTTGATATTTGCCGCCAGCTCGAATTGACCTTTCAAAGCGAAATTATGCCCAGCGGCGCCGGCACCGACGCCTACGCCATCGAAGTGAGCCGCGAGGGCGTGCCGACGGTGCTGGTTTCGGTGCCCAGCCGCAACATGCACACCCCGGTCGAAATTGTGAGCGTGAAGGATGTGGAGCGCACCGGGCGGTTGCTGGCCCATTTTATCAGCAGCCTGACCGATATGTTCATTACCGAGCTTATTCCGGCAGATTAACAAAATATAAACCGGGCAGGGGCGCTTCACGAAGCGCCCTTACATTCGCAATTCGCTATTTTCACAGGAAATGGACTCAGCCTGCGGCAGCGCAACGATGAATGCCTGTCCCTAAAGGGATACCCTTGCGGTATACCTGGCACAGGTGAAAATTAACTTTTATCCGGTCGGGAGACCCTTCGCTTTGCTCAGGGTGACGCCATTGAACGCACCCTAATTCCTAACTCCTGAATCCTGAATCCTATTTTCAAGGGAGACCAACATGAGCGACGTAAAAATTGGTGTTATCGGCGGCAGCGGCCTGTACAAAATGGACGGCCTGACCAACGTCGAAGAAATTTCTATTTCAACCCCGTTTGGCGACCCGTCTGACAATTTTATTGTGGGCACGCTGGAGGGGCAGCGGGTGGCTTTTTTGCCGCGCCACGGCCGCAAACACTCCATCAGCCCTACCGAGCTGAACAGCCGGGCCAACATCTGGGGCATGAAAAAGCTGGGCGTCAAATACATTATCGCCGCCAATGCCTGTGGCAGCCTGCGCGAAGATTACAGACCGCGCGACATCGTTATCCCGGACCAGTTGTTTGACCGCACCCGCTCCCGCGAGCTGACCTATTACCAGGGCGGCGTGGTTGTGCATATGAGCGTCGCCGAGCCGTTTGAGCCGGCCCTCTCCCAAATTTTGTACGACAGCGTCAAAGAAACCGGCGGCACGGTTCACATGGGCGGCAACTTCATCATCATCGAAGGGCCGCGCTTCAGCACCATCGGCGAAAGCCGGGTGTTCCGCCGCTGGGGCTGCGACATCATCGGCATGACTACCATCCCCGAAGCGTTTCTGGCCCGCGAGGCCGAAATTGCCTACGCTACAATGGCCCACATTACCGATTACGACGTGTGGCACCAATCTGAGGAGCCGGTCACGGTGGATGCCGTCATTGCCAATTTGCAGGCCAATGTCGATGTGGCCAAGCAGGCAATTCGCAACGCGGTCAAAAAACTGGCCGGCGCGCCCAACATGCCCAGCCACAGCGCCCTGTCCACGGCTATCATCAGCAGCCGTCACCGCGCCGATGTGCCCGCCGACACCTGGCACAAACTGGAGCTGTTTATTGCCAAGTATTACCAGTAAACTTCAAACCGATATCCGGCCAGCCCGGGCGGGCGGGGCGTTAGCCCTGACTGTGCTGTACGGGCTGGCTTTTCTGTTTGTGGGGCTGGCGTTGCTGCAACTGGCACTGGCTGCCGGCGACAGCATCCAGCCGGCAACATTTTTGCCGCTGGCGGTGCTGCTGGGTTGCGTTGGCGGGTCGCTGGCTTTGCTGCGACGTCGCTTTGGCCCTTCCCCCGGCGATCCCCTGCTGCTGGCGGTTACCTTCTTTTTGAGCGGTTTTGGACTGGTGCTGATTGCCCGGCTCGCGCCCGTGTTTGTTACCCGCCAGCTTTTTTGGCTGGTGCTGGCCACGATGCTGCTGTTGGCCGTAACCCTCGTCCCCAAAAATCTTGACTGGCTGCGCCGCTACAAATACACCTGGCTCTTTGCCGGCCTGGCTTTGCTGGCCAGCACGCTGATTTTTGGTGTCAATCCCAGTGGCTACGGCGCGCGCTTGTGGTTGTCGCTGGGCGGCCTCTATTTTCAGCCCTCGGAGTTGCTCAAGCTACTGCTGGTGGTTTTTTTGGCCGGCTATCTGGCCGACCGCCGCCATGCGCTGGTCAACGCGCGGGCCTATCTGGGCCGATTGCCCATTCCCCACCCGGCCTATCTGGGGCCGATGCTGTTGATGTGGGGGTTCAGCATGGTGCTGCTGGTCTGGCAGCGCGATCTGGGCGCGGCGCTCCTCTTTTTTGGTACATTTTTGGGGATGCTTTACGCCGCCACCGGCCAGCTACGCTACATTTGGGCCGGCACGTTGCTGCTGATTGTGGCCGCGCTGACCGGCTACTGGTTGTTTGATGTGGTCCGGCTGCGAGTGGATGCTTTTTTGGACCCGTGGCTCGACCCGGCCGGCCGCTCGTTTCAGATTGTGCAATCGCTGCTGGCTTTTGCCAGCGGCGGGGTGCTGGGGCAGGGGCTGGGGCAGGGCCTGCCCACCGCCATCCCCGTTGTCCACACCGATTTTGTTTTTGCCGCCATCGGTGAGGAGTACGGCCTGCTGGGTGCGCTGGGCGTGCTGATCTGTTTTGGGCTGCTGGTGGGCCGCGCCTTTTTTATTGCCATCCGCGCCCGCACTGAGTTTGAGCAGCTATTGGCGGCCGGCATTGGCACGCTGCTGGGGCTGCAAACTATTGTTATTGCCGCCGGTACGCTCAAATTGATGCCGCTGACCGGCGTTACCCTGCCATTTGTCAGTTACGGCGGCAGCAGTTTGTTAGTCAGCTTTTTTATGATCGGCCTGCTCTTTTTTATTTCGACCGGCCCGCCGGCGCCCCGCTATCAGCCTGCGCCGGCTATTTATCATTTGCCGCTGGCTCGCGGCATCTTCTTTGGGCTGCTGGTGACGGCCGGCGGGCTGGTGCTGTGGCAGGTCCTGCTGTCGCCGCTGCTGGTCTCCCGGCGAGACAACCCCCGGCTGGTGGTCGCCCAGCAAAAAATCGACCGCGGCCGGCTGTTGTCGCGCAGCGGCATCCCCATCGCCGAAACCATTATTGCCGCCGATGGGTTGGCGCTGCGGCGTTACCCCTACCCGCGCCTGTCGTCGGTGACGGGCTATTACAGTATTCGCTACGGCGTGGGTGGCACCGAGGCCGCGTTTGATCCCATTTTGCGCGGCGTGGTCGGCCTCACTGCCGAGGATCGATTCTGGAACGATCTGCTGCACCGGCCGCTGGTGGGCGATGACGTACAATTGACCATCGATTTGCCGGCGCAGGCCGCCGCCGATGTGGCGTTGGGGGATCGGGAGGGGGCGGTGGTGCTGCTCGATCTGGACAGCGGCGCGGTGCTGGCGATGGCCAGCCATCCCACGTTTGACCCCAACACGCTCGATGAAGCCTGGGAGACCCTGCGCACCGATGCCCGGGCGCCGCTGCTTAACCGGGCCACCCAGGGGCTGTTTCCCGTGGGCGATCTGGCGCGGTTGGTGGCGCTCATCGGCCTGCACGAGGCCGGCGCGGCGGTGCCGTCCAACCCGGCCGGCGCGCCGCTAGCAGACTTGACCCGGCCGCTGGGGCCAACCGGCTATCGGGCTACGGCTCACCAGTTGGGGCTGGCCCGGCCGGTGCCCGGTTTTCAGTCTGCGGCGGGGCTGCTGCCCGATTTCCCGCCGGCCGGCAAAGAAACTGCCCGCGATTTGGCGATAACGCCGCTGCATGTGGCCCGCCTGCTGGCCGGGCTGGATCGCGCCGGCCGCCTGCCCAACCCCACCCTGCTGCTCAACAGCCATGCCGACTGGCAGCCGGTGATTCAGCCTGCAACAGCTCTGGCCGGGCGCGCGCTGCTCACGCAAAAAGAGGGTCAGATCATCGGCCTGAGCGGGCTGGCCACGCCCACCGATACCGGCCAGGCTTATTTGAGCTGGTTTGCCGGGTTGGGGCCGACCAACGTTTCGCCGCAACCCGCGGTGGCGTCTTCGGCGGCGATGGGGGACGGCGGCCTGATTTTTGACCCCGGCCAGATTCCCGCAGCGACGCCGGCCGCTGCCAGTCCGGCCAGCAATCCCATTCCGGCGCGTTATGCCGTAGTAGTGGTGGTAACCAGCGCCACCGCCGATGAGTCGCTGGCGTATCGAATTGCCCGGCCGGTGCTCAATGCGGTGATGAATCGATAGGAAACCCCCACCCCTAACCCCTCCCCCTGCCAGGGGGAGGGGAACGGAGAAGTGCGACGGGGCGGGCGCTTTGCGCCCGCCCCGTCGCACAAAAAATCCCTGTTCCCCCCATCGGAGAGAATGAGCCTATCGCACAGTAACCGGGCCGAGGTTGATCACATTATCCGCCGCCGGCGGCCCGCTCGAATTTGTAACGGGCAGGCGCTGGCCGGTTGGCCCGTAATACCAGCCCACCACCAACTGGTACTCGCCCGGCGGTAAATCAGCCGGCAGCGGCAGCATTTGGCTGTCAATCACCGGCTGGCCCGGCTGCCACGAACTGGTGGGCCGGTAGCCGAGCGCGTCCTGCGGCCCCCAATCGAGTTGAGCCACCACGTCGCCGGCGGTGTTGCGCAGGTGAGCAAAGGTGGTCAAATCCACAGTGATGGGCGCGCTGCTCTGCCAGTAAAGGCTGAGCGGCAGCGACTCGCCGGGGCGCAGCGGGGTTTGCGGCAACGTGACACCGGTGAGATTGATGATGTCCCAAAATTGGGTCTGCATCGGCAGTTGGGGCGGCGGCGAATCGGGCGATACAGGTTGGTAGCTTTTGCGCCCGGTGCGGACAAACGCGCCCAGCCGCGTCCACGTGTTTTGCTCAAAAACGGGGCCATCGGCCTGTGAGATACCGAGCCGCTGCGCCGGAGTGAACCAGTCGCCGGCAGCAACGCCCACGGCCACGGTAAATTCATCGCCAAAATTGGAGGCCAGATCAAACGGCAGGGTGCGGGTGCGGATGATCTCGCCGGGCTGCCAGCGCGAGGTGGGGTACCAGATAGTGCTCACCAGCGGCCGCTCGGCCGGGGTTTCGATGGGCTGGCCGCTGCGGTTGAGGGTGAACGGCCACAACGTGTAGTCGGTGTCCAGCGGTTTGAGCGCCCGCCAGTAGAAAGTGAGCACCGGCAAAAATTGCTCGTGCGCCCCCAGCGACAGATCGTAGCCCAGCAGCTCCAGCCGGTCATCGAACACCACGTGGGCCGGATATTGCGGTGAAAATTCGGCCGGGTTGGCCACGCGGGCAAAATCAAAAAATTGATCGGGCAGGTGAGTGGGCAGGTCGGGCCGGTTTTTGGCCAGCAGCAAATAGCCATCGTTGGCGGTAACAATGCCGAAGCCGTTGCGCAAAAAATCGTCAACGCGTTGGCGCAGCGCCACCGGGTGCAGCGGCCACGAATCCTGCGTTACATCGAGCAAAATGGTGTCGGCGTCGTCGATACGGTCAAAAATGTAGAGTGTTTCGCGCTGGCTCACATGCGGGTTGAGCCGGTCCATCGCCGACAGTTTGGCTTCGGGCGGGATTTGGGCAAAAATCCCGGCGGCGCGGCGGTCGTGCTCCGTGACTTCTTCCCAGCCGCGAAATTGCCCGCCGGTCGGCAGGTAGCCAAATTGCAGGTGATAAGCCAGCGCGGCCGCGGCGATGGTCGCGCCGAGCAGCCCGCTGCTCGCCCCGGCAAAGCTGGCATCGAGCCGCCGCAGCCATCGTTTTAAATTGCGCACCCCGTAAATGCTGCTGATCATCAGCGCCGGCACCAGCGGCGCGGCGTAAATGAGCGAGTTGACGCGCTGCATCGGCGGGAAACTGCTGAGCAGGTTGATGCCCAGCGACGGCAGCGCCAGCAGCAGGGTGAGCGGGTTGAGCAGGGCGGTGTAGGCGGTGGGGGCCAGCAGCAACCGCAGGTAGCCCACGGCATCGACGGCGCGGAGGTGGTTGATAAAAAGCTGCGGCTGCACAAACAGGTTGAACACAATGTTGAGCGGATTGCTGCCCAAATGATCGTAGCGGTTCCAGTGGATGTTTTCGGTGCCGGCAAAGGTGCGGGGGATGACAAACACGGCCACCGCCGCCCAAACCAGCGATAGGGCGATGGTCAGCCCGCCGAGCCGCCCCTGCCGGTTGACCACCAGCGCGTACAGCCCCAGCAGCAGCACAATTAGCGTGATGTCTTCTTTGCAGGCCACGGCCAGCGCGGCAAACAGGGCAAACCAGCCGGCACGGCGCGTCTCCATAAAATAGAAGGCGGCCAGCAAAAAGGTGGGGGCCAGGGTGACGGCGTGAAAATCGAGCAGGGTGGCGGCTTGCAGCGGCGGCAGCAGCAGGTAGACCAGCGCAAACAGCAGCGCCAGCCAGTCGCTGTGGAGGGTGCGGCGGGCCAGGGCAAAAACGGGGACGGCCCCCAGCGCCGCAACCAGACTTTGAAACACAAACAGAATTTCCGGGCCGGGGTAAATTAAATACAGCAGCGACACCGGCAGCAGAATCGGCTCGACGTGGAGGCTGAGCCGGCTGGTTGCGCCGGGCTGGTTGGTTTGGTGAAACCAGTTACCCCGCGAGGTGTTCCAGATGGTTTGGCTGTGGTTGCCCAAATCCAGCGCCCGCGAGCCAAACGAGTCGAAATGGAGAATGAGTTGCGTTGAGAAAAAGGCGCTGTAGGCGATAATGCCTAATGCCAGCAGGCTTGTGACTAAACGAGGGTGGGTCATCGCCACGGCTTAGCCTTGCAGCATTTGGGCCAGGCCGGCAAACAGGTAGCTGTAAAAGGCGATGCCGGCCAGCAGCAGCAGCGCCGCGCTCACCGCCAGCCCCGGCCAGTTGGGTTTGGGCTTGGTGTCCGTCCACGGCGAAGCACCCAACTCCGACAGGCTTTCTTCGGCGTGGTCATCAATGGGCGTGACTTCGCTGAGCTGGTGAAGCTGGTACCAGGCTTCCTGGTGCGATTTTTGGTCGTCGGCAAACTGGATTGCGCCGCGAAAGGCGTGAATGGCCTCGCGCCGCTTGCCTTTGCCCAGGTAGGCCAGCCCCAGATTTACATACGCCGGGCCAAAATTCTGATCGTTGGCAATGGCCTGCCGGTAACGGGCGATGGCGTCGTCAAATTTGTTGGTTTGGTGGTATTCGGTGCCGAGTTTAAAGTGGATGTCGGCCACGTTGTTGCGCCGGGTGTATTGGTCAACCGGGATAATCCGGCTCTGCATGTTGGCCGTCGGGTGCGTTGCTTTGGGCACGGCTTGCGGTTGCGGCATTTTCCGGCTGCGGTAGTGCGATACCAGCCCGATCAGCGCCACAAAGCCGTCCATGCGAGGCAGCGGCAGCAGGCTGGTAAAGCCAATCCAAAAACTGGCCACCGCCACTTTTGAAGTAAAGGCAATAGCCAGAGCCTGCATATCAAAGGCCTGCGGCCGGTTTTCAGTAACGATGGGGAAGAAAAACTGCAAAATTGTGTCGGTGGGCAGATTGCTGTTATAAACCAGCACGGCGGCCATCAGCAGGGTAAACAGCAGCGTGGTCAGCCCAAACGTGAGGCTGACCAGCGGTCCGGCCAGCGCGGTGAAGGTCAGCGCCAGCCAGCGATTTTTGTAATTTTGCGGGCTGATTTCCAGCGGGTCGGCCCAGCCGATGCCGATGAGCAAAAAAGCAATCGAACCGAGCCAGGAGATGTGCCGGAACGGATTGAGCGTAAATTTACCCCGTTCCACCTGCGAGGTGTCGCCAAAAAAGTAGGCGGCCAGGGCATGGGCCAGCTCGTGAATGGTGTAACCGATGAGCAAACCGGGGATAATGAGCAGGTTAGTCCAGTGAAGCTGGGGCAAAAATCCGTTCATCGCTCCGCCTGTTGTAACGTAAACGGCACCTCAACCACGTCGAGGGTGTTATTTTGGTAAGTCATTTCGGCGCGGGCAATGTACTGTTCGTTGTCGTTAGGGGCGCGCAGGTGCAGGGTGAGCGAGGTGTGCGGCTCTTTGTGTTCCACAATCAGCAGGCTGGCCACTTCTCGGCGCTGGCTGTTGAGGATGCTCAGCACCACGTCCGGGTAGGGGCTGGGCGCGTCGGGATCGGGTTTTTCCGGCGGGCTGGGCGACATATCGGGAAATGAAAAGCTCACGTTGGCAAAAACGGTTGGCAGGTTGTCAACCACCATTTCCATCATCACGCGGCGGCGGTCGGGCAGAACCACCGGCCGGAAGGTGGCAATCCTGGGCAGTTTTTCGGTCACGGTTATGTCCTTTGACTATATCGACCGCTTATTATAGCACCGGCGGCGCGTTTGGGCTAAGTTACAGCAGCCGCAGTAAAGGGCTGATGGTTTTGCCGCAGTGGATGCGCAAAATCACATCGGCCAGCAGATGGGCAATGGATTGCACCCTGATTTTGGGGTGCATTTTTTCCGGCGGGATGTAAATTGAGTTGGTGGTCACCAGCTCGGCGATATAGTCGCGGTCAAGCCGGCGCAGGGCCGAGGGCAGCAGCACCGGGTGGGTGATCGACAGGTAGACCGGCGGTTTGGCTCCAGCCTCGATGAGCGCCGGAATCTGCTCCAGCACGCTGCCGCCGGCCACCATATCATCAATGAGAATGGCGGTTTTGCCCTCAATATCGCCAACAACGGTGGTGGTTTTGGTTTGGCTGAAGCCCAGCCGCCGTTTGTGCATCACCACCAGCCCCATGCCCAGTTGCTCGGCGTATTTGCCGGCCAGCCGCGCCCGGCCCACATCCGGCGACACAATAACCGTTTCATCGACGGGGAAACGGGCCTCGTCCTGAAAATAGCCGGCCAGCACCGGCAGCGCCGACAGCGGATCGACCGGGATTTCAAAAAAACCCTGAATTTGCAGCGAATGGATATCAACGTACACCACGCGGCTGGCCCCGGCCATTTCCAGCATACGGGCTACCATTTTGGCGCTGATGGCCTCGCGGCCGGTGGCCATGCGGTCCTGGCGGGCGTACGGAAAGTACGGCACCACTACGTTGATGTAGCGCGCCGACGCGCGCCGGAAGGCATCGATGAGCAGCAGCAGCTCCATAAAATTGTCGTTTACCGGCTGGGCACAGGGTTGGATAATGTAGATATCCTGGTGGCGCACCAGTTCATCAATTTTAACGTGGATTTCGCTGTCGGCCAGATGGGTGATGGTTACCGGCGAAAGCTGGATGCCGAGTTCGCCGGCCACGGCTGCGGCCAGCGGTTGGTTGGCCGTGCCCGAAAACAGCCGCAAATCTTCAAGTTTGGCTTCTGCAGGGGAAATTTCTACGGTCAATCGCATGCTCCTTTCGCTTTTGTGACGAAAAATTATACCTTTTACATTCCGCTGGGCCAAATGTGAATGCCACGGCGCAAATTTTGTGAAATTAGTCATTTGTTTCATAATGGGGAATGACATTTTGCAGGACACGATGTGGAAAGGATAACTGAATGACCAAACGACGAACCTCGTTGTTTCAGCGGGCGGAACGCTGCCGCCCGCCGCGAAGAAATATTTTTGCCCTGCTGGTTGCGCTTTTCTGCGGCGGCCTGGCCGGGTTGATAGCCGGCTTTTTGCTCGCGCCGCGCTCCGGGAAAGAAACGCGCCGGCAATTGCTGGAAAAAGTGAAACCGGGTGGCAGTGACCCGCAGGGGCGAACCACGCTGAGTAACTGGGGCAACTACCCCCGGCCGGCCGTTAAAATTTACGAGTTTGACACGGTGGAAACGCTGCGCCAAATTGTCACCCGCACCGATAACGTGATTGCCCGCGGCAACGGCCGCAGCTACGGCGACCAGTCGCTGGCGCCGAACATCATCTCCTGCCTCAAGTACAACCGGTTTTTAGACTTTGATACCGAAGCGGGGATAATGCGCTGCCAGTCCGGCGTAATTTTATCGGAGTTGCTGGACGTGATTGTGCCTAAAGGCTGGTTTTTGCCGGTAACGCCCGGCACCAAACAGGTGACTGTTGGTGGGGCAATTGCCGCCGATGTGCACGGCAAAAGCCAGCACAAGGCCGGCAACTTCAGCGATCACCTGCTTGACATTGAGTTGATGCTGGCCGATGGCCGGGTGGTCAAATGCTCGCCGCAGGAGAACACGGAACTGTTTTGGACCACCTGCGGCGGGATGGGGCTGACCGGCGTTATTTTAAACGCCACGCTGAAACTTATCCCCGTTGAGACCGCGTATTTCAAACAGCAATCGATCAAGGCCAAAAATCTGGATCACTTGATGGATTTGTTTGAGGAGTCCGAAAGCTGGCCCTACTCCGTGGCCTGGATCGACTGCCTGACTCGCGGTGACAGCATGGGGCGCGGCATTTTGATGCGCGGCGACCACGCGCGGGTGGCCGATTTACCCGATGAGGCCCGGCGCCGCGACCCGCTCAATCTCAAACCGAAGCTGCGGCTGAATGTGCCCATCAGCTTCCCGAGCTTCGCCCTCAATTCGCTGTCGATGCGCATTTTTAACGAATTGTATTATGGCAAACAGTTTGCCGAGCGGGTGGACGCGGTGGTTGATTACAACACCTTTTTCTACCCGCTCGATATAATTTCTAACTGGAACCGGGTTTACGGCTCGCGGGGGTTTACCCAGTACCAGTTCATTTTGCCCAAAAAAAATAGCCGCGAAGGGATGCACCGGATTTTGGAGCGAATCACCCACAGCGGGATGGTGTCATTTTTGGCGGTGTTGAAGCTGTACGGCCGGCAGCACGGCTATTTGCCCTTTGCAATGGAAGGTTATTCGCTGGCGCTGGATTTCCCCATCCAGCCGGGGCTGTTTGAATTTTTGGACGAGCTGGACCAGATTGTGCTCTCGTACGGTGGGCGGTTGTATCTTACCAAAGATGTGCGTATGAGCCAGGGTACGTTTAAGCAGAGCTACCCGCAAGTGGACAAGTTTATCGAAAACGTGCGCCAGATCAACACCAGTGGCAAATTCAGATCATATCAATCGGACCGGGTAGGGATTACTCAATGAAAACCGTACTTATTTTGGGAGCGGCCTCGGATATGGCGGTGGCGTTGGCCCACGCCTTTGCCGGCCAGGGGTTCAATGTACTGCTGGCCGCGCGGCAGGCCGGGCGGCTGGCCGAAACCGTGAGCGATTTGAAAATTCGGCACGATGTGGCGGCGACGGCGGTTGAGTTTGACGCGCTCGACTTTGCCAGCCACGCCGAGTTTTACCGCAACCTGCCGGCCGGCCCGGATGTGGCTATTTGTGTGTTTGGCTACCTGGGCGACCAGACAACCGCCCAAAGTGATTTTACCGAGGCGCACAAAATCATCGACACCAATTACACCGGCGCGGTTTCCATTTTGAACATCGTCGCTAATGATTTTGAACGGCGTGGCAGCGGCACCATCATCGGCATCAGTTCGGTGGCCGGCGACCGGGGCCGCCAGAGCAATTACCTGTACGGCAGCGCCAAAGCGGCTTTTACGGCCTATTTATCCGGGCTGCGCAACCGGCTGTTTAAGCGCGGCGTCCACGTGATAACGGTGAAACCGGGGTTTGTTCGCACCAAAATGACGGCCGGCCTGCCGCTGCCAAAGCCGGTTACGGCCAAACCGGCGCAGGTGGCCGCCGACGTTTTTCGGGCCTATTCCCGGCAGAGTAATGTGGTTTACAGCCTGTGGATGTGGCGCTTTATTATGTTATTGATCCGGCACATGCCGGAAGGGATTTTTAAGCGGCTAAAGTTGTAACCTGTTTTCCCGCGCGGGTTGGGCTTATCAAATAAGGTTTTTGTTTGCCCCTCACCCCCTGCCCCCTCTCCCAGACGGCTTGTCTTTACCCATAAATCTGTCAACTCTTCTTTGCCCCTACCCCCTTCTCCCCGCCGGGGAGAAGGGGGATTTATCTTTTGTGGTCAGTTTGGGGCGGCAAAGCCGCCCCAAACTGACCACGTAATGTTTTCCCCTCCCCCATTTTGGGGGAGGGGGCAGGGGGTGGGGGCCAAACCTGGAATCAATTTCTGCAATCTTGGCCCATAAAACAAAACAGCCCGGTTTTTTGCCGGGCTGTTTTGTTTTTGGAGTAGTAATTTACGGTTTGGGCGCGGCAGCCTTGATTTCGCTGGAGACGCCATCTTCAAATTGCTTGAAATTGTTGATGAACATCTCGGCCAGTTTTTTGGCTTGCGCATCGTAGGCGGCTTTGTCGTTCCAGGTGTTGCGCGGAATGAGCACTTCTGGCGGCACACCGGGGCAGGAGTTTGGCACTTCCACGCCGAAAGTAGGGTCGGTTTCAAAGGCAACCTTGTCCAATCGGCCTTCCAGCGCGGCGTGAACCATAGCCCGGGTGTAGGCAATTTGCATTCGCTGGCCAACGCCGTAGGGGCCGCCGCTCCAGCCCGTGTTCACCAGCCACACGGTTGAGTTGTGCGCGGCGATCTTTTTGCCCAGCAGGTCGGCGTAAACGCCGGGGTGATGGGCCATAAACGGGGCGCCAAAGCAGGCGCTAAAGGTGGCCTGCGGTTCGGTGACGCCACGTTCTGTGCCGGCAACTTTGGCGGTGTAGCCAGAAATAAAGTGGTACATCGCCTGGGCCGGGGTGAGCCGGGAAATGGGCGGCAGCACGCCAAAAGCATCGGCAGTGAGGAAGATAACATTTTTGGGATGCCCCTTGCCCAACCCATCGAGGGCGGCGTTGGGGATGTAATCGATGGGGTACGAAGCGCGGGTGTTTTCGGTCATCGAGCCGTCATCAAAATCTACCCGGCGGCCAATGGGGTCAAACACCACGTTTTCCAGCAGCGTGCCAAAGCGACGGGTTGTCTCAAAGATTTCCGGCTCGGCTTCTTTGGACAGGCGAATAACCTTTGCGTAGCAACCGCCTTCGAAATTGAAAATGCCGTTGTCGCTCCAGCCGTGCTCATCATCGCCAATCAGCGTGCGGGAGGAGTCGGCGGAGAGGGTGGTTTTGCCAGTGCCGCTCAGCCCAAAGAACAAAGCGGTATCGCCTTCGGGGCCGTAGTTGGCCGAGCAGTGCATTGGCATAACGCCTTTGAGCGGTAGCAGATAGTTCATCACAGTAAAGATGGATTTTTTGATTTCGCCGTTGTATTTGCTGCCGCCAATCAGCACCAGTTTTTTGGCAAAATTAACCAAAATGAAGGTTTCGGTGTTGAGGTTGTCGTTTTTGCCCCGGCCGTGGAAGCTGGGTACCGCCAGCACGGTAAATTGCGGCTCAAAGGTTTCCTGCTCGTCCTGTTTTGATTTGATGAACATATTGCGCGAGAACATGCTGGCCGAGGCGCGCTCGGTGATTATCCGTACCGCCAGCCGGTAGTCCCGGTCGGCGCCGGCCCAGCAATCCTGCACAAATACATCTTTGTTTTGCAAATAGGCGGTCATCCGGCCGTGCAGGTCGTCAAAATTTTCGGCGGGGATGGGTTTATTGACTTTACCCCACCAGATATGCTCGCTGCTGGATGGTTCATCGACCGTAAATTTGTCGTTGGGGGAGCGGCCGGTGTGCGGCCGGGTGTCTACCACCAGTGGCCCCAGATGCACAACTGTGCCTTCGCCGCGTTTGACGGCTTCTTCATACAACGACGCCGTTGACAGGTTCCAGTAAACCTTGTTGAGGTTGGTTAATCCCTGCGCGTCTAATCCAACTTTTTTGGAAAAAACTCCAACGTTTTCCATTGCTACTCCTTTCAATAAAATAGGGATGAGATTTTAAGTTTGGCCAACGCCAAACGGAATCAACAGCTTTTGCCTGGGCTGTGGTGAAATACGAAGCGAAGGATATTATCCCTGCCAGTAGCCGGTATGGTTGTACCAGAATGGGTGGTTGAGTGCGAGCAGGTTAGTCGGCCTTGAAACGGGCCTCAAGTTCTTCCAGCATCATTGCTGCTTCAACAAGCTTATCGAGCGGGTTATCCTCGCCGCGATAATAGCGATAGTCGCACGGCATAATATCTAATATTTTGACCAGACTCTGGTGGCGGGTGCGGATGGCATCTTCTGTGGCGTTATACCATCCGGCCAGGTCTTCGAGGGCGGCATCCAAAAAGTTGATTTTACGAACAGTGTAATCCAAAGCAGCGGCCCAGGTTTCCGGGTGGGTCAAATCGAGCGGTGCTGCGCCGATAGTGACCCGGTATTCAACCCACATTTGAATAGCGGCGCCAACAATTTCCAGCGCAATGTTCTGCTGAGGCATAACGCTGGTAAGCAGCGATTCTACATCGTCCAGTGAGTTGCTAAAGAGCGTTTCAAAGCGGTCGATCAGGGTTTTGTTGGTTTCGGTGCGTAAATAATCGCCCAAAGCCTGGAGCATTTGCTCGTAATCACCCATCCGCACCTGGGCGCGAGCCAGGTTCAGGTGATATTCGGGCAGTTGATCATCAAGCCGGGCCGCTTCCTGAAACAAGGTGATGGCGCTGTCCAGTTCCCAGTGGTCAAAGTGCTCCAGGCCGGTCCGGTTGAGAGATTGTGCTCGAAGTTTGTCGGTGGTTGTTGCCTGTCGAATCATTTGAGAGTCTCACCATTTTTTAAGTTGACGCTGCCCGGCTAGGCCGAGCTTTGCGCAGTAACGGTGTCGCTTTCAACAGTTGCGGTTTCGGCGGCCAGTTCTTCTTCGACCAGCAGCCGTTGGAGCGCGGCAATGGATACCTCCAGCATGCTCAGGTCTGGCTCGCGGGTGGTCATACCCTGCAGGGCCAGGCCGGGGGCAATAAGCAGTTTCATTATCCGGTTTTCCTGATGGACGGCGCTAAACTTTAAAAATTCGTAGGCAATGCCGGCGATCACCGGAATCAGCACAATTCTGGAAAGAACTTTGAGCCAGATGTTGGGATTGCCCACCAGCGCAAACACAAAAATTGAAATGACCATCACTATCAGCAAAAAAGCCGTTCCGCAGCGGGGATGGACAATACTGCACTGCGCCACTTTTTCCGGCACCATGTCAACATTGTTTTCATAGGCGTTGATGGCTTTGTGTTCGGCGCCGTGATAGCCAAACACGCGCCGCACGTCGTCCATGTGGCCAATGGCCCAGACATACCCAATAAACAGGGCCAGCCGGACAACCCCTTCAATGAGGTGCTGCACCAGCAGCGGTATTTCGACAAAATAGTTGATCAGGCTGATGAGCGCCAGCGGGCTGACAAAAAAGATGGCCAGCGCCAAAACCAGCGAAACGGCAACCGCGCCCCAGGCCATCGGGCCGGAAAATTCAACATCTTCCTCGCCCATCGCCACATCGGCGGAGTACATCAGCGTGCGCATGCCCAGTACCAGGGTATCCCACAACAGGGTAAAACCCCGGATAAACGGCACTTTGTTGATAAAACTGGAATAGATGCGGGGGTTGAGGGGTTCGGTGTGCAAGACAATTTCGCCCTGCGGATTACGGACGGCCACAGCCATGTGTTTGCGGCCACGCATCATCACCCCTTCGATGACGGCCTGGCCGCCGTAGTTAAATGGTTTGCTCATACAATCCTCGGGTTAAGTTAACAAGTGGTTCGATTGTACCCCGATTTGTGAACAATGCCAAACGACGGCCCGGCCGCTTTCTGAGTCGCGCCTCCCCAAATTTCGGGGAGACGGTTGGGCTGACGATCGCTATTCTTTCTTTTCTGTGGGCAGATGGCCAACCGCATTAACAATAATGTGCGCCGCGCTTTTTACATCGTACTTGTTGGTGTTGAGTATCAGGTCGTAGAGCATGGGGTCTTCCCAGTCCACATCGTAAAATCGTTTCAAGTATTCTGCCGAAGCCCGATCGTGTTTGAGAACGGTATCTTTAGCGCCGCCGGGGTTGAAGTTTTCGCGTTCCAGCAGGCGCTGGACTCTGGCCTGATAAGGCGCAACAATCCTAACGTGGAGCACACCCGGTTTGTCTTTGAGCACCGCCTGCCCGCCGCGGCCAACGATGACCACGTTGCCACGCTCGTACACGGCCAGAATGGTGCCGCGCACAAACGACACTCCGGCGGCTTCATCGAGCTTGGTCACCTCGCGGGCGAGCACGCCGCCGCCGGCGTCGCTCCAGGTGCGAGCTTCGCCCAGAGTTCTGGAGCCGCGCCAGGCCGTCAATCGTTCCAGAAAGCTGCGGGTTTGGTAGTGGTCCTCGGAAAAATCCAGAATTTCGCTGTCAGAAAGTCCTACTTCGGCCGCAACCTGAGTCATCAGGCGTTTGTCAAAAAAGCGATACCCCAGCGTTTCACAAACGCGGTTCGCAATTTCGTCGCCGCCGCTGCCAAACTGCCGAGAAATGGTTATCACTGCCATAGTAAAAACTCCTTTCGATTTTTTTACGGTGCATGTTAATAAATGCAATAGATTTTTAATGCGACCAGACAGGGGCGTTAAAGGAGTTTGCGGTTGCGATAGATACACGCCAATGAGCATCGGAGTAAATAGTTGAGGCGAGAACAGCGGGAGAAATTACTGTGGGGAAAGGCAGGCCAAAAGGGTGATGGTGCTAAACATGATAGCACACTATCGGCCAAAATTGTAGTGACAATTATCGTGGATTAGCGGATATTTGTCATTTTGGCAGTCAACTGTTACCGGTTTTCGGAGTAGACAACCTGGCGGGTAAGAACGTACCAGTCGGTGACGGTGGCAAAACGATCACTGGGGTTGGTCATGGGGGCCAGCCGGACATCGTAAACCTGGTTGCTGACGCCGTAGGTGTGAACCGGATGGTACAAAATGAGCGAGGGCACTTCAGCGGCAAAAATGCGCTGAAATTCAAAATAGTCGTCGCTGCGGCGGCCCCGGTCGGTGATGGTGCGGGCGGCTTCGAGTAGTTTGGAAGCCTCGGTGTTGTCCCAACCGGCGTAATTTTGGCCGCCGTCAATTTGGGTTTGGTGCCACAAGGGGTAGGGGTCGGGATCGCCGGCGGTGAGCACTTCGGCCAGGGCGGCGTCAAAGTTGTGGTTAACCAGCCGGTCGCCCAGGCCCGCGCCGACAATTTCAACCGTGGCCGAAATGCCGGCGCGCTGCCACTGCTCGCTGACGGCGCGGGCCACGTTGATTTTGTCCGGCTCTTCGCTGCTGAGCAGGTTAAAGGCCAGCTTCACCCCTTCTTTATCACGGATACCATCGCCATCGGAGTCAGTCCAGCCGCTGTCATCAAGCAATTGCGCCGCATGCTGCGGGTCAAAACCGATGCTCGACTGGCCGGCGTTGTAGGCCCAACTCCAGGGCAAAATTGGCCCGCTGGCAATCAACCCCTGGCCGTTGATGGCCGAGTCGATGATTGCCTGCCGGTTGAGCGCCGCCAGCAGCGCCTGTCGCACGTTTTTATCCTGAAAGAACGGCAGCTTGTCGCTGTTTTGTAGATTGAGGTACACAATATTGTACCCCGATAACCGGCCGCTGTAGATATTGAGCGTATCCAGTTTTTGCACCGCCGGCATTAACATGGGCGGAATGTAACTAATACCCTGCACGTCGCCATCTTCATAGGCGGAGATTGTTTCCTGAAAGCTGCGGTAAAACTTAAATTCCAGCCCGGCCAGCCGGGGTTTGCTGCCCCAATAAAACGGATTGGCCGATAGTCGGGCGTGCTGGGCGTTCACCATGTCCAGCTTAAATGGGCCAGTCCCCACCGGGTTAAGATTGAAGGAGTGATTCAGCAGATCGCGGGCGGGCATATTTTTGAGCAGGTGTTGGGGCAAAATGCCGGTGGTCGTAAATTCGGCAAACGCGGGCAGCGGTTCAGGTAAAATGAACCGCACGGTGTAATCGCCCAGCTTTTCAACCTGCACCGAGTTCCACAACTGGCTCAGGTAGGGCGCGCCCGGAAAATCCGGGTCCTGCATTAAATTGATGGTATACAGCACGTCGTCGGCGGTAAACGGCTCGCCATCCTGCCAGCGCACATCTCGCCGCAGCCGAAACACATACACCAACCCGTCGTCGCTAACATCCCAGCTCCGGGCCAAAACCGGCTGGAGCGTGCCGTCGCCGTCCATTTTGGTGAGGCCGTTAAAAATCAACGCCACCAAATCCTGGTCAACCTGGTTGTATTGGGCCAGTAGCGGGTTAACAAACTGCGGGCTGCCGGCAATCGCTTCGGTGTAAGTGCCGCCGATATCGGGGATGGTTACGGTTTTGCGCGATAACGACAAAAAGCTCAAAAAGGCCATCGTCATTGCGATACCGGTAACGGTTAAAATCGCCTGCCAGCGAATATAACGTCCCAAAAAGCAATCCTTTTAATGCGGTGTCAACAAAATGCACAACAGGAGCGCCCTGTTGTGCATCGGTTTTAAACAGCAATTCTGATGAGTGAAGCCGGGCTGACTTAGCCGGCGTAGGTTACAATGAGCAGCGCCGTTACAAAAAAGATAATGGCCAGCCCAATGGTAGACTGGTACATGGTTTTTTCCAGGCCGCGGCGGGTGCGATAAACGCCGCCGTCACCGCCAAAAATCCCGCCGATGCCGCCGCCCTTGGCCTGCAGCAGAACCAGCGTGATCAGCGCAACTGACAGAATGATCTGAATAATTTGCAACGATATTGCCATAATTTCAAACTCCTGTACTCAAACCCAAGTGGATTGAGGTTATTTGTTAGGGTAAACTTACAAGGCCGTAATTATAAGCCGGACTGAGCAATTCAACAAACTGCTTTCCATAATTTTTGATTGCCCTTGTCTCTGGGTAGAATATCTGGTATCAATATCAACTTGGAGGTACGGCATGGCCGGTATACTGGATAACGCACTCCCGTGGCCGCGGTCTCAAAAAAACGCGGCTAAAACAACCGAAACTACCCGCGGCGGCTCCGAAACGACGCGCTGGGTTAAGGTTGCCGAAAATCTCAACCCCGGCGAGGCGGTGGTTATCAAAGGGCGGCTGGACAGCCTTGATATCCCGGCGATTGTCCAGCAAGAGGCGCTCGGTGCGGTGCTGGGGTTAACGGTGGGGCCGCTCGGCTCGGCCAACGTGCTGGTGCCGGAACCCCTGGCCGAACATGCGCTGGCTGTTCTGGCCGAAACCTTTGACCCCGATAACGATGAGTTTTGGGTTGATGACGAATTTGGTGACGACGAGCCGTGAAGGTTGGCCGCCGGGCCGGCGTATCATTTTAAATAAGCCAGTATTCAAACCTGACTCTTGAGTCAGGTTTATTAATTTCAGGAGCGTGTGACAGTTCCGGGGTGCCCATTGCATGTCCCGGCAGAGCGAAGCCTCCCTGTGGGACGGATGGAAATAGAGTAGGGGCGCTTCGCGAAGCGCCCCTACATTTGCTACACCTGCACTGCGCGCAGGCGCAAGTGTTCGCTATTCGTTTACTTTCAAGGGAGACTAACCGAAGCTGCGCTGCTGCAACGAGGATGAATATTAACTTTTAACCAGTCGGGAGACCCTTCGCCTTCGGCTCAGGGCCTGCCCCGCGTGCAGTTGGCGGGGTGACATGCCTGAGCATTTCCCTAATTCCTGACTCCTGAATCCTGAATCCTGTTTTCAGAGGAGAGAGTGCCATGTTTACCTACAAAAAACTACTGTGGTTGGTGGCCGGCTGCGCTCTGGCCCTGGGCCAGTTATCTGCTACTGGCGCGCAGAATAACGATGGGCAAATGTACGTGGTGCAAGCCAACGATACGCTGTTCAAACTGGCGGAAAAATATCTGGGCGATGGTCACCGCTACCCGGAAATTGTAGCTGCAACCAACGCCCGCGCCGCTCAGGATGGTGCCATCACCACCATTGATGACCCCAATATCATCCGCCTGGGGGCATCGATCTGGATTCCCGCCGCCGGCGCAACATCGACTCCGGCCCCGCAGCCGGCTCAACTTCCGGCAGCCTCCGGCCAGCTTGCGGGCCACATCGCCTTCAGTTTTTGGAACAATTCGCCGGAACGCTGCGTGTATGAAATCAACGTGATCGATGCGGCGGCTTGCCAGGCCGGCAGCGCCCAATGCCAGGCCAACCGGCGCATTTACGCCCTCAACAACGCCAGCGAGCCGGCGCTTTCGCCGGATGGCAGTCGGCTGGCATTTCGCGGCTGGGGGCCTTACCCGGAAAAGTACAACGAGGATAAAATTGACCACCCCTACTACGGTTGCCCCGGCCCCTTTGCCGAGCGAATGCTGGGCCACACCACGCTGGACGGCACCGATTATTACCGCCTGGCCAGTTACTGGGAAGACTCGCACCCCGACTGGTCGCCGGACGGCACGCGGTTGCTATTTGACACCGCCCGCCTGGGCGATGGCATCACCCGGATAATGGCCGTTAGCGCCGATGGCCACACCGAAGAAACGCTGCGCATTGCCGGCCAGCAGCCCAGTTGGGCGCCGGACAACGACCGCTTTGTGTACCGCGGCTGCGACCTCACCGGCAATCGCTGCGGGTTGTGGCAGGCCCGGGCTTTGGCGGTTGAAGCCTGGGACGTGGGCAAAAACCTGATCGGCCCCATTTTGGAAGAACCCGAAGCCGCCCAGCCCGATTGGTCGCCGGTAGGCGAGCAAATTGTTTACCAGAGTCCGGTTGGTGGCAGTTGGGATTTGGTCGTGATCAACGCCGATGGCAGCGGCAAGCGCCAACTGACCAGCGCGCCGGGTATCGAAGGGCTGCCGGTTTGGTCGCCGGACGGGCAGTGGGTGGCCTACCTGTCCAACGCCGATGGCAACTGGGGGATTTGGGCCATTCGCGCCGATGGCAGCAGCCAGCCGCTCAAACTGTTTGCCTTTGACGGCGGCGGATTTTCCCCGCAGGCAATTCCGCCGTTTGGCCAGCGGGATTGGCTCGACGAGCAGATTTCGTGGTCGCGGTAGCTAAAACTCGCCGTCGGTGTCGGCGTCGCCAATCACCGTCCACTGCCGGCCCTGAGGCGACGCCGGCACTGCCGGTAGCGACATTGTTGGCGGGCCGGGCCGGTCGCTGCCGTTGATCACCACCACCGGCGGCTGGTAGGGCGCTGGCGGAGTCTGCTGGTTGGCGCGCTGGCGGGTGAGCAAATAGATGGTTACCAGCGTGGTGGGCACGGTGCTGGCCACGCCCAGCACAATGCCGATGATCACGGCCAGCGCGTCGGCGCTAACCCGCAGGCCGAACACAATGGCCAGCGTAATTGAAAAGCAAATGCCCATTACCCACAGCGCTCGTTTCATACTTTGCTCACTTGATTAACTGCAATTGATGGCCAAACACCGCGCCCAGCTTTTTGCGGGCCAGCGACACCCGGCCCTGGGTGCCGGTGGCGGCCAGCGGCTCAACCGGTGGCGATTCCAGCCAGCGCCCGCCGGTTCGATGGCGGTTGTGCAGCAACCGAACCTGCGCCCGCAGGTCGGCGTCCGGGGCGTAAGCCGCCTGAAAACGCAGTACCTGGCCTTTGGCCACCAGCAAAAAATCGCCCCGGCCCAATAGTTTTTCCGCGCCGGTGCCGGGAATGCCGGCCGCAATGCGGGCGTCATCGGCGCTGGCCACGCTGCCCACCAGCCGCACCGGAAAGTTGCTCCGCGTCAGCGAGCCGATGGTGGCGGCCAGCGGTTTTTGGGTGCAGGCGACAAGGTGAATACCGGCGCTGCGGCCGCGTTGGGTCAGGCGGGTCATCAGCCGGTCCATCGCCCGGCCGCCCTGCTCCATCAAATCGGCCACTTCGTCGATGAAAACCACCAGCCGCGGCGAGCAGATATTTTCGCGGTCTCGCCGCACCATTTCGGTGACCAGTTCGCCCAGTAAAAAGATGGCCTGATGAACGTCGTCAACTACGGGCCGGAGCAGGTGGGGCAGGGTGCAGCCCGCTTCGGGCTGGGCCAGGCTGGCAAAGCCGCTGCGTTTGGGGTCAATAAAAATAAGCTGGATGTCGCCGAGACGGTTGGCCATGGCCAGCGACAGGGCCATACTGCGCGCCAGCGCCGTTTTGCCGGAGCCGGTGGTGCCGGCCACCAGCACGTGCGCCACCTCCGGCGATGACAGCCGCAGCAGCAGCGGCAGCCCGGCTTCGTCCAGCCCCAGCAGCGCGGTTTGCCGGGGAATCTGGCCCAGCCGCTGGGTCAATTTAAACAGGTTGACGGTTTGGGCGTCGGTACGGGGAACGTCGATGTGAACGGCAGCGCCCTGGCGGGAAATTCTCACGTTCGGCGCGCCCAGCCGGAGCGCGATTTCTTCGGCCAGGGCGACGATGCGGGAGATTTTGGTGGTAATTTCGGGGAGAATCTGGTAGCGAACCCAGCGCGGCGATACCGCGCCGCCGACCACTCGGGCCGGCAACCGATGACTGACCAGCACCAATTCAATCTGGTCGGCCTGATATTCCAATGCTTGTTCAATCGGGTTGCTGGTAAACACAAAAAATCCTCTTGACAGTAGTACAGGAATTGTACTAGAACATATGTTCTAATGTCAAGAGGCAAACATAAAAGTGACTCGATTTTAAGGTGATCGAGTCACTTTATTTTGAGCAATTTGTACTAAAATAGAATTAAGCGGCGGCCCGGGCTTTGTTGAGCGCCTTCATCAAGCGTGATTTGTGACGAGCGGCATTGTTGCGATGCAAGACACCTTTTTGAGCCGCTTTGTCCAACGCTTTAATCGCTTTTTGGACGTTTGCTTCAGCGGTTTCAAGGTTATCGGATTCTACAGTTACACGCGCGCGTTTGAGAAAAGTTCGCGCGGTGGTTTTAAAATACCGGTTTTCGTCGCGTCGCTTCAGGTTTTGCCGGGCACGCTTGGCAGAAGATTTGATGTTAGCCAACTTGTTCCTCCAGAAACTAAATAATGGTCTTGTTGCACACAAACGGGTATATTAGCCGAAGCCGCGTTTTTTGTCAAATTGAACATAACACAGGCTGCTCCACGTTACGACCCGGCCGCTGCTTTAACGTACGTATCAAAAAACTGAATTGAACGCTGCCTCGCTGTGCTGAAATTGACGGAAATATTGTGGTTGTCGCCATCGTAGGTGTACAGCTCTACCGGCTGGCCGGCCGTTTCCATTTCAGCCTGCAATAGCTCGGAAAATTCCACCGGCACCGAGCTGTCCGCGGTGCCGTGGTGAAGCTGGATGGGGCCAGACAGATCGGCCAGGAATGAATTGGGCGAAATTGAAGCCCAAAACGCGGGGTTGTCCTCCGGCGAACCGTAAGTTGCCAGCAGTTCTCGTCGCCAGCGGCCGCGCTGGCTGTTGGGGTCTGGCGTGGGGAAGATGCCATCGCTGGACCGCCGCCAGCGTTCCAGCAAATCCGGGTAGGCGGCCACCACTCCGGCCCAAATGACCCCGGCTTTGATGTCGGGCGAGACCACCATGCTGCGGAGGGTGATTTGGCCGCCCATCGAGTGGCCCCACATGCCAATCCGGGCCGGGTCGGCGGCGGGGTAATTTTTGATGGCCTCGACCGCGTTGAGCACATCCACGGTGTAGGCCGGCGAACCGTAGCCGCCGGCGGCCTCACCCTCGGAGCTGCCGTGGCCGCGGTAATCGGAGCGAAAGACAATGTACCCGTTGCGGGCAAAACCATCGACATAGGCCACGTAGCGTTCGGTAGTGCGGTATTGGGCCGGTGGGATGTAGCCGTGGTTAAAAATAATCACCGGCCAGCCGGTGGCGGGCTGTTCGCCGCGGGGCACGGTGAGCAGGGCGTAAATTTTGTTGCCGTCAGACAGGTAGGAGGCCAGGTAGCGGTCGTAATTGGCGCCCGGTTCCAGCGTTTCTTCGATGGTGATGTCGCTGCCGGGATATGGTTGCCGGCGCATCTGCTCGATCATCAGCGGGTGGACCGGCGTGGGTGTGGGCGATGGCGTTTGGGTGAGCGTTGGGCTGGCGGTGCTGGTTGGGGAGGGGGTTGCCGAAGGTGTGGCGGTTGGCAGCGGGATACGGGTTGCGGTTGGCGAAGGTGATATTGCCGTGGGTGTGCTGGCTACGGCAGCCGCAATGTTACTGGCGGCGACCGCCGGTGGCTGTGTTGCTGCGGGCGTCGCAGTGTTGCAGGCCGCAATAGACAGGGTAAAGGCGATACAGGGGCTAACAACTCGGATCAATGTTGAGTATAGTCTCATGAACAACCTCTTCTCTTTGGCTATAGTGCGAGTTATGTAGTTGGGCCAAATGGCCAAGAATATTGTTAGTTTTAGGCCACGAATTTTCTTACGACGTGTTGCGTGGTCCGTTTGCGGCGCGTTTTTTACGCAACACGCAATACACGCAGGCCAGCAGGTGGCGAAAAATTTGTGACGCTAACCGTAATTTATAGATGAAACGGTATGGGTTATAGTACTCAAAAATTCTTAGAATCAGTTGAGAAAATCGGAGCGCAACCCCAAGTCAATAGCTTTTCATTATAGCCGGCACGATGGGTTAACAGATCGTTATGTGGACTTCAAAAATCCTTAATAATCAATTTTTGGCGAAAAAGGCGTTATTGCCTATTTCCCGGTACATCATATTGTGATACAATACGCAAAACTTGCGCGTATAACCGCCTGACTCGTGCAGCGGATTTCGTAAAATCAAGCATTGTGAAGGAAATCACTTTTGAACAAGCATACCCGGTTATTCAGTAAAACGTTAATTGGTCGGTTACAGGTTATTTTTTGGCTCTGCATATTGCTTTTTCCCATTGGCGTACAGGCTCAAAATGGGCCAACCCTTCGGTTTGAAACCATTTCAACGGACGCCGGTCTGTCGCAGGCGACTATTTCTACCATGCTGCAGGACCGGCAGGGGTTTATGTGGTTTGGCACACTTGATGGCCTCAACAAATATGACGGGTACGAATTTAAAGTGTACAAGCCAGACCCGGATGATCCGGGATCGCTGTCTCACAACTCGGTTTTGTCGTTGCATGAGGATAAGGCTGGGGCGTTATGGGTGGGTACAGATGGTGGCGGCCTGGACCGGTTCAATCCAACGACCGAGACGTTTACCCATTACCGCCACAACCCGGACGACCCGCATAGCTTGAGTAATAATTCGATCTGGACGATTTACGAGGATCGGGCCGGGACAATGTGGCTCGGCACCAATGACGGCCTCAATAAGTTTGACCCCGCCACAGAAACATTCATCACCTACCGCTATCGGCCGGAAGACCCCCTTGGTTCAGATGAGGATTTTGTCCGAGCTATTTTTGAGGATCGGGCCGGTAATTTTTGGCTGGGCACCAATGCTGGTCTGATTAACTTTGACCGGGCCACCGGGGTATTTACCGCGTTCAGGTACAATCCGGCCGACCCGCACAGTTTAAGCGATAACCACATCGTGTCTATTAACGAAGGGCCGGATGGGGTGCTTTTTATTGGCACCTTTGGCGGCGGCCTGAATAAATTTGACCCGACGACCCAGTCATTCACGCGCTATCAGTATGAGCCGAGTCGACCCGGCAGTTTATCGGATAACACAGTTTGGGTTATTTTTAAAGACAGCAGCGATACCCTCTGGTTGGGTACCAGTAAAGGCTTAGACAAATTTGATCCCGAAACCGAAACCTTTACCGCTTTTCAACATAACCCAACCAACACCTTTAGCCTGAGCCACGATATTGTTTACTCCATTTACGAAGACAGAACAGGCATCTTGTGGGTGGGCACCAAACAGGGCGGCCTGAGTAAACTCAACCCAACCGCCAAAAGTTTTGCGTTGCTCCAGCAAAATCCGCTCGACCCCCAAAACAGCCTCAGTGATAATTCTATTTGGTCAGTTTACAAAGACCGTCAGGGAATTTTGTGGCTGGGCACCAATAAAGGGCTTAACCGCTTTGATCCGGTTACCCAAACCTTTACTGTTTATCAACACAACCCCGACGACCCCCGTAGTCTGAGCCACGATGTGGTGGTGCAGTTGCTGGAAGATCGAATGGGGAATTTTTGGGTGGGAACCGACAACGGTCTCAATAAATTTGACCCCACTACCGAAACCTTTACCGTGTATCATTATGATCAAACCAACCCGCACGGATTGCCCAGCAATCCAATCGGCGCCATGTTTGAAGATCACATCGGCGTGTTGTGGGTAGGCACAGATAACGGACTCAGTAAATATGATCCAGCGACGGATACATTTACCACCTACCACGCTGACCCAACTGACCCCACCCGGCTGAATAATGACGGTATTTGGGCATTAACGGAAGATCGGGCCGGGGTGCTGTGGATTGGTACCGGCGATGGCGGTCTCAATAAATACGATCGCAACACAGATACATTCAAAGCCTACCCGCCAAACCCTGACAACCCCACCAGCATCAGCGATGGGGTGGTACTCTCCATCCACGAGGACCGGGCCGGAACCCTGTGGGTGGGCACCTTTGTGGGCGGTCTCAACAAATTTGACCCTGCCACCGAAACTTTTACCGCTTACACCGAAGCCAATGGCCTGCCCAACAACACTATCTACGGTATTCTGGAAGATAATACCGGCCAGTTGTGGCTGAGTACGGTCAACGGGCTGTCCCGGTTTAACCCGCAAACCGAAACCTTTAAAAACTATTTTGTTATCGATGGCTTGCAGGAAAATGAGTTCAACGTTCGCTCTTATTTTCAGGATGACGACGGTATTATGTATTTTGGCGGCCTTAATGGGCTGAGCTTTTTTGACCCGGCCAATTTTGCAGATGATTCTGCCCCCCCGCCGGTAGTGCTTACCGCGTTTGAGAAATTTAACGAGCCGGTAAAGCTGGATCGCCCCCTCAACCAGCTCACCGATATGGTGCTGTCCTATCAGGATTACGTTTTTTCTTTTGAATTTGCGGCCCTGGATTACATCGACCCGGCCCGCAACCAGTATGAATACAAGCTGGAGGGGTTTGATAAAGATTGGGTGCAGGCCGGCAACCGGCGATTCGCTCCCTATTCTAACCTTAGCGGCGGCGATTACGTCTTTCGGGTGAGGGCCGCCAACAGCAACGGCATCTGGAACGAAGAGGGTGTTACGGTCAATATTACGGTGACGCCGCCCTGGTGGGAAACCTGGTGGTTTAGAGGATTGGCTGTACTGGCTGTGGCCGGGCTGGTACTGGGCTTTGTAGCCTTGCGGGTGCGGACAATCGAGGGGCAGCGGCGTCAACTTGCAATTCAGGTGGCCGAACGAACCCAGGAATTGCAGGAGGCCAAAGAAAAAGCTGAACTGGCCAACCAGGCCAAAAGCACATTTTTGGCCACTATGAGCCACGAACTGAGAACCCCGCTCAACGGCATTTTGGGCTATGCTCAAATTTTAAAGCGCACGCCGTTAACCACGCCGGACCAGCAAAAAAATGGACTGGACATTATTGAACAGAGCGGTCGCCACCTGCTGGCGCTGATCAACGATATCCTCGATTTGGCCAAAATTGAAGCCGGCAAAATTGAACTGTATCAAACCAATTTTCACCTGCACACCTTTCTCAGAGAAATCAACGAATTGATCCGCGTCCGTGCCCAGCGAAAAAATGTAATCTTCCGGTTGGATATTCCAGACAGAGAAGCCGCAAATGGACAGCAGCTCCCCGGCATGGTGCGCGCCGATGAAAAGCGGTTGCGCCAGATTTTTCTGAACTTGCTGGGTAACGCTGTAAAATTTACGGATCAGGGCAATGTTACGTTTACGGTTGAAAGACTGGCCCCCGACGAGGCGCAACCTGAGACATCAGATTTAGCTTTCTGCCGGCTTCGGTTTACCATCAAAGACACCGGCGTTGGTATTTCGCCGGAGAATTTGCAGGTGATCTTTGAACCATTTCAGCAGGTTGGCGCTCAAAATTATAAGGCCAAAGGCACAGGATTGGGGCTGGCAATTAGCCAGAATTTGTTAACAATCATGGGGAGTCAGCTTCATGTTGAAAGCCAACTCGGTTTGGGTAGCACATTCTGGTTCGACTTAACGCTGCCGGTGGTTGGTCAAGTCAATAACGTTCAAAGCACAATTTCTCAACAAGAGATCATCGGTATTAAATCGTGTCAGGCGTGTCGCGCCGGAAGGCCGGTGGTGCTGGTTGTTGATGATAACTGGGCCAACAGGTCGGTGTTGTTTGATTTGCTGTCGCCGTTGGGATTTGAGGTAGTTCAGGCCGGTGATGGCCGGGAAGGGCTGGCCAAAGCCACGGAATTGCAGCCAGAGGCCATAATTGTTGATCTGGTAATGCCCGATATTGACGGCTTTGAGTTTATCCGCCAGGCTCGCCAGATGCCAACATTAAAAGACAAAGCGTTGATTGCTACGTCGGCCAGCGTTTACGAAGAGGACCATCAGAAGAGCCTTGATATGGGCAGCGACATGTTTTTGCCAAAACCCGTTGACACCCGCCTGCTGCTTGACCAGTTGCAGCGATTGCTGGGCCTGGAATGGGTTTACCACCAAAGCCCGGATCAGCCGGTGAGC
The DNA here is from genome assembly GCA_022071955.1 of Anaerolineae bacterium. GTDB lineage: Bacteria > Chloroflexota > Anaerolineae > 4572-78 > J111 > J095. The sequence continues at coordinate 96,198 of JAJVIM010000001.1, forward strand.
ATTTTGGAGCCGGCCGAGTTAGTGATCCCCCCGGCTTATACCTTGCAGGATTTGCTTGAACTGGTAAGGCTGGGTGATATCCAGGCGCTCCACGATTACCTGTCGGTTTTAAACCAATCCGATGAACAGTACCGGCCCTTTGTCGCCGAGATCAAACAGTTGGCCCGGGAATTCAAACTAAACAAAATTAGCGACCTGCTCAAAACATATTTGACCGCGGCAGATCAACTGTAGCACCCTGCCACCGGGCAGAACAGTTTTTTATACCGTAGATGGGACTCACTGCCACAATGAATTCAACCCATAAGGGTACAATTTTAGTTGTTGACGATACACCGGCCAACCTGGGCGTGTTGTTTGAAGCGTTGCGCCAGGCTAACTTTAAAGTGCTCATTGCCGAGGACGGCGTCAGCGCCTTAAAACGGTTCGACTATGCCCTGCCCGATGTGATTCTGTTAGATGTGCAAATGCCGGATATGGATGGCTTTGAGGTTTATCGCCGCCTGAAAAGTTTGGACAGCTTTGCCGATGTTCCCGTAATTTTCCTGAGTGTGGTCTCGGAGCCGTTGGAGATTGTTCGCGCTTTTGGTTTGGATGCAGTGGACTATGTAACCAAACCGTTTGACCCCGCCGAAGTTGTAGCCCGGGTTGAAAAACATTTGACCATGCGGAATCTCCAAAAGAGTCTGGAAGAGAGAAACGCTCAATTGCAGCAGGAAATCACCGAACGCAAACGGGTGGAAGAACAACTCAAGACTGCGTTGACCGAGAAGGATGTATTACTGGATGAAGTTTATCATCGGGTAAAAAACAACCTTTCTATGCTTATCTCACTCATTAATTTGCAGGCCAAAACGGCTGATACCCCGGCAACAGCCCAAATGTTTTATGAGTTTAGGGGGCGGGTTGAAGCTATGAACCTGATCCACCAAAAACTGTATCAATCAAATGATGTCGGGCAGATTAATTTTGGTGATTTCTTGCGCGAGTTAATTGCGGATTTAGTTTACGCTCAGCATGTTGATCGGCGGATAATGTGGCGAGTTGAAGCTGAAAATATTTTTGTCAATGTGAGTAAAGCCATTCCGTGCAGCCTTATTGCCAACGAACTGGTAACCAACGTGCTTAAATATGCTTTTCCCCCGGACCGGCCCGCCGCAACCGGAAAAAGCGAAATGCACGTGGCCTTTGGTTTAACCGCAGAAGGATACATTCTCACGGTAAGCGATAATGGCGTCGGGCTGCCACCCGGCCTCGACTGGCAAAATTCAACCACGCTGGGTCTGCATCTGGTCCAACTTTTGGCCGTTCAGCAGCTCAAAGGCAGCATTGAGGTAGAAGACGCCCGGCCCGGCGTTACATTTAAAGTAAAAATCCCCGGGATTATAGTTTAAATGGACTGACCAAAAGCATCGATCTGGTTAATTTTTTCTGGGCAATCAACATCAATTTTGAGGAAACTACGGTCAGATGAATAAAAGCGTAATCTGGGATATGGATGGTGTTTTGATTGATACCGGCCCCTTGCACTACCAGGCCTGGGTCAAAACATTAAACGGCTACAGCGTTGAGTTTTCTGAAACATTTTTTAGAACTACGTTTGGTATGAACAATCAGGGTGTTTTAACTGCTTTGTTCAACAACCCGTCCCCGGCGCTGGTGACAGAATTGAGTGACAAAAAAGAAGCGCTGTTCCGAGAGCTGATTCGGGGGAACGCCCAGCTTTTGCCGGGCGTGCTCGGCTGGTTAGACAGGTTGAGTCGGCTTGGCTACACTCAAGCCATCGCTTCGTCAGCCCCACCGGCCAATATTGAATCGTTGCTGACTGAATTGAACATCCAGCATCATTTTCAGGCGGTGGTTTCCGGGTTTGATATGCCCGGCAAGCCGAATCCGACCGTGTTTTTACTGGCGGCCAACCAACTGGGCACGCCGCCTGCTCGCTGTGTTGTGGTTGAAGATGCCACCGCCGGGGTGACCGGCGCGCTCAGGGCGGGCATGCGCTGCATTGCCGTCACTACCACCAATCCGGCCCACGCGCTCAGCGCGGCCAACATTGTCGTTAAAGACCTCACGTACTTGCCGCCGGACGCGTTTGACCAACTTCTGAACCAAAACCAATCCAGCCGAAATCAATAACTCCCCCGGCGGCTCAACACCGCACTCACGGTGCGCCACAATATTTTAACATCGAGCCACAGCGAATAGTGTTTAATGTAGTACAGGTCATCGTGAGTGCTGAGGTGCATGGGGTTATCGGCGCGGCCATTCACCTGCCACCAGCCGGTTAGGCCCTGCGGCACTTCAAACCGTTTGCGCTGCCAGGGTTCGTATTGTTCAACCAACCACGGCAACTCGGGGCGGGGGCCGATCAAACTCATATCGCCTTTGAGAACGTTGATAAACTGGGGCAGTTCATCCAGGCTGGTGCGCCGCAAAAAGCGGCCAAACCGTGTAACCCGCGGGTCGTCGTAAAATTTGTACACTGGCTGGCCATCGATGATTTTTTCCATAGCCTGCGGCGACAGGCGCTCCGGGTCGTGGAACATGGTTCTGAATTTGATCATCTTGAAAATCCGGCCGTTTTCGCCCACACGCGGCTGGGTAAACATAATCGGCCCGGGCGAGTCATATTTGATGCCAATGGCGATGAACGCCATTAGCGGCAGCGCCACCAAAAAGCCCAACGTCCCCAAAACCAGATCGAACCCGCGTTTAACCAGCCGTTGTACCGGGTTTAAAACCGGCTCTTTCAGGGTGATCAGCGGGATTTCCCCCAAATCTTCTACCACCGAGCGCAAAAAAACCAGATCGAAAAAATCTGGCACCATCCGCACATTTACATTGAGCGCGTGCAGGGTGGCAACCAGATTGCCCAGCCGGGCGTGAGCATTACGCGGCAGGGCAAAGATTACCTCGTTAATCTGATGCTCGGTAACCACCTCAATTGCCTGATCCAGCAGGCCAAGGTAAGGGCTGTTTATCTCGACGGGGATGGGCGGATCGCTCACGTAGCCAACCAGTCGCAGGCCGGTCCAACTGTGGGCGGTAATTGTGTGGGCCACTTCCTGCCCGGCCATGCTTGCCCCAACAATCAGTACCCGGCGCGTACCGTAGCGTTTTTCGCCAAAAAAGTGTAGCCCCAACCGCAGCAGCAGTCGAAATGTGAGCAGCAGAATCAGGCTAAACAGCGCAAAAATAGCTACTTGCAGCCTGGAAATGTTACGAAACGAGAAATACAGGCAGCCGGCAAAAGCCAGTGTGGCCGCGGCGTGGGCTGCCATAATTCGCTGGATTTCTTCGGCCAGGTTCAGGTTTTTGCGTAGGGTGTAAACATCCATCATCGTAAAGCCAATGGCCCAGATGACCAGCGCCATCACAAAAACAACCAGTTCCGGCCAAACATTTTCTAAGGCAATTGGCTGTCCAATGTGAAGCTGCGGCCGAACCCAACTGGCTAACAGCAGCGCCAGGATAATCACAGCCATATCGCCCAATATCAAGGCAATTTGAATACTGATCCGGCGAAACACAGGCGCATCCTTTGCTGAAAAATTACGACAATGAATTATACTGTAATCTGCTGGCCCCGTAAAGATCGGGATTGCCTGAATTTGGACCTGAATGACAACTTGCCTCAACCGTGGAAATTTGTATAATCGGCCTGACCGGCAGTTTTATGCAATTGGACGATTTATGTTGGCTGAACAGAATATAACCTCGCCGCAATTGATATCCGCGCACCGTGACAGCGTGCGTCAGTACGCAAATCCCGTTAAAATGGCGCAGAATCTGTGGAGGCAACGGGAACTGATTAGCCAATTCACGCGCCGGGAGGTGCTGCAGCGCTATCGAGGCTCATATCTGGGGCTGCTGTGGTCGTTTGCCACGCCGCTGGCGCTGCTGCTGGTTTACACCTTTGTCTTTTCGGTGATCTTTAAAGCGCGCTGGCCGGGCATGGATACCGGCAGCCACGCCGAATTTGCGGTGGCTCTGTTTGCCGGGCTGATAGTTTTCAACGTCTTCAGTGAAACCGTGCAGACCGCCCCGCGCCTGATTGTCAGCAACCCCAACTACGTCAAAAAAGTGGTCTTTCCGTTGGAAATTTTGGTGGTCAGCACCCTTGGCGCGGCACTGATCCATTCGCTGTTCAGCCTGGTTATTTTGCTGGTCAGCGAGGCGCTGATATTGGGTGGCATCCCGTGGACCATCATCTTTTTGCCGCTGGTGTACGCCCCCCTGCTGCTGCTGTGCCTGGGGCTGGGCTGGTTTTTTGCCTCACTGGGCGTGTTTATCCGCGATATTCACCACCTGCTGGGCGTGGTGGTGCAAATGTTGTTTTTTCTGACCCCCATTTTTTACCCGCTCGATGCTATTCCCTGGCCGTACCGCTATCTGATCTATCTCAACCCGCTTACGTTTATTGTCAATCATTTCCGGCGCGTGGCGCTGTTTGGGCAACTGCCAGACTGGAGCGAATTTTTGGTGATGCTGCTGCTCACCGCCGGATTGTGTATGGTGGGTTACATCTGGTTTATGAAGAGCAAAAAAACCTTTGCCGATGTGGTGTAAAACGTAAAACGTGTTGCGTAAACTGTCACTGGTCATTGGTCATTCGTCATCCTTAATTCCTGATTCCTGACTCCTGGATCCTATTTTTAGAGGAGCATTAATTAATTTGTCAACAACATCCTATTTAAGACCCTATCTCAAGCAGCTTGAATCCGAAGCCATTTACGTGATGCGGGAAGTCGCCGCCCAGTTTGAACGCCCGGTGCTGCTTTTTTCCGGTGGCAAAGACTCAATTGTGATGGCCCATCTGGCCCGCAAAGCCTTTTTCCCCGGCAAAATCTCTTTCCCGTTTCTGCACATCGATACCGGCCACAACTTCCCGGAAACGCTCACTTTTCGGGATGATTTGGTGCAGCGCCTGGGCGCGCAGTTGATTGTGCGCTACGTGCAGGACTCTATCGATCAGGGCCGCGTGGTTGAAGAAACCGGCCCCACCCCCAGCCGCAACGCCCTGCAAACAGTCACGCTGCTTGATGCCCTGGCCGAACTGAAGTTTGAAGCGGCGCTGGGCGGCGCTCGCCGCGACGAAGAAAAGGCCCGGGCCAAAGAGCGCTTCTTTTCTCACCGTGACGCGTTTGGCCAGTGGGACCCCAAAAACCAGCGGCCGGAACTGTGGACCCTGTACAACGGCCGCAAACTGCCCAACGAGCATTTTCGGGTGTTTCCGCTCAGCAACTGGACCGAACTGGACGTGTGGCAGTATATCTTTGAGGAGAACATCGAACTGCCCTCCCTCTATTTTGCGCACCGGCGCGATATTTTGGCCCGCGATGGCATGCTGCTGGCCGTATCTGAAGTGGTGCGGCCCCTGCCCGGCGAAACCGTAACCAACCAGGTTGTCCGCTTCCGTACCATCGGCGATATGACCTGCACCGGCGCAGTCGAGTCATCGGCTGCCACCCTGGCCGAAATTATTCAGGAAATTGCCGCCGCCCGCGTCACCGAACGGGGCACCCGCGCCGATGACAAACGCTCGGAAGCAGCGATGGAAGACCGCAAACGACAGGGATACTTTTAAATGACCACACAAGACCTTTCCGCAACCCAGCCCGCCGCGCCGGGCATTCAGCCCAATGTTGACCTGCTGCGCTTTACCACCGCCGGCAGTGTTGACGATGGCAAAAGCACGCTGATTGCCCGGCTGCTGGTGGATTCAAAAGCAATTTTTCAGGACCAACTCGAAGCCGTAGAGCGGGCCAGCCGTAGCCGCGGCGACGACACCGTTGACCTGGCCCTGCTGCTCGATGGCCTGCGCGCCGAGCGCGAGCAAAAAATCACCATCGACGTAGCTTACCGCTATTTTGCCACGCCCCGGCGCAAATTCATCATCGCCGATACCCCCGGCCACATTCAGTACACCCGCAATATGGTTACGGGCGCATCAACCGCCGAACTGGCCATAATTTTGATTGACGCCCGCAAAGGCGTGCTGACCCAATCCAGGCGGCACGGCTTTTTGGCCACGTTGCTGCAAATTCCGCACCTGGTCGTCGCCGTCAACAAAATGGACCTGGTTGATTACGATCAGGCCGTCTACCGGCAAATTGTGGCCGATTACCGCGAATTTGCCGCCCGGCTGTCGGTGCAGGACATTGTTTTTATCCCGATTTCCGCGCTGCGCGGCGACAACGTCGTCGACAAAAGCCGGCACATGCTCTGGTACGATGGCCCCACGCTGTTGCATCATCTGGAAAATGTCAACGTGGGAGCCAGTCGCAACCTGGTTGATTTTCGTTTTCCGGTGCAGTTGGTGGTGCGGCCCAACCAGGATTTCCGCGGTTTTGCCGGGCAGGTGGCTTCGGGCCGAATTGCCCCCGGCGAAGACATTGTAGTGCTGCCCTCCGGCCTGCGCAGCACCGTCAAATCGATTGTCACCGCTGCCGGCGAACAAAATGAGGCAGTGATTGGCGATTCGGTGGTGCTGACTCTGGCCGATGAAATTGACATCAGCCGCGGTGATATGATTGTTCGCACCCGCAACCTGCCCCAAAAGAGCAACCAGCTCGATGCCACGTTGTGCTGGATGAGTGAAACTCCGCTCAACCCGCAGGGCACCTACTGGCTGCAACACACCAGCCGGCAGGTAAAAACCTTTATCGCCGAGCTGAATTACAAAATCGATGTGGACACCATGCACCGCCACCCCGCTGCCACGCTCGAACTCAACGAGATTGGCCGGGTGCAACTCACCACCACCCAACCGCTTTTTTACGACCGCTACCAGCTTAACCGGGCCACCGGCAGCTTTATTTTGATTGATCCCTACACCAACACCACCGTCGCCGCCGGAATGATCCGCGGCCAGTCGCGCCAGATCAGCGATCTGGTAGAGCAGGAAACCACCCCCGATCTGGCGGCAGCCCGCAAAAAATCTACGGATGTGGTCTGGCAATCCGGCGGCATTGCCCGCGAGCAGCACGAGCAGCAAAACGGCCACAAAGCGGCGGTGTTGTGGTTTACCGGCCTGTCCGGCTCCGGTAAATCGACGGTGGCCCGCCAGGTAGAGCAGCGCCTGTTTGCCCGTGGCTGCCGCACCATATTTTTGGATGGCGACAACCTGCGCCACGGCCTCAACGGCGATCTGGGTTTTTCTGACGCCGACCGGCAGGAAAACATCCGGCGTGTGGCCGAGGTGGCCCGGCTGGGTTTTGAACACGGCAACATTGTGCTGGCCAGCTTCATATCGCCGTTTCAGCGTGACCGCGATTTTGGCCGGTCGTTACTGCCGGCCGGTCGCTTTTTTGAGATATTTGTCAAATGTGATCTTGAAGTGGCCAAACGGCGCGATCCCAAGGGTCTGTACGCCAAAGCCCTGCGCGGCGAAATTCAAAACTTCACCGGCATCAGCTCGCCCTACGAAGAGCCGCAGTCGCCGGAGCTGGTGGTTGAAACGGATTTGCAGAGCACCGAAGAAATTGTGGCCAAAATATTGGCCCAACTGACCGAAGCCGGGATTATTCCGGCGGCGTAGGTTTTGTTGATATTTCTCTCCTGTGGCCATTCCAGAGAGCGCAGCGACGAAGAATCGCAAATAATGCTATTTGCTTTGGTCTGTAATCGGGGATTCCTGGCGCTCGTTGGCCGCTCAGGGTGACATAATACGAAAGGTTCACAAGCCTGGCCATTTGCTCATAAACTGTAAACGTTGTAAAGTTTGGGCATCGGGGCTGAGAATTGGAGGTTTTACGTGTTACAATTAATTCTTAAACATACTCAACGCCTGACCGGGGCGCTAAGTGTGCTGGCAGTTTTGATCGGCCTGAGCGGCTGTTTTGCGGCGGTTACGCCTGCGCCCGAAGCCGATATGCCCTCACCGCAGCCCACGGAAACAACCCAATCGGCCGCCGCGGCGACGGTGGAGTCGTCTGCTATTGCCAGCCAGACGCCGACCAAAACCGCAACGGTTCGCCCGGCTGCGGTCAGCCGCACCCCAACAACTGCCACCGGCGGCGCGTCAACCACCACAACGCCAACTAAATCCGCCACTAAACCCAAAGGCACACCGAATGCGACAACCTCACCCGCAGCTAAAGCTACGCCGGCGGCAGTCTCGTCAAAGGTAACCACCGGCAAAGTGGCTCAGCCGCTGTCGCCGGCCGATGGCGCGGTTTTTACCGATATGTCCGGTGACATCCAGATTGAACTTAAATGGAGTCCGGTCAAGCCCAAGCTGGCCAACAACGAATATTACGTGGTAACCTTGCAATATCAACAGTTTGGACAGACCTGGACAGACCGGGCCGAAACAAAGAATACTAACTGGCTGGTTAATGAACACAGTTATTTGCGGGGGATGGCCGATGACGGGCTGTTTTACTGGTCGGTAACGCTGGCGCAGCAAACCGGCACCGATGCCAACGGGGTGGCGATTGAAACGCCGCTAAGCGAGCCTGGTCCAGCCTGGGCGTTTGTGTGGCAAACGGGTTCTTTGAGCACGTCTGGCACAGACAAACGCTCCGGTAACAACAACAAGAGCAGTGGAGGTAGCAGTGGCGGTGGAGGCGGACTGCCTGGTTATCCCTGAGCCGCTGGTTAAAAACCGACACTGGACCAGCCTGCATTTGCCGGCGGTGGTGTTGTTTGGTTTAATTTTGTTATGGCGGCTGGCGCAGGTACAACATCTGGCGCTGCCGGCCTGGGTCGACTCGGTCCACCATGCGCTGCTGGTCCGGCTGCTGCTGGAGCAGGGGCAAATTCCGGCCACCTGGGCGCCGTATTTACCTGATGTTCCGTTCTATTACCATTTTGGTTTTCATCTGACAGCTGCTGCTGTCACCGTGTTGACCGGCTTGAACGTAGGCCAGTCCGTGTTGCTGGCCGGCCAGGTGTGGCAAGCGGCGATGGCGCCGGGCGTATACCTGCTCAGCCTGACAATCTGGAAAGACCGGCTGGCGGCGCTTATGGCCATGCTGCTGGTCGGCTTTGTCTCCCAGATGCCGGCCTATGCCACCACCTGGGGCCGCTATACGCTGCTGGCCGGGCTGGTGTTGCTAAGCCTGGCCCTGACAGCGGCGATAGCCGGCCGGCCGCTGCTTTTGGCCGGGCTCACCGCGGCCATCGCCATTACCCATTATTACACTTTTTTGTTGCTGCTGTTGTTTGTGGCTATCCGACTGGTTGTTCCCGGTGGCGGCAAACGGCAGGTGGTGTGGGGCAGTGTTGCCGGCGTGCTGCTGGCCTCGCCCTGGCTGATATGGGTATTGTGGCAAGCGCTAAACCGGCGCTTGTTGTATGTGGCTGCCGGGCCGCAAAGCGCTGATTATACGCCGGAGTATATGGCTTATCTGCTGGGACCGGCGCGCAATTATGTGTTGCTGGCCCTGGCCTTAATGGGGTTGGTCATCGTTATCAGGCGGGTCTGGCAAAACCCCGCCGCTGCCTCACCCGGCCTGATCGCCTTACTGGTTTGGAGCGGGCTGCTGATCGCATTTTTAGGGCCGTGGCGATTGGGGCCATTCCGGCCCGATTTGCATGCGGCGCTGGTTATTTTTTTGCCGGCGGTCCTGTTTGCCGGCGCGGCCCTGCGGCAAATGCGCCGGCCACTCTTGGGCGGCCTGGTGATCGCCGTGCTGGTAGTTTGGGGCATAATCCAGACCCGTGATATTGTTAATCCGGCCACAATTTTGGCCACGCCGGCCGATGTAACGGCGCTGGACTGGGTCGCCGCCAATACCCCACCGCAGGCCGTGTTTTTGATCGATGTCGCTCCCTGGGAAAGCCAATGGCGCGGCGCGGACGGCGGCTGGTGGATCACGCCCTTAACCGGGCGGCCAACTGTGATCCCCCCGGCCGTTTATGGCTGGGGCAGCCCGGCGCTGGTCGACCGGTTCCGGGCACTTGGGGTACGGATTTACGCCCTGCGCCAGGCCGATAACGCCGTTTACTGCCAGCGTTTGGCCGCAGTAATGGCCGACGCCGGGGCCATGTATTACTACACCCGCTCGCCGCGCCCGGAGCAGTGCGCGGGATTGCAGCCGGTTTACCGGCAGCCCCAGGGTGTGTTTATCTACCGGAGTAACTACTCAGCCGTCATGCCCGAATGTCTTTATCGGGCATCCACTGAAGGCCCAAACGGTGGATTTCCGCTTAAAACGTGCGGGAATGACATCCAGAATGGTGGGGCTGAGTAGTTACCTGCCGGATAAAACTGGCTCATTTTTGGTCTTTTTGTTTCCTTACTGAGTTCGAGTCGTTTCCTTACTGAGTTTGACTCGTTTCCTTACTGAGTTCGAGTCGTTTCCTTACTGAGTTTGACTCGTTTCCTTACTGAGTTTGAGTTGTTTCTTTATGAAATTTTGGCGGGTGGCGGCTAGTGAACAACGAATAGCGAATAGCGAATTACGGGTTGCGGGTTACGCGGTCAATTTCTCACGTAACTCGCCAAACTCACCTGACCCACCCAATTTAGCAAACTGCTAACAACCCGCCAAACTCACCCAATTTATTCCTGGTCGAGATCATCAATGAACCGCCAGACCACCTCAATTGAATTAGCCCGCCTGGACGAGCCTGACCCGCCTGTTGCCCCCGACCTGGAACTGGCGGTGCTGCCTGTGGCTGAAACCGACCTGGCCCGGCAATTGGCCGAACAGCAACAGCAACTGGCGGAATTGCAGCGGCAGGTGCATGTGCTGCAGACCGATCGTTGGCGCAAGTGGCAATGGTTGGCCTGGGCCGGGCTGGCTGTCATCGCCCTGGGGTTGGTTATAACTGCGTTGTGGCGCAATGCCTCACCGTCCGAATCCCAACTGTTGCTGCGGCTGGCCCAGGTAGCCCAGGCTGCCAAACAGCCGGAGCTGGCGCTGCAAACCCTGGATCAACTGGCCGCCAGCGGGGTTGATGATGCCGAGACCCTGACCGGGATGGGCCAGACCTACTTTAAGCTTAAAGAGTACGCCAGGGCGATCGACGCGCTGCAGCAGGCCACCGCCCTCGCGCCGGTTGATGAGGCGGCCTGGCTGGCTCTGGCCCGTAGTTACGCCACCGCCAAACAACCGGCCGAAGCCGTTGTGACGTATAACCACCTGCTGGCGCTGAACCCGGTCAACTGGCGCTACTATTTTGAGCTGGGCCAGCAGTACGACATTCTGCCCAACCACGATCAGGCGTTGGCCGCTTACCGGCGGGTGCTTGAGATTCAGCCCAATAATGCCGGCGCGTATATGCAAATGGGCAGTATTTACCAGAACCAAAACCGGCTGATCGAGGCGGCTACCGCTTACCGGTGGGCAGTAGAGCGCAAACCTGACTGGGTTGACGCTCAGGTGGCGCTGGCCCAAACCTACCTGGCCCAGAACAACTGCGACCGGGCCATACCGGTCTTTCTGGCCGCGCAGCGGCTGGCGCCCAATAATGAAGATGCGGCCACCGGCCTGGCCGAATGTCGGAAGTAGGAGACAGGGATGAAGGGTGCAGGGTGAGGAATGAAAGGTGATTCTTTAAGTGAAAATGGTAGGTCACGCTACAAGCGTGACCGCCGGGCTGATGTTTCGCTGGACAGTGACCAACCGTGTTGTGGAGAGGAGACAAAAAACTATGTTACAATCCGGGGCTAAACCCTATGAATACAGGCCAACCCGGCCGGCGGAGTCGACCGCTCCGGCGGCGGTTGAGCCGTTTGAAGCGCCCCACCCCAGGCCGACGACAGGGGAAATAGAGCTTTCGATTGTGATGCCCTGCCTGAATGAAGCCGAAACCCTGCGGGTGTGTATTGCCAAGGCCCAGCAATTTCTGGCCGAACACAACGTGACCGGCGAAATTATTGTGGCAGATAACGGTAGCAGCGACGGTTCCCAAACTATCGCCACACGAATGGGGGCCGTGCTGGTTAATGTGTCACAAAAGGGGTATGGCGCGGCGTTGATGGGCGGTATTGCCGTCGCCCAGGGGCAGTACATTATTATGGGCGACTCTGATGACAGTTATGATTTTACCAACCTGATGCCTTTTGTGGCCAAACTGCGTGAAGGCTATGACATGGTGATGGGCAACCGTTTTGCCGGTGGCATTGCGCCGGGGGCCATGCCGCCGCTGCACAAATATCTGGGCAACCCGGTGCTAAGCTGGTTGGGGCGTCTCTTTTTTCACACACCGACAGGTGATTTTCATTGCGGGCTGCGCGGCTTTAACCGGACTTCTGTTAATAAACTGGAGTTGCAAACCACCGGCATGGAGTTTGCCAGCGAGATGGTGGTTAAAGCCTCATTGTACGGCCAGCGGATTGCCGAAGTGCCGACGACGCTCTCGCCCGACGGCCGCAGCCGGGCGCCCCATTTGCGTAGCTGGCGCGATGGCTGGCGGCACCTGCGTTTTTTACTGCTTTACAGCCCGCGCTGGCTCTTTTTGCTGCCTGGCGCGGCCATGTTTGGCCTGGGCATGCTGCTCATGCTGGTGTTGGTCTGGGGGCCGGTCTGGGTGGGCAGTTTGTACTTTGGTCTGCACTATATGGTGCTGGGCAGCCTGCTGGCCTTAATGGGCTTTCAAACCATTGCTCTGGGAGTTTACGCCAGCGTCTATTCGGTTACGGAACGTTTTGCCCGGCAAAGCACTACCGTGACCCTGATTAACCGTTACTTTAATCTGGAGCGGGGCATTGGCCTGGGCAGCCTGATCTTTTTGGCCGGGTTGGGGATTAACGGTTACGTGCTGTATATCTGGTTAACCGCCGGATTTGGCGGCCACCTGCACATCAGCGAAACGGTGCTGGCAATGACCCTGATGGTGATTGGGGTGCAGACGGTTTTTTCTTCGTTCTTTTTGAGTTTGTTGGGGATTGCCCATAAATCGCGACCATGAAAATAGCCTTTATTTATGATGTGGTCTATCCCTATGTCAAAGGTGGGGCAGAACGGCGGTATTACGAATTAGCCAAACGACTCAAAGGTGATTATGAAATTCATCTTTGGGGTATGAAATTTTGGGAAGGGCCAGATGTTATCCAAACCGAGGAAGGTGTAATTCTGCATGGCGTATGCCCGCCAATGCCGTTATATGTCAATGGCCGTCGTTCCATCAAACAAGCAATTTACTACGCATTACGTTTAATCCGCCCATTACTCAAAGAGAATTACGATTTGATTGAATGTCCTTCAGCCCCTTTTTTCCCCATTTTTACATGTAAATTGTACTCTCTACTTAAACGCCGACGATTGGTAGTCGTGTGGTTAGAATATTGGGGAGATTATTGGTATGAATACCTAGGAAAGTTGGGTGGAATTGCTAGATTTATCGAAAAAATAGCCGGCAAATTACCCGATCATATTATTGCTATTTCCGATCATACCCGAGATGCGCTGATCGCTAACGGAATTAATGGTGGCAATATAACCTCTATTCCTTTGGGTATTAATTTGGCTGAGATTGAAGCGGTGGCACCGTCACCCGTTCAAAGCGATCTAATTTTTGTGGGACGGTTAATCAAGGAAAAAAATGTTGATGTACTTCTATATGTAATCAAAGAATTGGTAGATAATGGGTTGAATGTCAAGTGTTGTATTGTGGGTGATGGTCCTGAACGAGTAAAATTGGAGCGATTGGCTCAATCTTTGGCCTTGACCGACCGGGTTGCGTTTTTAGGGTTTGTTGAAAAATCCGAAGATGTCTATGCCCTGCTGAAAAGCTCAAAGGTGTTTGTGTTCCTTTCCACGCGAGAGGGATTCGGTTTGGTTGTGCTAGAAGCTAATGCCTGTGGGTTACCAGTAATTGTAGCTCAGCACGAACAAAACGCAGCCGTTTCTTTGGTCAGAGATAAAGAAACGGGTTTTTTATGTAACCTGGAGACAAAAGAAATTGCTGATTGTGTCCATAAACTCATTATAGATGATGGAGTCCGTTATCACATGCAACAATCGGCGATGCAATGGGCGCATTATTTTGATTGGAATAAGACGGCGGAACGAACCGAAAAACAATATCAAGGGTTAATAGAGCCACGTTGATTGACAAATATAGGAACAAAAAAAATGGGTTTAACTTTTCTTTACACTAGTGGGGATGAGGAAAACAGAAAAGCAATTCTTTCCTTGGTTTCTCCCCAACCAGGCTGTCACTTACTTGATTGTGGTTGTGCAGATGGAGCATTTACTTTACGTATCGCTCAGAGTCTACAAACCTCAAATGTGTACGGTATTGAAACGCATACAGCTACAGCCAAACTGAGTCAGGAAAAAAATATTGTAGTGTCATCGAGCAACTTAAATTCCGGGCTGAATTTTGGTTCAGATTTTTTCGACGTTGTCCATGCGAATCAGGTAATTGAACACTTGATTGAAACCGATCTATTTGTGCAAGAAATTTACCGAGTTCTGAAACCAGGTGGATATGCTATCATTTCAACTAACAATATGGCTAGCTGGCATAACATTATATCTTTAGCGCTGGGAATGCAACCTATGCCAAATCATGCCAGTAATGAAATTCGATTGGGAAACATACTCGACCCAACACATGGCAAACGCCACCCCCATCGGGGGGCAATACATTGGCGCATTTTCGCTTTTGCAGCATTACAGGAATTATTTGATTACCACGGCTTTAAACCAGTCTGTATGATGACCTCTGTCTATTATCCTTTTCCCAATCCATTGTCAACTTTTCTATGCAAAATAGATAAATGGCATGGAGCTTATCTGATTGTCAAAGCTCATAAACCTTTTAAAACGGGGAAAGGTTTATCGTGAGAATTTGTATTCTGATAGATAGTTGGCAGTCAGATTTTAGTACCGGGGGCGGTCACGTGGCTGTGTGGCAACTGGCAATGAGGTTGGTTAAAAACCATAACTGCCGGGTTGACCTGGTAACGGGTATACAGCCAACTTCCCAAGGAACCCAACCTAAACGGGTAGAAACTTATTTGGATGGAGCGCTGCGTCTTATTCGGGTTGGACCATGTTGTTTTACGGCTGAAAGTTTGGTGGGCAAGCTGCTATATTGTGCCGCTGCAATACCCTTTGTTATACGCCAAAATTATGACCTGATCAATGCCCAGGCATTTGCGCCCGGGTTACCAGGATGGGTGGCCGCGCGATTAGCTCGGGTTCCAGTGATTTACACTATTCAAGGGATCGGGCAGCGAAGCATGACCGCAATGGTGGCCAACCGGTTAAAAGCTTGGTTGTTAAGCCAATTGGAGAATCTGCTTCTGTTCAAGATTAAATACGATTATGAAATTAGTGTTAGCGCAGATATTTTTGAGTATGCCAATGTTAATCAAAATATTACGGTAATTCCCAATGGCGTTGATGTGGCAGAATTTGATGCTGTGGCCTGCAAAAAAGCCAGTAAATTTCAAATTCTGTTTGTTGGGCGTATTCATCCTCAAAAAGGATTGTTATATCTAGTTGAGGCTATGCGGGAAGTAGTAAAAGTACAGACCGCCATCAGAGTTTTGATAGTTGGAACTGGCGCGCAACTGCCAGAACTACGCCGCCAGATCAGGGATTACGGATTGGAAGCATATTTTGAATTTACCGGGCATCTCACCGGCGTCGACAAAATTCGGGCTTTTAAATCATCTCATTTGTTTGTGTTGCCATCACTGTACGAGGGGCAGCCATTGACGTTGCTTGAAGCATGGGCGGCCAGGTTGCCGGTAATTGTCACGGAAGTGGGGGCAAATCCGGATTTTGTCAAACCTGGAATTAACGGTTATTTGGTACCACCCAAACAACCCAGACAATTAGCTGAAGCAATTGTCCGGGCCATAGATAATCCCGAGTTGGTTGCATTGGGAAAATATGGGTATGATATGGTACAAAACACTTATACTTGGGATGCAGTGGCCGAACAGACATACCATGTATGTCAGCAGGTGCTGGCGGAGTCACTTGCCAACATTGGGGTACAACATCTATGACACGCAAGAAAGTGCTGATAGTAATGGGCCCCATCATTCGTGGTGGGGCCGAGTTACAGGTTTTTGAGATAGTTCGCCACTTGGATCATGATAAATTTGACCCTATTATTTGTTCTGTTAGCTACAAGCCCAGCATAATGCTGAATAACGAGCTTGTCGAGAGATCCCTACAGGATGTTGATTTATATCATCGGTTTAAAGATTTGGGCATTACTTTGTACGAACTTAACCGCTATTCGGTTTATGATTTACGGGGAGTTAAACAAATTGCCGAAATCGTCCGTCATGAGCAAATCGACCTGATTCATGTTAACCTGGTAATTTGGGGGCAGTTAGCCGGCCTACTTACCAAAATCCCTACTATACCGCATGTTCGCTCTGAACTGGAATGGCCCGATATCCCCAGACTGGCCTATTGGGGAAACTATGCCACCCATCGTTGGTTTAAGGTGGTCATTGCGGTTAGTGAAGCGGTAAAGTCACAAGTGGTCAGCCGCTGGCATGTAAAAGCAGAACGTATTCAAGTTGTCCATTCGGGGATTGACCTGAGTCGTTTTAATCCTGACCAGGTTCAAGGAGTAACTGAATTGCGGCAAAGCCTGGGAATTAAGCCAGACGAAAAAATTATAATCCGGGTAGCCAATGCCAGAGAGGCTAAAGGGTTAAGTGACTACGTTGATTTGGCCGCTATAATCTGCCAGCAGCGCTCAGATATACGCTTTTTGTTAGTGGGTGACGGTGAGTTATTACCTCAGTTGAAATATCAGGCACAAAAACTGGATTTGGGAGATCGTCTGTTATTTTTGGGTCGGCGCGGTAATGTGCCTCAACTGCTGGCTATGTCTGATGTTTTTGTGTCTACTTCGCTAAAAGAAGCCAGCCCCGGTTCAATGAAAGAGGCAATGGCGATACGGTTGCCTGTGGTAGCTACTGATGTGGGAGGGCACCCGGAAATAATTAAAGAAGCATATAATGGTTTTTTGGTTCCATCGAAAAATCCACATGCAATGGCTGAAAAAGTAAACTGGTTGTTGAATCACTCGGCTGAAGCTCAAACTATGGGGCAGAATGGTCGAAAAATTGTGGCTGCCCAATTTACCAACCAACATATGGTTAAGGGGGTAGAGCGAGCGTATTCTACCGCCTTGAGTATGAGTTAAGGGAGAATCTTGTGTCAAAACATGATGTGCTAACCCAGCGAGAATTGCTCAATTACCAGCCTGGTGCAGCAACGTTATGGTATCTTGAAAAATATCGCCAGCAAAATGCTCTAAATAAAGAAGATTTGAATGTGTTGGATTGGGGATGTGGGCGCGGCCGTTCGGTGGCCTATTTAAGAGAGCAGGGTTATAACGCCTATGGTGTAGATATTGATCCTGATGTTATAGCCAAGGGACGACCATTTTTTGAAGAACGGGGAGAAACTGCCGAACAGATATTGACGTTATTTGATGGCGCTGGAAATACCTGTTTTGCTGATAAATTTTTCCACGTGACCTTTTCCGAGGCAGTATTTGAGCATGTAAGAAACCTGACATTAGTTGCCAATGAACTGAAGCGCGTGACGCGATCAGGCGGCATTGGTATACATTCTTTTCCCGCCCACCGACATTTTATCGAAGCCCATTTACACATGCCATTAGTTCATTGGCTACCCAAGAATCATCTGCGCCGACAATTAATTAACTTATTTTTGCATTTGGGATTTGATCCTGATTGGCCAGAAGCAAAGAACTGTAGTATGCAGGACAAAGTAACTTTATACCATCAATATAGCATTGATAAGACATACTATCGCAAGCCGGTTGTTATTAAACGAATCCTGGAGCAAAATGACTTTACAGTTGAAGTAGTTACAATTGACCATCCAAAATTAAAACAATATCGATTGGCAAATAGCCCTTTGCGAACGATTTTTAACTGGGTGTTTAGCAACTTTTTTTTGGTGGTTTTATTGGTTGTTAAACGATAGTAAGCAGCAATATACTTTGTAACACGCTGATAGAAAGTGTTGCAAGGTATATTTTATGGAGTTCTTCGTACGTGATCAGGTCTGTCCAGTTATTTCTTTTGCGTAGTCGTGAGGCACTTTCACGAGATCCCCTCTTTAAACGCTTGTTAAGAAATTCCGGTTGGTTGCTAGGTGCAAACACTAGCACAGCTTTATTTGGGTTTTTACAAGGCATCATTGTTGCGCGCGCTCTTGGCGTCGAAAAATTAGGTGTTCTTACTCTGGTAATGAGTTATGTTACACTTATCAACCAGCTTGTAACTTCAAGGGTATGGGAGACAGCCATCAGATATGCTACACTTTATATTGAGCAGAAAAATTTTACTCACGCTACTGCTGTAATAAAACTGTGTTATGTCGTTGATAGTATCACAGGAATTTTAGCGTTTATACTGGTTTTCTTATCGGCAGAAACGGCGGCCAGGTTATTTATTAAAGATACAACGGCTACAAGTATGTTGCATTTGTACGGTCTTTTTATACTTATATCGATCCCGGTAGATACTTCATCAGCCTTGCTTCGAATTGGGAACCGTTTTCGTTGGCTGAGCTATCAAGAAACCGGCGTTGCCGTAGCAAAGCTGATACTGGCGTCGATAGCTTTGTTTTTTGGAATGGGAGTGACTGGCGTTTTGGGCGCGTATTTAATAGCAGCTTGGTTGGGGTTATTAGCATTACTGTTTTTTTCCTACACAACCTTTACCGAATTACAGTTGGTTAGATGGCAGCACGCGCCATTATTGTTGTTACGTAATGACCTTGGGCAGATTGGACGTTTCATGCTTACCACTAACGGGGGAGCATTGCTCAAACTATTGCAACTGAATGCCGACACATTGCTGGTAGGTTATTGGTTATCACCCTATCAGGTGGGTTATCTTAGGGTAGCCCGGTCTATGGCCGAATTGGTAAACTTTCCGGTTGCTCCGTTTTATGCTGCCAGCTACCCAGAATTTGCCCGATTGTGGCATCAAAAAAATATTCAATCATTACAGAATCTGGTCCGTAAATCAACATTTGTAATGGGGGGTATTGGGCTGGCCGGTTTTTTGATCATCTTGCTTAATGGTGAGTGGCTTGTCAGATTAACTGTTGGTCAAGAGTATTTACCGACACTCCCTGTGCTTTATTGGCTGGCGTTCGGAATGGCTATTGCCGTAAGTTTTAGTTTTGGCCATCCGTTGTTGTTGGCTGTTGGTAAAGCAACGTTTTCTTTTTTGGCCATGTTAGCCGGAGTTACAGTTCAGCTTTTGTTACTGATTTATCTAATCCCCAGGTATGGTGTTGTGGCGGCGGGTATAAGTTTTGCTGGATTTTATTTTGTTTGGACAATTATCGTATTATTCATGATTAGGAAAATAGAATGATCAAATTATGGGATGACCCTGCTCTTGATTTTCGTCAACGTTACAAGGTGCCAGAACAATTTGTTTGGGAAGAGAATGATTTTCCACGCATCATTTTTGATGGGTATATGCGCGTGGTATTGAGTATGCTTCCTTCGTCGCCTGCTAGGGTAATTGACATTGGTTGTGGGCCAGGGTTAGGAACTAAAATTCTTTGTGACCATGGCTACAAAGTTACGGGAATTGACTATAGTGAACGAGGCATAGGTTTTGCTAAAATATTAGTTCCAGAAGCACATTTCTATCAAGTTGATATTCGCTTGCTCCAGGAAAACCTGCAACTCCATCATCAGTTTGATGCGGCCATACATATTGAGGTGATTGAGCATATTCCACCCGCATATCATGAATTGGTTGTTAGCAATATTCGCCAAACGTTGCGCCCATCAGGTACACTAATTATCACTGTCCCATCTTGTAATTTGCCTCTTCATTATTGGCATTATAAACACTTTAGCCAGGACGAAATCACCGGACTCCTTACAAACAATGGTTTCGCCGTGAAAAAAATTATTCACCAACAACGTTTAGGTATAATAAATTCTCCGTACTTGTGGGCATTGGCAAGTAACCGGGTTTATGATTTGCGGTTTGTGCGTTATTTAAGACGGTATATGTTTTTGAAATGGTTTAATACCACAGATGACCCTGCTAAAGCTGGCCGACTTGTTATTCAGGCTGAGGCCTTATAATTGCCAAAGGTAATTAATGTCGAATATTGCAAAGTCTACAATTGAACCTTCCATCAAGACTGAAACCATTTATCAAAAATTGGTGTACTTGATGGCTAATAGTATTACTCGCCAGGGTGTTGATGCATTTGTAAAACAACACATCCGGTCAATAAAGCCGGGAATGGTGTTAAATCTTGGGTCTGGCTCTAGGAGAATTTTTCCAAAAACACCGGCAGGTGTTAAAGAAATTGGGTTAGATATTATCGCCCGCCCTACCACTTTGGCTTTGGGTGATAGCCACCAACTTCCTCTAAAAGATCAGACTTTTTCGGCTATTGTGGCTCGAGAGGTGCTAGAACATTTCCACGATCCAGATGCGGCAGTTGAGGAGATGCATCGTTTACTCATTAATGGTGGTAAAGTAATACTCACAACCCGGTTTCTATTTCCCGTTCATGACGCGCCGCATGATTATTTTCGATTTACCGATTATGGGTTGCGCTACTTATTTAGGGATTTTTCTAAGGTTCAGATTGTTGCCCAAGATCATTCAATTGTTGCTGTAGCAGTGGTATTGGCACGCCTGGCTTTAGAAGGTCCCCCAAATTTATTCCGTGCTGTTATGAATTTTATTGTGGTTCTTTTTGCACTTGTGTTGTTCTTCTCTGAAAAAATTGGTCACATAATTTGGCCAAGTAAAAATTTTTCCAGTGGTTATTTTGTTGTCGCTATTAAATAAATATTTTTAAGGACTAGCCTTGTATGTGTGGGATCTTTGGTGTTGTCCAGTCAAACAATGATATAAATGAGCACTTTTTTGCTAATGCACTTAATACAATTGCTCATCGCGGACCAGATGACAGCGGGCTTAAGATTTGGCAAGATCATAAAGTAGGGTTGGGGCATCGTCGGTTAGCAATTATTGATTTAAGTCCAGCTGGTCGTAATCCAATGACCAATGAAGATGGAACAATTTGGATTACCTTTAATGGAGAAATCTACAATTATAAGGAATTGCGAAGCGAATTAGAGAGTGTAGGTCATCGATTTAAATCAAATACAGATACCGAAGTAATTATTCATGCCTATGAAGAATGGGGCGATAATCATATACAGCGTTTGCGTGGTATGTTTGCCTATGCTCTTTATGATCGGCGGATCAAAAAAGATACTTCCCCCGCCAGGAGAGAGATGGCGTTTCGTTTGCTTTTGGTCCGTGATAGGCTGGGTATAAAACCCCTCAACTACTATTGGGATGGACAGACATTTCTTTTTTCCTCAGAGACCAAGGCTATATTAGCTTACCCAGGCACAAACCACTCAATTGATCGCAGCGCTATTTTTGATTATTTAACAATTTTATACATCCCGGCACCTAAAACGGCATATCAACATATAAGAAAACTTCCATCTGGGCACTGTTTAATGTTTGATAGCGAATTGGGCGAGTTCCCGCAACCCAAAGTCCAGCGTTATTGGGAGTTCAATGTAGGGCAAGAGCAACGGTGTACCCAAGCAGAAGCAATTGAAACAACCAGAGATCATTTATTAGACTCGGTACGTGCTCATTTGGTGAGTGATGTACCTGTCGGTCTGTTTTTGAGCGGAGGAGTGGACTCTAGTTCAATTCTAGCTTTAACCGCCGATATTCAATCTGACCAGTTGTTTACATTCTCAATAGGGTTTGATGTAACTGCGCATTCAGAAACAAACTATGCGCGTATTATGTCTACCGCCATTCAAACAAAGCATCAAGAAGATATTTTGTCACAGAACTCTTTGAAGATGGTCTTACCTCACGTAGTCTGGATGTATGACGAACCTTTTGCAGATAGTTCCGCTATTCCAACCTATGCAGTATCAAGGCTGGCCAAAAAAAATGTTAAGGTTGTTTTGTCTGGTGATGGTGGTGATGAAGTATTTGCTGGGTACAACTGGTATGGCAACTGGCTAAGACAGCAAAAGTTAAGAGCAATCCCGGCAACGATTCGTGAGCTTATTCTGGGAAAAATGGGCAATGTATGGCCGCAGCAAGTGAGAGGAGCTAGCCTTAAACAATTTCTAGAGGATTTCACTTATTCGCCTTTTGAGCAATATGCTCGCCAACTAGAGACATTTTCTCCAATTGAAAAGAGGCAGCTATTAAAATTGAATTGGGCCAAAGAATTTGCCGATTATGATGACTATTGGTTTTTAAGACAATATTGGCGCTCAGATGTGGATCCAATCACTCGAGTACAATATCTTGATTTGAAGACTTTCTTGGTAGATGATATTCTCACAAAGGTAGACCGGGCCAGCATGGCTGTATCCCTTGAGGTACGACCTCCTTTGCTAGACCATAATCTTGTGGAGTTCATATTTCGTATTCCGAGTGACTTGCGTACTAAGAATTCTGAGCAAAAGTATTTGCTAAAACAGGCCATGAAGCACAGTTTGCCTAGCGAAATTCTCAACCGCAAGAAAAAGGGTTTTAGTTCACCACTTTATAAATGGATTGAAAAGGAGTTTGCTTGGACTCAGAACCAATTAACATCGGGCGTATTGGCCAAGGAAGGCATAATTGACCCGGCTTATGTGAAGAAACTGGCGCCTTTTTATAAAGGCGGTAAATGCCACTGGGGGTTGCTTGTGTTGGAGCAATGGTTTCAAGCTAACTTATGATTATCGACCCGGCTTCAATTATTTCTGACCCAAAATATTATCACAAACAGCGTTGTTTTTCCAAACGATTGGTTTATATTTCCGGCTCCACTATCCCTTCTCGGAGTGCCAACAGTCTACAAACTATGCTAATGTGCCAGGCCTTCGCCCGGTTGGGGTTAATAGTTGACCTCATTACCCCTATCAAATTATGGCATTATTGGAAAAATCGAAATGAAAATTGCTATCAATACTATGACGTAGATCAAGATTTTACTATTACCTATATTCCATTTCCTAGCCCGCATCTGTTGACCTCTTTTGATACATTTACTTTTTACCTGGGAGCTGATCAATTTGCAGCTTGGTTGGTTCATCAACGTAAGGCAGATATTTGTTATACGCGTGAAATGCGTGTTGCTTGGACAACCGTAGCATCACAAATCCCCACCATTTATGAGTGCCATTATCCGCCACCGACACAGGCCAAAGCGCAGAAATTGGCTTTGGCAGCCGAACAGAGCTCTATGCTTGCAGTTGTAGCTATTTCGGCAGCCTTGCGAGATTTGTTAATCTCAACGGGGGTTCCCGCCGAAAAAATTATCGTAGCCCACGACGGAGTAGACTTGTCTCGTTACAATCCAACTCTAACCCGGGACGATGCCCGCCAACTATTAGGGTTACCTTTACAAAAGAAAATTGCGGTGTATGCCGGACATCTCTTTTATTGGAGTAATAAAGGTGACGGTAAAGGTACTAACCATATCATTGAAAGTGCAGCTTTGCACCCTGATGTGTTATTCTTAATAGTGGGCGGCTGGGGCGAGCATATTGACCGGGCTCGCAACCTGACTAGTGGTCTTGAAAATATCCAATTTATAGGTTTTGTACAAAACAAACTGGTGCCTCTTTATTTGGCGGCAGCCGATGTTTTGTTGATGCCTTATACTTGGGATTTACCTATTGCTGGTTATTTTTCGCCGTTGAAAATGTTCGAATATATGGCTTCAGGTAGGCCCATAATTGCGTCTTGTTTGCCTACAATCCAAGAAGTGCTAACGAATGGTGAAAACGCTATTTTGGTTCAACCGGGAAGTACGGCACAATTGGCCAAAGGAATCAACACAGTGTTGGAAAATCCAGACTTAGCCATTCGCTTGGGACTGCAAGCTTACCAGAGTGTGTTGAAATACACCTGGGAAAAAAGAGCGGAACAAATTATACGTTCTGTTTGTGTAAATTCTATTTAATCGGGTTCTTGCTTTCCATGATATTTTTTAATGGGATATACATTAGAAAGGTTAGATGGCTGTTCGGGGTGGTGTTGGTGTCGTCTATCTTTTTGGGTACTATTGTTATAGAAACAACCTCACCATTATTGCTTCAAGGCGTTGTTTATCTTGCCCTCCTCCCAGGCTGGAGTATCTATCTGACTTTTATGAAGAATACAAACGATATCCCCACGCTATGGCAAGTTAGTGTTGGAGCACTGATTGTTTTATCATTGACCGCCTGTATGTTGATCTTCATCAACCCTAAACGCTATAGTTTCTCTCAAAAACAAACCTTTTGGTTGGTTGTTGGATTGCATATAGGTATTCTCTTTCTGTTGATTCTACCGTTACTATCATTAAAGGCGGTTGAGCTTAACCCCGATGCCGTCACGTATATGACTTGGGCATTGAATTTAGCAAAGGGTCACGGCTATACCGAACTAGAAGAAATGGTAACGCGTCGGGGTCCCGTGCATGCCTTTATGTTGGCAATTCCATTTTGGTTATTTTCACCTTCGCCAGATGCAGGGTTGATAACATCCAAATTGGTGGGTATTTTAAACATAGCACTCATATATTGGATGGGTATTGTACTTTTCAAAAATCATTGGGCCGGGTTCATCGGATCGTTGTTGGTCATTAGTTGTGAAGCAATGATGACCCAGTTCTTCTCCTTGCAAATGCTCGATGGCACGTTGGCCTTGTTTGTTAATCTTAGTCTATTAACATTTTATTTGGCATTAGAGCGCAAAAATTACTGGTTATTTGCATTGGTGGGCTTTTTTCAGGGAATTGCCATTCTCACCAAAGAACTGGGAGTAATTTGGGTAGCTCTGCCCTGGATTTTCTTAATATTTAGCCCCCGGTGGTATTCGGCAAAGAATTTTATCGGTCTTTGGTTAATGACCTTGGTATTGATATTTACGTTATACCCTTGGTTTGCTTATGTATTTCAAGTTAGCGGTCAACTGTTTTTCCTTAGAGAAGGCCAAAATATCTTAGCATTGCTTACTGGATTTCATCTAGGACTCCTGATTTATATTATCAGTGGTATATATGCGCTTCAAAAACGAGATGCCATTTCAAAGTTCTTTTCAGAGTTAGATACTTATCAACAGAAATCAATACAAACCGGAATTAAGACACTTGGTTTCATTTTGTTGGCAACAAGTATCGCCAGCATAATTTACTATTTTTGGGGTAATATCTCAAAATTAACCTTGCCAGAGGTTATACAATATTTCCAGATCATTATGTTTCCGGTGTTAGGGAGTTTGTTTTGGATTATATTACTGGCTTGGGGTGTGACGCTGGTATTCGCTCAACGTAGTGACCCTCATCGTTTATTGGCAATTATGTTTTTGCTGACCATACCAATTTTTCTCATGCTCAGCCAACGCGGATGGCAGTCTCGAAACTTTTTCGGAATTTTTTTATTATCATATCTCTTACTGGGACATTACTTAGCAGCAAGTATTCATTGGTTAGCGCGATCAGGTAATGCTACTTCTAAGCATTTATTGTATGTTAAAAATATGGTAGTTGTAGTAAGTTTAGCATTGTTAATTACCGGATCAGTCAATTCCATAACCAGCCAAGTTATCGCTAATAAACTGCAACAAGAAAAATATGGGGACCAAGTATTGTTACGGGACTGGAAAGGGCAGCTTTCTGCCGCTACAGCCAGTTGGATTACTAATCACGTTGAAGCGGGTGAGTCTATAGTTGCATTTACAGAGGCTTGGCCGTCATTAACTTATTTTTTGCTTCGAGGACAATACCCCTTCTATGCAGTCCCTTATGAACGGATGAATGCCAACCAATTTTCTAACTACCTTTTAGATAATCCCAATGCTAATATTTTCTATATTCAGCACGCGCGGGATTATTACCCGATTTTTGACATTTATCTAGAGCAAGAGCTATACCGATCATTACGTCAGCACCAAGCCAGATATATTATTCTCGGTGGCAAACATATGTCGCTTATGGGTACCACCGATTTTTTTGAACTTCACCCGGCATTTAAACAAGTTTTTGAGATAGAGAGCGGGTGGTATGGAGAGGTGATTTATGAAGTAGATCTTGCGGCATTAAATAGATGTGCCTTTTGCCCGGTAGTCATTGACGATTGGTCGTATCTCCATTTCCAAGAAATAGCCAATAAAGAGGGCTTCAATAATCAATATTTGGATCAAATACTTCAGTCGTCGCTGACAATTTCTTTTCAGCCAAATGTTTTTACAGGTATAACAATAGCTAATAACCTAGACAAATTGAATTCTCTCGACTCGCTGGGATTATTGCAAGACATCACATTGTATCTGGAAAAACTAAAAGAATTATCGCACCGACCACCAGAGCAAGCACTGCTTGCCGATGTGTATAAACAAGTTGGCTATAAACATAAAAGTTTGGGAAACAAACCGTATGCGCTTATCGCGTTTGAACGTGCAGTTTTTTTAACTCCAGCCTTAAGACCAACCCTTGACAAAGAAATACAAACCTTGAGTGTTGAATTAATAGACTATTATTCACACGGAAAAGGCACAAATGAATCACTGCCCCCAGTTATTGCGCGACTTCTCCCGGTTGTGGCTGTAGCTGTTGCCCAAGAACGTGGTCAAGACATAGTTGTTGATCTAGCAGATAATTACAATTACATCACCCAAATAATCTCTGATCCGGTCCTAAAAAAAGATGAGGATAAATTTTCTGTAATGCTGGATTATATCCGTAAAATGAATTCTGATGATATACGGATTAGACAATTATTGGCAGCGGCTTATGTAGATTTGGCAATTGATTACCTCAAGCCGGGGGAAATTCTTGACCAGACAGAGCGGGTTAATAAAGCAATAATTTCTTTTCAAACTGCAATTAGTTTGGTGCCAAATCGGTGGGATATGCGTGCTGATGTAATAAATGGATATATTACTATTGGCGATCGTTTTTTTGCCGGCTATCTTCGCCAACAAAACCCAGAACTGCTATCAAGGGCAATAACAGTTTATTTAATGGCCGCATACCTCCGTCCAGAAGATAATAGGCTCAGATCTGCTATTACCAAAGTCAATTTAGTTCGGGCTGATCCATTACCAGAATTTGAAATGTTATTAAAGACAACCAATAATACAACTGATACACTCCTGTATGCGCTGTTAGATATTGGAAATATATATCTAAGGCAATACCAGGTATCTGGTGATCGTCAATTTGGGCAAAAAGCAGCTGAAAATTTTCAGCAGGCGTTCTTTTTAGCGCCCGGAAATAACGATATACGTGACAGCATACTAAATTCCTATCAACTGCTTTCGTCTTATTATTCAGATAACTTGTTAGGCTCAGTCATCGCTAGTTATTCTGAGGCAATTTTTGATGATAAAAAGCAAGTCGACAATTACCTTCGTCTTGCAGCGGTCTACAAAAAATTAGGAAAAACTGACAAAGCACTCAAGGTTTATGAAGATGGTGCTATTAATCAACCTGACAATAGTGAAATACATATTAATCTGGCACGGGCCTACGCCCATCAATATCAGCTTGACTTGGCTATTCGTCATTACGAATTAGCGTTAACCTTGGACTCAAATCGCAAAGATTTGATTACAGAGCTTTTACCTTTGTATCAGCAACAAAAGCATATCAACACTTCTATAACTCTACTACAAACTTTGAGTGAGCATCAACCAAACGTTGCCTGGCCTCATATCGAACTGGGTAAATTATACCTTAACCAATTTACTAGTTTAGGAGAAAATAATAAATGACCCTGGATGTTACAACTGTTGTAGCGCATTTTGCCTCCAGTGCCGATAGATATGCTAACACGAGAAATTTACCCGATCAGAGAGATTTCTTTATTAAGGCTTTTCAAAAGTTATCCGATAAACACCTTAAGATATTGGACATAGGGTGCGGCACAGGTCACCGTCTCAGAGGTTTTCGGTTGTTTTATCCGTCATTTGACTTGTATGGGATTGATATTACCCCTAACATGTTACGATCAGGCCAAGCAACTCAAGCAGGTGGGATTAATCTTATGGTTGGTGATAGCCTTAACATCCCTTTTCCCAATCAAAGTTTCGATGCCATCATTATAAGCGAAGTTCTCCATCATCTTGTTTCCAACGATAGGGTAGAGTCTTGCCGTTTGCGGGAACTAGCTTTGTTAGAAATCTTGCGTCTGGTTAAGCCTGGCGGCCTCATTCTACTGCACGAAGTATGTTTTTATTCGCTGTGGCGATCAATTGCAATTTTTCACCTGAGTTACCTGTTTTCAAGGTTTAATTTCTCCATTCCAATGCTCAACGTTCATAAGAATGTAGTTGTAAATTTTTTTACCTTACAAGAATTGGAACGCACCTTTAAGCAGTTTAATCTGGAGATTCTGGCACGAGATTTTCATTCGTACAAAACAATTGTAAATTGGTTGTCAGGATTATTTGCACATCCGGTTTGGGTCAAGTATGTTCTGCAACAAACCCATTAACCTGTAATTATTGATCACCTAAAATAACTCGTCTCTTATAACCTTATTATTAGCGTTTTGGAATTACTAAACAGTATTTTGATGGTTAATTTAAACCATTGGTTAGTAGTTATTACTTTTATAGTTGTTCTTATTGCTCCGGGGTTGCTGTTAATAAGACTCTTACATAATGATACGCATTCACCTTGGAGAACACTTGTACAGCTGCCCGAAGCTCTCACCATAAGTCTTGGTTTGTTAAGCCCGCTGGCCTTATTAGTTATAGAGCTAGGGCTAAGCCTCTTTGTACTTGGTAGTGTGACTCTGGTTATCACGTTAGCGTTGGTCGGCTTACTTATTTTTAAATTTGTGCGCCAATTAGCGCACGCAAAATTAACCGCCAATGCTCCTACGGTACGGCTTCATTCCCCAATTAGTCTTTTGTTGGCATGGGCTGCTGTTTTAGCTGCGGTTGCAGTCTTCTATCATTTCTATATGACCATCAGTACGTGGACCTCTGGCGACACGTGGTATTTGCAGTACATTCAAGCCTATATTGACACTCCGACGCAAGTCCCCTTTGATTGGCGGGCCAGTTGGTGGATTTTACAGGCGCTGCTTGATTATCTTAGTGGGATTCAACCACTGGACGCCTTTTCCTTTTACCTGCCGCCGTTGTTAATGATCCTCTCACTGCTGGCGACTTACGCCTTCGCCGTGGAACTCTTTCAAAATCCCAACTCAGCCCTGCTGGCCACCTTGTTGCAGATGCTTTTTTACGTATCCAGCATCAACTCCCACGACTGGTTGGGGCGCGGCTTTTTTGACCGGATTGTGGAGGATAAATTCCTGATCTGGCTGATCATCCTGCCGGTCACCTTGTTGCTGACAGTGCGTTATTTCAGAACAGGTAATCAGCGTCTGCTGTTGCCGTTGGCGCTGAGTTTCAGCGCCCTGACTTTTATCCACCCCATAGGCCTGGTACAGGGCGCGCTGGCGGTTGGCAGCTTTGGTTTGGTTCACCTCGTCTTCAACCGACGGCGGCAGATGTTGTTTCAGGTATTGCTGGTGGGGGTTGTGTTGCCTTTCGTCTTTGTGACGGTACCCTGGCTCCAGAGCCGCACTATCTGGGGTCGCCAACCCGGTGAGGCAGTTGAAGAAAGCCGGGCCTTTAATTATGCCTTCGGCAGCAGCCGCAACCCGGACCTGCTTGACCTGTTCCAAACTCGTCTGTGGGTTCTCTCCGCCAGCGATGACCACTACGTAGCTCACCCACATCTGATCGCCCACCCGCTAATCCTGTTGGCCATCCTGCTGATGCCGCTGCTGCTTTTTAATATCCGGCGCAGCCTTGCCGCTCAATTTTTGGTCAGTAATATGGTTGCAACCTTGCTGCTGCTCTATACACCTGGCCTGACGCCGCTGCTGGGCCGGTTGATCACCCCCTGGCTGCTCTACCGGCTGGTTTGGGCATTGCCGATAGCGCTGGTACTGGCCTATGTGACGCAATCAGCCTATGAGCGGCTAAAGCGGATCTTACCCTCGTTACTTCAGCGACAACAGACCGGTTTCGCGCTGTTTTTCCTGCTGCTTGTTGCCGGGTTGGGTTGGCTGTTGGCCGGTTATATTTATGAAGGCGTGTCCTTTTTGCAGGAACGCCGCATTTTGACGATGACCCCAGCCGAGCGAGATGTACTGGATTATTTGCCGGAGATTGTAGACAGCGGGGAAACGATCATCGCCCGGGATGATTGGCTGACCTACACTATTCCCGCCTTTGTGGCAGCCAAAACGCTCTATCTTAATGCCACCTACGCCCCACAAGCTCGCGCCGATGTAGCCAGCTTTTACCAGACTCGCCTGCTAACCCCGGCCACGCTCCAGTTATTGGAGCGCTGGCAGGTAAAGTTTATCATCATTGAACGCGACCGGCCGCTGGCGTTTCAACTGGCCCGGCTGCCGGCTTATTTTGACCGGCGCTACCAGAACCAGACCTACGCCCTGTATGAAGTGTTGCCGCGCCCGGCCGGTGACCCCATTTTGGCCGGCAATGAGGCGTTGTTGCAGGGCCAATTTGAACGGGCCGAAGCCGCCTACCGGCAGGCACTGGTCGCTGAGCCGGCCAACAGCGCGGCCGGGTATGGCCTGGGGTTAAGCTTGCAGGCGCAAAATCAAATTGAGGTCGCGCGGGAAGTCTGGCAGCAATTGCTGGCCGGCCAACCCTCAAACGACGCTCAAAACAGGCCCGATGACCTGCCGGTCTGGTTGGCGCTGGCCCGGCTCTATCAGCAGACCGGCCAGTTTGACACGGCCCAAACCGAACTGACCCAGGCCCGCGCCCTGTGGCCGGCCAGTCTGGAGGCCGCCGAACTGCTGGGGGATGTTTATCTGGCACGGGGGCGAACCGATGCGGCCCTTGGTGCTTACAACCAGGCCGTGCTCCAGCCGCCGGCTGTGGCTCCCGGGCAATATCACCTGGCCCTGGCCGAACTGTACCGGCGTAAAGGGCTGACGGCGCAAGCTGAGGCCGAATATCAAACCGTGATCAAACTCGACAGCCTGCCGGCCATCGGGCTGCGGCCCGACGGGTTACTCGGGGTGCGCAACACTTTGTTTGATTTTCGGACGGCGCGGCTGGCCCAGGCGCATACGGCGCTGGCCCAATTACAAATACAGGCCGGTAACTCCGCTGCCGCCGAGGCTGAATACCGGCAGGCTTTAACCGAAGTGACCAACTATCAGCCAGCCTATACCGGGTTGGCCAACCTGTTTCGGGCCGGCGAACACCCGGACAAGGCAATTGATCTTTATCGCCTGGCTGGCCGGCGTAACCCCAACCTGGCCTGGCCGCACCTGGAATTGGGCCGATTGTATCTTGACCGCATTAAAGAGGACCTCGCCCCGTAGGTTTTTTCACCCGTCGAGGTATAATAAGCGGGGAGGAGGTCGCTGAGTTGGGTGAGTTGGGTGGTGATGAGTTTTGAGTGATGAGTTCGTGTTGCGTGTTCCGTTCATTCGCCACACCTGCACTGCGCGCAGGCGCAAGTGTTCGCTGTTCACAATTCGCAATTCGCAATTCGTAACTCCTAATTCCTGATTCCCGAATCCTGACTCCTGAATCCTGTGATAAAAGGAGATGCACATGGGAACGCATCTAAGATTATCTATTGTAATCCTGTTTATCGCATTGACCGGGCTGCTGGTTGCGCCCCGACCGGCCCAGGCTCAGTGGCCGCCTTTTGTTTTCCGGCTGACGCCAACCTCCTATACCGAGGGCCGGCTCACCTACGATGTGTTGTTTGTAAAGCAATTTGAGGGCACGTTGACCGATATTACCATCAAAATCCCGCTGCCGGCCGGTACCCGCTATTTGAACAGCACCACCCAGCCGAATACCAGCGCCAGTTTTGATGGCCAGGAAGTCACCTTTTTTTCAGCCGTGCTGGATCGTAATGCAATTCGGGTGGCCTCGTTTACAGTTGAACCTACCGACCCGGCCCAGACTGTGTTTACTACCCAACCCTGGCTAAGCTGGAAGGGCGATATGCCCGGCGATTTTCTGGCCAATGAAGTGACTATCGACATCAGCAAGCCGGTGCTGGACTGGAGCCGGCCGCTGCAAAGCTGGCTGCGGCTGGAAGCGACCGCCATAACCGGAGGCAATGTGTTAACTTACACCCTCTATCCCACCAATGCCGTCACCCGCATGTGGGATGCCACCATTAAACTGCCCCTGCCGGCGCAGACAACCTTCATCACTGCTGAGCCATCGCACCCGTTTGTAGCCAGCTTTGACGGCCGGGAAGTCACCTTTTTTGCCTCTGAACTATCCAAAGATGATATCGAACGCCCCCTGCAGGTGGTGGTTTCAACCCAGGCGGTCACCACGCCACTGGCCGTAACCCATGCCTGGGCTACCTGGCGCAACGTTGGCCCGGCGGTTGGGCGCACCATCCCCGAACAACAGGACACCCGTACCGGTGACATTGTTGTTCAACCCGGCGGCGGTCAATGGCTGGTGGCCGATGTGATTGGCGATGTGCCTTTTGCCGGCTACGATGTGACCAGCCTGGCCATTACCAATCGGGCCGAAACGCTGGATGTTGACTATTTCATTGTTGGCGATATCAGCGGCCTGCCGCTGGTTTTTCTGTTGAATATCAACACCGATTGCGCTGGCCAACCCGAATATCAGGCCATTTACAATCAAGACGCCAATAGTTCGCAGTTCCGCGCCTGGGATGCTATCGAAAACAAATGGGGCGGCGCGCTGCCGTTGGGGGTAACTAATTCCGGTCCGCATTGGGTCACGTTGAGTATTCAAAAAGCCCTCTTTGCCGAGCCGCAGCACAGCCAGGATTTTTGCGTGCAGGGGTTGGTGCAAAACCGGGATACAACGTACAGCACCCCCCTGCCCGGCGACAACATTCCCAATGCGGCCAACGGAACACCGGCCCGTTACCGGGCGCTCCCCGTACAGCCCCAGGCCACCGGGTCGCTGGATTTGCCGGAAAACCCGGCTCCGCTTGAGGGAGTGCCGGACTACGCCCAGGCCTACCCGGCCGCCCCATAATTTGAAATTGCGGGTTTGATGTATTTATGGCAAACTTGCGGGCATCAGCAGTGAGAAAGCTGGAGTATATGAGCGGAACTAAAAGCGAGCCGCGCTGGCAGGTTGATGACTGGCTGAAGCTGGCCAGCATCGTGTTGTTTGGCGTGATTGCTGTGGCGCTGGGGTTGACGATTGCCTGGTTCAACGGTGTTGATCTGTGGCCGTGGCCGGAGCCGCCGCAAAGCAATTACCAAAAGGCCGTGGCCGAGTTCAAAATAGCTATCGATTTGGAACCGGGTAATCCGGAAGGTTACCGCTGGCTGAGCAAGGCGTATGTGCTGGCCGGCCAACCAGAAGCGGCTATTGAGGTTTACCGGCAGGCTATCGCTGCCAACCCAAATAAAGGCTGGCCTTATACCGGGTTGGGCCAGATTTACCAGGCACAGAACAACAGCGAGCAAGCTGCGGCATTGTATCGGCAGGCTATTGAGTTTGACCCTGAAGATAGCGATAGTTACCAATATCTGGCAGCGTTGCTAGAAGAGCAGGGCCAAACCAAGGCGGCGATAGAGGTATACCAGCAGGCGATAGATCAGCACCCCGATTGGAGCTGGCTATATCGAGATATGGGTGATGTGTACAAAGAGACGGGTGATTCTGAAAAAGCTATTGCGGCTTACCAGCAGGCGGCCCTCTATAATGATGATCAGGCGGAGGCGCTGGCAAGGATTGGTAATATTTACCAGCTTTCGCTGGGACAACCGGAAGAAGCTATTCCCTACTACCGGCAGGTATTACAGCTGGCGCCAGAAAACTGGACTGTGCGGGGCGCGTTGGCCGCAGCCCTGGTTGCTGTTGGGCAGTTTGAGGAGGCTAACCAGGAAGTAAACTATGCCCTGGCTATTGAGCCAAACTCAGGCGAATTGCAGCAGTTAAAGGGCGATATTCTGGCGCAGCAGGGGAATGTAGATGAAGCCGCGGCTTATTATGAAGAAGCTTTGGCCAGCGATCCCGGCAACCTGGCTGCTTATTTGGGGTTGATCCGTTATTACAAATCCCGGCAAGATTACGAGACAGCCAGTGCTTATGCTCAAACCGCACTCAATTCAGTGACCAATCCGGATCAACTGGGATCGTTGCAATACGAGCTGGGATTGCTTTATCTTGCTCAAAACAACACAGAGCCGGCTCTAAAACATTTAATGGCTGCGCTCAAACATAATCCAACTAATCCCTGGTTTCAGGCCACAATTGGCGATTATTGGCTGGGTATTGCCGGCCAGCCGCAAAACGCTATTCCGTATTATCAGCATGCCACCCAACTGGCCCCCGATGTGGCGTTATTTCATGCCAATTTGGGGACAGCGTTAATCCGGGCCGGGCAACCCTTACCGGGGGTGCTTGAGCTTAGACTGGCGCTGGCCCGCGCCGGGCAGGATGCCCGGATTTACAAACTGGTTGGTGCAGCGGCCGAAGAAATTGAACAGTGGAAAACAGCCGTTAACGTTTATAGCCAGGCGTTGTCTAATGGGGTGCAGGATGCCGTGATCTACCTGCGCCTGGGCGAGGTTTATCAAACACTGGGCAACTTTGATGCAGCCCGGCAGATTTATCGGCAAGGTATTACCGTTTGGCCAGACAATCCCGACCTGAATGATCGGTTAAAAAGTTTAACCCCGTGAATGTTAGCAGTTCTGCCAGTTCCCAACCCAATCCGGCGGATGTCGCCATTTCCATTTGCAATGTTAGCAAAATGTACCCGCTTTACGCCGACCCGCGCGATCGGCTGAAGCAATCGCTGTGGTACGCGCTGCCCGGATTTTTGCGCGCCAACCATTCCCCTCGCTTTTTTAAAGAGTTCTGGGCGTTAACTGATGTGTCTTTTGAGGTTAAAAAAGGCCAGGCTGTCGGCATTATTGGCCGAAATGGCAGCGGTAAAAGCACGCTGTTACAAATTATTGCCGGTACTCTGTCGCCAACGCAGGGGCAGGTCACGCTGCACGGCCGGGTGGCCGCGTTGCTGGAATTAGGCAGCGGTTTTAATCCGGATTTTACTGGCAAGGAAAACGTATATCTGAACGGTTCCATCCTGGGATTTTCTCAGGCAGAAATCGACGCTCTGTACGACGATGTTTTGGCGTTTGCCGATATTGGCCAGTTTATTGACCAGCCGGTTAAGCTCTACTCAAGCGGTATGGTTATTCGGCTGGCTTTTGCTGTGCAGGTAATGGTACCCAAAGATGTGTTGATTGTTGACGAAGCTCTGGCCGTGGGTGATGAGGCGTTTCAGCGCAAATGTATGCGGGCGCTGGAAGAATTTAGAAACGCGGGCGGGTCTGTTTTGCTGGTATCGCATGATTCGCAGGTAATCAACCGTCACTGCGAGGAGGCTGTGCTTTTGAATGAGGGCAAACTGCTGGTAAAGGATAAAGCCAAACTGGTAACAGATATTTACCAGCGCCTTTTATATAGCAGCGCTGCTCAAAAGCAGGACTTGTTAACCCGGTTGCAGCAAAATAATTATAGTGATGCCATTGGTCAGCTTGAGCCGCTGCCGGTAGATGATGACGCCGTTGAAGAATTGATCCAGAAAAGCGTGCCTGTGGTTGGGCAGGCCGGCTTTGACCCGGCACTACATCACGTGATTGAAAAATCGTATGGCAACGGCAAGGCCGAAATTGTAGACGCCTGCCTGCTCGATGAACAGGGTAATCGGGTAAATGTGGTGATCAGCGGACAGCGTTACGCGTGGCGGTATCGTGTTATTTTCAAACAAGACGCCCGTTTTGTTCATTTTGGTATGATGTTAAGAACCGTTGATGGAGTGGTAGTCTATGCCGCCTCAACTATGCATGACCAAAAAGATATTGAACTTGTAAAACGCGGCGCAGAAGCGGAAGTTTCGTTTCAACTTGATTTGAACATAGCTCCGGGAACCTATTATTTTAACTGTGGGGTGAGCGCTATTGAGCTGGATGATTTTGTTTTTTTGCACCGGCGGGTAGATGTAATGGCTATCCGGGTGTTGCCCGGTGATGCGCGCAACTACGAGGGCATAGCTTTCTTGAACCACCAAATCCAATACCACTTTGGCGTTCCGCAAGGAGATTTTTAGATGCCTATAACTGCTTGTATTACCGGAATGCATCGCTCCGGCACATCAATGGTTGCCCACAGCCTCAATCTGGCCGGCGTTTATCTTGGCCCCGATGATGAATTGCTGCCCCCCAGCCACGATAACCCCGAAGGGTTTATGGAAAACATAAACTTTTTGTTGCTGAATGAAAAAATACTGAGCCAGCTTAATGCCGGTTGGGATTTTTTACCCCCTCTGCTCGATAACTGGCATTGCCAACCAGAATTTGATCCATTATACGCCGAAGCGAAGGCCTTGACTGCGCGCTTTAACCACCAACCCGTGTGGGGCTGGAAAGACCCCCGCAATTTACCGGCGGCTCCTTTTTGGCAGGCTGTATTGCCTGGGTTGAAATTTATTGTTTGTCTCCGCAACCCGGTTGAAGTGATCCATTCTTTGCAGCGCCGAAATTACTTTTCTGGCGCCGCCGGCTGGCAATTATGGACCGTCTATAATCAGCGCGTTTTAGCTATCCCCCCCCATCAGCGAATTATAACTCATTATGATGCCTGGTTTTTTGACCCAGAACAAGAGTTACAGCGTGTGTTGGACTTTATCGGCATTACGGCCTCTTCCGCAGCCATTGAAGCCGCCTGCGCTGTGGTCAACCCGAAACTGCGCAATAACACTATCGCCGGAATACCAGATGAAGTCAACGCGCCACCTGCTGCCAGAGAGTTATACACCGATTTGTGCGCTGCTGCCGGGTCTGTTTATCAGGCATTTGTGGCACAAACCGATTCAATGGCTGCCACGTTGACATTGGATGAGACGCTGCCCGTATTTGAGGGGTTTAACTATCGGCAGCAGATTTCGCGTTTGGAGACTGAAAATAGTGAACAACGCCGGCTGATCGAACAACTTTGGCAAACAACTCACGCCTTAGAAGCTGATGTCGCAGCCCGTGATAACCAGATTAAACGGCTTGAATTGGAACAGTATGAACGCGACAGCCGTATCGTCCACCTGGAACAAACCCTGCTTCAGGTTCAGTCGCAGCTTGATGGTATCCTGCAATCGTGGTCGTGGCGGGTGGTCGGGCCTTTGCGCCGGTTGAATTGGATCAAAACCCGGCTAATCAAACCGATATACTGGCTGTTTACCGGCCAGCTTCAGCAAAAACTTGCGGCACGGAATGAGGCCAAAATTCTCCTCGCCAGTGGATTGTTTGACTCCGAATACTATCTCAAAATCTGTCCCCAGGTTGCCGCCGCCGGCATCAGCCCGGCCCGGCATTATGTGGAATATGGTATTGCCCAGGGACTTGACCCGCACCCGCTGTTTGACACCTCGTTCTATTTACTGCAAGCGGCGATGGTTGGCAATCCGCTAAAGCATTATCTTGAGCGCGGTGCGGCTGAGGGACGTAACCCACACCCGCTATTTGATACCTCATATTATCTAAAGCATAACCCCGATGTGGCCGCCGCCGGCGTTAACCCGTTAAAGCATTATCTCAATAACGGCGCAGCCGAAGGCCGGAACCCCAACCCCACGTTCAACACCACGGCCTATCTCCGGGAACACCCGGAGGTGGGGGACACAGGGATGAACCCGCTGGTGCATTATGTGCTGACCCGTACCGACACTCGGGCCGGTTCGCTGCTTAAGGCTGCGGGGGACCAATCTTACGCGGACTGGGTGATGTTTTACGACACCATGACCGCTGACGATATGCGGCGGATGGGCCAGGAAATTGATGAGTTTGAGGTTCAACCGCTCATATCAATTATTATGCCGGTATACAATACTCCTGAACCCTATCTGCGCGCGGCCATTGAGTCGGTGCAGAGCCAAATCTATGAGCGGTGGGAGTTGATCATATCTGATGATGCTTCTGACAAAGCTCACGTTGCGCGTGTGCTGCGAGAGTATGCCGGACAGGAGCCGCGGATTAAGGTTATTTACCGGCAGCAAAATGGCCACATTGCGGCGGCTACTAACGATGCGCTTAAAATAGCAGCCGGTGAGTGGTTGTCATTTCTGGACCACGATGATGAACTGCGCCCGCACACTCTGTTTGAGGTGGTTAAAGCCATCAATGCCCAGGCCAACATTGATGTGATTTACAGCGACAGCGACAAGTTCTCCGCCGACGGTCATCGTTGTGAACCGTTTTTTAAGCCTGATTGGTCGCCAGAGTACTTTCGGGGGGTGATGTATGTGGGCCATTTCCTGGTTGTTCGAGCGGCTGTGCTGGTCAAAGCCGGCCTATGCCGGGCAGAATTTAATGGCGTTCAGGATTATGAACTACTGCTCAGGATATCTGAATTAACCCAGGCTATTTATCATATCCCCAAAATTCTTTATCACTGGCGCAAATCACCGGTCAGCGTTGCCCAGTCTGCCGACGCTAAACCCCATCTGCCCCAGTTGCAGGTTGCGGCTGTTAACGCCCATTTGGATCGCCTAAACCTGCCGGCCTATGCCCAACCCTATGGCGACTCACACCGGGTCAGGATTCGGCCCAAACCCCAAACGCATTACCCCAAAATCTCAATCCTCATTCCTACCAAAGATAACGGGGCTTATCTGCAAGCGGCGCTAACTTCAATCTTTGAAAAAACAACCTACCCCGATTTTGAGGTTATTGTTACTGATAACCAATCAACACAACCCGAAACCCAGGCTGTGTTGAATGCGTTTCCGGTTGAAGTTATTAAATACGACGCACCGTTTAACTTTTCGGCCATCAATAATCAGATGGTGCAAGCCAGCCGTGGTGATTTTGTGCTGTTTCTCAATGTTGATACCGAGGTGATTACCCCGTGGTGGCTTGAGGAATTATTGTACTACGCCGCGCAACCTGATGTGGGTGCGGTAGGGGCGCTGCTGCTTTACCCGGATAACACGGTGCAGCACGCGGGCGTGGTTTTGGGCTGCCGTGGCACCGCCGATCATTTGATGCGGGGTTTCCCGATGGATAGCGACGGATATAATGGGTCGCTGCGGGTAGCTCGTGAGGTCACGGCCGTAACCGCGGCCTGTATGATGGTAGAAAAATCCAGGTTTAACACTGTTGGCGGGTTTAACGAGCATTACGCCGTTATTTATCAGGATGTTGACCTGTGCCTGTTACTGCGCCGCCACCGTCTACGCAATATCCTTGTTCCATCGGTTAGCCTGTATCATCATGAGTCAAAAATTCGTGGCTCGGCCTACAATCTACTGGATCGAATGCTCTTTCTGGATCGCTGGGAAGATTGGATCAAGCGTGGTGATGAGTATTACAACCCCAATTTTGATCCGCAGCACCTGGATTACCGGCTGGAATTGTTAAGGATAAAGCCGTGAATATTTTGTTTGTAACGCATAGCTCAATCAACAGTAACAGCGGCTACCATATTCATAATTATGCCAACGAGCTGGTTAAATTGGGGTTTAACTGCATCGTCGCCGTACCGCCAGAACAAGAGACTGTCTCTGATTCTTCTGCTGCGGATTATTTGGTGTTGAATTATAACGCTGTATTGCAAAGGAATGCTTTGTTTTCCGGACAGGGCAGCGGTCCCGATATTGTCCACGTGTGGACTCCCCGAGAAACTGTTCGCCGGTTTACAATGCAACTTGGAGAAAAGTACAGTTTTAAACTGGTTATCCATCTGGAAGATAACGAGGAGCATTTGTGTGAGGTGTTTACCCAACGCAGCTTAAAGCAATTGCTGCGCCTTAATCCGGTTCAGTTGGACAACCTAATCCCTCCTACCCTTTTTCACCCGGTATATGGCCGGCAATTTTTGCAACAGGCCGATGGGGTCAGCATTATCATTGATGCCCTGAGCGAATTTGTGCCAGCTACAACCCCTCATGTTACACTATGGGCCCTGGCAAATGAGCAGCTTTTTTTTCAGCGCCCCCTCAACATTAAATTGCGGCGAAAATATGATATTCCAGACGAGCAGATGGTGCTGGTTTACAGCGGTAATGTTCACGTCGCTAACGCCAGAGAAGTGCGAAGTTTATATATTGCTGTAGCTTTGTTAAATAGAGAAGGCCTGCCTACCACCCTGTTCCGCACCGGCCAGGATTATGTTGATTTTTTGGGCAGCAATCCAGATTGGATTCAAGGGTATGTTAAAAACCTGGGCGTTGTGCGGTATCAGGATATTCCGCAAATTATGGCGGCGGCCAACATTTTTGTGCAACCGGGATTAGTGGATAACTTTAATAACTATCGGCTGCCTTCAAAATTACCAGAATTTTTTGCCATTGGCCGTCCGGTAGTTTTGCCGGCTACCAATTTAGGATTGTGTCTTCGGCACCTGAGTGAGGCCTATGTTTTGCCACAGGCGGATGCGGTCCACATTGCCGATGCGGTCAAACTAATCAGGCAGGATTTATCACTTTATCAACGGTTGCAGCAAGGAGCCGTGGAGTTTGCCGCAACGCACTTTTCCGGACGGCAGTTAGGCCATAAGCTGGCCGAATTTTATCGAAGCCTGATGCCATAAAATTAATGGGAGTTCTTTAAAATGAGTAAAACACTTCTCACGCGCGCCAATGCGGCGCGACACAAATTCAACCGGATTTTGTTCGATGTGCAAAAATTCCTTACCCCCGCCGATACAGCCAAGCTCATCGAACGTTATCAAGAGAGGCGTTTTTCGGAGATAAGTTACGCTACAGTGAGGGACTATTGTGATAGCGCCGACCATCTACCCTGGCTCAGCTCGATCCACCATGATTTAAAAGACGTGCAGCGCCCCTGGGTGGTAAAGGCTATTTTGTCGCATGTGCCCCCTGGCGCGCGTATTTTAGAAATAGGCGGCGGTGAACCATTAGTATCGGGCTTTCTGGCAGAATTAGGTTATCAGGTGGTACTGGTAGACCCGTATGATGGGTCTGGTAACGGCCCCACCGAGTACGAACGTTTCAAGCGTGAATATCCGCACGTTTATTTGATTAGAGGCTTGTTTGGCCGGAATGCGCTGCATTTTAAAGAACACGCGTTTGACGCCATTTTCTCGGTTAGCGTGTTGGAACATGTCCACGAGCCGCAGCTTGGCAGCCTGTTTGACGGTATCCGGCAATACCTGCGCCCCGGCGGATATTCTGTTCACGCGGTTGACCATGTGCTTGAAGGGAACGGTGATAAATTTCATGAAGCGCAATTGCTAAGAATTCTGGAATACCAGGCGCAGTGCGCTGGCAAGGATTCCCGCGCAGCCG
This sequence comes from Anaerolineae bacterium, assembly GCA_022071955.1. Taxonomy (GTDB): domain Bacteria; phylum Chloroflexota; class Anaerolineae; order 4572-78; family J111; genus J095. Next base: position 137,459 of record JAJVIM010000001.1, read on the forward strand.
CCCCTGAATTTTCGGCACTGCTGAGGGCGGCTCGTCAGGATTTGGAGACGTACTACCTTTCGGCTGAAGGCCACAATTTGTGGCGCAGGCAGATGCCGTATGATGAATTTCCGTTCCGCAAATGCATCAGCATTCAATTGGTAGACCAAAAAGCACTGTCCTGAAATCGACTATAACCGCTGGCAGGATTGGACGTAAGGCCAGGTATAAGGCACAATCTCATTTGAGGTATATAAAGCTATTCTATTAGTTTATTGGTCGATAATCTTAACAGAGAATGTTATAGGTTTTGATCAAAGTTCAGTTTGAAAGGACATGTTGTTTTATCTCTGAGGTTTAATTATGCCTGACTCCAAAATTCGTAGTTTTGCTGTACTCATCCTGTTTTTTCCGTTGTTGGCTGTATCAAACTCAGGGCATCCCATTTCATTTAACCCGTCTTTCTTGGCGCCGCAAAATTATAGCGGCAGTTTTCTGGTCCAACAGAAGTCGGCTCTCAGCGCCTTTATTCGGGTACCGCAAGATGTCGCCACTTTGCAGAACGCCATTTCTCAAGTTAGCGACGGCGGTGTCATAGAAATGGCCAATGGTACCTATTCCGCGCCTGCCGGTGAGGGCTTTCAAATAAAGGACACGGGCAAAAGCTTCACCATCCGCGCCGCCTCTGGCGCTTCGGTGGTACTAGATGGCGGCGGCACGCATCAAATTGTTACATTTATTAACAGCACTGCGGCTAGCGGCGGGTTGGTTACTTTTCAGGGGATCACTTTTGCCAACGGCTTCTCCAGTACAACGGCCCGCGCCGGAGGAGTATCTATTTATAACGCCCAGGCCGCGTTTGAAGATTGCCTGTTTCAGGGGAATATAGGCCAACAGCCTAATACCGGTTTTGATGCCGGCGCAATTTTGGTTTCAAACTCAACCGTCAGTTTTACCCGCTGCAATTGGACCAACAACCAGGCCAAAAACCAGGGCGCCGGCCTGGTGGTTAGAGATAATACCTCTGCTGCGATTGTTGATTCAAGCTTTACCAATAATTCCACCAGTATTGCCAACCACCGGCCCAGTTCGGCCGGTGGGGGGATTATGGTGATTAATGCTCGCCTTAGTGTGACTGGTACCCAATTTACAGGCAATAAAGCCGGTTATGTCGGCGGGGCCATTTACATTTACGGCGATTACCTGGCGCCTGTTGACAACCCCAGATCGTCGGTTTTGGTCTCTGATTGCACCTTTTCCAACAATCAGGCCGTTCGCCATGCCTCGGTTGCGCCCTTTGCTCCAACTGAAGGTGGCGCGGTCCACGTTGAAAATCAGGCCAGCGTCCGCATTTTTAACTCGGTATTTCAAAACAACAGCGCCGATATTGGCGGCGGCATTAATGCGTATCGGGGCACGGTGTTTGTTGACCGGAGCTACTTTAACGGTAACCGCGCCACGGGCACCGGCGCCGCTAATGGGCAAGGCGGCGCATTTGCCGTGTCCTCAATCGATGTAAGCGATGCCAGCACTAATTTTGGCGCAACCAACCGCCCCTCAGCTTCGCTGACCGTGCAAGATACTGTTATCGAAGGGTTGGCCGGGCAGACGGTTGGCCAAAGCGGCGGAGGAATTTACGCCGCGGGTGACGTTAATCGCGTTTATGGCGAGGGTGTGCCAAAAAGTGGTACTGTCAGTTTTAACCGGGCCAAAGTAGTAGTTGAAAATGTGATCTTTTTTAATACAGACATTCAAGAAGCCAGCCCGCCATCTGGTACCGGCATCGGCGGCGGGATGAGCCTGATTATGGCCGACGCTTTGCTACGCAACGTGATGTTTTTACAAACCGATGCCTTTGGGGCCACCGCCGGGGGTGGGGCGCTATCCATTTATGACCAGTCGCTGGTAAATATGGATAACGTGACCATTGCCCAAAGCACCGCCGGTAAATACGGCGGCGGTATCGTTTTGTACGGTTCCGAGCTACACAGCACCTCGTGTGAAATTATTGAGAGTGAAATCAGTCCTGGCATATCTGAAATCAAATCCGAGTCAACTGGGGCTTCCATCTTTACGGCGATTGACACCTACCGCCAAACCTCGGTGACCGGGGCTTTGAGCAATTGCCTGCTTAGTCCCAAATATGGTCTGCCAATTATTGAGGGTGACAGCACCAATGGCCCCATCAATGATTTGCGCTACAATCAGAACCAGATTTATTCTCCTACATTTGCCCCGGATGTTTACAGGAACGATATTGTATCGGGCATTTTTAAGAGTGTGGTTGGGTTGAACAATCTGATAGTTACCCGCGTCAGCGGCATCAACACGGTTAAATCGCAGGTAGCGAATACCGCCTTGGGGACAAAACCATCTAGTGGCAAAATTATGGCCGTTCCCAGTTATTTTACCAAAAAGCCTGGTGATCCACCTGCCAGCTACACCTATTACCTGGGCTACGCCTGGAGTGGTACATCAGCCAAGCTTGACGGCAGTATCATAAGTTCCAAAACCGGCCTGGTGCAAAAAACTGACCAGGGCCAGGTGCATACACTAACCGTGGATGGTACGCCTTACACAGATCAGGTTAACATTTATCTGCTTGATAAAAATGTTTATTTGCCGATAATCTTGCAATGATAGGCAAGTACCATGAATGAATATTTATGAAAGTGTCTTGTAAATCAGAGCCTTTGCATGTATTCTGAGGTTACTCCCCAGGTTACTATTGTAACTCCTTCCTATAATTCCGCCGATTTTTTAGCGCAGGCGATCGGTTCGGTGCGGAATCAAAGTTACCCTAATATCCGGCACCTTATCATCGACGGGCAATCTACTGATGGTACGCTGGATATTTTGCGTTCCACCGGAACATCAGTTGAATGGATTTCTGAGCCGGACAATGGCCAGGCCGATGCCTTGAATAAAGGGTTTGCCCGGGCCACCGGCCAGATCATCGGCTGGCTCAATGCTGATGATACCTATGCGCCAGGGACAATTTTGGCCGCGGTTGAATATTTACAACGCCACCCGCAGGTTGATCTGGTTTACGGCAATTTCAATTTTGTTGATGAACAAGGGCAGGTTATACATACGCACACTGCTGCGTCGTATTCGTTGGAGAAGCTGCTTTACGCGGCCATTATCCCCCAGGCGAGCATGTTTTTCCGCCGCCGCATACTTGATGAACTTGGCGGCGTTAACCCAACTTTGCACTATGTGTTGGACTGGGAATTTACGTTTAGAATAGCCCGTCGGTATAATGTCGCTAATGTACCGCAGACGTGGGGGAATTTTAGGATTGCTCCCGGCACAAAATCGGTGCAGCAGCCGGAGCAGTTTTGGCCGGAAATGATCCCGATTTTGCAGCAGGCGGTCAGCGAGGATGCCGCTCGCTTTCATCGTTGGGGCGCTGACGCCCTGTTCATGGCCCATTTACTGGCCGGTCTTGAATTTGCCCGCAGCAACATGTTAAACCCGGCGCAAAAGTATGTAGGGCGGGCTTTTGAAATTGTGCCCGTCCCATCTCGTCACCCGGCGGTGTTGGCTTCGGGGTTGTACCGGACAGCGATGTTCCCCTGGCACAGCGCTTTTCGGCCGCACCCGTTAGCCCGACAGGCATTGGATAACTTGAGCCAATGTCTCACGGACACTCCCCTCAAACGCGATATTGGAGGGTACCTAAATCTGTGCCGGGGACTCAGGTTGGTCAGGCAGGGAAAGTGGGCGGAAACGCATGGCTATGTGACTCAAGCCGGGCATTTAATTGGTCGAGAATCTTTTTATCACTGGCGTACCGCCAGAATGTTGCTGGGGGCAATAGTAAAACCCTGATGGAAACATAGGCAGTTCCAAGATTTAGTTTCGTCAAACGTGTTGCGCGTTGCGTAGGAAGAATTTGCGCAACACGCAACACATTCGCCGGCTAGTTTTTTCTTGGAACTACCATAGTTGGAGGATTTAAGTGAAATTATTCAAATCTTGGTGGTTGATTGTCGCCGTAGTGGCTGTGTTGGTTACTGCGGTTATTGGGGTGGCGCCTCCGGATGTTCAGGCCCAGTACCAGGTATTCTTACCTGTGATTATCAAAAGTCCGTATGAGCCGGCCAAGGGCGGCATTGTAATTGAACCTGCTTATCTGAATACCCCAAATGCTTCAAGCTGTGAAGATTTAACCCTGCTGGGTGAAGGCTGGTACTTTAACAATACACCTTGGCCCTCAACCGGGCCGGGGTGTTTCCCGGGTGATCGGCGTTTTGTGCCCCGACTTTACAATGATGTTCAGGTCAATGATCCGGCTATTTTAGATCAAGCCATAGAAAATGCTAAAGTCTCGGGCTGGCTGCTGGGATTTGTAGAACCCAATTTATCCTGGCAGGGTAATGTAACCCCGGCCAATGGCGCGCTGGCTTGGAAAAAGATTGAAGATGCCATTACGGCCAAAGGGCTGGTTTTGGGGGTGGATATCAAACTGGTGGCGCCTGCTCCCAACCAGTGGGCGCCTGGATATTGTTACGGTTGTACAGGCAACCAAACCAATGTCTACGGCTATCAATGGGTGTGGTATATGGTGGATAGGTACAAGGATCAAAATTGTCCCACCTCCCGCACTTGCAAGCCTCATTTTGATGCGATGGCTTGGAACTACTACTACAATTTCCAGTCGTCAGTTTCAACCGAATTCGTAAATTATTTTACCGCGCGCCGCAATGAAGGGTTAACCCGCGGTTTGACCGGCGATATCTGGATTATGGAATATGCCGGCGCTTGCTGGAATACTGGAACAAAGTATCCCACTTATGCTAATGAGGTTATGGATAAGGTGACGCCGTGGCTGGTTTCACAGAGTTGGGTGAAGCGCCATGCCTGGTTTGGTAACCGATTAAATAATTATACAGCCGAAACTCTGGGAGACTGCTCACTGATTGATGCAAATGGCAATATTAAGTCGCTGGGCATTAAATACCGGGGCTACTAAACTGGCTAAGCCAGGACACAATTATGGAAACTCAACCGCTCGTTTCAGTTTTTATCCCCGCTTATAACGCGGAAAAAACAATCCGGCAAGCCATCGAGAGTGTTCTGGCGCAAACTTACCCCAATTACCGCCTGTTGATCCTCGATGACGCCTCAACCGACGGCACGGCGGATATTATCAACCGTTACGCTGCTCACCCGCAGGTTACCATTTATCATCATCCCGAAAATCTGGGGGTTAACCGCAACTGGAATCGCGGCCTTGCCCTGTGCCAGGGGGAGCTGGTTGCCCGGCTCGATGCCGACGACTATTACGCGCCGGATTATCTGGCGCAGATTGTGGCGTTATTTCAAAAGTTTCCAGATACCAGCCTGGTTTTTACTGGGGCAAATCTTCTCTCGGATAGGTCAGTGGTTGAACTGCCCTACACCGAATCGTGGGTGAAGCGCGGCCGCGATTTCTTACCCGACCTGCTGCGACGGTGCCCTATTCGTGCCTCCAGTGTTTGTGTTCGGCAAAGTTGTTACCAACAACTGGGAGGAGTGATCGAAGAAATGCCCAATATCCACGAGGATTGGGAGATGTGGGTTAGAATTGCGGCCACCGGCAACGTGGGGTATATCGCCAAACCGTTAGTTTATTACCGCCTGTTAAACCCAAGCGGTTGCACCAGTTTGGCCATTAAAAACGCTCGCAGCCCGGCGGCATGTGCCATTTGGTTAAACCGGCTGGCCGAGGGCAGCCTGCCTTATCAACTCACCAATGCCGAACTGTCTTTTCTCAAACAGGGTATGCTTGAGCTGGTGCTGGCCTTTGCCGCGTTCGCTTTGGAGGCCGGCTACGAGGACTCGGTGCAAAAACATTTGGACTTTGCCCGCCAATTGTTGCCCGCCGGCACAAAGGACAATGTGATGCAGGCCCGACTGTACGCCCGGGCCGCCGAGGTGTTTTTGATGGAAGGTGACCGGCGCCAAAAAGGTTGGCAGTATCTGCTAAAATCGATGCAGTATCGCTTCCCGCCGGTTGAATTTGGCCGATTTTTGAAACTCTGGGCCAGGGGCTTGCTGGGTAACACCCTCTTTAATTTTGTGCGTAACCAAACCGTGGCCCGCAATAATTTTTCTGTTGGGACGCCTGTCCCGTAACTGATCGCTATGCTCACTCAACCTGCCGCCAATTCGTTACCAACAATCACCATAATTACCCCCTCGCTGAATCAGGGCCGATTTCTGGAGCAGTGTATCCAATCGGTGTTGAATCAGGAGTATCCGCGCCTGCAATATATCATCATTGATGGCGGGTCCACCGATGACAGCCTCGATATTATTCAAAAATATCAGGCCCACCTGTCAACTTGGCTCAGCGAGCCGGACCAGGGCCAGAGTGATGCCATCAACAAGGGGATGCGGCTGGCCTCGGGTGAATTGGTGGCCTGGCTCAACGCCGATGACTTTTACCTGCCCAACGCGCTGGCAGTGGCCGCGCAGGCCTACGTCGGCCAGCCGGGTGCGTCGTTTTATTTTGGCAACGGTTACCGGGTTAACCGGCAGGGTCAGGTCAAACGCCCCCACTTCCGGCGGTGGCCATATATCTTCAATCGTAGCGCTCTGATTTTTGGCCTCAATTACATTTTGCAGCCGGCTACTTTTATCAACCGCCGCTGGCTGGAGCAGGCCGGCCACCTGTCGCTCAAACTACACTACGGGCTGGACACCGACCTGTGGCTGCGCTTGTCGGCATTGGCTGAACCGCAGGCCGTCCCCGCATTTTTGGCCGCCTCACGGGAATATGATACAACCAAAACGGCAACCGGCTCGTTTGCCCGGATCGAAGAACTGCGCCAGTTGGCTGCCCAATACGCCGACCAACCCATTACACCGGGCCTGGTTTGTTATTTTCTGGATACTCTCTACCAGCACACCTGGCAAGATAATTCCTGTTTCCCAAAAAGTTACAGGCGCAGCATCCTCCGTTTTTGGGCCGATACCAGCCTGCTGCTGGAGCAATTTGGGGCCGGGCCAGATGGGTTTCCTTTGCTCACCCCTAAAATCAACACGCCGATTCACCGGCTTAAGCGTCGATTGGGATTTTTTTTGGCCAATCTGATTAAAGGCCACCTGTCTCAATTTAAGTGAATGATCCCATGCGTCAACGGTACCTTTTCATTTTTGCGATTTTACTTTTTCCGCTGGTCACCGGCTGTGCCGCCGACCAATCTGCCGCCGCGCCACCGGCAAAGATAGCATCACCGGCCAACAACGTCGCCGAATCATCTCCGCTGCCTCGCAACCCCAAAAAAGGGGTCACTCTGGCTCATCCCAACTGCGAAGATATTGATGCGTTGCAGGCAAGCTGGTATTTCGATAACCAGGCTCAACCGCCATGCCCATCGGCCAGCGCGGTTTACATCTCTCGTGTTTACAGCGCCCAACAGGCCAATGACCCGGCCTCTCTGAGGGCAATCATCGACACTGCCTCAACCTCCGGCTGGCTGCTGGGCTTTGTGGAACCTAACCTGCCGTGGCACGGCAATGTTAGCCCGGAAGAGGGGGCTAAAGCCTGGCGGGCCATCGAAGAAGCAGCCCTGCCGCTCGGCATCAAACTGGTGGCGCCTGCGCCCAGCCAGCACAATCCCGGCACCAAAATTCTGCCGGAGTACGACCCCGACCCCTACGGCTACACCTGGCTATGGGCAATGATTGAGTCTTACCGCTCACTGTACGGCGAAAAACCCCACTTCGATGCGCTGGCTTGGAATTTTTACGACCGCGACCCGAACACCACTAAAGCCTTTCTCAGCGCCCGCCATCAGGAGGCTGTGGCATTGGGTTACAACCTCCCCATCTGGGTAACCGAGTACGCCGGGCGCTGCTGGGACACCGACAAATACCCCACCGGCAACGACCAAATTATGTCCGAGCTGACCCCCTGGTTCAACAGCACCCCCTGGATTGGCCGTTACGCCTGGTTTGCCAACCGTATCCGGGGCGACGAAGCCTGGGGGCCAAACCATCAAAGCTGCTCCCTCATCAACCCGGATACCGGCCAGCCGACCCCTCTCGGCCAGAGTTACAGGGATTTTTGACCGGTGACGGCCACCGCCATTTCCATTATTACGCCCTCTTTCAATCAGGGTGGCTACCTGGAAAGCACCATTCAGAGCGTATTGGCCCAAAACTACCCCAATACCGAACACATTATCATCGATGGCGGCTCTACCGACGGGACGCTGGCCATTTTGCAGCAATACAGCCAGTGCCTCACCTGGCTCTCCGAGCCGGACGAGGGGCAGGCGCAGGCCATCAACAAAGGGCTGCGGCAGGCCGGCGGCGAGATTGTGGCCTGGCTCAATTCTGATGACATTTATTGGCCCGGAGCTTTGCCGGCCGTGGCCGATTTTTTTAACGCCCATCCGGCCATCGATATTATTTACGGTGATTACGATCTGATCGACGAGCAGGGGAAAATTTTGCTGCGCAAGCGGGAAATCCCGTTTGATTACAACATCCTGTTGTACGGGCTAAATTACATTGGCCAGCCGGCCACGTTTTTTCGCCGCGGGGTGCTGGAGCGATTTGGGTATCTGGATGAGAATTTGCATTACGGGCTGGATTGGGAGTACTGGCTGCGGGTTGCCAGTGGCGGCGGTCAGTTTGCTCACCTGCCGCGCTATCTGGCCGCCACCCGCATCCACACCGCCGCCAAAACTATCGTTGCGCCGCCGCAAATGTATGCCGAACACCGGGCCATTCAGTCGCGTTATTGGACTGCGCGCCGCTTTGAGTCGCCGCGCTGGCAGCGGTTTTACGCGAGCCTGCTCAGAACCGGCTACCGGGCCAAGCGGCAGCTCAAAAAACTGCTCCTGCGCCGCACCATCGATTTTCCACCGGCTAATTGGGTCATGAACTCAACCCGGCGGTAACCGGTTTAACGCGAACCTTGCCGGGAGCGCCGGGCATTCTGTCCGTTGTCGTTGTCGTCGGGGTCATCATCACCGGCAAACGCGGCGGCGATGGCCGTGTGGCTGATGATGGCGTAGGCCGGCCCGAGCAGTTGTTGCACGTCATCGTCTAAAAAATTGGGCTGGCCCAGCCGTTTGAGAATGGGCAGCGGGGTGGCCGGCGGTTTGATGGCCACGGAAAAACCGGCCAGTGGCTCCGGCGATTGCCAGAAGGCGGCCGGCTCAACGGGCAGCGGCGCGGTGCGGGGTTCCTCTTCGGCCTCATCTGACTCATCGGGCAGATCGCTGTCGGCGCGGAGAGCGCGCAACCCGGCCAGCACCTGCTCCTGGCTGCAGCCGCGCAGCCGGAACAGTAAAAAGGGATCTTCGTCAAACTGCTCCCCCAAAATAAAATGGACGGCGGCCACGTGTTTGCAGGGGTTGGCCGGGTCCGGGCAACTGCACTCGGTGTGCAGGTCGGCGCGCCTGTCCGGGAACAGGCTCACGCCGGCCGTCTGGAACACGCTATCAATTTCCGGCGGCATTTCGCCGGCCAGCAGTTGGGCCGTAAACAGCGCCTGCTCGGCCAGTTCTTTGATCACCCCGGCCCACTGCGAGTCGCTGAGCGGGGTTAGTTGGATGGTCACCTTGTACGGGGTGCGCCGGCTGCCCTGCACTTTGGCCAGAATGCCGCCCTTTTTCTCTTCGATGGACAGCACCTGCCCGCGCCGGGCGTAGCTGCGCCCCCGGCTCAACCGCCCGGAATCGAGCAGCCGTTCCAGCGCACCAATCCAGCGAGTGGCCCACCAGTTTTTGCCAAATTGACCGCGTTTGCTGTGGGCCTTGATGCCCTCATCGGTGTGGAGGGGTTGGCTGGGTTTGAAAAAATCGTAGTAATCGTATCGGCTCATGCCACCACCTCCCGGCGCAGCGCCATCAGTTCTCTCAATTCGGTGGTCGATAGCTCGGTCAGCCAGTTTTCACCCTGGCCCACAATACTATCGGCCAATGCTTTTTTGCTCTCGATCATCTCGTCAATCTTCTCTTCCAGCGTGCCGGCGCAGACAAATTTGTGAACCTGCACGTTGCGCGTTTGTCCAATCCGAAAAGCCCGGTCGGTGGCCTGATTTTCCACAGCGGGATTCCACCAGCGGTCAAAATGAAAAACGTGGTTGGCGCGGGTCAGGTTGAGGCCCACCCCGCCGGCCTTGAGCGATAGAATGAAAATCGGCGGGCCGTGCGGGTCGTCTTGAAAACGCTGCACCATTGCCTGCCGTTTTTTGGCCGGCACGCCGCCGTGCAAAAAGAGCGCCGGTGTGTTGAACTGCTCCTGCAGGCTGTGGCGCAGCAGCTCGCCCATTTCCGCAAACTGGGTAAAAATCAGCACCCGGTCGCCCACATCGAGCACCTCTTCCAGCATTTCCACCAGCCGGGCCAATTTGCCGCTGCGGGTCAGGCTGCCGGCGGCGATGGAGCGGCCGTCACCGTTAATCTGGTGCAGGTATTGGGCCGGGTGGTTGCACACCTGCTTGAGCTGCATCAGCATACTCAGCACCAGCCCGCGCCGCTGAATGCCATCGGCCTGTTCCACCTCTTTCAACGCCGACTGGACGACCGCTTCGTATAGCGTGGCCTGTTCTTCGGTGAGATGACAAAATTCTTTGATTTCGATTTTGTCCGGCAAATCCTGAATGACGCTCGGATCGGTTTTGACCCGGCGCAAAATCAGCGGCGAAACCATCTGCCGCAGCCGGCGGGCGGCCTCGTCGTCGGCGTAGCGCTCAATGGGCAGGCCAAACTGCTGCCGGAAACCGCGCTGCGAGCCGAGGTAGCCGGGGTTGAGAAAGTGCATAATTGACCACAACTCCGACAGCCGGTTTTCGACGGGCGTGCCGGTGAGCGCCAGCCGGAATTCGGCCGGGAGTTGGCGGATGGCTTTGGTTTGCTGCGCCTCCGGGTTTTTGATGTTTTGAGCTTCATCGAGCACCACCGCCAGCCAATCGAGGCTTTGCAGCAGCTCGGCATCGCGCCGGGCGATGGCGTAGCTGGTGAGCACCATCTCAACCCCGGCGGCGGCCTGCCGAAACTCATCGCCGCGCAGCCGCTCTGCCCCCTGATGCATCAGCGTGGTCAGCGCCGGGGCAAATCGTTTCACTTCGCGCTCCCAGTTGCTCACCACCGAAGTGGGGCAAATGAGCAGCGCCGGGCCGGGTAGCTTGCCTTCCTGCTCTTTTTGGCGCAGCAACAGGGCGATGGTTTGGATGGTTTTGCCCAGCCCCATGTCGTCGGCCAGGCAAGCGCCCAGCCCCCAGCGGCGCAAAAAGGCCAGCCAACTGTAGCCGTACTGCTGGTAGGGCCGCAGCGTGGCTTGCAGCGAATTTGGCGGCGGCAGTGGGACCAGCTTTTCCTGGCCGGTAAAACGGGCCTGCCACTCGGCCAGCCAATCCTCAAATTCGGTATTGACCACCGGCAGGCCGTTCACTTCGTCGGCTGTGCTCATCTGCATTGCTTCCAGCAGCCCGGCCTCGCCGGCCGATTGCTGCTCCCAAAAGCGGATGGCCGCTTCAATCTGGTCGGGATCGAGCTGCACCCACTGGCCGCGAATCTGCACCAGCGGTGATTTGAGCGCGGCCAGCGCGGCAAATTCCTCTTCAGTCAGCGGCGAGCCGCCCAGCGACAGCTCCCATTGGTAGCGCACAATATTTTCAAAATTGAGCTTGCCCTGGCTGGTTTGAGCCTGTTGTTTTTGTTGGGGCGATAGCTTGAGCCGCACCCCCAGTTTGGCCCCGGGCCGGTTCCACCACGGCGGGGTCAAAATCCCAAAACCACTCGATTCGAGCAGGGGCGTGCTTTCGCGTAGAAAGTTGTATATTTCCTGGCTCGACAGGTGAATAGCCTCCGGTTTGGCCGTTTTCAGACTGTCGCGCAGCGCCGGCGCAATTCTGGCCGCGTACCCCAGCCCGGCCAGCAGTTTTTCCTGCGGCCGTTCAAAACGACGGTCCAGCAGTTTGAGGGTGCTGCCTTTGGTTTGCCACACCTGCCGGGCCTCAACCAGCAGGCTGGGGTCGTCGCGGGCTTGCAGCAAAAAGTGAAGCCGCCAATCGCGGCTGGCGGCTTCGGTTTGCTGGGCCGGCGCTTCCAGCCGAAAGGCAATGCGAAAAGTTTTGTCGCCGGCCACGTGGAGCTGGCGCAGCCAGGCGCGATGGCTGTGCTGCAAACGGCGTAGTTGGGCGGCGGGCGCGGCCACGTCCGGCCCGGGGGTAAACAGCGCAGCCAGCCAGTGCCGGGCCGCTTCGGCCTGTTTGGGCGGGCGTTTGGGCGCGGTGGGCTGGCTCCAACTGCGGGCCAGAGCATCGGTCATCGTGTTTAAAAAAGAATCAAGCACCAGCCGCGGCGCGGGCGCTTGTTCCGGGGCCGCGGTTTCGGCGCGGCAGAGGGGCGGCATCGCCGCCAGCAGGCGGGCCAGACGGGGCGCGTCGCTGGCTTCATCCAGCACCGGCAACCAGCGGGCGTGAAAGCGCGAGGCGTCGGCGTTGGCCGGGGCCAGCACCGGCAGCAGTTTGTGCCGGGCCAGTGTTTCCAGCACCAGATTGGCAGCCGTTTGCCAAAACCGAATATCGTCGCCCAGGGCCAGGCCGGGCGGCAGCAGCTCGCTGGCGGTGAGGCCGTTGAGCAGAGTGAAGCCGGCCAGCGGCGTGGCAATGGCCCCGGTGATGCGCCACGGCGCCAGCGCCAGCGGCGAGTCGTCCAGCTCCCAATCGTGGATGAGCTGCGGCGAAGGCAGTGGCCCGGTGCGGGTAGTGGGCAGCCACAGTGTCACCACATCGAGCTGTTCCACCCGCGCCGCCGCGCCAAAGCGGTGTAGCAGCGCCCAGGCATCCTGCGGCTCGGCGCAGAAAGGATGCGGTTTGGCTTTGGTGCTAATGCGTCCGCGTTGCCGCAGCGGTGGTGCCGCAGCGGAGCTCTCCAGCCAGAAAAGCAACCCGCCGGGGTCGGCGGGATTGGCGGGTGTATGCCAGTGGGCGTGCAATACTTGCATGATCGTTCCAAAATAAGAGAGATGGCATTGATTTTAGTGAATTTGGGAGCGTTGTCCAGATTTTCCCGGCGGCAAGTTTGGTGATGGATTTTTTAATGGGCGCGTGCTATTATCTTCCTCTGAAAACAGGAGTCAGGAGTCAGGAATTAGGAGTTAGGGGCAGGAGATTCCTGCTGTCACACTCCTGTGAAAATGAAGTGCGATGAGTTGGTTTCGTCATTTGCCCCCCGCCGAATTTTTACCGTCTGTGCCGACTGCTCGGTCTCATCAAATTATTGGAAAGCGACCCATCTATGAACGAATCAATTATCTCTCCCATCGATATTTTGGCCTTTAGCCCCCACCCCGACGACGTGGAATTGGGTTGCGGCGGCAGTTTGATTTTGGCGGTAAACCAGGGACTTCGTGTTGCCGTGGCCGATTTGACCGCGGCCGAGATGTCGAGCCGGGGCACGCCCGGCCAACGCGCCGCCGAAACCACGGCCGCCGCCGAATTGCTGGGGCTGTCGGCCCGGGTAAATTTGGGCCTGCCCGATACCCAAATTGGCGCGGACCCGGCCCACCGGCTGGCGGTCATCGAGCTGATCCGGGCCGCCCGGCCGCGGCTGGTGCTGGCCCCGCACTGGCAGGATCGCCACCCCGACCACGAAGCCGCGGGCGCGTTGATCCGGGACGCCTGTTTTTACGCCGGGGTGGGCAAAGTGGGCCGCGGAGTGCCCCATCGGCCCCAGCAGGTATTTTATTACATGATCCACACTCCGTTTGAACCCTCGTTTGTAATTGATGTCTCCGCGGTTTGGGAGCAGCGCATGGCTGCGGTGCGAGCCTACGCCAGCCAGTTTCAACCCGACGCGGCCGGGCCGGCCACTGCCCTCAGCCGAGCCGGTTTTTTGCGTTACGTTGAGGCGCGGGCCATCACCTACGGTGCGCTAATTGGCGCGGCCTACGGTGAGCCGTTTGCCATGCGCGGCCCGGTTCCGCTGGCGGCGTTTCCGGGGAGCGATGATTTGGCCGATGAGTCGGGCCTGTTGCCGGCATATCGCGCGGTGGGGTAAGTGCCCACCCAAGAATTTAAGAAAATTTAACCGATTTTCCCCCTTGAATCGGTGGTAAGCCTATGCTATAATCTTCTGGCAAGTTCCTTTTAGTTATTATGTATACTTTAGTCCACTGATGATCCTGGGCGGGGGGCCGGGATTAATCCTCTTTTTTTCCTTTCAATTGTTTCCCCCTGCATTTTGAGATTTAGTACCGTTAACTCATTTCGATTTCATTTTCATCAAGGGGGGACCATTATGGCCGAATCGCAACAAACCTATGTGAAGGATTTTATGACCGTGCGCACCGCGCGGATTCGTCATAATTCCAACATTCAACACGCCGCCGAAATTGTAGCCCTGTCCGGCGTTAGCGATTTGATGGTTGTTGACGATAGCGACAATTTTAGAGGCGTGCTGTCAGAAGGTGATATTCTCCGCACCGCGCTGCCAGACATCGACGAAATTCTGGAAGAAGGTGGCTCGCTGGATGACGCGTTTGAAATTTTTGTGCGCAAAGGGCACGAACTCTCTGATCTCCCCATTGCCCCGCTGATTATTGAAGAACCCATCAAAGTTGCTCCCAATGACCACGTGGCCAAAGCCGCAACGGTTCTGTTAGACAAGCAAATCCGCTTGCTGCCCGTGGTTGACAGCAACGGCAAACTGGTGGGTACCGTTTCCCGCGCTGATGTGTGCCGGGCGATTGTTGGCACTTTGTAGGCGACGGCCTGTTTCACGAATCCCCTTGATTGAGACAATAACAAAAAACAACCCGGTTTTCTACCGTTTTTTTACGATTGTCGTTATCCATCACTATGGTTGCACTTTTTAAACTTCGCTCAAAATAGGACACAGATTTACACAGAAAACACAGATGAAGCAAAAAATTTTCAAGAAAATCTGTGTAAACCCGCCAAATCTGGGTCCTGATTCCAAAAGTGCAAAAGTAGTATTATCCATATTCTTTCGTAATTTCCGGCAAATTGATAAGGAGTTAGTAAATGGCAGGAGCGCACGAAACAGTTTTGGGCACGCCGCCACCCCCGGCCCAGTTGTTCATTGAATCTGGTGAAGCCGCCGGCAGCAGCATCCCCATCGCCAAACACCAGTTGGTGCTGGGTCGCGATGAAGGCTCGGCGGATGTGGTGTTAAAAGACCCGCTGGTGTCCCGGCGGCATGTTCGAATCAGTTGGAAAGCCATCGAATATGCCGTTGAAGACCTGGGCAGCAGCAACGGCACGCTGCTCAACGGCGCGCCGCTGACCAAAATACAAATGTTCAAATCCGGTGACCGGCTCGAACTGGGCAAAACCACCCTCCGTTTTCAGGTGGGCGACGACATCGAGTCGGCCCAGCCCTATTCGGTTGATGTCGCGTTGGCCGCCGCTCCGCCAACCAAAACTGTTATCACCGCGCCGCCAGCGCCCGCTGCCGAGCCGTTGCCCAAACTGCGCACGCAGGATATGATCCCGGCCCGGCTGGTGCTCTCCACCGCGGAACAGGCCAACAAGCGGCTCGGCCACGAAAACCTGGGCTTTTTGTCAGAAACTAACGGGCTGATGCCAATGAAGCCGCCGCCTCTCAACCTGCCCGCCGGCTTTGAGGCGTGGGACAATATGGCCGCCAGCCTGCCGGAATTGTACCGCACGCTACGGGTGCGACAGGCGCTGCGCGAGATGCCGGTGCTCAGCGCCGCCGCAGAAGAGCTGCTCGACGCGTACCTGCTGCGGGCCTCGGTGATTATGAGCATGCTGGCCCACTCCTACCATCGCGTTGAGGCCGATCCACCCAGCCAGCCTATGCCCGACAGCGTGCAACTGCCGTGGGAGCAAATTACCCGCCGCCTCAACCGCACCGCGCCGCACCTGTCCTACATCGACTTGATTATGTACAACTGGCGCATGGTCGATCCCGACCGCAGCCGGCCGATGAGTGTTGACAACCTGCGCTTGCTGGTACCCACCGTTGACAACAAAGAAGAGCGCATTTTCTACCTGACTCAGGTGGCGATTCTGGCTCAGTGCGCGCCGCTCATCAGCGCGATGGTGCGCGCTCAGGAAGCGCTGGCTAATGACGATGTTGACGCCCTTAAAAAGGAACTTATCCTCATTACCGATGGGTTGCTCGACGTGACCCACAACACTTTTATGACCATCAACCCCAACCCCCACAGCGACAGCTACGTTGACCCGGTGGTTTGGGCTAAAACCGTGGCTCCCTTTGCCGTGCCCATCGCGCCCGGCACCGCCGGCCCCAGCGGCACTTCGGCCCCGGTCTTTCACGTGCTCGATAATTTCTTTAGCCGCAAACGGTACGACAGCCGTTTTGGCGGCGAAATGCAGCATTTACGCGATTGGTATCCCCAGCACTGGCAAAATTTCATCGAGGCGCTCAACGAAATTTCCGTGGCCGATTACGTGGCCAAACGCGGCGACGCTACCCTGCAGGGTATCTACAAAGACGCTACCCAGGCTTACGCCGGCGACAGCGGCTTTTTGTATCGCCACCGGCTGAAAGTGTACGGCTTTTTGGACATCGGTTTTAAAGTGGGCCGCAGCGTGACGATTACCGGTTTCACCGGCCTGTTCAAAGACCGCACTTGGGACGCCGTTGATTTTGAGCTGGGCGACTCCAAAGAAGAGCGCATGCTCGATTTTCCGCAGTCCAGCCATTACGCCCGCATTAAAAGCATCGACATTACCAACGCCGGCGGCGATACCACTAAGTGGGTCAAGCGGGTCGTGTTTGATGTCTCCAACACCGGCGTGCGCTACCTCCCCGGCGACCGCTGCGCCATTTTGCCGGAAAACAACGATGGGTTGATCGATAAAACGCTGGCGGCGCTCAAAGCCAAAGGCTACGAAAAAGTCACCCTCACCGCCGAGTGGCGCGAAGCCATGAACCTGCGCGACGGCTACGAAGGCAGTACCACCCTGCCGCTCCGCACCCTGTTGCGCTACGGCCGCATCCGCCCGGTGGAGCGAGACGTGGCCAAGGCGCTGTACGCCATCAGCCTTAACGGCACGCTGCGCAAAATCATCGAGGCCCGCGCCGAAGATCAGTGGGAATTGTGGGATTTACTGGACATGCTGACCAAAGCCGGTTTTGACCCCAAACGGCTGTGGAAGGCCCACCCCGGCGAGCGCGAGCATATTTGCCGCGTGGTGCCGCCGGAGAAATTCCGCATGTACTCCATTTCATCCACCACGGACCACAGCTCGCTGAACGGGGCCGATGAACTGACGCTAACCATCGGCCGGCTGCTGTACGATACCCGCGACACCGACGTAACCCGCCAGCAGGACCGCTACGGCACCACCTCGCACTATTTGGGCGACACCTCATTTTTGGGAGCGCAGGAGCGCGACCGGGTGTCGATCAAGCTGGTGCACCCGCCGCGCTTTAACCTGCCGGCCGACCCCGGCACGCCGATTGTGATGTTTGCCGGCGGCACCGGCGTGGCCCCCTTCCGCGGCTTTATCCACGAACGTGTCCGCCAGCCGGGCGGCGGCGACAACTGGCTCTTTTTGGGCACCCGCACCCGCGCCGAATTTTACTACCAGGAAGAGTTTGAGCCGCTGGCGGCGCAGGGCCGGCTGAATGTTCGCCCGGCCTTTTCCCGCGACGCGGTGGACGTGGTGGTGAAAGACGGCCATTTTGTGTTTGAGCCGGGCCAGAAAAAGTACATTGGCGATGAAATGCTGCGCGAGGAAAACGCCAAGGCGCTGTGGGACATCATCCGCAGCAAAAAAGATGGCGGCCTCGGCGGCTGCCTGTACGTTTGCGGACGCACCGGCTTTGCCAACGCCGTGCTGGGCGGTATCAAAGAGATTCTGCGCCGCTACAGCGATGGCTCGCCGGAGGAAATTGAGCAGCAGGTCAACCAGACGCTTTACCGGCTGGTGGGCGAAGAACGCTACATGCAGGATATTTTCACCACCTACACCGGTTCGCACATCGACAAAGAGCAGGCCTATTGCGCCTCGGAAATTGTGCTGCACAACAACGAGGAAAACGGCTACTGGATGGTGGTTGATGGCCGGGTGTACAACGTGGCCGAATTTGGCCACCTCCACCCCGGCGGCTTCAAAATTATTCACGCCTACGCCGGCATGGACGCCACCATCGCCTACCGCAAAGTGATGCATCACGTTAACCCGGAAGTCGACTCAATGCTGGGCATGTACGAGATTGGGGTGGTGCGCCGGCTCAATTTTGGCATGGAATGGGGCGTGGTGGTCGGCCCGGACGGGCTGCGCTTTATGGCCCTGGCCGATGTTTACCGCAACTGGATTCGCTTTTTGTACAACGTGGTTGAAATGGAGAACGCCCTGTTCAACGATTACAGCCTCAAAGAGCAGGCCATGACCGCCGGCGACGCCCCGGACTCCTACCCGCCCATCAAGTTGCAATTCCTGCTGGAAGTCCACGACCGCTTTATGATTAACTACGTCGATGGCACTTGCGGCAGTATTTTGGCTAATCTGTGGGCTGTGACCAGCGGCATTTGCGCCGAAAATCAGGATGTGCGCTGGATTGAACGCGAAGTTGAGCGCATCCAACACAGTGAAGAAGCCGATACCGTGCGGCGCGTGAGCCAGGAACTCCAGCGGCGCATCAACGATGTTGTTGCCCGCAACGCCCCGGAAAGCGACCCGGTGGTGGCGCTGGTTAAACGTTACTGCGCCATGCTGGATCGAGAGGACAAGCGCTATCTGTACGAGATAAAAATGGCTCTGCGCGAGGGCGTGCTTATTTTTGAAAAATATGAACACAACACCGCCCGGCTGGGCAACGACGAGCTGTTGGAGGTGGTCAAACGTATCCCGCGCATATTGGAGGGCTACTACGCCCGCGTGCTGTCCGGCGCGCTGAGCATCATGCTCACCCAACCGGAATAGCGAATGAGCGGATAACTCCCCCTCATCCCCCCGGCCCCCTTCTCCCCCAGGGGAGAAGGGGGAGACAGATTTTGAGTGTGGTTTTGAGCGGCGAAGCCGCTCAAAACCACACTCAATCAAACGCTCCCCTCCCCCAATTTTGGGGGAGAGGCCGGCGGTGGGGGGCACAAAAAAACGAAGTTTCTGATTTATGACTACTTACGACACGCCCCAAAAAAATATCGATCTGATTTACCGCCTGCGCGGCCTGGGCATGGCCGGCGCTATTCTGCACATCGGCGCGCACCCGGATGACGAAGACGTGGGGTTGATGGCCACTATGGCCCGCAAATTTGGCCAGCGCATTGTCTACTGGTCGGCGACGCGCGGCGAAGGCGGCCAGAACCGCATTGGCCCGGAACGGAACGAGGCGCTGGGGGTGTATCGCACCTGGGAAAGCCTGGATGCCCGCGCCGTGGATGGCGGCGAAGCACTGTTCGGCCCATTTTTCGATTTTGGCTTCAGTAAAAGCGGCGAAGAAACGCTGGCCAAATGGGGTGGGGCCGAGCTGGTGACGCAGGAAATTGTGCGCGCCATCCGCATGGTGCAGCCGCAGATTGTGATTGGCCGTTGGACCGGCGATCCCGCCAGCGACGGCCACGGCCACCATCAGGCTGTCGGCGCGGTCACGGCCGCTGCTTTTGCCGCTGCCGGCGAACCCGCTCGCTTCCCGGCGTTGGGGCTGGCCGCGTGGCAGCCGCAAAAGCTGTTCTATTCCACCGGCGGCGACTGGCAGCCCGGCGAGGAGGGCGGCAAATTTGGGGCGCGGAACCCGGAGTTTGAGCGCGATGGCTTTGTGCGCCTTAACAGCGGTGAGTTCGACCCCATTGCCAACCGTACCTATCAGGAACAGGCCTGGATTGGCTTTAACAGCCACAAAACGCAGGCAATGGGCTTTGTCCCGGAAAAAGAGCGCTTTTTTTACTACTACCGCCGCGCCGAAAGCCGTGTGCCCGTTGGCGAGGGGCTGAAGCCGGATTTTTACGACGGGCTGGATGCCACGCTCACTGCTCTGGCGCACTACCCCGGCGGTGGTTCGGCGGCGCTGCACAGCCGGCTGGAGGCTGTCAAAGAAAAAGCGCAGGCGGCGCTGGCCCAGTTTCGGGCCGATGACGCCGCCCAGGCCGGCACGTCGCTGCTGGAAGGCGCGACGCTGCTGCGCTCACTGCGGGCGGAACTGGCCGCCGAGGCGCTCGCTGAAACGGCGCGGCAGGCGCTGGTTGGTTATCTGCGCCGCAAACAGCGCGATTTTGAGGAAACCGCCGCCCAATGTCTGGGGTTTGAGCTGGAATGTTTGGCCGATTACGCCCGCGTTACGCCCAGCCAGCAGTTCCGGGTAACCACCCGCTTCTGGAATCCGCGCAACATTCATCTGCGCCGGGCGGAGTTCACTTTTGATGTGCCGGACGACTGGCAGATTGTGCCGGTTGACCGCGAAGGGGCCAGCGAGCGCCCCAACCGCCCCGAAGCCGTGTACGACATCACCGTTTCGGCGCAGGCTCCGCTGGACTGCCCCTACTGGCTCATTCAACCGCGCGACGGCTTTCGCTACCGCTGGCCACAGGGCGACCCCGCGGGCCTGCCGTTTGGCCAGCCGTTGGTGCAGCTCAAATGCGAGGTGGCGCTGGGTGAACACGAGTTGACGCTGAGCGCGCCGGCTATCTTCCGCGAGGGTTTTCCCGGCGGCTTCCGTGAACTGCCGGTGGCCGTGGTCCCGCCGATTTCGCTCCAGCCCAAAGTCAGCCAGGAAATTTTGCAGGTGAGCGCCGAAGCGCAAACTGTGGAGTTGCAGGCAGTGGCCTACAGCAATATGGAATGGCTGGGCGTGGAGGGCGTGCTGCGGGTAGAAACGCCGCCCGGTTGGCAGGTTGAACCGGCGGAAGTGCGGCTGGTGCTGGGCCAGGTGGGGGATATGCGCACCGTCAATTTTAGGGTAACCATCCCCCAGCACACGCCGGCGGGCGTCTATCCGCTGCGGTACGTGGTCCACTGCGGCGGCCGCGAGTACGATGTGGTGCTCAAGCCGGTGCGGATGGGCGCGCCGGGGCTGCCCCGCCAGCCGGATGAGTCAACCTGTATTCGCGAGCAGTTTATCACTACCCCGGCCGTCAACCAGGTGCATCTGATCGATGTGGCGGTGACGCCCGGCCTGAAATACGGCTACATTCAGGGCGCGGCGGAAGATGTGCTGACCGCGCTGCGCCATTTTAAGCTGGACATTTACGTCATTTCCGATGACGAACTGGGCTACATCGACCTGGAGCAGTTTGACGCCATCATTGTTGGCCCCAACGCTTACCTGATGAACGATGCGCTGCGTAAAAATGCCACTCGCCTGCCGCGCTACGTGGAGCAGGGCGGCACGCTGCTGGTGCAGTACCAGGGTTACGGCTATCAGCGCGATGAGTTTGTGCCGTATCCGTTTAAATACAGCCAGCCGCATGACCGGGTAACATTTGAGGATGCGCCGGTTACGTTTTTGCAGCCGGAGCACTTTCTGTTTCACCAGCCCAATAAAATCACTGCAGCCGATTTTGAGGGTTGGGTTCACGACCGGGGCATGTACTTTTTTGGCCAGTGGGACAAGCGGTACACGCCGCTGCTGGCCTGCAATGACCCCGGCGAATCGCCCAAAGCGGGCGGGTTGATGATCACCAGCTACGGGCGCGGCACCTATATTTACGCGGCCTACTCCTTTTTCCGGCAGATGCCGGCCGGCGTGCCGGGCGGATTTCGGCTGTTTGCCAACCTGCTGGCCACGCCGATGGCCCTTATTTTGGCCCGCGCCGAATTTTTGAAAAAAGTGTCGCTCTTTGCCTTTATGAACGAGGCGCAGTTGCAAACCGTGGCCCGGATTATGGCCGAGCAGTGGGCAAAAAACGGGATGTACTTATGCCATCAGGGTGACGAAGGCGGCGAAATGTTCATCATTGTGCAGGGCGAGGTGGAAATCATCAAAGAGACCAAATACAAGCCGGATCAGATTATTTACGTGGCCAAAGCCGGTGAGGCCATTGGCGAAATGGAGGTACTGGGCAAAGGGTTTCGTACGGCGGCCATGCGGGCCAGAGGCGATATCCAACTGCTCACCATTCAGGGTGTTCATTTTAGAGAGCTGATGCACCAACACCCGGATATGCTGGATCGAGTGATTCAGATGCTGGTGGATAAGTTGGCCGCCGCCGGAATAGCCGGCTAACCTGCCCATGCGAATTGGAATTATGTGTCTGGCCAGTTTTGGCGGCAGTGCGCGCATCGCCACCGAATTGGCCACCGAACTTTCCCACCGGGGTCACACCGTTCACCTGTTCACCCGTACCCCGCCGTTTGACAACGAGCGGTATCGCAACAGGCGGCTGATCCTGCACACCGTGTCGTCCAGCCGGGAAACGGACCAGCACCCGGCCAAACTGGATAACGATTGGCCGGCCGACGTTCAGCGGCGCTATTTATCGCAAATTCTGGATTGTATTGTCACCAACGGGCTGGATGTGCTGCATTTTCACTACGCCTTACCGTTTGCGTTTGTAGCCGCGCAAATCAAGGATCATTTGGGGTGGGCCGCGCCGCTGCTGGTGGGCACGCTGCACGGCACCGACGTGAGCAACTACGGCCGCAACCCGCTGGTCGCCCCGCGATTGGCCCGCGCTCTGCGCCGGCTCGATGGCCTGACCACGGTTTCGCATAGCCACGCCCAACTGGCCGCCGACTATTTTCACCTGCCCGCCCGGCCGCACATCATCCCCAATTTTATCGACCTGTCCAAATTTCAACCGGCTGCCAACGGCAAAACCAACGGTCATGCCGCAATCCGCCGGCCAAGAATTGCCCACGTGTCCAACTTTCGGCCGGTGAAAGACACGCCCAGCGTGGCCGATATTTTTGTCCGCCTGCGCCAGCACGTTGATGCCGAATTGTGGCTCATTGGCGAAGGGCCGGATATGCCCCAGGTACAGGCCGCGCTGCGGGAGGCCGGAGTGGAGCAGCACGTACGCTACTGGGGCTTGCAGCAAGATGTGGGCCACATTTTGGCCCAAACTGATTTGCTGCTGATGACCAGCCGGGCCGAAAGTTTTTGCCTGGCGGCGCTGGAAGCGATGGCCTGCGGTGTGCCGGTGCTCTCCACGCGTGTGGGTGGCCTGCCGGAAGTGGTGCTCGATGGCGTGACCGGCGCGCTCTTTCCGGTGGGTGATCACGACCTGGCCGCCCGCCTCGGCGCCGATATTTTGGCCAACCCCTTCCAGTTGCAGGCGATGCGGCTGGCCGCGCTCAGACGCGCCGCCCACTTTAGCAGCCGCCAGGTTGTGCCCCGCTACGAAGCCTACTATCGCTCGTTACTCAAAACGCACCGGTCGTTCCCGGTGGCTGTTACTGCGGCGCGGCTTTAAAGCGCCGCACAATTTACTTTTGCGGTTTTGCAAAGGGTTCGTAAAAGAATAACTTCCGTTATGTCATTCTGAGCGAAGCGAAGAATCTCTCAAATCGTGGCCCATTTAAGCCGATAACCTGGAGACTCTTCGCCTTCGGCTCAGAGTGACATTTCGGGGCGCGGGAACTTATATTTTTACGGACCCAAAGCACGTAATGCGCAATGCGTAAGGATTTTTTTACGCATTACGCATTACGCGATGTTTGATTGATTTTACACAACATACCAACGGACCCAATTATGCAACCCATCACCGAATTCATTCAATCCCCCGCCGGCCGGCAATTTTTAGAGTCAAACGGCGTTTACATCGACCGGCCAACATTTGAGGCTCAGTTACGCCTGCCGCTTGAGCCGGATTTGGCCGCGGATTTGGGCCAGCCCGGCAAAAAACTGGTCTGTTCCGGCCAGCAAATTTACGTTGATTACCGGCAGTCAGTATTGAGCAAAGTGGAAATTTTGCGCGATATGGCCGGCCGCAGCGATCTGTTTGGCTTCTTTTTGTGGGTCGATACCGACCGTTCCGGCTCCGACAATTTGATCACTAAATTTGCCTGGCCCAACTTCAGCAAAAAAGGGCCGATCACCATTATGCCCTCGCGCACCCGCGAGGTGGAGGCCCGCTTTGCCGAAATTGAAGACGAGCGCCTCGCCAGCGCCATCGACAAGTTGGAAACCTACCTGCGCCAATACGCCAAACCGCACAAAGGGGCCAAAGAACGCTTTATGCAGTTGCGTTCAATTTTTATGGGGGAAAATCATCACACTCTGGGCGAGTTCAATTTGCGCCTGACCAATTTTTTGCTGGAGCAGGTGTACGATTACGTGCCGCCGGCGCGGTTGCTGTCGCAGATGCTTGGCCAGCCGGCCATCCTCGCCGAAATTGAACAGTTTGTGAACGCCCTGCCGGAGGCGCGGCAAGTGTTCAACGAGACCATCGAAACCGTGGCCGGTCACGGCCTCGATCCCCAGCTTTCACCGCTGGACGAGCACTATTTGCCCCTTTTCTTTTCCTGCCAGGCCGATGACCAGCGGCTGCGGCTGTATCGGTACAGTGAAAACGGCGACCATTTTGCCGGCGGGCGCTGTCGCTGCGGCCAAACCTACAGATTTCACCTGGGCCAGCGCCGGCTTTCGCTGGCCGAAATTGCCCAAACCGGCCGCTGGAGCCCCGATGTTTGCTTTCCCATTTATTTTAACGACCGGGTGAGCGGTTTTGTGGCCGGCAAAAGTTCCGGCATTTATCTGATGGTGCTGGGGGCGGTGATGCGCCGGGTGCTGGGCAAATCGCCGGTGCCGGTGCTGCTGCCCACCCGCCTGGCCGCCGCCGAACCGGACAGCCTGCTGTACAAATATATGACTCAGTAATGTGTTGTTCCGCTGAAACCGGTTCCCCGTGTTTGCCGATTTTCGTTCTCGAGGTATGATTTCGGCTTGTGAAATTTTTCAATTTGCCTCGGGAACCGATGACTAAATTCACAACAATCTGGAGCAGTTTGGTCTTGTTTTTTGGGGTGATATTGGCCGGCTGTGGCGCGGTTGAACAACCCGCTCAAAGCGCCGGGGTGATCGCAACAAAGCCGCTGGCCACCGCTCCCAGCCGCACCGCCACGCCGACTCCCACCGCCTCTCCCACACCGACGGTCACTCCAACGCCAACGACCACCGGCACCCCCACCCCAACACCCACGCCCACGCTCGATCTGGCCAGTTGCAATGCGGCCGGCTGCGGCGCGGCGGCGGTTCCGCTGCCAACGGTTGAGTACAACGACAACATGCTGCTTACCCTGCAAACACCCCAGCGGCGCAAATGCCCGGAATGCCCCGCCAACGAGAAAATGTCGGCCAAAGAGCTGGATGCGCTGGTGCACGCCGACCCGGCCACGCTGGAGCAACTGCTAACCATCGCTACCTCGCAGCAGCCGTACCAGATTGCGCCGGGCATTGTGTACATCGTCGTTGACGCGGTGCACTACGTGGTCATCGATTTGAAAGAGGCCGGTTACGTGCTGCGCAACATCATCCCGCCCATCCCCGACCCGGAAACGCAGGCCAACATCAGAATCACGCCGTCGTACTGTTTCCGGCCAGAGTCGCTGGTAGTGATGACCGCCGATTACCACGGGCTGGTCAGCTCAAACAAAACCGAAACCGGCCGTGAGATGTTCTTTCACCTGGGGCGCTCGGCTCTGTTTCAACTGGACGGCCGCTTTGACATCGATGTAATCCGCGAGCACAAAGATTTTAAACGCACCGCTATTTCCTGGGGGGCCGGGCCGATTTTTATGTGGAACGGTAAATTTGATTACAACCCGGAACAGGAGTGGTTTACCAGCGATAACCTGGAACATTACCGCGATACGCGCTGGGGCAAAACCATCGCCGCTTTATCCGACGACCGGCGTTACCTGTTTTTGAGCGTAACTTACGGCATTACCCTGCGCCAGTACGCCACCAAAATCACCAAATTTGCCGAAAAATGGGGTATTAAAATTGACCGGGCCATGATCTTTGACGGCAACGAAAACGCCTACATGGCCATTCGGCTGGGCGATTATATGGTGCCGCTGCTGGGCATTGAAGAACCGTTGATTGTCAACTGCCTGGCCGTGGAAAAGGCCGTCAGGCGCTGACCCCGGCAAAATCCAGCACTTCACGGGCCAGCGTTACCCGCCCTTCATTGCTGGTCATTATAGTGCCGGTAACCAGCGCCCGCAGCCCCAGATCGGTGATGGCGTCCTGGTGCGTTTCGTCCAGGTGGTCCAGCACAAAGCCGGAGAGCACCTCGCGCAGGTAACGCGCCACCCCCACCGGCGACACCTCCATACCGAGTTCGGTCATAATTTTGGCCGCCGGTCCTTTGAGCGCCTCGCCTTTAACAATGGGCGAAACCGCAATTTTGGGCGCGCGGCTGGCCGCGATAATCCGGCGCAGGCTGGGCATGGCCAAAATAGGGGCAATGCTGAGCAGCGGGTTGCTGGGGCAAAAAATAATGGCGTCGGCGCTGCGCACCGCGGCAATTACCTCGCGGCCGGGCTGGGCCGTGTCCGCCCCATCGTAACGGATGGCTTTGACCACCGGCTCGCAGCGCAGTTTGACAAAGTACTCCTGAAACGGCAGTTCTTCGCGGGCTGTTTCCACTACGGTGCGCACCGGCTCCTCGCTCATCGGCAAAATGGGGTGACGCACCCCCAACCGGCGGCACAATTCTCTGGCCACCCAATTGTAGGGATAGCCCTCGCGCAGCCATTGGCTGCGCAGCAGGTGCGTGGCCAAATCCCTGTCGCCAAGTTGAAACCAGGTTGGCCCGCCGTAGCGCGCCACGCCGGCCAGCACGTTCCAGCTTTCGTCCTTTAGCCCCCAACCGGTGGCCGGGTTAGCCAGATTAGCCAGCGTGTACATCACTGTGTCCATATCCGGCGAAATGTGCAGCCCCAGATGCTCAAAATCGTCGCCGGTGTTAACAATGATGGTCAACCGCTCCGGCGGCAGCAGTTGGGCCAGGCCGTAAGCCAGTTTTGCACCACCCACGCCGCCCGCCAGCGCGACAACATTTGCAGCCGTCATAATTTCCTCCTACCCGCCAAACTTGTTAAACAGAAAATCGACTACCTGCCGGTCAATCATGTCACCGTCGCCGGGCCAGCGCTCTTCCAGATTTTCCATGCCGACCAGTTTGCGCAGCGCCTTGCGCGCCGGTTCGTCAAACGAGTTGGCCGGCGGGCCGGCCAGATGGCCGGTTTTAACCAGCAACTCCTGCACCTCGCGGTTAATACTGGCCAGTGGGATGAGATCATTGGGGTCGGGCTGGCCAAAATAAAGGTGGTGCAGCGCCACCAGTTCGGTCAATTTGTCAATGGGCGTGGGGTGGTCGTCAACCCGCAAATCTAAATATCGATCTGTGTTGCCGCCGTAACCGCCGTTGGGCCGCACCACCAGCACCCCGGCCGCCTGCCGCCCGCGCTGGTCGCCGCCCGCGGCCTGGCCTGCCGCCAACGCCGCCACCAGCCAATCGGCCAGTTCGCCCGGCCCGCGCCGCGCTGCGGTAAAAGTTTGGGCCATCGCCTCAATGGTGCCGGGGTGCAAAATATTACCCTGGCAGGCAAAGCCATCGCCCACAATGTGGCCGGCCCACTCAAAGCACTCCGCGCCGGTAAACGCCGCCGCATTGCCAAAGCGGTCAACCACACCCACCTGCCGCGATTCGCGTTGCGGGTCATCGCGGGTGAGCGCCGCGATAACTTCAGCGGCGGGCATGCCCCCGGCCATCAGCGACAGCCCCTGCGGGCCATAAGCCAGGTTGGCAAACGATTGGGTGGCCACTGCGCCGGCATCGGCCTGTGCCCATGAGACCACCGCCGCGCAAGCCAGAAATTTGGATTGGACGGCCACGCCCCATTCCTGCCGGGCGGGGTCAAATGCTACAATTGAAAAGGTTGCAATCGGTTGCATTGTTGTCTCTTTAAATCACCGGCCGCTGCCGCCGGAAGAGCAGGTTTGGCACCGCAATACCAATGGCGATGCCGCCCAAAATCAGGGCCGCTTTGGTAGCAAAAACTACCGTTTCAATCAATAACGGGCTGCCGGTGCCAAGGTGGGCCAGTTCAACCACGCCCATCATCGCCTTAAACGCAAAACTGCCCGGCACCATCGAAATGACGCCCGGCACGGTGAACACCGGGGTCGGCGCTTTCCAGATGCGGGCAAACAAAATCCCCAAAAAGCCGACCACTGTTGCGCCGGCCAGCACCGCCACCTCAATTTGAGCGCCCATTTCCAGGCAAAAGGCGCGCACCAGATAGCCCACGGCCGCACCGAGCGCGCAGGCGGCCAGCGTGCGGGTTGGCACGTTGAACAGCATCGCAAAACCCAGCGCCGCGATGGCCGGCCAGACTGTGTACTGCAAAAACCACCAGATTGTCATAGGCTGCTAATTCCCGTTAACGCCATTGCCATCAGTAACCCCAGGGCAATGGCCAGCGAAATGATCGCCCCGATCAGGCCGCGGGCAATCCCAACCACCACGTATCCTTCAACAATGTCGTTGACTGCGTTGATCAGCGGCACGCCCGGCACCAGCAGCAGCACCGACGACACCAGCGCCGTTTCCGGCTCGGCAATGCCGGGGATGCGGGTGGCGCTGCTGGCCAGTATGCCGCCCACAAACGCGGTAGCCACCACCACCAGCAGCGCGTTAAAATGACGGCGCGCCAGTTCCTGCCGGGCCACCATCGCTGTGCCCGCCGATAGCCAGGTAATGGCAAACACCGTCCAGTCGCCGCCAAACAGGCGGCTAAACGCGGCGCAGGCCAGCCCAACCATCAGCGCCACCAGCCAGCGGTTGTAATGATGCGGCGTGGTGCTGATTCTGTGCAGTTCCGACCGCACCTGAAAGCGGTCCAGTTCGCCGCTTTCTACCCGCCGGCTGAGGCGGCTGATGGCCGAAACAATGGTCATATTGACCCCAATCCGCACCACCCGCCGGATTTTGGTCCGAAAGCCTTCGCCGCTGATGGCCGAAACGCCGATGTCACTGTACGAGACAAATACGTCCATCCAGTTGCAGCCGAGGGCAGTGCCCAGCCGGTGTACGGTTTCTTCAACTCGCTGGCTGTCTGCGCCGTGTTGCAGTAACAACTGGCCGCTCCACAGGGTCAGATCGATAATATCGGTGAGTTCAGTGTAACTTAACGTTGGTTTTTGTGTGTCTTGCTCTTCCATAATCACGTAACTGCAATTGTTGAGCCACCGCGGCGGCGATCGCCCGCGGCAACCCAGTGCGATTGATTTAAATTGGCGCGGGCCACCGCGTGCGCGCCGCCAAAAAACATATTTTTCGCCGGCCAACGGTTAACAATGTACCCGGCGGCCTCCATTTTGGTGGCGGCTTCCGGCGCAATGCCGCCTTCGAGCTGCACTTCGTTATCTTCAAAATGAAGGCGGGACGCGTCAACGGCCTGCTCCAGCGGCAGGTTAAAGTCGATGAAATTGCTGATCACCTGCAAAATTGCCGAGCGCAGCCGGTTGCTGCCGCCGCTGCCCACAGCCAAAACCGGCTGGCCCTGATACAGCACAATCGCCGGACTCATCATCGTCATCAGCCGCTGGCCCGGTGGCAGTTGGTGAAAGCCGTTGCGGTGCAGGTCAATTTCACCGAGCATATTGTTCAACTGAATGCCGGTGTCGTCCACCATAAAGCCGGCACATTCGCCCGCCGAAGTGGTAATGCTGACCAGCATGCCATTGGCGTCGGCCACGCTCAGATGGGTAGTGTTGGCCGGGCCGCGCCGGGCCGGCGGTTCGGCCTGGGCGGTTTTGCCGGCCAGCACCGCCGCCAGTTGAGTCTGGTAGCGGGCCACGTTGTCATCGGCCAGCAGTTCAGCCACATGCTCGGCGGCCGGGCCGTGCGAGTCGATTTTTTCTTCCCAGCGGGCGCGGGCAAAGTTGGTCAGGCGCATTACTTCGGCCAATATTTGCAAATGTTCAAAGCTGTTGTGCGCCACGTTTGCCAGCGAGACTCCGGCCAGCAGTTTGAGGGCAAAAGCAATCAACACCCCGCCCCCCGATGACGGCGGCGGCAGCAGGATGGTGTAGCCCCGGTAGGTCACGGGGATGGGGGCAAGATCAAATACCTGATAGGCCGCCAGATCGGTTTGGGTGATCAGGCCGCCGCTCTGCTGCTGGTCGGCCAAAATTTTGCGGGCGACCTCTCCGCTGTAAAACAGCGCCGCACCCTGACCGGCCAATTGCTCCAGCGTGCCGGCCAATTGCGGAAAGCACAGGGTTTCGCCGGGGCTGGTTATGCGGCCGTTGGGTGCGTACACAGCGGCAATGCCGGGCGTATCGGTGAGGATGGGGGTGAGCAGGTGCATTACATAATGTTGCGCTTCGGTGACCAGCACCCCTTCTCTGGCCAGCCGAATGGCCGGCTCAAGTACCCGGTTCAGCGGCAGGGTGCCGGCCGATTCCAGCATGTGGCACAGGCCGGCAACCACGCCCGGCACCGCCACGCTGCCCCGGCCAATGTAAAACGGCTGCACGGCCGCGCCAAAATCGACCAGTATTTTGCGAAAATCCAGGTTGATGGCGTGGCTCGGGCCGTTGGGCAGGCCGGGCATGGTGCTGAAAAAATCGTACACGGTGGCCTGCCGGCTGGCCGGGTTGTAAATTTGAGCCATGCCGCCGCCGCCAATGTTCACCAGCGCCGATTCGGCGATAAACGAAGTGAACGCCGCAGCAACGGCGGCGTCCACGGCATTTCCTCCAGCTTGTAACATTTCAGCGCCGGCAGTGGCGGTTTGCGGATGTCCGGCGGCAATAACTCCCTGCATCTCGTACTCGCTATGTGGTCTGACGGCGCAATTTTACCACAGCTATTCCTCTGGCTCAAACTCTCTGGCCATCAATCGCACAATGTCGGAGCGACTGACAATGCCCACCAGCCGGCCGTTATCAACCACCGGGATAGGGTTCATGCGGCGCTCCACCATCAATTCGGCCAGATCTTCGATGGTTGCGCCGGGGGCGACGGTTCTGGCCGGTTTAGACATAATCTCTTTGGCGGTAGTGCCCAAAATGTGCTGCAAGCGTTCTTCGTAGTGCTGCGGCGTTTCCAGATAAAAAATCATGTCGAGGATGGTGAAAAACGCCGGCATTTTAAAGCGGGTGTTCCGCACAATCAAATCCAGTTCGGTGACAACGCCGACAATCTCGTCATTGTCAACCACCGGCACGCCGCCAATATTGTTTTCCGACATCAATTTGGCAATCTGGCTGACCGGCGTGTCCGGGCCAACGGTGATGACGGTTGTCGTCATAATATCTCCAACGCGTTTCTGAGCGTTTTCAGGCAATGTCTGGCTCATTTGACACACTCCTTTGAAAATAGGAATCAGGGTGCGTTCCTGCCCCGGCTTCTAAAAGTTTGCGGCAGGAGTCCAAAACTACAGTTTTGGACTCCATTTTCATTCCTGTTGTTATTCCGGTTGAAACTGCCGCACTCCTGTGTGAGACGAGGTAAGTATAGCACACTCCGGATTTATAGGCTATCACCATTATCAAACGGTAACTCTGGCAACCTGTTCGATATTATGTCAAAAAAAGCGCTGAATGTAGTAGGGAAATTTTTACTACCCCCTAAATATGTAAACGACTTTATAAAATCGAAAATAAACCGGCGGCGATGATAAACCGGTGAGGCTTCTGTTACAGGCTTGTTACGGGTTTATCACAGCGTTTGTCACGCAGTTACCTTATCGTAATTAAACCAAGTCGCAGAGTCGCAGAGTTGCAAAGTCCTAAATTCGCCGATTCGTTTATTCTCCATTCGCAATTCGCTGTTTTCAGAGGAGGTGCATATGCTGGCTGTAAAAAACCATCAATTAAAGTTGTGGGCAGTGTTACTTTTTGTGCTGACCGTATCGGCCTGTGGTGGTTCGCTCCAAACCGGGGGAGCCAGCGCGGCCGGGTCGCAGCAATCGATCAGCGTTTCCGGGGCGTTTGCCCTATTTCCCATGATGACCGTGTGGACCGAGGCATACCACAAAACACACCCCAACGTCACCTTTGATGTTCAGGCCGGCGGCGCGGGCAAGGGGATGACCGACATGCTCACCGGCGCGGCCGACATTGCCATGCTCTCCCGCGATGCCCGCCAGGCCGAATTGGATCAGGGCGCGTTTCTGGTGCCCGTAACGGTTGATGCGGTGGTGGGCACGGTCAATGCCAATAATCCGTACCTGGCCCAATTGCAGGCCCGCGGCATTACACCCGCCGAAGCGAACGCCATTTGGATTGGCCGGGGAATTACCACCTGGGGCCAACTGCTCAACTCCGGCGCTGCCGACAGGATCAACGTCTACACCCGCTCCGATTCGGCCGGCGCGGCTGAAATGTGGGCGCTGTTTCTGGGGGGCAAGGCGCAGGAAGATTTGCAGGGTACGGCGGTTAACGGCGATCCCGGCGTGGCCGAAGCTGTGCGACAGGACTCGTTTGGCGTGGGGTTCAACAACATCGGTTTTGCCTACGATTTAAAAACCGGCCAGCCGGTTGACGGCCTGCGGGTTATCCCCATCGACCTGAATGGCGACGGCAAAATTTCGCCGGATGAAGATTTCTACGGCACTCGCAGCCAGATTACGCATGCCATCGCCACCGAAACCTATCCCTTTCCACCGGCCCGGGTGCTGTATTTGGTAACCAAAGGCAAACCCAGCCCGGCGATTGCTGATTTTTATCGCTGGGTGCTCACCGATGGCCAGACTTTTGTGGCTGATGCCGGGTATGTCAGCCTGAACGATGCCCGGCTCAAGGAGGCGCTGGCGCTGCTGCCAGAATAGCGAAAGCGGGGGACGGCTTATGGAATCAACCCAAAAGAACACGGCGCTGCGGATAGGGACAACCCTGCCGGTTAAAGCTTTTCGCAGTTGGCGCTACTGGAAAGACCAGTTGGCCAACGGCTCAATGAAACTGGCCGCGCTGTTGGCTGCGCTGCTGCCGCTGACCATTGGGCTGTTGCTGCTGGCCCGCTCGTGGCCGCTGCTGGCCGCCCAACCCGTAAGCCAGTTGTTTGGCTCAACGGTGTGGCAGCCGGCCGGCGGCCATTTTGGCATGGCCTCGTTTATTGTGGGCAGTTTGGTGGTGACGCTGCTGGCCGGCATCATTGCGGTGCCGCCGGCCATTTTCAGCGGGATTTACCTGGCAGAGTACACCTCAACCCGCACCCGCGCCATTTTAAAGCCGCTGCTCGATTTGCTGGTGGGCGTGCCCTCGGTGGTGTACGGGTTGTGGGGCATTTTGTTTATTGTGCCCTTTATCCGCGATCACCTGGGGCCGGGGGTTGACCGCACGATTGGGCAGTGGCTGCCTTTTTTGGCGCAGACCAACCCCAGCGGTTACGGCGTGCTGGCCGGCGGTTTTGTGCTGGCGGTGATGATTTTCCCCATTATTGTTTCAGTGATGGAAGAAGTGCTGCACAGCGTGCCGCGGGCCATGCGCGAGGCGTTGCTGTCGTTGGGGGCTACGCCGTGGGAAGCCACCAAGTGCATTGTGTTGCGGCGCGGGCTGGCCGGCACGCTGGCCGCCGTGGTGCTGGGCTTTTCGCGAGCGTTTGGCGAAACGCTGGCCGTGATGATGGTGGTGGGTAACGCCATCCAGATTCCGCGCTCGCTGTTTGATACGGCTTACCCGCTGCCGGCGCTGATTGCCAACAACTACGGTGAAATGATGTCGGTGCCCATGTACGATGCGGCGCTGATGAACGCCGCGCTGGTGCTGCTGCTGGTGGTGGTATTTTTTAACCTGCTGGCTCGCTTTATTATTTTACGCGTAGTCACAAGGGTGTGACAGTTCCTGCGGCACAGCAACGATGAGCGCCTGTCCCCGACAGAGCAAAACCTCCCTGTGGGACGGGTGAAAATCAGGTAAGGGCGGTTCGCGAACCGCCCCTGCCTTCGCAGACTCGCTGATTCGCAGATTCGTTTATTTTCACAGGAGGGGCAAAATGACTCACAATCGCCGCCGAAAAGTGGAGGAATTTGTGTTTACCTGGCTGATGCGGCTGTCGGTGGCCGCGCCGGCGGTGGTGCTGGGGCTGATTCTCATTGTGGTCGCTCGTCGCGGAGTAGCCGCGCTGAGCTGGGAAATGCTGACCCGGCCGCCGGAAGCGGCTTTTTACCTGGGCGGCGGCGGCGGTATCCTCAACGCCATTGTCGGCTCGCTGTACTTGGCGCTGGGCGCAACCGCGCTGGCGCTGCTGATTGCCGTGCCGGTGGTGTTGTATCTGCACAGTTACGGCCGGCGCGGCTCGCTGGCCGGGCGGGTGCGGCTGGCGCTGGACGTAATGTGGGGTATCCCCAGCATTGTGTACGGCGCGTTTGGTTTTTCGTTAATGGTGATGCTGGGGCTGCGCGCCTCGTTGCTGGCCGGCATCCTCACCCTGACCTTTGTGATTTTGCCCATTCTGGCCCGCACCTTTGACGAAGTGTTGCAGCTTGCCCCCCACGAACTGCCCGAAATCACGCTGTCGCTGGGCGCAACCCGGCTGGAATTGCTGGGCGTGCTGCTGCGCCAAACCCTGCCGGGCTTGCTCACCGCCACGCTGCTGGCCTTTGGCCGCGGCATCGGCGATGCCGCCTCGGTGTTGTTTACGGCCGGCTACACCGACAAAATGCCCGACTCGCTGCTGCGGCCGGTGGCGTCGTTGCCGCTGGCCATCTTTTTCCAGCTCAGCACGCCCTACCCGGAGGTGCAGGCGCGAGCCTACGCCTCGGCGCTGGTGC
Source organism: Anaerolineae bacterium (assembly GCA_022071955.1). Taxonomy (GTDB): domain Bacteria; phylum Chloroflexota; class Anaerolineae; order 4572-78; family J111; genus J095. Next base: position 172,083 of record JAJVIM010000001.1, read on the forward strand.
TGACCATCCTTATTTTGGCGGTGAGCCTGCTGGCGCATTTTTCGCTCACCCGGCTGGGCCGCAACGTGATTCGATAGGCAGGGGGAGTGAAGGATGAAGAACGAAGGACGAAGGGCGACTCGCTGATTCGCTGACTCGCTTATTCGTTCATTCGTTGACTCGTTTACTCGCAATTCGCTATTTTCACAGGAGACGCCGATGGTTGCTTTAGCCGTAAAATCGCTCAATGTTTGGTACGGGCCAACGCACGCCCTCAAAAATATAACTGTTGATATTCCGGTACGGCAGATCACCGCCATTATTGGGCCGTCCGGCTGCGGCAAATCGACGCTGCTCAAAAGCTTCAACCGGCTGCTGGAACTCAATGAGCAGGTGCGGGTCACCGGGCAGGTGCTGCTCGACGGCCGGGAAGACATTTACGGCCCCGGCGTTGATGTAACCGAAATCCGCACCCGAATTGGGTTGCTGGCCCAAAAACCGTTCCCGCTGCCGATGTCCATTTTTGACAACGTGGCCTACGGCCCGCGCATCCACGGCATTACCAACGGTGGGCTGGATAAAGTTGTCACCTCGCATTTGCAGGCGGTGGGGCTGTGGGACGAAGTGCGCGACCGGCTCAAAGCACCGGCCACCGGCCTGTCGGTGGGACAGCAGCAGCGGCTGTGTCTGGCCCGCTCGCTGGCGGTGGAGCCAGAGATTTTGCTGTGCGACGAGTCGACGGCCTCGCTGGACCCCATTTCGGCGCGCGGTATTGAGGCGCTCCTGCGCAAGCTCAAAGAAAAATACACGCTGGTAACGGTGACTCACGATATTGACCAGGCTCGCCGCCTGGCCGATTACGTGATTTTTATGTGGCTGGGTGAATTGGTGGAGCATGGCCCGGCCCGTCCCTTTTTTGAACAACCGGGCCACACGCTGACGCAAGCCTATCTGGCCCGCGAAATTGGCTGATTAATTATTTATCCTCTGCTGTTTCCTGAGTATCGTATTCTCGGACCAACGCCACCACTGCTTCATCAAAGTGAGTGGTCATCATTTCTGCGGCCAGTTCGGGCTTGCCGGATAGGATGCCCCGGTACACCATTTCGTGAGTTTGCTGCACTCGCTCCAACTCCGCCTGTGAGCGACGGCTCTGCAGCCCGCGCAGGATGGACTCTTTAAGCGACTCCCGGATTGAGCCGATGAGATAGACCATCATTGTATTGCCCGTCGCCGAAGCAATGGCCAGGTGAAATTCAACATCGAGCCTGGCGTAAGTGTCCAGATTACCCAAACTCTGGGCCATTGCCTGCACCAACGCTTCCATTTTTGCCAAATCTGTGGGGGTACAGCGTTGCGTTGCCAGAAAGGCGCTCTGAACCTCAAGCGGCTTTCTAACCTCCATCAATTCAATCACAGATTTGTGCCTGAGCTGAACAGCCCGGTCAAAAAAAACCTGGAGCAGCGTGTCATCGAGCGGTTTGATAACCGCTCCTTTGCCGTTGACAATTTCAATAATTCCCCAACTGGCCAACGAGCGCAGCCCCTCTCTGACCACGGGGCGGCTAACGCCGAAACTTTCAGAAAGTTTGGCCGTTGACGGCAACAAATCGCCGGGCTTTAAACTTTCGGCGGCAATGTAATCAAACAGTTGGTCGGCAATTTGATCCGGCAATGTTTGGCGGGTAACTTCGGTTAGCATCATCATTCCTCTGGTCTGCTTGTTATCATTTCTATTGTAGGCAAGGCGAACAGACTGTCAAGCTTCCAAGCTGTAAACCTATTTGACAGGTTTACAGCTTGGTGTTACAATCCCGGCATCTGTCACAATTTTTAAGAGCTTGGTCAGGAGATTCCGAATTCGTGGCTCCTGTTTTCAAGGGAGACAAACCGAATCTGCGATACTGCAACGACCAATGAAAATTTGGGGTAGGGGCGGTTCGCGAACCGCCCCTACATTCGCAATTCGCAATTCGCAATTCGCAATTCGCAATTCGCAATTCGCAATTCGCTATTTTCACAGGAGTGATATATGACAAAAAAAGTAGTGACCTTTGGTGAAATTATGATGCGCCTGTCGCCGCCCGGCTTTTTGCGATTTGGCCAGGCGCGCTCGTTTGACGTGATCTACGGCGGCGGCGAATCAAATGTGGCGGTGTCGCTGGCCAATTACGGCATTCCCACCGATTTTGTTACTCGCCTGCCCAAAAATGACCTCGGCGAAGCCTGCCTTCAGTTTTTGCGCCAGTACGGCGTTGGCGTGGATAAAATTGTTCGCGGCGGCGAGCGGCTGGGCCTCTATTTTTTGGAAATGGGCGCCATGCAGCGTGGCAGCAAAGTGGTGTACGACCGGGCCAACTCGGCCATTGCCACCATCGAGCGCGGCATGATCGACTGGCGGCAGGTGTTTGCCGACGCCGGCTGGTTCCACTGGACCGGCATCACCCCGGCTATTTCTGCCGGCGCCGCCGATGTTTGCCTGGAGGCGCTGCAAGCGGCCAAAGAGTTGGGCCTCACCGTCTCGTGTGATTTGAACTATCGCAAAAATTTGTGGAAATGGGGCAAACACCCCAAAGACGTTATGCCCGAGCTGGTTAGCTACTGCGATGTGGCCATCGGCAACGAAGAAGACGCCGAAAAAGTGTTTGGCATTCACGCCCCGGATACCGATGTGACCAGCGGCAAAATTGAAGCCGACCGTTACCAATACGTGTGCCAGGCGTTGAACAAGCGCTTCCCGGCCTTAAAAACCATCGCCATTACCCTGCGCGGCTCAATTTCGGCCAGCCACAACACGTGGTCCGGCGTGCTGTGGCAAAACGGGGGGTTTTTTGTGGCCCCCGCTTACGATGTCACTCATATGGTTGACCGCGTCGGCGGCGGCGATTCATTTATGGGCGGCCTGATTTACGGGCTGTTAACCTCTGGCGACCAACCGCAAAAGGCGCTGGATTTCGCCGTGGCGGCATCGTGCCTGAAGCATTCCATCTTTGGCGATTTTAACCTGGTAACCGTGACCGAAGTGGAAAAATTGATGACCGGTGATGCCTCTGGCCGGGTGTCCCGCTAAAACCAAAAACTGGAGCAAAACAATATCGATGAAAACGATTCGCTGGGGGATTATTGGTTGCGGTGATGTAACCGAGGTGAAAAGCGGCCCCGGTTTTCAAAAAGCGACGCATTCCAGTTTGGTAATGGTGATGCGACGCAACGGCGATCTGGCCCGCGATTACGCTTTGCGGCACGGTGTCCCCAAATGGACCGATAACGCCGAGGCCGTAATTGACGATCCCGACGTGGACGCGGTTTACATTGCCACGCCGCCAAACTCACACAAGGAGTATACGCTCAGATGCGCCCAGGCCGGCAAACCAGTTTTTGTGGAAAAGCCGATGGCGCTGAATTTTGCCGAATGCCAGGAGATGCTGGCTGCATGCCGGGCGGCCGGGGTACCGCTGTTTGTGGCCTACTACCGGCGCAGCCTGCCCCGGTTTGTAAAAATCAAAGAATTGGTTGATGCCGGAGTCATTGGCCAGGTGCGAGCCGTGTCGATGACGCTCTTTTTGCCACCGCCTTCAGCGAAAGCGAGCCAGCTTCACTGGCATTACACCCCGGAGGTCGGCGGCGGCGGCAAGTTTGTCGATATGGGCTGTCACATGCTGGATTTTTTGGATGATGTGCTGGGGCCAATTGTCGCGGTGCGAGGGTTTGCCGCTAATTTGGCCGGCCTCTATCCCGCGGAAGATGTGGTAACCGGTGCATTTGAGTTCGCGTCTGGTGTGCAAGGTGTGGGCCTGTGGAATTTTGCCACCCGGCATCAAACCGACCAGACCGAAATTGTGGGTACTATTGGCAAAATCAGTTTTTCGTCGTTTGACACCCGGCCGGTGGTGCTCACCAACTCGGCGGGCGTTACGGAGTTTGCCATTGATAACCCGCCCCACGTGCACCAGCCGCTCATCCAAACCATTGTCAATCAATTGAACGGCGCGGGCCAATGCCCCAGTACCGGCGAAAGCGGCGCGCGCACCAGTTGGGTAATGGATCAGCTTTTACAGGATTATCGAGCCAAGAAAGGGTACAATTATGGCAAGTCATTCCAGGCTTGAGGTATTGAATAGCACTATTGACCTGGGGTTGGTGCCGCTGTTTTATCACAAAGATGTGGAGACAGCCAAAAAAATTGTGGCGGCTTGCGCGGCCGGCGGGGCCAGAGTCATCGAATTTACCAACCGCGGCGATTTTGCCTGCCAGGTTTTTACCGAGCTGTCCCGTTACGCGGTGCAGGCACACCCGGAGGTGATGCTCGGGGTCGGCTCGGTGGTGGATGCGCCCACGGCGGCTATGTACATTGCCAGCGGCGCAAATTTTATTGTGGGGCCAATGTTAAATCCGGACGTAGCCAAAGTGTGCAACCGGCGTAAAATTGCCTACATGCCGGGCTGCGGCAGCCTCACCGAAATTTCTCAGGCCGAGGAACTGGGCGTTGAAATTGTTAAGGTTTTCCCGGGCAGTTCCGTTGGCGGGCCGGGCTTTGTTAAAGCCGTGCTGGGGCCGTGCCCCTGGAGCCGGCTGATGCCCACCGGCGGCGTCGATGCCAGCCGGGAAAATCTGGAAGGTTGGTTTAAGGCCGGCGTGGCCTGCGTGGGGATGGGGTCAAACCTGATTGTCAAAGAGCTGGTGGCGGCCGGCGATTTTGCGGCTATTACGGCCAAGGTTGTGCAGGTATTGGCCTGGATCAAAGAAATCCGGGGGCGATAACTACCCTGCCTGCTCCGGCAGCCAATCGTTTTGAGCTTTTGATAGCTGGCCCATCGCCCGCACCGCTTCCGTAGCGCCGACAATGATCAGTTCATCTCTGGTTGAGAGGACCGCGTCCGGCTCCGGGGCAATTTCCCGCCGGTCACCGGGGTGAACCACGCCGACCACATTCACGTGGTAGTTGGATTGAATATTGAGCTGGCGGATAGTTTTGCCGGCAAAAATGCCGGGCACCGGGATTCGCTGCAAGCTGTAACCCCGCACCAGTTCGCGCCTTCGGGCTGCATCGCGCTGCGTTCGGTAAATGGAATTGTCGTATGTAATCAATGAGCTGACAATGAGCGCTACCACCGCCGGCCCAATGTAGCCCGCACCAAAGGCCTCGCCCACAAAAACCAGGCTGGAAATAGGCACTTTGATGAGTGTAACCAGGCTGGCGGTAATGGCCGCCGCCGCCAGCGGCACCACCGGCATTTGAAAAGCAGTGGCAAAAATGTTGGCCACCATCGTGCCCAGCAGGAGCGACGGCACCAACAGCCCGGCCGAACCGCCGGAACTGATGGTGGTAGAGGTGGTCAGCATTTTGCCAATCAGGGCAATCAGCGTTACCGAAACCAGCACGTTTTGGTTGAGCATCTGGTTGAGCGCGGTTTCGCCGGTGCCCAGCACCATCCACAGGTCAAAACCACCGGCCCACGCTGCGGCGATGGCAATCAATCCCGTAAAAATTGCGCCCATCACAAATCGCTGCCAGATGTTTTTAACCTGGCCAAAGGCCCGGTTAAAGGCGTGAGTCACGCCCGTGTAAAACAATCCCACCAACGATACAGCCACGCTCACCCCAATTACCACCAAAGAAAATTGAAAGGTGGCCGGCGGCAGAATGCGCTGTTCAATTTCAAACGGCTGCTGGTAAATCCCCAACCCCGTCGATACCGCGTGCGCGGTAACCGAAGCAGCCAGCGCGTAAATAAATTTTTGGTAGATGGTAGTGCGGCGGTACATTACCTCGGTGGCAAAAAAGGCGGCCATCAGCGGTGTGCCGACCAGCGTGGAAATGGCGGCCGCCACGCCGCACAGTTGCATGGTTTGCAAAGCTTCCGGCGCTTCCAATTGCCACCACTTTTTCCACCTGCGCGCCGCCCCCCAATTGGGCAGTAGCCGCCACTGGCGCGGTTTGAACAGGCCGGCGGCCAGCGTTTCGCCCAGCAGCACCGCCGAGGCCTCCAGCCCACCGCTGCCGCCCAGCCCAATGGTACTGGCCGATGCCAGCATTTTGCGCCCCAGCAGTGAAACGCTGTTGTATCGCCAGCGGTTCTCCAGCCCCTCTTCGGCCCGGAGCGCGTTGGCCAGCGAGGGCCGGGTGCTGTAATAAAGCGCGATGGCCCGTTCAACGCCATCGCCTTCAATATCGGCCAGGTCGTGCACGTGGCCCAGGTCGTCGGTGTAGGGAATGCGCTGCGCGGTGTAGTTAGACAGGGCCGCCACGATCAGCGCGCCAAGCAATAACGGTAAAAAGATGACCACGTTGCTGCCGGCCCAGGCCGGTAACTCAAACGTCCATGCCAGCATGTGGTGGATAACCTGCTTGAGTAACAAAATGATAATTGCGGCAACAGCGCCAACAATCATGGCTTTGGTGATGAGAGACAATTCGTTTTCTTTGAGATACCTTTTCAGATTGGCAATAATATAGAATTGCTGGATCAGGTCTCCCCAGAAATACCGAAAAAACCGCCGCATAAAAAACTGTTCCTTCCCCGTGGGTTCAAATTACAACGCTATAGTTTATCGCAAAAACTGGGAGCCTTCAAATTGCGAGGATAGTCGCTTGAACGGGATTTTCGCCGCGCCCCGGCTCAAATTACTGCGGTCGTTTGGCCGGCAGAGTTACAGAAAAAGTGGCGCCTTGCTGCGGCTGGCTGGTCACGCTGATCTGCCCGCCGAGCAGTTGCACCAGTTCGTGGGTGAGGGCCAACCCCAGCCCAACGTGGCCGTGGCTGTGGCTGCGCGAGGGGTCAACCCGGTAAAAAGGCTGGAACAGGTCGGGCAAATGTTCGGCGGGGATGCCGGGGCCGGTATCGCTGACGGTGAGGCAAAGCTGACCGGCGGACTCGGCGGCGGTGATGGTCACGTGTCCCTGCTCGGTGTAGTGGATGGCGTTTTCCAGCAGGTTGAGCAAAATCTGGGTCAGGCTGTCGGCATCGGTGGCGATGACCAGCCCGGTGGGGGCATCAACGTTGAGGGCCAGCCCTTTGGCCGCGGCCTGCGGCTGGAGCGGGTTAACCAGCGTGCGGATCAAGTCCCCAATATCGGTGGGGGCGATGCTGAGTGGGTGGCGGCCGGTTTCTACCCGGGCCAGCGCCAGCATGCGGCCAATCAGGCGCTGCATCCGTTCGGCTTCGTGCTGGATGCGGCTTAAAATCGATTGGTAGGCTTCGGGCGAGCGCGCCCGGTTGAGGGCGTATTCGGCCTGGCCCAAAATGGCCGTGACCGGCGTGCGCAGCTCGTGCGAGGCATCGGCGGTAAAACGGCGCTGCCGCAGAAACGCCGCCGCCAGCCGGTCGAGGGTGGCGTTAAAGGCCAGCGCCAGCTCCTGCACTTCGTCTTTGGCTTTTGGCACGGGCAGCCGCTCCGATAAATCATCGGCGGTGATGGCCGCCGCGCTGTGAGTCATTTGGGTGAGCGGCTGCAAGGCTTGTCGCGCCGCCAGCAGGCTGATGGCTCCGGTAATGAGCAGGGTGAGCGGCACGCCAATCAAAAGGCCGCGCCGAATTGTGTCGAGCGTTTCCTGAATTTCTTCTCGCGCAACCGCCACCTGCAAATAGCCCACAACCCGGTTGCCGGCTAAAATTGGCCGGGTGTACACGCGTAGCGGCAGGCCGTTGGGGCTGGTCTGGTTTGTGATTAAACCTTGCGGCGGGGTTTGGAGCGATTGAGGCAGAACCGGGATGGTTCTGAAATGGCCGGCGCCATCGGTGACGCGGCCGCGGGTATCCAGCAGCCGGGCAAAACCCTCCGGTTTGAGTTGTTGTGTGGCTGGGGCATTGGCCGTAAACAGCGGCGTATTGCTGACGATCTCCACGCGGGATAATTCATTGGCGCTCAGCAGCGCCAGTTCCTGATCAAGTTGTTCGTAAAGATCACGGCTGAGCTGATTAAACACAATTGCCGCCAGCAAAAGCAGCGCAATCAGCAGGATGCTCACGTTAACCAGGGCCAGCCGGCCACGCAGGGTCATCGTTTAACCCTCGGCAGACAGTTTGTAGCCCACCCCGCGCACAGTGTGCAGCAGCGGCGCGGCCCGGCCATCATCAATTTTGCGGCGCAGATAGCCCACGTACACGTCAACCACGTTGGATTGGTTGTAATAATCCTGGCCCCACACGTGCTCGCCCAGTTGAGTGCGGCTTAATGCCTGGTTGGGGTGCAGCATAAAAAATTCCAACAAAGCGAATTCCTTGGCCGTGAGTGTGATTTCCTGCTGGCCCCGCTCGACCTGGCGGGTGAGCCGGTTGAGACTCAAGTCGGCCAGTTTTAATTCGTTGGCAGCGATGGTTTCGCCGGCGTAAGTTCGGGTTCGGGCGCGAATGCGGGCTAACAATTCGCGGTAGGCAAACGGTTTGATGAGATAATCGTCCGCGCCGCTGTCCAGCCCGGCTACCCGGTCATCGACCTGATCCAGCGCGGTGAGCATGAGAATTGGCGTGGTCAGCCCCCGCGTGCGCAGAGTGCGGGCCACCTGCCGGCCATCGAGCCGGGGCAGCATAATATCCAAAATGATCAAATCGTAGGGGTAGGTTTGGGCAAAGCTCAGGGCCAGCTCACCGTCGGTGGCCACATCTACGGCGTAGCCCTCTTCCTTTAGCCCCTGTTCGATAAAATCGACAACGTTCGGCTCGTCTTCTACAACTAATATGCGCATGGTCACCAGTCACAGCCGGGTGGGAATCAAAGCGGGATGCTCATTTGCCCTATTATACACGCGGCCGTGCTATCTCATCAAGGTTGGCCCGCCGGCAGCGAGTTTAGCGCAGCAATGCTTACCCGCCAGATTGTCAGCAGCAGCACCGCCACGGTACTCAGCAGCGCCAGCGGCCACATGAGGCCGCTATCGGTGCCAAGCCCCACACTGTGCAGGGTGACCAGCAGAAACGTGGCGTAACTGGCGTAATGAATGGTTTTAAAGTTTTTGTGGCCCAGCCATTTGCGGGCATAAAAGCTGGAACTGAGCAGCAGCATCAGGTAGCCGCTCAAAATGCCCACTCCCATCAACAGCGGTGAAAAGGTGCTGTTGAACGGGATCAGCACATCGGCCAGGCTCAGTTTGATGAAATTGTCGCCGAGCAAAATCAGCCCGTGCAGGGCGGTCATCACCAGGGCGCTCCAGTTGAGAAAACTGTGCAGCCCCAGCGCCAGCAGTGGCGGAATGGTTGGGCGCAAAATACCGCCGCTCTGCACCAGCCCCCACAACATGCCAAAAGTGAGCAGCACATAAGCCAGCACGCCGCTGCTGCGCGAGATAAACCAGTAGGCTTTGTCGCTGGTGGCCGGCAAAGCCTGGCCGAGCGCCGTCAGGGCGACCAACGTGATTCCGCCAAAAGCGATAATCGCGCCGCCGATCAGTAGAAAATTGATAACTTTAACCCAGGTTGACAAATGCGTCTGTGAAGTCGTTTGAGTAGACATAGGTTTGTTCCTTAAATCGTCCGTGGAATATGGGGTGGCCGGTTTGGGGAACCAGCAGCGCCGAAACATCGGGCCAGCCGGCCAGATAAGCCAACCCCGCCTGCCGGCCCAGAATCAGAGTCACTTTGGCGTGGATTTCGGCATCGGGCAGGCGTGGCGCGATGACCGTAACGCTGACCAGATCGGTGTCGGCCGGTGCGCCGGTGCGCGGGTCGATGAGGTGATGAACTGCTGAGCCGTTTTGCTGCCAGCGGCGGCGGGCCACGCTCGATGTGGCTACGGCCATATTTTTTAGCCGCAGGATGGCCAGGTCCGTGCCGGATTCAAGCGGGTTGTCGACGCCCACCAGCCAGGCCGAACCCGAGGGCGGCGCGCCCACACAAACAATATCGCCGCCGGCGTCAACCAGCGTAGGCCCAAAGTGGCCCAATATTTGCCCGGCCTGCTGCACCGCCCAACCCTTGGCGATGCCGCCCAAATCTATTCCGGCCCGCAGCGGCAGGGTGATTTTGCGCCGCGCCCGGTCCAACTTGATCTCATTGGCCGGCGGCGGCGATTCGGGGTGCGGCGGGCTGGGGTGAGTGGTTGCCGGGGCGATCAATTCAAACGAACGGTCGTAGCCGTAAGCCAGCAGCGCGTTCAACACGGTTGGGTCAAAAATGCCGCCGGTGCGTTTTCGCCAGCGCAGCGCCTGCTCAACCAGATCAAACAGCAGCGGCGAAACCGTTACCGGCTGCCCGGCGGCCCGGTTGAGCCGGGATAATTCGCTGGTTGGTTGAAAGCGGCTCAGTCGCGCTTCCAATTGAATAAAATTCTGTTCGATGTTGGCCAGCGCCTGACGGGCAAGCGACTCGTTGGTGTGCCACAGCCACAGGCCAACATGAGTGCCCATTGCCCGGAACTGATGTGAAAATTCTGGCATGTTTTGTTGTCCTTTATGAAGCGCGGGTGCGCGTGGTCATCTGCACCAGTTGTGGCTGCACCTGCGGGGATAAGCCCTGCTCCAATCGAGTCACATCGCTGCCCAGCACAAACCACAGCGACCCCCGGTTGTCGCGGACAACCGCTACCGGATTCCCCTGCACATCCTGCACCCACTGCACCACATCCAGCGTGCGTACCTTGCGGGGGGCCGGAGTTGGTGACGGTTGGGGCGGCGGGGCCGATGCTAATTTGGTGATTGGGGCCGGTTGGTCAGATTCGGCCGGCGCGGCGACCATCGCCACCGGCTGGCTGGTATCAACTTGCGCCGTTCTGGCTTCTACCTGGGCCAGCATGCCCCAACCGGCCAGGGTCAGGCTCAGCACCCCGGCGGTCGAGGTCAATTTTAAAGTTTTTAGGAGAGATTGGGTTTCCTTCCGGTTGAGAAGGGGTTTTGATTTTTTTGAGCTCATAGCTGCCTCAATGGTAGTTACAAATTCAGATGAGTGATGAGAGAAGTTGGGTGAGTTTTAAGTTCGTGTTGCGTGTTCCGTCACACGTCATTCGTTGTCCGTCGTTCGTAAATCCAAAATCGTAGCCGGATATGTTTGGAGTATAGGGCACGATCATGAAAATGAATTAAGGAGAGTCTAAGAATTTTCTCATGTTTGAATTTGCGCTGCCGCTGTAACTTTGCCTTCCCGGTGCAAAGCGTTTAAGATGTTGGCCGTTGCAGAAACCAATGCCCCACAGATCAACACATAAGGAATTGGGTATGATTTTATCGCAAGCCGGATTTACAATTATTTTGCTGATTGTTACGCTGGTAGTTTTGGCCGGCCAGTGGTTGCGCTCCGACCTGGCGGCGCTGCTGGTGATGCTGGTGCTCATTGCCGGCCGCATCCTCTCGCCCGCCGAAGCTTTCAGCGCCTTTGGACAGCCGGTCATTTTAATTGTGGCCAGCGTTTTTATCATCGGCGCGGCCCTGCTGGATACCGGCGTCGCCACGTTGATTGCCAACCAGATTTTGCGTTTTGGCCAGCGCGGCGAGGCCGTTTTGATGGCCATTGTTATGCTCACCGCGGCCATTTTAACCGCTTTTCTGGATGGATTGCTGGTGGTGGCGTTACTGCTGCCGGCGGTGCTGAGGGTAGCGCGCCGGGCGCAGTTGGCCCCTTCGCGGCTGTTGCTGCCGCTGGCCACCACGGCCACCATTGGCAACCAGCTTACCCTGGTGGGTACAACCTCAAACCTGGTGGTCAGCGATATTTTAACCAGCAGCGGCTACTCAGGGTTGGGGCTGCTGAGTTTAACGCCGTATGCGCTGGTATCGGTGGGGGTGATGATGGCCTGGTATCTCACCGGCGGCCGCCGTTTGCTGCGCCGGGAACTGCCCGCCGAACCGCACCGTCCCTCGTTAACCGAGGTTGAGCAGAGCTACCAGCTACACAATTTGCTGTACCGGTTGCGGGTTCGGTCATCATCAGATTTAATTGCCCATTCACTGGAGGCCAGCGGCAAGCTGCGCACCGCTTTTAAACTGAACGTTATCGCCGTTCAGCCGCAGGGCGGCTCGCTGCAGCCGGCCAGCGCCGACCAGATTTTGGAACGCGATGATCTGTTGATTGTTGAGGGGGATACCGGCCACATTTTGCAGGCGGCCCGGGCGCACAACCTTGAGCCAAAAGGCACGGTCAGCCTCGATGAGTTTAACCGGCACGAACTGGCCACATTACGGCTGGCCGAATTGATGGTTCCGGTTCGGTCACCGATTATTGGCCGCAGTCTGACCGAAATTGGGTTTCGCCGCCGCTACGGGTTGAATGTGCTGGCTGTGCATCGGCAGGGCCAAACCATTCGTACCGACCTGCCCAACCTGGCATTGGCCGTTGGCGACAGTTTGCTGGTACAGGGGCCGCCGGCCAGTTTGCGCGATGTTGGCCGCGATTTGAGCCTGGTGCCGGCCACAGATTTGGGCCCGCAGCCGGGCGACATCATCACTGCCAAAGCCAACTGGACATTGGTGGTGCTGGCGGCGATGCTGGCGCTGGTAATGCTCGATATTGCCTCGCTGGCAACGGCCAGTGTGGCGGCGGCGGTCGCGCTGATTTTGCTGAAATGCCTCAGCCCGGAGCGAGCCTACCAGAGTATCAACGGTGGCCTGCTGGTATTGATCGGCGGCATGCTATCGCTGAGCTTTGCCCTGCAAAATACCGGCGCGGCTGAACTGATTGCCCAGCTCATTGCCTCTGCCAGCCAGGGTGTCGGTGTGGCCGGCTCGCTGGTGGTGGTGTTTTTGCTTACAAGTCTCGTCTCGCAGGTGATTGGCGGGGCGGTGGGCGCGGCGTTGTTTACGCCCATCGCCATCAGCCTGGCCGTGACTCAGGGCGCGCCGCCGCAGCCGTTTGCCATCGCCATTGCCTTTGCGGTGATGGCCGGTTACATCACCCCCCTCACGGATGGCGACAATTTGCTGGTGCGTGAACCCGGCCAATACACCATGCGCGATTACGTGAGCAATACCATCCCCATTTTCCTGCTCCAGACCGCGGCGCTGATGACATTGTTAACCGTGGTGTACGGTTTGTTTTGAGCAAAGAGCAAAACTGGAGGTAGTATGACGGTCCCGTTTGCCAAATCGGTTATCTGCCCGGTGTTGATCGGCCGGGCGCCCCACCTGGAAACCATCACCAAACTGATTGACCAGACCCGGCAGAGCCGCAGCCGCGCGTTGCTGGTCTCTGGTGAGGCCGGCCTGGGCAAGTCGCGCCTGCTGGCCGAAGTAAAATCACACCCCGCGGTGCAGGGCTGGCAGGTGTTGCAGGGCCACTGTTTTGAAACAGACCGGGGCCTGCCCTACGCCCCCATCGTCGATATGCTGCGCAGTTTTGCCGCCGGGCAATCCGGCCCGGAACTGGTTGAGGTTTTTGGCCCGGCCGCCGCCGAACTCGGCCCGCTGCTGCCGGAGCTGGCCGCCCGGCTTCCCACCCAGCCGGCCACCGAACCAGATCGGCACCGCCTCTTTTTTGCCCTGGCTCAATTTTGCATCGGCCTCACGGCCAGCCGCCCGCTGTTGCTGCTGATTGAAGATTTGCACTGGAGCGATGAGAGCAGTTTTGACCTGCTGCTGTACCTCATCCGCCACCTGGCTGCCCGGCCGGTGCTGTTTGTGTTCACCTTTCGCAGCGATGAAACCGGCCCGGAACTCACCCATTTTTTGGCCCAGTTAGACCGCAGCCGTATGGCAGTTGAGGTCTCGCTGTCGCCGTTCAACCGGGAGCAGGTTGAACGCATGGTGCAGGCCATTTTTGAACAGCCGCGCCCCATCCGCGCCGAGTTTCTGGAAACGCTGGTCACCCTCACCGAAGGCAACCCCTTTTTCATTGAAGAAACGCTCAAATCGATGCTTATGGCCGGCGACATTTTTTTTGCCGAGGACGGCATTTGGGATCGCAAATCGTTGTCCGATTTGCAGATTCCGCGCAGCATTCACGATGCCGTCCAGCGGCGCAGCCGCCAGTTAAGCCCGCAGGCCGGCCATCTGCTCAATTTGGCGGCGGTTGCCGGCCGTCGTTTTGATTTTGGCCTGCTCCAGCGGCTCACCCACATGGACGATGCCAGCCTGCTGGACTGCCTCAAAGAATTGATGGCCGCTCAATTGGTGGTCGAGGACTCGGCGGACGTGTTCAGTTTTCGGCATGCGCTCACCCGTGCCGCGGTTTATGCCACGCTGCTGGCCCGCGAGCGTCGCCAGTACCACCGCGACATCGGCCAGATTTTGGAGCAGCGATCCGCCGCCCGGCTGGCCGATCTGGCCGATCACTTTTATCAGGGCGAAGTGTGGGACAAGGCCCTCGAATATTCGCAGCGGGCCGGCGAAAAGGCGCAGTCATTGTACGCGCCGCAGGCGGCGCTGGCCCACTTTAACCACGCCATCGAAGCGGCGCACCGGTTGGAGCAGCCACCGCAGGCCCAACTACTCTACCGGCGCGGCCTGGCCTATGCCACGCTGAACAATTTTGAAGCCGCCCGGGCCGATTACCAGTTGGCGCTGGAACTGGCTTGCACCCAAACCGACCGGCTGACCGAGTGGCAGGTGCTGCTGGCGCTGGGTAATTTGTGGACAGCCCGCGATTTTGCCAAACCCGGCGACTATTTCCGACAGGCGCACGATCTGGCCCGCACTCTGGCCGACCCGGCGCTGATTGCCCGCAGCCTCAACAGCATTGGCAATTGGCACATGAATCAGGACCAACCTTTTGCCGCGCTGCGCGATCACCGGGAGGCGCTGGCCGTTTTTCAAACCATTTCTGACCCGGCCGGGATCGCTCAAACGCTGGATTTACTGGCCATCACCAGCTTTAACTGCGGCGATCTGCTCTCCGGGCGGCGCTATTATCGCGAAGCGCTGCCCCTGTGGCGGCAGCTCGATGACCGGCAGGGGTTGCTGCACACGCTGTCGGGGATTGGGCTGGCCGTCGATTTTGAATTTGAGTTTGACGACGCCCCGGTTGCCGAATGCCTGCCGTGGGCCGAACAGGCCGTGCAGGTTAGCCGCGATATTGGCTGGCGTTCCGGCGAATCACTGTCGCTTGTCACTCTGGGACTGGTTTTGTATCAGGGCGGCCAATATGGCCCGGCGCTCGAGGCGTTAAACCACGCTCTGGCTTTGGCCGAGGAAATTGAGCATCACGGCTGGACCGCCGACGCGCTGCGGGCGCTCGGTGCGGTATATTTGGATATTCTGGCGTTACCGCAGGCGCAGCAGCATCTTGAGCGGGCGCTCACCCTGGCCTACGAGATAAATTCGTGGATTTGGATTCACCAGTCGGCCTGGACGCTGGCCATTGTTTACGCGGCTCAAAATGAACTCGAGCAGGCGCGCCGGCTGCTCGACAAAACCCTGCCGGCCGACACGCCTATGCAGGCGCTCCAACCCCGTTTTTTGTGGGGCAGCCGGATTGAACTAACCCTGGCCGAGGGCAACTTTGCCGAGGCGCTGCGGCTGGCGGATCGGCTGATTGCCGGCACGGCCAATCTGTCGCCGGGCGATGGCCGGGTTGTGCCGCGAGTGTGGCAGTTGCGCGGCCAGGCGCTGGCCGGCCTGCGCCGTTTTCCCGAGGCCGAAGCTGTATTCCGGGCGGCGCTGGCGGCGGCATCGGCGCAGGGACGACGTGGCCGGCACTGGCGGCTGCACCGGGCGCTGGCCGGCGTTTATCTGGCGCAGGGGCGCAGCGAGGCCGCCGTGGATGAGCTGGCCGCGGCCAATGATGTGATCCGCGCCGTGGCCGATACGTTTGGTGAATTTGATTCGCTGCGCGATGATTTTCTGCGACAGGCCCTCGCCAGCTTGCCCACGGCTCCGCCGCTATCGCCCCAGCAGCAGGCCAAGCTGGAATTCGCTGGGCTGACCCGGCGCGAGCGGGAAGTGGCCGCGCTGGTGGCGCAGGGCAAAACCAACCGCGACATCGCCGACGAACTCATCCTCAGCGAGCGCACCGCCGAGCGCCACATTGCCAATATTATGAGCAAGCTCGGATTTAACAGCCGCGCCCAAATTGCCGCCTGGGCCGTGGCCAAAGGGCTGATCGCGTCATAAGCCGGCCCAATTGTGCGGCGACGAACTTGTTACAGCGGGATTTCATCCCGGTGGCCAAAACCGCGCGAATTATCCACAAAATACAGCCGCGACGGGGTCAGCCTGTACCAGGCTACTTTGTTAAAAGCGGCCACAATTGCTGCCGGCGCGTGCTCAAGATTGCCCACAATGGGGAATTTGGCCCCGTATCGCCGGATGGCTGCCAGCCGGGCCGCGCCCTCCAGCCGGGTCACTTCGCCCTCAAGCTGCACGCCTTTAATTTCTGCCCATTCGCCGGTGTCGGCCTGCACGGTGCCGGCCACGTGAGGCTGGGCGGCCATATTTTGGCCGTGGCGGCTGTCCGGCGACGACAGAAAATAGAAGATAAAGTCATCGTTTACGTAAAACACGGCCGCGGCCCACAGACCGGCCGGGCCGTGAGTGGCCAGCGTGAGCACATGGTGCCGGTGCAGGTAGTCCAGCACCGGCTGCCGCAGCGGGTCGTTCATCAGCGCGCTTTTTGCCACATGCGCTCGGCGCTGGTCTGCACCCGCGCCCGCAGCGCGTTCATATCTGCGCCCAACACCTCACCGCTGCGTACCCGCCATGCCCCGGCCACCATCACGTCGCGCACGTGGGTGTGGTTGCGCCACAGCAGCAGTTGGTCGTACAGGTTGTGCTCGGCGGCGGGCGTGGGCAGCGTGGTTGCCTCGATGAGCTGCACGTCGGCGGCCCAGCCGGGTTCCAGCCGGCCCACGTTTTCCAGGCCGATGGCTTTGGCCCCACCTTCGGTAGCAATGTGCCACACCAAATGGGCGGGCATCACCTGCGGGTTTTGGTGATAGGCTTTGTGGATGAGAAACGCGCCGCGCATTACCTCAAAAAAATCGTTGATGTAGCCATCGGAGCCGAGGCCAAGGGTGACGCCGGCGGCCAGTTGCTGCGGCACCGGGGCAATGCCGCCGCCAACCTCGCAGTTGCTCAGCGGCATGTGGGTCACTTTGATACCCCGCTCAGCGATGATGGCCCGCTCCCGCTCCGAAAGCTGAACACACTGGCTGGCCAGCATGTGCGGCCCGGTCACGCCCAACTCATCGTAATATTCCAGCGTGCGTTTGCCAAAATGCTCCAGCGCGTAGTTTGGCTCGTGGACGCCCTCGTTGCAGTGCATGTGGGTCAGCGCGCCGCGCTCGGCGGCCAGCGCAAACGCCTGTTTGATAAAGCCGGCCGAGCAGGTGAAGGTGGTGTGAAAACACATCAACCCCTGCACCAGCCCGCCTTCTTTGCGGCACAGGTCGATGAAATCAGCGTTTTCGCGTAGCCCAAGTTGCCCATTTTCCGGGCTGACCCGTTCGGTGGCCTCAAACGACAGGATACCGCGCAAGCCGCGCCGCTCGACGACTTCTTTTTGGGCCAGCAGCGCGCCGGGGATGGCAAAGGGCGCTTCCAGACAATCGTAAAAACTGGTGGTGCCGCCGCGCAGCATCTCGGCGCACACCCAGTCGGTGGCGGCGCAGATCATCTCGTGGTCCAGCGCGTCTTCCACCAGCGGCCACCAAAAATCGGCCAGAAAGGCCCAAAAATCCGATGGCGCTTTATCCAGCGGGATGCCGTGCGCCAGCGTGCCGTACAGGTGGGTGTGCGCGTTGACAAAACCGGGCGCGATGACGCAGCCGGTCGCGTTGTGAATGTCATCGTTGGGGAATTCAACCATCAGATCGGCGTGAGGGCCAACCCGGTCAATTTTATCACCAACTACCCGCACCCCCCACTCTTTCTTGGGGGCGGTGTTGGCGCTGGTGATCAACCAGTCACCTAAAATTAATGTTGCACACATAAAAACCTCCGGTGAAAATAAACAAATCAGCGAATAGCGAATGACGAATAGCGAATGACGAATGACGAATGACGAATGCCCAATGACCAATGACCAATGACCAATGAACGGAACACGCAACACAAACTCAAAACTCAAAACTCAAAACTCATCACCCACCCAACTCACCAAACTCCCTCCTCTCCCCTCACTCTTCACACCAGCGCCCGGCCGCCGTCCATAAAATAGACCGCGCCGGTGGCAAAATCCATTTCCGTTAAAAAGATGATCGTTTTGGCCACATCCTCCGGCGAGCCAACCCGTTTGAGCAGTGAGTTTCCCACGGCCCACCGTTCTTTTTCCGGCGGGGCGTTGTCCGGCAGCAGCACCGTGCCGGGGGCGATGGCGTTGACCCGCACGTGCGGAGCCAGTTCGGCGGCCAGCACCCGCGTTAGCGCCACCAGCCCGGCTTTACTGGCCGAGTGGTGGGCGTACTCCGGCCACGTTTGGTAGGCCGACAGGTCGGTAATGTTGATGATGACGCCCGCTTTTTGGGCCAGCATGTGCGGCGCAACGGCCTGAGCGCATAAAAACGGCCCGGTCAGGTTGATATCCAGCGCCATTTGCCACTGTTCCGCGGAAATTTCCAGAAACGGCGCGCGCAGCCAGACCGAGGCGTTGTTTACCAGCAGGTCAATCCGTCCGAAGCGCTCGATGACTTGCTGCACCACGGCCTGCGGCTGCCCCGGCTGGCGCACATCGAGCGGCAGGGCCAGCACCGCCGCCCCGGCCGCCTCGATATCGGCCAACGTGTCGCGCCACGGTTCGGCATCGTTCAAATAGGTAAAAGCGATGGCCGCGCCTTTGGCCGCCAGAGCCAGCGCGGTGGCTTTGCCCACCCGCGCCGCCGCCCCGGTGATCAGCGCGACCGAATTTTTCAGTTCCATCGATTAATCCTCGTCATTGGTCATTGGTCATTTATAATTCGTAATTCATAATTCAAAATTAATTGACTCCTGCTCTTTTCAGCAGCCGCCGCGCTGCCGCCCGGCACTCGGCCAGCAGCGAGTCTTCATCCAGCACCGTTACCCGCCCGGCATCGAGCAGGATTTGCCCGTCAACCATCACCGTGTGCGTATCAGGGCCGCTGGCGTTGTAAACAATGGCGCTGTCGGGCCGGTGTACCGGCATCGACCGGGCCGTGTTCAGGTTGACCAGCGTCAGATCAGCTTTGGCCCCCACCCGAATCTGCCCCAAATCGTCTCGCCCCAGCAGCCGCGCCCCGGCCGTGGTGACCATCCGCAGCACGTCCGCCGGCAGCAGGGCGGTGGCGTCGCCGCTGCCTACTTTGGCCAGCAGCGCCGTCACTTTCATGGTTTCCAGCAAATCCTGCGAGTTGTGCGAGGCCGGGCCATCGGTGCCGAGCGCCACGGGGATGCCGCGGGCCAGCATTTGCGGCACCGGGGCCACGCCGGAGGCCAGATACATATTGCTCACCGGGCAGTGAATCACCGTTGCGCCGCTGGCGGCAATTAAATCCAGTTCGGGGCCGGTGACCTGCACGCAGTGAACCAGTTGCATATTTGGCCCCAGCACGCCCAGCGAATCGAGCCACTCGATGTGGCGCAGCCCGTTGCGCTGCCGCATCAGCTCAATTTCGTCGGCGGCTTCGGCCACGTGGATGTGCGTGGCCAGCCCCCACTCGCCGGCTAATTCGGCTGTCCGGCGCATTGTTTCGTCGGAGCAGCGCCAGGCGGCCATTGGCCCAAAGCCGATGGTCAGCCGTCCGCCGGCCTGCCCGTGCCACCGCTCGCGCAGCCGGCCCATTTCGGCGATGATGGCCGCCGGTGCTTCCGCCGCCGTGCCCAGATCGACCCAGCCGCGGGCCAGCCGCATGCGCAGGCCGACAATTTCGGCGGCTTCGGCGGCGGCGTCGGTGTGGGCCGGGCTGGTGGTGATTTTGTGGTGCTGCACCACGCCCGCAGCGCCGCAGCGCAGATTTTCTACCAGCCCCAGCAGGCTGGCCAGCCGCATCTCTTCCGGCGACATCGCCGCCTGAATCGGCCACATAATTTGTTTCAGCCAGGTCAGCAGCGGCTTGTCGTCGCCCAGGCCGCGCATAAATGTTTGCGACAGGTGGGTGTGGCCGTTCACCAGCCCCGGCAGCACGGCCAGATGCTCGCCGTTGATGACTCGTTGGGCGCGGGCCGCCAGTTCCGCCGGCGGTTGCCCCGGCCCAACCGCGGCAATTCGGTCGGCCTCAACCCAAACCCAGCCGGGCGAGTGGATGGTATTCTGTTTGTCCACGGTCAGGACGGCGGCGTTGGTAATCAGGATATTTGTCATTGGCTGCCTGGCAGATGCATGTAGTTCGTACTCATCGAACGTGTTGCGTGTTGCGTAAAACTGAAAACGGAACACGCAATACGGGCCGGAAAAAATAATGTTGCATCCGGCCTATTGCCGCAACAGCAGCGCAAACGGCCGCTCGATGAGCTGTTTGACCCGCTGCAAAAAACGGGCGGCGGGCGCGCCATCGACAATGCGGTGGTCAAAACTGAGACTGAGCGTCAGCATTTGCCGGGCCACAATCTCGCCGCTGGCCGCGACAACCGCTTTGGCGGCAATCCGGCCCACACCCAAAATGGCGCTCTGCGGCTGGTTGATGATCGGCGTAAAGCCATCAACATCAAACATACCGAGGTTGGTGAGGGTAAACGTGCCGCCGGTCAAATCGTCCGGCTGGCTTTTGCCGGCCGCGGCCCGCTCGATGAGCGCGTCGCCGCTGCGCTGAATGGCCAACAGATCGAGCCGGTTGGCCTGGCGAATAACCGGCACCAGCAGGCCGCGCTCGGTATCTACGGCCAGCCCAATGTTAATGTCATCATAAAAATGGATGGCGTTGCCTTTGAGGCAGGCATTCAGCGCCGGGTGTTCCGGCAGCAGCCGGGCCACAATGGCGATGAGCAGGGCGTTGTACGAGATTTTGGTGGTGCCGCCCAATTCGGCGTTGAGCTGGCGGCGCGCCTCAACCAGCGCGGTGGCGTCAGCCTCGGCAAAAAGGGTGACGTGCGGCGCAGAAAAGGCGCTTTCGGCCATGCGGCTGGCAATCACGCCGCGGATGCCGCTGAGCGGTTGGGTGCGCTGCGCCGCCGGAGCCGCCGCTTGCAGGACATCATCTTTGCGCACCCGCCCGCCGGAACCACTGCCCTCTACTTGCCGCCAGTCGATGCCCATGTCGTCGGCTACTTTTTTGGCCAGCGGCGTGCCGGTAACCGGCGGCTGCTGGCTGATGGCTGGCGGCTGGCCGGCCGCCGCCTCGACATCGGCCAGTTGGATGCGGCCGTTGGGGCCGCGCCCGGCCAGCGCCGCCAGATCGAGGCCGCGCTCGCGGGCCAGCCGTTTGGCGGCGGGGGTGGCCACAAGAGAAGGTTGAGGGGAGAAGGCTGACCCCCTTGCAGCAGGGGGCAGGGGTGGAAGGGGCTGCGCCTCTGCGGCCTTGCGACTTTGCGCCTCTGCGGTTGGCGTTTTTGCCACTCGCTGCCCCTGCGCCTCTGCGACCTTGAGCCTCGCCAGCGGCGTGCCGCAGGGCACGGTTTGGCCGGCCGGCACCAGAATTTCGCCGAGCACGCCGGTAGCCGGGCACTCGTACTCCATCAGCGATTTGTCGCTTTCAAATTCAAACAGAATTTCATCTTTGACCACCGGTTCGCCGGCGGTTTTGAGCCAGCGGGTCAGCGTGGCTTCGGTCATGGTCAGCCCCAGTTTGGGCATCACCAGGGTTATTTCAGCGGAATTGGTTGTCATTTTTACCCTTCATCCTTCATCCTTCGCCCTTTAGCCTTTTACAGATATTGGCTCAAATCGACCATCGGGTAGCTGACCCGCGTACCGTACTCGCGTCGTTCGCGTTTGTACGTGGCGTCGATGCCGATTTTGGCGTGAACGCCGCGCTGGTCGGCGGTGGGGTCCATTTCGTGGCCCTGCGCGCCGGGCACCACAAACACGTCGCGGCTCCAGTCAACGCGGTTGGTCAGCGCCCACAGCACGTCGGCGGGATCGTAAATGTTAATGTCGCGGTCAACCACAATCACCTGTTTAATGTTGATGTGGGCGGTCATCGCCGCCATCGCGATGTTTTTGGGCTGGCCGGGGTTGTCGCGATCAATCTGCACAATGGCCGAAAAACCATTGGCGTAGGGCGGAATGTGAACCACCGCCGTTTTGTTGAGGTGGCGCACAAAGCGGCGCAGCAGCGGCTCGCGCGGCAGCACATTGCCAATATACACATGCTCGTACCAGCCGGGGATGATGGTTTGGAAGATGGGGTTGTTTCGCCAGCAAACAGCCGTTACCTCAAAACTGGGGCTGTCCCAGATTTCGCCGTGGTAACCGTGGAATTCGGCCAGCGGGCCTTCGCCTTTTTTCTCAAACGGATGCACATAGCCTTCGATGACGATCTCCGCGGTGGCGGGAATGTCCACATCAACGGTGACGCCGCGGCAAACCGGCACCGGCTCGCCGCGAATGGCCCCGGCGATGGTCAGCTCGTCTTCTTCGGTACGCACGCCGGCGGCGATCATAATGGCCGGGTCAAGGCCGATGGCAATCGCCACCGGGAACGGTGCGGTCGGGTCGGGCCGGCCTTCCATAAACATGCGCACGTGCCGCCACTCGTTCACGTTAAAGCCAAAGTTGCGCGGCCCTTTAACCTGCATGCGGTTGTAACTGAGGTTGCCCCGCCCCGAAACGGGGTCGCGGCTGACAATTACCCCGCCGGTGATGAACGGGCCGCCGTCGCCGCGGGAGTGAGTGGGGATGGGCAGGTCGCGCACGTCGATGTCATCGCTGGTGAACACGTTGGCCTTCCACGGGGCGTCGTCTACCCGCACCGGCGCGATGCCGTTGGCCGGTTCCAGCACGCGGCCCATTACGTCGGTTACTTCGGCCTCGGCACAGCCCAGGGCGATGGCCGCCCGTTTCTGGTTGGCCACGCCGCCGGCAAAAATGGGCCATTCGCTGCCGTTGACAGCTTCAAACAGCGGCGCGCCGGCCCCGCTGCGCACCAGCGTGGCGGCCACGTCGGCCAGTTCGTGGGTCAGGCTAACCGGCCGTCGCACGCGGGCCAGTTGGCCGGCGGCTTCCAGCGCGGCGATGAATGAGCGTAAATCGTTAATTTTGGTCATGAGTGTTCCCTTTTATTCCAATGCCTGGATTTCTGCTGTCAAAAATTCTGAAACGTGTTGCGTGTTCCGTTTTTGGCACGCAACACGCAACTCGGCGGCAGTAATTATGCTCGCCGTCCTGTGGCGATACTCTTTTACAATTCTCGTTCGATAAACCGTCCCCGGCCCGGCGCGCCGAAAAACTCGCCATTTTCAGCGATGACTTCCCCCCGGCTGAGCGTTGCCACCGGCCAGCCGGTAACTGTGATGCCCTCGTACGGCGTCCAATCGACCTTTTCGTGCAGCGTTTCGGTGGAGAGTGTGACCGTTTTGGCCGGGTCGAACAGGACCAAATCGGCATCAAAGCCCACCGCGATGCGCCCTTTGCCGGTTAGCCCAAACATTTGGGCCGGGCGCGTGCAGCACATTTCTACCCAGCGGTTGGCCGAAAAAATGCCGTTTCGCACGCCAAAACTGTACAGCGCCGGGAAGCGGCACTCGATTGACGGCACGCCGCCGGGAATTCTGCTGAAATCGTTGGCCTCGATGCCGCGCATTTTGTCGGCTTTCACAAACGGGCAGTGGTCGGTGGTGACAATTTGCAGGTGGTCGCGGGCCAGCGCCTGCCACATATTTTGCGGCTCGCCCGTGGGCCGGATCGGCGGCGCGCACACCGGCAACGCCCCTTCAACGCCGGGCCGGTCGTACACCGAGTCATCGAGCAACAGGTATTGCGGGCAGGTTTCGCCGGTGATGGGCAGGCCGCGGGCGCGGGCGGCGGTAATCCGGTTAACCGTGGCCTGGCAGCCCACGTGGAAAATGTGCAGCGGCACGCCCACAAATTCGGCAATGTCGATGGCCCGCCCGGCGGCTTCGCCTTCCAGCAATTCCGGCCGGCTGCGCGGGTGCCAGTGCGGACTGGTTCGCCCGGCGGCCAGATTTTGCTCAATCAGCACGCAAATCACATCCCAGTTTTCGGCGTGGATCACCGGCAGCCCGCCCGCATCGCGCACGGCGGTCAGCGCTTTGAGCAACTGGTCGTCTGTGAGCCGGAAGCCGTAGGCCATGTACAATTTGAAGCTGGCACAACCGGCCGCAAACACCGCCGGTACCTGCTCCAGTTTGGCAATTTCGTGGGGGCCGATGGTCATGTGCAGCCCGTAATCGATGGCGACCCGTGGGTCGGCTTCGGCGCGGCGGTCGGCCAGCCCGGCGAGCATGCTTTGTTCCGGCGCTGGCTCCACAAAATCGATGATGGTGGTGGTGCCGCCAAAGGCCGCGGCCCGGGTGCCGCTAAAAAAATCATCGGAAGAGATGATACCGCCGCCCAGCGACATTTGCATGTGAACGTGGACATCAATCGCGCCGGGCGTCACCAGCTTGCCACTGGCGTCGATCTCGCGCGCGCCGGCCAGCCCGTCGCCAATCGCGGCGATGCGCTCGCCGCTAATGCCGATGTCGGCCCGGTAGCTGGCCTCGGCGGTAACAATTGTGCCGTTTTTGATAACCAGATCAAAGGTCATAAGTTACCTCTTTTGAGTTACGATTTTTGATTTACGATTTACGATTAAAAAATCGTAAATCAAAAATCGTAAATCTGTTCATTTGCTCCACATTTCCACCAATTCTTCCAGCCCGTCAACAATTGCGTCCGGCTCGATGCCTTTGGCGGCGGCCGTGGCGGCGTTGTCCACGCCGGTGGTCACCAGCACCGTTTTAAGGCCGACGCGCTGCGCGCCCCACACATCGGTTTCCAGCCGGTCGCCGAGCATGGCGGTGTGCGCAGCGACACTGCCCAGCCGGGCCAGCGCCAGTTCAAACAGCAGCCGCTCCGGCTTGCCGATCACCGTCGGGGTGAGACCGGTGGCGGCTTGCAGCGCGGCCAGCGTTACCCCGGCTTCGGGGATTAACCCCTCTTCTTTGGGAATGAGTAGGTCCGGGTTAGCGCCTACCAGTCGCGCCCCGCGTTGCAAATGCAGCACCGCAACCTTGAGCTTGTCGTAAGTCAGGCCGGAGTCGCCGCCCACAACCACTGCCGCTACCGGCTGCCCGGCGTTAGCCACCAGCGCAAAACCGGCTTCGAGCAACACCTGCCGCAGCGCCGCCTCGCCAATCACAAACAGCGGCGCGCCGGGCGGTAGTTCTCGCTGCAAATAGGCTGCCGTGGCCACGCCGGCCGTCAGAATTTGCCCCACCTCGAGGGTGATGCCGGCTTCGGCCAGCTTGCGCCGGTACTGGGCCGGCGTTTCGGTGGTGTTGTTGGTGGCCACTACGTGAGCAATGCCGCGCTGCCGCAAAAAATCAAACAACTCGGTAATGCCCGGCAGCGGCGCATCACCGCGAAACAAAGTGCCGTCAATATCGATGATCAGCGCCCGGATGCTGCTAAAATTAAAACCGTTGGTCATCAATCCCGACGTTCCACGAATGTGCGAATAGTGAATTGCGAATGTGCGAAACTACGAATCTTGTTGATACCTTGATTTTTACCAAAAGATTTTCGCGACATGTTGCGTATTGCGTGTTCCGTTTCTGGCGTATTTTTACGCAACACGCAACACGCACAATCCAACAAGTGAGCCTCGTGTCCCCTGCCGTACTCTAACGTCGATGCCCCTCAAATCTCCGCCAGGTGCCGGCTGGCTTGCTGGTAGGCGGCCAACCGTTCATCGTAAAATGCGCGCTGGGCTTCTGCCGGCACCACCTGCCGGCCCGGCGGCTGCAAGCGAGCGATGCCTTCGGCCAGCGATTCAAACAGGCCCACGCCGGTGCCGGCCAGCACCGCCGCTCCGAGCGCCGGCCAGTTGCCGTAGCCGGTCAGGGTGAAGGGCAGGCCGGTGACATCGGCCAGAATTTGCGGCCAGACCGGACTCTGGCTGGCGCCGCCGGAGAGCCACACCTGCTCGACGGGCAGGCCGGCCTGCCGCACCGTATCCAGCGCCCAGCGCACTTCAAAGGCCACGCCTTCGAGCACGGCGCGGGCCATATCGGCGCGGGTGTGGTCCAGCCGCAGGCCGATAAACCCGCCGCCGGGGCGGGATTCGGCCAACTGCGCCCCGCCGCCCAGCGGCAGGAACAGCAGCCCGTTACTGCCGGGCGGGCTGTGCCGGATTAAGTCATCGAACTGGGCAAACAGATGGCGACGGTCAAGCACCTGCTCCGGTGCGGCCGGCTGCAAGTTTTCGCGCAGCCACCACTCCACGGTAGCGCCAAAACCACCCAACAACTGGGAAATGGTCCAGCGCTGCGGCGCGACGTGGTAACTCAAATTCATACTGGCCGGCGCGGCTGTCACATCCGGGCTGGTGGTGATGGCGTTGATAACCCAGGCTGTGCCAGAGGCCAGCATCAGTTTGCCCGGTTCGGTCATGCCCATGCCCAGCGCGGCGCAGCATTGATCGTGGCCGCCGTTGACCACCAGCGTGCCGGGGGGCAGGCCGGTGCGCTGGCTAACCTCGGCGGTAATCGGGCCGATGACCGTGCCGGCCGGGGCCAGTTGGGCCAGTTGGTCCGGGGTGATGCCGACGATTTCTGCCAGTTCGTCGCTCCAGTGGCTGGCGGCCACATCGACCAGTTGCATTTCTGCCCCGGCAGAAAAATCGGTGCAGAACTGGCCGGTCAGCCGGTAATTCATAAAATCGAGCACGCCCAAAAAACGCTCGGTGCGGGCAAAGACATCGGGCTGAAACTGGCCCAGCCAGGCGATGTTGGGGAAAGGCAGGCCGGGAAACAACGACCAGCCGCTGAGTTCCCGGATGCGGGCTTCGCGGCCGGCCTCCTGCCATTGTTTGACCAGCTCCTCGGTACGGCTGTCGAGCCAGGTGATCATGGGGTACACCGCCGTGCCATCGGCCCGGCAGGGGATGAGCGAGCCGCTTTGCGCGGCCATAGCCAGCGCCCGGATGTGCCATTGGCCGGCGGCAGCGCTGGCAATTTGTTGCAGCACGGTCAGCGCCGCCTGCCACACTTCATCCGGGTCTTCTTCGGCCCAGCCAGGTTGCGGCGTGTGCAGCCGGTAGCCCTGTTGGGCCACGGCCAGCTCGCGGCCGGACAGGTCAAACAGGATGGCTTTGGTTGAGTTGGTGCCAATATCCAGCCCCAAAATTGCATCTTGCATCGACATTACTCCAGCGGAAAGAGTTCGCGGGTGCGGGCCATCGCTTCGGCGGGGGTGGTAGAGGGGCTGAATTCCAGCCCAATCTCGCCGTCAAAGCCAAGCTGCCGCAGTTTGGCCCGGATGTTGGGAAAATTGATTTCGCCCGTGCCCGGCTCCTGCCGGGTGGGTACATCGCCGATGTGGACGGCGGTGGTCACATCAAAATTCTGCTCGAGGTTCCATAACAAATCACCGGAGCCGCGCTGCTGGTGGTACACATCAAACGTCAGCCGGAACTGCGGGTGATCGATGCGACGCACCCAGTCGGCGGCCAGGCGGGGGTTATCCACCAGAATTTTGCCGATGAAGTGGAAATTGTTGAGGCATTCCACCCGCACTTCAACGCTGGTCTGCTCGACGAGCTTCATGATTTTTTCGGTCTGGTCGAGCAGGTTGGCGTACTGTTCGCCTTCGGGGTAATTGCCCGATAGCCGCCGCACCCAATCCACGCCGCCCGCCGGCTCAATCTGGTTGGAAAAAATGTACAGTACCGGGATGCCGTATTGCTCGGCCATTTCCAGGCTTTCGGCCCAACTGCGCAGCGTCATGGCGTTGTCACCGGGGTCGGCCAGCGAGCCCATGTCGTCGTCAAAGGTGGAATAGAGTCGCCCGCCGACGCGGCGGCACTCGGCGGCCAGTTCGGCGATGGGCGCCTGCCGCCAGAAAAAAACGTTGAAGTGGCGAAGTCCCAACTCGGCAAACGGCGCGACGCGCTCGATAACCGGCCGGTCGGTGAACCAAAAATCGAGATAGCCGGTGTAGTCCATTACGACATCACCAGCCCGCCGTCCACCTCAAGGGCCTGGCCGGTGAGGTAACGCGAGTCGTTGGAAGCCAGAAAGGCCACCACCCCGGCAATTTCCCACGGCTCGGCCAGCCGCTTCATGGGGCAGTCGCTGGCCCGCATGGCCAGCCACTCGTCCACGGTCATACCGTCGCGCTGGCCAATCATCCCGGCCACGTTGCGCACCATATCGGTTTTGGTGTTGCCGGGGCAGACCGCGTTGACGGTGACGCCAAACGGGGCCAGTTCCATCGCCACGGAGCGGGTCAGGCCGATGACGCCGCTTTTGGAGGCGGAATACTCCGCCGAGGCCGGCCAGCTTGTTTTGCCGGCCATCGATGAAATATTGATGATGCTGCCCGCTTTTTGGGCCATCAGTATCGGAGCGACGGCTTGATTACTCAGAAACACGCCGGTCAGGTTGATGTCGATGAGGCGCTGCCACTGCCGCAGCGAGACATCTGCCAGCGGCGAGCCGGTGTAAATGCCGGCGGCGGCCACCAGAATATCGAGCCGGCCCCAACGGGCCAGCACCGCATCTATCGCGGCTTTGAGGCTGTCCGGCTCGGTGACGTTACAACTCAGGGCCAGAGCGTCCACGCCCAGCCCGCGGCACTCGGCGGCGGCGGCTTCGTTGGCCTCGGCGGCCAAATCAAGACAGGCCACGTTGGCCCCTTCTTCGGCAAAACGGACGGCGCAGGCCCGGCCAATGCCGTTGGCCCCGCCGGTAATTACGGCTACTTGTCCTTTAAAGCGGTTGAGTTCCATTGATTATGTGGTCCTTTGGGGTAGGGGCGCTTCGCGAAGCGCCCCTACGTGATTTTTGTTGTGGTTCAGTTACTTTTCTTGAATGGCCGTCCACACCCGCTCCGGCGTAAACGGAATGCTGCGAATCCGGACCCCGGTAGCGTTGTAAATGGCGCTGCCCAGCGCCGGGGCCACGCCGTCTTTCGGGATTTCGGCGATGGCTTTGGCCCCAAACGGGCCGCTCGGCTCGATAGTTTGTACCAAAATAACTTCCATTTCCGGCATTTCGTCGGCGCGGTAAATTTTGTACGGCCCCAGCGCGGCGTTGACCATGCGGCCTTTGGCGTCGTAAACCATTTCCTCGCAGTGGCCGTAGCCGAGCGCCTGAGTCATACCGCCTTCCACCTGCCCGCTGGCGGTGATGGGGTTGATGGCCACGCCGCAGTCCACGGCCATCACCAGTTTTTTCACCGTCACCTGTCCGGTTTCAATATCAACTTCCACTTCGGCGAACTGGCCGGCAAACGGCGGCGGCGACTCCGGCGAGACGTAGCTGGCCGTGGCCATAATTTGCCGCTGCTGGTCCTGATGCAGCGAGTGCAGCGCCAGCTCTTCCATTGTCACCGAGCGACCATCGGGGGCGTAGGCCCGCCGGTCGCGCAGGGTAACGCCGCTCCAGTCATCCAGTTTAAGCATCAGCCCGGCCCGTTCTTTGATCTGCTCGCGCACCTGTTCGGCGGCCTTTTTAACGGCGGTGCCGGAAATGTAGGTGGTGCTGCTGGCGTACGCGCCGGTGTCAAAGGGGGTCATGTCGGTGTCGCTGGAATAAATGAGGATGTCGTCCAGCGGCACACCCAGCACCTCGGCGGCAATCTGGCTGAGCGCCGTATCGGAACCGGTGCCGAGGTCGGTAGCGCCAACTAACACATTGAATGAGCCGTCGTCATTGATTTTGATGCTGGCCCCGCCCATATCCAGCCCGGGGATGGCCGTGCCGTGCATACAAACGGCCATACCGAGACCGCGCCGCAGGTGTGGTTTGCCCGGCACCATCTTCCAGTTGGGGTCGCTGCGGCGCTCCCAGCCAATGGCCTGCATGCCCTGGGCAATGCATTCGCTGAGGCCGCTGGTGCGCACCACCGGAATGGACGAGACATCGGCTTCGCCTTCGCCCAGTTGCGGGGCGATATCAAGCGGATCGCCAACTTTGACCCAGTTTTTGCGTTTGAACTCCAGTGGGTCCAACCCCAGCGCCACGGCGATCTCTTCCATGTGTGTTTCCAGCGCAAAGAGCGCCTGCGGTGCGCCGTAGCCGCGATACGCGCCCGGTACGGGGATATTCGTGTAGGCAACGGTGCATTCAAATTTTTTGTTGGGGCAGTTGTAGGTGCTCAGCCCGCGCATGCCGGTGACGGTTTGCACGGTCAGCCCGTGGGTGGCGTAGGGGCCGGTGTTACCGACCACCGTCATTTTTTGGGCGACCAGCGCGCCGTCGTTGTTGACGCCGGTTTTGTAAACAATGGTCTGCGGGTGGCGGGTGCGGCTCGACATAAATTCTTCGGCCCGGCTCAGTTCCAGTTTGACCGGCTTGCCGGTGGCGATGGCCAGATGGCCCACAATATCTTCGATGAGCATCTCTTGCTTGGCCCCAAAGCCGCCGCCGATGCGCGGTTTGATGACCCGGATGCGTTTGACCGGCAGCCCCAGCAGCGGGGCGACCATGCGGCGCACGTGGAACGGCACCTGCGTGCTGGTGCGGATGACCAGCCGCTCGTCCGGGTCCCAGTAGGCAATGGCAATGTGCGGTTCGATGGGCACCTGCTGCACCTGATGCACGTAGTAAGTCTGCTCAAAAATGCGGTCGGCCTGGGCAAAACCCTGCTCCACATCGCCGACGGCGGCGTGGATAAAGTGGCTGATGTTGCGGCCGGCGTCGAACGCGCCGGCGTCGGCCATTTCCGGCTCATCGTGGATAACCGGCGCGCCGGGCTTGATGGCCTCGTTTTCGTCAAAAACCGCCGGTAGCACATCATACGTCACTTTGATGCGCTTGATGGCCTCGGCGGCGATTTCCGGCGTTTCGGCGGCCACGGCGGCCACGCGGTCGCCCACGTGGCGCACTTTGTTGTCAAAACTGACCTGATCGTAGGGTTTGGGGTTGGGGTAGCTCTGCCCGCCGGAGGCGTAGCGCACGCGGGCAATATTTTTGTAGTGGATGACGGCATGCACGCCGGGGATGGCTCGCGCCTCGCTGTCGTCAATATCGATGATGCGGGCGTGGGCGTGGGGGCTGGTGAGCA
This sequence comes from Anaerolineae bacterium, assembly GCA_022071955.1. Lineage (GTDB taxonomy): Bacteria > Chloroflexota > Anaerolineae > 4572-78 > J111 > J095. The sequence goes on from JAJVIM010000001.1 coordinate 202,979, forward strand.
GTTTGCCGTGCAGCAGCCCGCGGAACTCAACGTCATCGACAAAAGCCGGGTTGCCTTTGGCCAGCTTGAGCGCATCGACCTTGGTTTCAGATTTGCCGACAACTTTCATTTCCGGCGCTTCCGGGGCGACCACAAATTTGGGCAGCACAATCCGTTTGGTGCTGATTTCGCTGCCGCCGCCGGCCATGTCCGGGGTCAGGTCATCGCCCAGTTGCTCGGCGTCGTCCGGGCCGGGGCCGCCAAACTCGTGGCCGGGCAAAATGATGGGCGTGAGCACGTTGGGTTCAACTTTGGTGGGGTCTTCGCCGCGCAGCACGGCAGCGGCTTCCAGCACGGCCTGCACCGGTTTTACGTAGCCGGTTTCGCGGTCCAAAATGCCGGAGAGGGCGTCGCGGACTTCAGCTTCGGTGGGATTGGGGTTTTTCTCCAGCAGGGCTTTGGTGGCCAGAATCATGGCCGGGGTAGAGTAGCCGGATTGAATGGCCCCCACGCGGATGAACGCTTCCTGAATGGGGTGCAGTTGCAGCCCGTGAGATAGCCCTTCCACGGTTTCGATGGCGTGGCCATCGGCCTGCGCCGCCAGCATTACATCCGTGCTGACCAGCTTGCCATCGACCAGCACCGCCGCCGCGCCGGTTTCGCCGCTATCGCTGCCAAAGCGAACGCTGACGTAGCCTTCGCGCCGGAGAACGCGCATCAGCGTGTCGCCCGGTTCGCAAGTGAATTTTTTGTTGATTCCGTTGATGGTGACTTGAATTTGCATCATCGCCTCCTATGCCTCGGCTTGAACTGCGGCGAGCACTCGCCGGCTAAGTATGGCCGCCATCTGGCGGCGGTATTCGGTGGAGCCGCGAAAATCGCCGGGCGGGTTAAGCCGGGCTTTGAGTTGGTCGGGGGTGGGGTCGGTCAGAACAGGCACAGCGGCCACGCCGCACAGCGCCAGCCGAAGTTGCCCCTGCCCGTCGCGGCGCGCCACCGCAGCGACAATCGGTTTGTCGGCGGGGGTGCGGACAACCCGTTCGCTGGCGGCTGCGCCGCCGGTGGCCAGCGACACGGCCGTGATGAGGCCGGCGGACAGCGCCGCCGGCACATTGGCCAGCACTTCGGCCAGCGGCAACCGGCGGGTTTCGGCGGCAGACTGAATTTCAACCTCCGCTTCAAACACCAGCAGGGCGGCCAGCAGTTCGCTTTCCGGATCGGCCTGGGCAATTACCCCACCGAGTGTGCCCTGGTAGCGAAAGGTGTTTGGCCCCTCGCGGTGAGCCAGCTCGCGCAGCAGCGCCGGCACATCCGGGCTGTCGACAAGCGTTTGCAGCCGGACCATCGCCCCCAGCGTGAGTCGGTCACCGGCCAGCGCCACACCATCCAAACCGATGGACTGGAGATCAATCATATCGGTATCCGCCCCCGTCATTTGTGGGACGAGGGCCGTGCCCCCGGCCAGAATTCTGGCGCCGGGGCGGGCCAGCAGTTGCAGCGCTTCGCTCACGCTGGCCGGCCGGTGATAGGCTTTGAGTTGTGCCATAGTTTATTCTCCTTTGAAAAGTTTTTTTGACCCTCTCCCCCTACCCCCTCTTCCTCAGGGAGAGGGGGCTATTTCTTAAGTTGGGGCGGCGGGCGCGTAGCGCCCGCCGCCCCAACTCTTTTTCCTCTCCCCCTGCCAGGGGGAGGGCAGAGGGAGGGGGTGAGTATTTTTTTATCCGTTTGACAGCATCGCCGCCGCCTCGTCAACCGAGGCGTTTTTATGCAGCAGCGCGGCCACGGCGGCGGTCATCGCGGTGGGGTCATCGGCCTGGAAAATGTTGCGGCCAATGGCCACACCCATCGCCCCGGCCTGCAGCGCGTCACTGACGGTTTGCAGCATAATGCGCTCGCTGCCTTTTTTGGCTCCGCCCAGCACCACTGCCGGCACGTAGCAGCTGCGCGTAACCTGCTCAAAGCCGGCGGCATACGGGATTTTGACCCAATCCGCGCCCAGTTCGGCGGCGACACGGGCGGCAATGGCGATGCTATCCGCGCCGCGAAATTCGGGACCGCTGTCAAAGCCGCCGGGCACCATTTCGGCCATTACCGGCAGGCCCCAGGTGTGGGCTTCGCCGATGACGCGGGCCAGCGTTTCCAGCGTGGCTTCTTCTTTGGGCGAGCCGGGAAACGCCGACACCGCCACGGCGTCCGCGCCCAGCCGCAGCGCGTCGGCTATAGTGTAAAACTGCGCGCCGGGACCGTCCATTTTGCCCAGTTTGGTGCCGCCGCCATCGAGCCGCAAAATCAGCCCCAATCGGGCAATTTCTGCGGCAAAGCGGGTGGCCATGCCAAACGTGGTTAAAATGGCGTCGGCGCCGCCAGCGACAATTTTTTGCAAGGTCAACCCTGGCTGTTCCATACCTTTGGCCGGGCCATCGATCATGCCGTGGTCAAAGGCCACAATCAGGCTGCGGCCATCGGGGCGAAAAATTCGGTTAAGTCTGCGGGTGGTGGACAAGGTTTTCTCTCCTGATTAGTCATTGGTCACTGGTCATTAGTCATTGGTTTTTGTAAGTGACAAATAACCAATGACTAATGACTATTTCACGCAATCCGGCCGAACATTTGCGGCGTCACCTGATACAGCGGCGGTTCGCCGGCGAAAAAGCGGCGGAGTTCTTCTACGGCCATTTCGCTCATGTGGCTGCAATCTTCAATACAACCGGCCAGGTGGGGCACAACCACAACATTGTCCAGGCGGCGCAGCGGGCTGTCGGCGGCTGGGGGTTCGGGGTCTGTCACGTCGAGAAAGGCAAAGAAGCGGCCCTGGCTCAATTCGGAAATGAGCGCGGCCTCATCAATGAGTGTACCCCGGGCCGTGTTAATCAGCAAAGCGTCGTCTTTCATCAGTGCCAGCCCTTCGGCGTTGAGCATGTGGCGGGTGGCCGGTGTGTCTGGCGCGTGCAGCGAGACAATATCGGCCCGGCGCAGCAGCTCGTCCAGCTCAACTTTTTCCACGCCCAGTGCGGCGGCCTGTTCGGTATTGACAAACGGGTCAAATAACAAAATATGCACGGTAAACGGCTGCAACAGCCGGATCAGATGTCGGCCTACATGGCTGGCGCCGATGATGCCCACAGTTTTGTAGCGCAGCTCGCGCGACGGCCAGTAGCGGCTTTCGCGCCAGCCGCCGGCGCGGACAAGCTGCCCCAGCGGCCAGATGCGTTTCATGCCGACCAGCATAAAACTGAGCGCGGTGATGGCCACATCTTCGGCCAGGGCCGGCGCGGCGGTGGTAACGTGGATGCCGCGGTCCCACAGGGCATCGCTGACAAACCGCTTGACGCTGCTGCCCATGTGGGCCATCGCTTTGAGATTTGGCGCGGCGGCCAGCACCTCGGCATCGAGCTGGTCAACGCCCCAACTGGTCAGGCAGGCATCGGCCTGCGGCAAAATTTGCAGCAACTCGGCGTGGGTGGCCGGCTCGCCGCCGGGGTGGTCGATGACGTTGGCAAAGTCGCGCAGGTTGTCCCAGGCGGTCTGGTTGAACATGCGGGCGTAATGGTTGCGGCCAATCAAAATGGCCACGGTTGGTTTGGAAACGGTCATTGTCAATCCTTGTCAGAGGGATAGGTGTGCCCGGCACTTGAAAAGTGCCGGGCACACCCGGCAAAATTCTTTTTAAGACTCACCGTGAATCAAACTGTAGGCCAGTGGGAACAGGGCGTAAAACATAGCCCCTTTGAGCAACTTGGCCAGATCAACCTGATCCTCGGGGGTGTGAACGTATTTTTCTTCCATTGGCCCAAAGCCCAGCGTCGGGATGCCGGCGGCCCCGGCCGAGTAGGTGCCGTTGGTGCTGAATTTCCACACATCCACCCGCGGCGCTTGGCCCCACAGGGCGGCGCAGGTGAGTTTGCCGGCGGCCAGCAGCGGGTGATCTTCCGGCAGCAGCCAGCCGGGGAAAAAGGCCGGCCCGCTCAAATCGAGGCCGGTCCACGAGGTGACCGGCTGCACCGGCAGCGATACCTCCGCGCCCAGCCCGGCCACGGCGGCGGAAATTTGCCCCACCACCGATTCCGGTGTTTCGCCGGGGGTGAGGCGGCGGTCGATGGTGGCTTCGCACCAGCCGGGCACGCTGTTGGGCGTGTGCGGCGAGGCGATCATGGTGACCACCTGCGTGCCGCGCCCCAGCACCGGGTCGGCGGGCAGGCTGGCGGTCATCGCTTCCAGCGCATCGAGCACCGGGCGCATTTTGAGGATGGCGTTATCGCCCAGCTCCGGGGTGCTGGCGTGGGCGGCTTTGCCGCGCATGCGCACCTTCACCTCGCAGCGGCCGCGATGGCCGCGCCGCAGGGTCAGATCGGTGGCCTCGGCCAGCAGCACGGCGTCGGGCCGGGGAAAGCCATCGCGTTCAATGAGGTGGCGCATGGCAAAGCCTTCGGCGTCTTCTTCCAGCGTGGCCCCTTTAACGGTGATGGTGCAAGCGGCGGTGAGGTTGAGCGCGGCGGCCAGGCGCGCGCCGTATACAATTGAGGCGACGCCGCCCTTGCAATCAGACGCGCCCAGCCCGTACAGCTTGCCGTTGGCTACGGTGGGTTGCAGTGGCGGATAGGGCCAGTCGGCCTCGTCGGCAATTTCGTTCTCGTCCAGGTGGGCGTCGTACAGCAGGCTGAAGCGGCCGCTGCCAACAGCGCCCAGCGCGTTGCCGGCGCTGTCGGTGCGGACATCGGCAAAACCGCAGGCGCGCATTTCGGCCAGCGTGCGCTCAACCGCCGGGCCTTCCTGCCCGGTGTAGGTTTTCAGGCGGATCAAATCGGCCAGAAAGTCAATTTGGGCCTGTTTGATGGTTTCGGCGGCCTGGCGCACCCGCGCGGCGGCCTCGGCCAGTTGGGGGGTAATGGTTGGTGTCATGCCTACCCGCGAGCGGCCATCGTTAAGGCCATGAGCGCTTTTTGGACGTGCAGCCGGTTTTCGGCCTGTTTGTAAATAACCGATTGCGGCCCGTCGATCACTTCGTCATCCACTTCGTGGCCGCGGTCAACCGGCATGCAGTGCATGTAAACGGCGTGCTTTTTGGCCAGGTTCATTTTTTCCTGCGTCACGCGCCAGTCGGCGTGCTGCGCGGCCATCGCTTCTACGGTCGGTTCGTCTTCTGTCACCATAATTGGCCCCCACGATTTGGGGTAGAGGAAGTCGGCGTCGGTAAAGGCTTCTTCCATATTGTGGGTTTCGGTCAGCGTTACGCCGGCGATTTCGGCGTTTTTGCGGGCGGCGTCCATTACGTGCGGCATCAGGTGGTAGCCTTCGGGGTAGGCCAGGGTCACGTCCATGCCAAAGCGAGGCATGAGCCACACCAGCGATTGCGGCACGCTGAGCGGGCGCACGTACTTGGGCGCGTACGTCCACGAAATGACAAATTTGCGGCCACGCAGGTCGCGGCCAAAGAGTTCCATCAGGGTCATCAGATCGGCCATCGCCTGGCAGGGGTGGTCCACATCATCCTGCATGCTGATGACGGGCGCGTCGGCGTGCCGGGCCATTTCGTACAGGTAATTCTGGCCGATGTTGGTGCGGCAGTCGCGGATGGCGATACCGTGGCCGTAGCTGCTGAGCACAATGCCGGTGTCTTTGGCGTTTTCGCCGTGGCCAATTTGGGTGGCTTTGGGGGTAAGGTACACGCCGTGGCCGCCGAGCTGGGTGATGCCGGTTTCAAACGAGTTGCGGGTGCGGGTGCTTTCTTCAAAAAAGAGCATGTAGAGCGTTTTGGCCCGCAGAATGTGGTCGTGCGGCACGCCTGTAGCAAAATCGCCCTTCAGCCGAAAAGCCAGATCCAGCATGGTGTTGAGGTCTTCAACGGTCCAGTCCTGAGTGGTGATAAAGTCTTTTTGGAATAATTTTGTGTTCATACTTTTTTATCCTTTGTTTCTGTGTTATTTGTCAATGCTCATTGGCCACTTGTTTGTGCAAATGACCAATGACGATTGGCAAATGACTACTCCTGAAATGCCGGCAGTACCTCGCGGATAAACAGATCGATGCCGTCAAGCGCCGGCTCGTCTGCAAAACCGAGGATGAACAGATCAACGCCGAGGGCAGTGTACCGGCGCAGCCCGGTGATCACCTCCGCCGGCGTGCCAACGATGGGCACGTCATCGGGCCAGAGGGGATATGCCTGCATCGCGGCTTCGGCGGCGGCGCGGTTGGGCGCAATGCTGACCACGCCCATCCACGTTTTGCGGATTGAGTTGGGGTCGCGGCCAACTTCGGCGCAGCGGCAGCGCAGAACCTCAATTTTGTGAGCGTACTTCTCCGGCGTTACGCCCACCAGATTCCACCAGTCGGCGTGCCGGGCCACCACCCGGAGCATCAACTGCTCGCCCGCGCCGCCAATCATCACCGGCGGCGGCGGAATCGGTTTGGGGAAGCAGACGGCGTTGTCGATGCGGAAATGCTCGCCGCAAAACGAGGCGGCCGGTTGGGCCGGATCCCACATCGCCCGGCAAATCTGGATCGCCTCGGCCAGTTGGGCGATGCGGCTGGCAGCAGGCGGAAACGGGTAATTGTAGGCGCGATACTCCTCGGTGCGCCAGCCCGCGCCGATACCCAACACGGTGCGCCCCCCGTTCAACTGCTGGAGCGTGGCCGCCATTTTGGCCAGCAGCGCCGGGTTGCGATAGTTTACTCCCAGCACAACCGTCCCCCAAAACAACGCCGGGTACAATGCCGAAAGGTAGCTGAGGGTTGTCAGCGCTTCGGGTACGTCGCGGTCGCCGTCCATAAAATGGTCAGGTACCCAGACCGAATGGAACCGGCTACCCAGCATATTGAGCACGCGGCGCAGGTGGGGTATGTAGTTGTTGGGGCCGCCGGGCGGCATCCGCCGTTTGCCGGTGGGGATTTCCCAGCCAAAGTCAATCCGAGACACGAATTACGGCATCCTTTGATAATTGATAATTGATAATTGATAATTGATAATTGGTAATTGGTAATTGGTAATTGATAATTGGTAATTGATAATTGGTAATTGCTTCAGCCAATCTCATGTTTACGATGGCCAAAACGCTCGCCGCCGTCAATGGCCAGCACCTCGCCGGTAACGTAGTTGGCCCGCACAAAATAGAGCACCGCTTCGGCCACATCGTCGGGCGTGCCCCAGCGGTCGAGCAGGGTTTTGGCGGCGGTGCGGGCAATCATATCCGCGGAATAATCGGGCGGCGGCAGCACCGGCCCCGGCGCAACCGCGTTGACACGCACGGTGGGGGCCAGCTCCAGCGCGAGCTGGCGGCTCAAGGCCAGCAGCGCGCTTTTGCCCACGCTGTGGGCCATAAAATCCGGCCACGGCTCAAACGCAGCCAGATCGATGATGTTGACAATCGCGCCTTCGCCTTTGGTCAGCATCAGCGGGGCCACGGCGTTGGCGCAGTAAAACGAGCCGTTGATCAGCACGCTGATAACCTGCTGCCAGCCGCTCACATCGTCCATGGGAAAGGGCGTGGCCTGCCACAGCGAGGCGCTGTTAACCAGAATATCAACGCTGCCAAAGCGCTCGGCGGCGGCGTTGACCATCGCTCGCACCTGCTGGTTATTGGCGATGTTGGCCTGCACCGCCAGCGCGCCCACGCCCAGCGCGCGCGCCTCGGCGGCGGTTTGTTCGGCGGCGGTGGCCGAAGAATTGTAGTTGATCACCACATTTGCGCCCGCCCGGGCCAGGGCCAGGGTGATGGCTTTGCCCACGCGCACGGCCCCGCCGGTTACGAGCGCCGTTTTGCCGGATGGATTCATATCAAACTCCCGATGTTAGATGTCAGAATACAGAATACAGAAAACAGAATCTGATCTCTGTGGCTTAATCAATCGCAGTTCATTCGTCATTGATAATTGGTCATTCGTCATTGGTCATTGATAATTGGTCATTGTTAATTGACTTCCACGCCGGCGCGTTTGAACAGGTGGGCGCACACATCGCGCGCTTCGGCCAGCAGGGCTTGTTCGTCAACAAACAAAATTTGTTTGCCGCGCATCAAAATTTCGCCGTTGACAATCACCGTGTCCACTTCGCGGGCGTTGATGTTGTACACCAGCGCCGACGGCACTTTATGCACCGGCATGGCAAAGGGCGTGTTTAAATCGACCAGCACCACGTCGGCTTTTTTGCCCACCTCCAGCGAGCCAATCTGCTCCGGCAGGCCAAACGACTCCGCGCCGCCGCGGCAGGCCATGCGCAGCACATCTTCCGGCAGCAAAATCATCGCGTTGAGCGTGTTGACTTTGTGCAGCAGGGCGGTAGTTTTGAGCACTTCCATCATATCCTGGCTGTTGTTGCTGCCGGGGCCGTCTGTGCCAAGGGCCACGGTGATGCCCAAATTGAGCATTTCCGGGATACGGGCCACACCGGAGGCCAGATACATATTGGCCACCGGGCAGTGGACCACAATTGCGCCGTGGCGGGCGATCATCTCCAGCTCCTCATCATTGAGCCAGACGCTGTGCACCAACTGCACGCTGTGATCGAGCACGCCCAGTTTGTCCATCCATTCAATGTGGCGCAGGCCGCGATTGTTCAAATCGATCTCAACCTCGGCTTTGCTTTCGGCCACGTGGATGTGGGTGCCCATGCCCCATTCTTTGGCCAGTTCAAAGGTGCGGCGCATGGTGCTGTCGGAGCAGCCCCAGGGGATGAGCGGGCCAAACTGCAACCGCAGCCGGTCATCGTGCTTGCCGTGCCAGGCTTCGCGCAGGCGGGCCATCTCTTTAACAATGTACGCTTCGCTTTCCTTGAACGCTTCGTGGTAGTTCATATCGGCCCAGCCGCGAGCCATCATAAAGCGGATGCCCGATTCTTCGGCGGCGCGGAATACGCCGTCGTCGTTGCCCGGCTCGGTGTGGACGTAGTGGTGGTCGTTGACCGCGGTGCAGCCGCTGCGAATGTTTTCGACCATGCCCAGCATGCCGGCGGTGTAGGCGTCGTGTTCGGTGAGGGCTTTGGCCACCGGCCAGATGGCCGCCTTGAGCCAGTCGAGCAGCGGTTTGTCATCGGCCAGCCCGCGCAGAAAAGTTTGGAACAGGTGGGTGTGGGCGTTGACCATGCCCGGCATCACCGCCATCAGCGTTGCGTCGATGATGGTTCCGGCGCGCTGGCGTAGCTCGGCGGGCGGCTGGCCCGCGCCCACGGCAGCGATGCGGTCGGCTTCGATAAATACGTAGCCGGTGGAAAAGACCTCGTCGGTGTTGTTGACGGTAACCACGGCTCCATTTTCAATGAGGATGCTGCTCATTTGGATAACTCCCTTGAAAACAGGATTCAGGGGTCAGGAGTTAGGAATTAGGGATAAACCTCAGGCGTGTCGCCCTGAGCGAAGCGAAGGGTCTCCCGACCATTTGAAATAAATTTTCATTCGTTGGCGTCGAACCTTCGGTTCTGTCCAACTCCTCTGTGCGAATTGCGGATGAACGAAATTACGAATCTACGACCCTGCGACTTTGCAACCCTGCGACTCTGTAACTTTGCGACCCACGACCGCCGCTTGAAACCTGCAATCCACCCAACTCACTCTTCATCCTTCATCCTTCATCCTTCGTATTTCATACTTTTCTGTATTTTATCGGCCGGCCGGCAATGTGATTGACAATGTTGGTGTAGTCGCTCATGCGTTCGCGGGCGGCGGCAGCCGTGGCTCCGGCGGCGATGTGCGGCGTGAGCAGTACGTTGTAATGAGCTTTGGCCAGCGCAATCAGCGGGTTGTCGGCCTTGATGGGTTCCCATTCAAACGTGTCGAGCGCCGCGCCGCCCAGTTTGCCGGATGTGATGGCTTCGGCCAGCGCCGGCTCATCGATGACGCTGCCACTGCCGCAGCTCACAAGGCAGGCGCCATCTTTCATTCTGGCAAAATAATCGGCGTTGATCATCAAATCTGTGTTGCGGAAGTAGGGCAGCAGGTTGGCCACGTAATCAGCCTGGCTAAACAGGGTGGCTTCGTCAACGTAGGTCAGTCCCAGTTCGGTTTCAACCGATTCCGGCAGGCGGCGGCGTTTGTTGTACAGCAGGGTTACATCCCAGCCGGCCAGCCGGCGGGCCAGCTCCGCGCCAATTTCGCCAAAACCTATAATCCCGACGGTTTTTTGCCACAGCCCTTCCACGTTTTGGCGGGCGGACCAGTTGTAGGCAAAGGTGTCTTCGTCGGTGCGTTTGCTCTGGCCCCACTCGCTGCCGGCGGCCAGGGCGATGGCTTCTGTTTCGCGCAGTTTTTTGCTGAGGGCCAACATTTGCATCACCATATGCTCGGCCACGCGGATAACGCTGCCCACCGGCCAATAACAGACCACAACCCCGGCGGCTTTGGCGGCGGCGGTGTCAATGTCGTAAGTCAGCGAGCCGAGCCGCAAAATCAATTTAAGGTTGGGCGCGGCGGCAATCATGCCGGCGTCAATCACGCCGGTGCGCTCAGAAATAAAATAGTTGGCGTTGGCCAGTTGCGCCAGTAGCTCGGCACGAGTAGGCTGGCGCAGCATGGTAATGGCCAGATTGTCCGGCGCGGCCTCGAGCGCAGCCTGCTGGTGGCGCTGGCCGCGTTCGGTGGTGAAGACAACGTTGTATTGGGTCATTCGTCCTTTGTCCTTTGTCACTTGTCACTGGTCATTTGTCACTGGTCACTCGTCACTTGTAACCCGAACACCAATGACGAATGACCAATGACGAATGACCAATGACTATCTCAGCCGTTGTACCGGTTTTAGCGCGCCGATTTCACGCAGCAAACGATCAATCACCGGCTCAAATTGTTCCAGCAGCGCCGGCTCCGGCCAGTGGCGCAGATTGCTATCCAGCAGCAGCATGGCGGCCCGAGCCGCGCCGGCCAGCAGAGTCAGCGCCATTTCCAAATCATCCCGCACCTGGTGATTTACCAGCGGGCGGAAAGCCTGCACCCGCTGGCCCGCTTCGAGCGCCAGCCGGCTGATTTCGGCGGGGCTGTGGCACAAAAACTGCTGCCCGGCCAGTTCGTCGCCGGCCTCGCGCAGCGCCACAAACTCGGTGATGGCCGTGGCGTCGCGGTCGCACCAGCCCAGCAGATCGGTCTGCAACTGGTCCATCTGCGCGATTTCACTGGCGGCATCAAACGCGCCGCCGGAATTTTCGGCGCTGATGTGCATGCAGGCCCGGCCCAACGCCGCACTCTGCGCCGCCGAAGCGGCAATAGTGGCCCCGGCCATCGCGTGAAGCTGCCGGCTGACGTGGCCGGTAAATTGCCGAATTGTTTGCTGGGTCATCGGGTCGGTCATTGTTACCTCGCAATTGGTGCATTGAGTCAGGGTTTTTAGTTTTTCGACACTAAACGTAACACGCGCAGGTCAGCCGGCGGCAAAAAACCTGTGGCACTAATTTGGCCCCCAAAATCGATTGCCAGCCTATCATGCCACAGTAGCAGCTACCCTACAATCGGTAGCTAACCAAATTTGTCACCGCTGCCACCACATCATCCACGCCGGGCAGAATAAAATTCTCCAACTCCGGGTGGTACGGAAACGGTACGTTTTTGGTGGCCACGCGCACCACCGGTGCGTCAAGGTAGCCGATAGCTTCTTCGGCCAGGATTGCGGCGATTTCTGCGCCGGGGCCGGCCCGCCGGTGCGCCTCGTGCACAATCACGGCCCGGTGCGTCTTTTTCACCGACTCCACCAGCGCGGCGGTATCCAGCGGCACCAGCGTGCGCGGGTCGATCACTTCCACCTCGATGCCGTTGGCAGCCAGTTGCGCGGCGGCGTCCATCACTTTGGGCAGCACCCCGCCAATGGCAATCACCGTCGCCGCGTCGCCCTCGCGCCGGATGGCGGCTTCGCCAAAGGGGATGGTGTAATTCTCGGCGGGCACTTCGCCTTTGACGGCGTACATCATTTTGTGCTCAAAAAAGAGCACCGGGTCTGCGCCGCGAATGGCCGTTTTGAGCAGCCCTTTGGCATCGTACGGCGTGGCCGGGATGGCGATCTTCAGCCCCGGTACGTTCATAAACCAGCCTTCCGGGCTTTGCGAGTGCTGCGCCGCCGCCGACCCCGGCGCGCCGTTGACAATGCGCATCACCAGCGGCACCTGCGCTTTGCCGCCGCTCATATAGCGCGCTTTGGCCGCCTGGTTGACTACCTGGTCCATGGCCACGGTCACAAAATCGGCAAACATAATTTCAACAATGGGCCGCATACCCACCAGCGCCGCGCCCAGCCCGGCGCCCACAATTCCCTGCTCGGAAATGGGCGTGTCGCGTACCCGCTCCGCGCCAAATTCGTCGATCAAGCCGGCGCTCACGCCAAAAACGCCGCCAAAAGTGCCCACATCCTCGCCCATCAAAAACACCGATGGGTCGCGTCCCATCTCTTCGGCAATGGCTTCACGCAGGGCATCACTAAAACTGATTTCACGCATTTGTATTTACCTCACAAAAAGATTGAACCACAGAGACACGGAAGACACGGAGAAAAATCATAAAACTCTTCTGATGATACCTTTTTTCAGAATGGGAACATTAAAGTTAATCAGCAATCCAACGCGGCAGCCGGTTAGTTTCAAATAAGTGATCAGTTGGGCTTCGTGAACCGGTTGAATGGCTTCGACTGCTTTTAATTCAACCACAACTTTGTTTTCAACGATGAAATCAAGCCGATAACCACAATCCAGCCGAATGCCTTTGTAGTTGACCGGCAGTGACTTTTCTCTTTCAAAATTGAGCTTGCACAGTGACAATTCACGCTCCAAACAAGCCTGATACGCCGACTCCAGTAAACCAGGTCCAAGCTCTCGGTGAACTTCAATGACCGCCCCAATAATCTGCCCGGTCAGGTCATTTTCGTAAAGACGTTTCACGTCCTCGCCCATCTAAAAACTCCGTGTTCTCCGTGTCTCCGTGGTTAAAACACTCGCCCGCCGTGGGTGTCACCGTACACGCCCTCCAGCGCCGATTCCGGCTGCGGCTGCGGGCTGTTGGCCGCAAATTCAACCGCCGCGTCCAATTCGGCCTGCACTCCCGCCTCGATTTCTGCCAGTTCGGCTTCGGCGGCAAGTCCGGCGTCGAGCAATCGCTGGCGGAAGGTGCTGATCGGGTCACGCTGCCGCCACTCGGCCATTTCCTCTTTGGTGCGATAAACCATCGGGTCGCCTTCGTAGTGGCCGCGGTAGCGATAGGTTTTGCCCTCGACAAACGTTGGCCCCTGTCCGGCCCGCGCCCGATCCACCGCCGCTTGGGTCGCTTCCAGCACGGCCAGCACGTCGTTGCCGTCCACAATCACACCGGGGAAGGCGTACCCTTCGGCCCGGATCGACAGATCGGCCACGGGCGCCTGTTTGTTCTGCGGCGTGCCTTCGCCGTACAGGTTATTTTCGCAGAAGAAGATCATCGGCAGCTTCCACAACCCGGCCAGGTTGGCCGCCTCGTGGAACGCGCCCTCGTTGACCGCGCCATCGCCAAAAAAGGCCAGCGCCACCCGCGACTCGCCGCGCATTTTAAAGGCCAGCGCCGCCCCGGAGGCCATCGGAATCCCCCCGGCGACAATGCCGTTGGCCCCCAAAATGCCCAAATCAAAGTCGGTCATGTGCAGGCTGCCGCCTTTGCCGCCGCAGTAGCCGGTGCTGCGCGCCGCCAGTTCGGCCATCATCAATTTTGGCTCGCCGCCTTTGGCCAGCAGGTGGCCGTGGCCGCGATGGGTGCTGGTGATGACGTCATCGGCGTTGAGCGCGGCGCACGCGCCCACGGCGGTGGCTTCCTGCCCCACGCAGGAGTGAATAAAGCCGGGAATCAGCCCGTTGCGGCGCTCGTTGATGGCCCGCAGCTCAAATTGCCGGATGATCAGCATGCGCCGGAAAAAGCCGAGCAGTTGCTCTGTGGTGTAATTGGCCAGTTGGCTCGGTGGTTGGTGGGTTATTGCCATAAAATTCTCCTTAAAACAGGATTCAGGGGTCAGGAGTTAGGGAAGAGTTGTTTGGACATGTCACTCTGAGCCGCTTTAGCGGCGAAGAGTCTCCCGACCCGTTTCAACATTGGTCTTTTGTTGCGGCCCGGCTACTTCTCCGCTGCGTCGGCCAGCACCGATAGCGAAAGCGGCTCCAGCGGCGGCCGCACGCTGAACGTTCCCGCCGCGATCATCCGCTCGGTGAGCGAGGCCGGGCCGCCCAGCTCACGGGCAATGGCTCGCGCCACCAACTCGCCGCAGATGCGCCCCTGGCAGTTGCCCATCCCGCAGCGAGTCACGCCTTTGACTTCGCTGACGGTGGCTGCCCCGCCGGCCACGGCCGCCCGAATCTCGGCCAGCCGCACTTCTTCGCAGCGGCAAATTATCGTGTCGTCAGTGGCCAGCTCGTACAAACCGGGGCCGGGCGTAAACAACGCGCCGAGCATGGCCGCGAAGCGCTGCTCACGGGCCAGCGCCGCCTGTTCCCGGGCGATGGCGGCAGCGGTTTCTGCAGCGGTCAGCCGGCCAACCTGCTGCGCCGCCGCCGCGCCGGCAATTCGCCCTTCGCTGCGGGCCAATTCCACCCCGCCGAGGCCGGCCCCATCGCCCACGGCAAACACGCCGGGGCAGGTGGTTTGAAAAATATCATCGCGCCGGGGCACCAGCCCGCCATGCGCCGGCGCAAAATCGTGCTCGCAGCCCAGCAGCCGGCTCAACTGCGTGGCCGGGGTGAAGCCGTAGCCCAGCAGCACCGTGTCCGCAGCCACCGTTCGCTCGCTGCCGGGGATGGGCCGCCAATCGTCATCAATTTGGGCGATGACCGCCGCTTCAACCTCGCTGTCACCCTCAATTTTGATGACCGACCAGCCGAAACGCAGCGGCACGCCGGCCCGGCGCAGGGCGCGCCAATAGCGCCAGCCTTCGGCCAGCCGCGCCGATTGGCCGGCCAGCGCCGGCAGGTGACGCAGCCCGCGGCCCACCGCCAGCGCCGCGCCTTCCAGCACGGCCACTACCTCCGCGCCGGCCTCCACCAGTTGCGCGGCCGCGGCCAGTTGCAGCGGCCCCGTGCCGGAGAGCAAAATGCGCCGGCCGGGCAGCACCCGCTGGCTTTTGAGCAGCGTTTGGGCCGCGCCGGTCGTTATCACGCCGGGCACCGTCCAGCCGGGGAGCGCGATGGGCCGGTCGTACGCGCCGGTAGCCAAAATGAGCGTTTGCGCGGGCAGCCGGTGCGGCGCGTTGGGGCCGTGCAGGGTTAGCTGCCAGCCGCCCTCCACCGGGAACGCGCCCCAAACCAGTGTCCCGGTCAGCAACCGGGCCTCGGTTGCCGCCAGCCGCGCCAGCAAAGCCGATGACTCATGCAGCGGCGGGCCGTCAAATTCGGCGGGGAGTTGCCGCCAATACTGGCCGCCCGGCCGGAGATAGGCATCGATCAGCGCCACCCTCGCGCCGGCCTCTGCCGCAGCGAGCGCGGCCTCCAGCCCGGCCGGTCCCGCGCCGATGACCGCCACATCCACCGTGTTGCTCACAGCCGCACCACCGCTTCTGTTTCGATGGCCATGCCATCGGTTACCGGGGTGAGGCAGGCGCGCAGATTTGGTTCGCCGTCCACCGTAACCAGGCACTCAAAACAGACGCCCATCCCGCAGAACAGGCCGCGCGGCGCGCCGTCTTTCAGCGTGTGGCGAAATCTGCGCCGCCCTTCGGCCAGCAGCACCGCGGCGATGGTTTCGCCGGTAAAGGCCGCCACCGGTTGCCCATCGATGGTGACGGTAATTTGCGGGCCGCGTTGCACGGGCGGCAAAAGTTGGCTGGATTGGGTAACTCGCATCGGATTCTCTGAGTATCGGAATTAATCTGTTTTTGATTAACTTTTTTTTGGTTGCGTGCTGCGTGTTGCGTGTGCGTAAAGACCTTCACGGAACACGCAACACGCAGCACGTCTTTCTCAAAACCAGGGTCAGCTTGTCATCGTCTCAAATCGCCCCGGATTGAATGCTGCCAGCGCCGGCGCGCCTGCCTCGCCGAGCAGCAGCCCGGCAATCCATTCGCTCAGTACCGGGATGGTGGTGATGGTTAAATGAAAACAGGTGGCCACAAACAGGTTGTCCACCCCCGGCACCCAGCCGATAGCCGGCTGTTCGTCCGGCAAAAACGGGCTGGGCGCGGCCCAGGCCCGTACAATTCGCGCCCGCGCCAGCCGCGGAAAGAGCGCCAGCACATCGCGGGCAATGGCCGGGCTGCCCCACGGGCTGTTGCGGCGGTGGATGGCCGGGGTCATCTCCACCGCTTCGGTGACGAGCAGCGTGCCGTTTTGCTGCTGGGCCACCCCCACCGAGACCGCCCGCGCCGCGTTGTGGATGGTCTCGTAAAAATCGGCCAGCCCCACGTGGTTGTGCAGCAGCGACGGCAGCGGCTCGCTGATGACGGCTTCGGCGTGAGTAAACTGCACCGGCAGCGACACCCCGGCCCGGCCGAGCAGTTGGCCGCTCCACGCCCCGGCGGTAACCAGCACTGTATCGGCGGCGAAGCGTTCGCGGGCGGTGCGGACGGCGGTCACCCGGCGGCCCTGCCGTTCAATATCGATCACCGGCGCATGCTGGCGCAGTTCCGCGCCGCGCCGCCGCGCCGCAGCGGCAAAGGCGTGGCACAGTTTGAGCGGGTTGAGATGCCCTTCCAGACACCAGGCCGCGCCCAAAAATTTATCGGCGTTGAGCAGCGGTTCCGCGGCTTGCAGCGATTGCCGGTCCAGCAGTTCGGCCGGCAAACCGCGCCCGGCCAAAAAGGCTACCTGCTCGGCCCACCACTGCCAGTGGCGCTCGTGCTCAATCAGCATTAAATTGCCCAGCCGCCGCCACTCAAAATCAAAATCCAGCTCGACGGTCAGCGCTTCTAATCGCGCCAGCCCGGCCTGCACCACCTCAAAATGGGCGTCGCGATGGCTTTCGGAGACCTGCGCCCGGCCGGCGCACGCCCCGGACGTGCCGCTGCCCAAACTGGCCGCTTCGAGCAGGAGTACATCCGCGCCGCGTTTGGCCAGTTGATACGCGATCGCCAGCCCGGCAAAACCGCCGCCAATAATGATGACGTCGCGCCGGTCAGTGGCCATCGGCCAGCTTCCGGTCCGGTGAAAAGGGCGACAAATCCAGCCCGGTGCGACCGCCGACCACCAGTTGGGCCACGGTTTCGCCCACCAGCGGGGTCACGATCACCGTCGATTTGAAGGCCGTGGCCAGTATCAGCCCGTCGATGCCGTTGACCGGCCCGAAAAAAGGCAGGCCATCGGCGGTGAAAGCGACCGGCGCGGCCCAGCCACGCAGCACCCGCAGCCGGCGCAGCGCCGGGAAGTAGCGCCCCACCAGCGCAGCGATGGCCGCCTGCCCGGCGGCGGTCGCTGTTGCGCCGAGGTCGCCGGTGACCACACCGGCTTCGCCCAGCAAAAAGTGGCCGTGCGTCGCCTGCGAAATAGCCAGCACCGCGCCCGCGCCGTCACCCGTGTCGTGCATCTCTTCAAAAAAGGCCGCCGAAGCGATGTGATTGCGCAGCAGCCGCTCGGTCGGCTCGGTGACGATGGCCTGCCCGTGCACGTGCGGCACCTGCCAGCGCCGGCCGAGCAATTGGCCCAGTTGCGGCGTCCACGCGCCGGTGGTCAAAATTACTGTCCCCGCGCTGAACGGCCCCCGGTCGGTAGTGACGCCGGTCAGCCGTCCGCCACTCAGAGCAAAGCCGGTGACGGTGGTTTGGGTGTGCAGCGCCAGCCCGCGCTCGCGGCCGCGGCGGATGTACGCCCCCATCAACGCAAAGGGATACACCTGCCCTTCGTGGGGGTGGTAGCACGCGCCCAGCACGCTGGCCGGGTTGAGCAGCGGCTCGATTTCCGGCAGGCGCTCGGCGGGCACCAGCTCGGCGGCGATACCGGCGGCGTGCAGCGCGGGCAGCCGGTTGGCCATCAATTGCCACTGGCTCTCGGTCTCGATGAGCAGCAGCCCGCCGATTTCGCGGTAACCCACCGGGCAGTCGAGTTCGGCCTCAATCTGGCGGCAGCGTTCGTGGCCGGCGGTGATCAGCGGCAGGCTGTGGGCCAGTTCGGCATCCTGCACCTGAATATTGCCGTAGTTGGCCCGCGACGCGCCGTTGGCTACCCCGCCCCGGTCGAGCAGCGCCGTTTTCAGCCCGGCAGCGGACAGGTAGTAGGCAATCGAGCAGCCAATGTAACCCGCGCCGACAACCAACGCATCGTAGGTGTGAGTCAAGCGGTAATCACTTTCTCAGGAGTAGGAAGTAAGAAGTAGGGAGTAGGGAAACCCTACCTTAAACAGAGTTTTCGGAGTCCAAAACTACAGTTTTGGACTCCAGCTTTTCTATTCCTTTACTGCTTACTCCCTGCTCCGTACTTCCTACTTGGTTGACACCCACACCGATTTCACCTCGGTGTAGGCTTCGATGACTTCGTGGCCGTTATCGCGGCCGTAGCCGCTGCCCTTGAAGCCGCCAAACGGCGCCGCCGAGTCGAACATATCGTAGGTGTTCACCCAGACCACCCCGGCTTTGAGCGCCGCGCCCATGCGGTGAGTGATGCCCACATCGCGAGTCCACACGCCGGCGGCCAGCCCGTACATAGTGTCGTTGGCCCGGCGCACCACTTCTTCTTCCGTTTCAAACGAGTAGACCGGCAGCACCGGCCCAAAAATCTCCTCGCAGGTGATGGTCAAATCATCGCCCACCTCGGTAAAAATGGTTGGCTCAATGTAAAAGCCGCCGGCAAATTCGCCTTCGGTCAGTTGGCGACCGCCGCAAATCATTTTTGCACCCTGTTCCTGCCCGCTTTTAATGTAATCGAGGATGGTTTTGGTTTGCACCGCGTCCACAATCGGGCCGAGTTCGGTGGCGGGGTCCATGGCGTGGCCGATTTTGGCGGCTTTGGCCATGTCCACCAGCCGCTCGACGACCTGCTCGTAGACCGGTTTTTGCACGTACAGCCGCGCGCCGGCCACGCAGCTCTGGCCGGTGTTGCCAAAGCCGGCCCGGAACGCGCCGGGAATCGCCGCGTCGAGGTCGGCATCGGCAAAGATGATGTTGGGCGCTTTGCTGCCCAATTCCAGCGCCAGCCGCTTGAGGTTGCCCGCCGAGGCGTGAATGACGCTGCGGCCAACTTCGGTGGAGCCGGTGACCTGAATTTTGTTGATGCCCGGATGTTCGGCCATCGCCTGGCCAATCACCGAACCGCGGCCGGTGAGAATGTTGACCACCCCCGGCGGCAGGCCGGCCTCGGCGATGAGTTCGCCCAGCCGGACAATGGCCACCGAGGCCAGTTGGGCCGGTTTGAAAACCACGGTGTTGCCGCAGGCCAGCGCCGGCGATAGCTTTTGCAGGGTGTGAATGAGCGGGTAGTTCCACGGCACAATAATGGCGACCACGCCCAGCGGTTCGCGGCGGGTGTAAACAAAGTGGTTGGGCACCGACACCGCCGGGGTGTGACCGGCGATTTTATCGGGCCAGCCGGAAAAGGCGTATACCAATTGCGCCGCCACCGGCGCGTCGATGGCGCGGGTGTGGCGGATGGGCTTGCCGTTGTCCAGCGATTCCAGTTCGGCCAGTTCGTCGGCGTGCGCGGCCAGCAGATCGCCCAGTTTGCGCAGCATCGCCCCCCGCGCCGACGGCGTGAGTTTGCCCCACGGCCCTTCAAAGGCTTTGCGGGCGGCGGCCACGGCCCGGTCAACATCTTCAACGCCGGCGGAGGCCAACTCAACCAGCGGCGAGCCATCGGACGGGTTTATGCTGGTGAAGGTTTTGCCGGAGGCGGCCGGCAGCCATTCGCCGCCAATGAACAGCTTCAGCGGTGATTTGCTCAAAAATTCGGTGGTGGCGGGTAACAGTGGATAGTCTGTCATGGTTAAATCTCCCAATTGGCAAAGGCGTCAATCACCGGTTTGATGTCGTCCATCATCGGGTAGAGGATGGGGCAAGTGACGCCGGCGTCAATATATTCGGCTACTTTGTCGCGGCACTGCTGGCTGGTGCCAACGGCCATCAAATTGCGGACCACATCATCGGGGATGAGCTGCGCGGCGCGGCGGTAGTCGGCCTCGGTGGCCGGCCAGCCGACAAACTCCTGCACTTTTTTGATCAGCCCTTCGTCAACTTTACTGGCTTTCATAATGTGCGGCTCGGTGCCCAGATAGTAGGCCACCAGCGCCTTGCCTTCCATCATCGCCGCCTGCGGGTCCTCATCGGACAGGCAGCAGACCAGCAGTTCCGGCCGGTCCACGTCGTCGAGCGTTTTGCCGGCGCGTTCTGCGCCCTGCCGCACCAGCTCCACAGCCTCGCGGATGTAATCCACCGAGACCACGTAGTTGAGCACCACCCCGTCGCAGATTTCGCCGGCCATTTCCAGCATTTTGGGACCGGTCGCGCCGATGTAGAGCGGGATATTGCGCGGCGAGGTGTCGCCAAAGGCCACATCGAGCTTGACCCGGTCGAGGTGCACAAATTCACCCTGGTAGGTCACTTCTTCCATAGTGAAAAGCTGGCGAATGGCTTCGATGTGCTCGCGCATGGCGGCCAGCGGTTTTTCGCGTTTCACGCCCACCCGCGAGGCGATGGGTTCCCACCACGCGCCCAGGCCGAGCATCACCCGGCTCTGGCCGCCCGGCAGGGTGCCGGCCAGCTCCCACATGCTGCTCCACGTGGCGGCGATAACGGCCGGGTTGCGTGTCCAGATGGGCAGCACGCCGGAGCCAAAACGCAACCGTTTGGTTTCGGCCAGAAAGGCGCTCATCATCACCACGCAATCGCGGGCCAGCCGGGTATCGGCCTGCCAGATTTCGGCGAAGCCTTTTTCCTCGGCGTATTTGACCATTTCAATTTCATAGCTGATGGGGTGTTTGTCCTGCATATACAGGGCCATACGTTGGGCCATATTTTTGCTCCTTTGAAAATAGGTTCGGTGGGTTGGGTAAGTGATGAGTTTTGAGTTTTAAGTTTTGAGTTTTAAGTTTCCCATAGGGGGGCCTTTGGCTCTGAGTTCGTGTTGCGTAAAACGTTATTGGTCATTGGTAAATCCAAAATCAAAACTCAAAACTCCAAAATCGTCATCCTTCATCTTTCATCCTTCACTTAGCATGTCGGCCAGAATGGCCCGGCAGTCCGCCACTGAGGCCGGGCGCGGGTTATTTTTAATCAGCACCATGCGTGTGGTCTCTTCGGCGATGGCGTCCCAATCGACGCCAGCTAACGGCTGGTTCAGTTGTTTGAGCGTAACCGGCAAGCCCAGCCCGGTTACAAATTCGGTCATGCGCGCCACCAGCGCCGACTCGCTGGCGTCCGCCGGCAGGTCGGTCAGCATATTGAGCGCCAGTCGCCGTTCCGGGGCGATGGCCGGCAGGTTGAAGCGCAAAATGTACGGCAGCAGCAGGGCGTTGGTCAGCCCGTGATGCAGGTGCAGGTGGCCGGTGAGCGGCCCGGACAGGGCGTGAATCAACCCCAGCCCGGCGTGATCCATCGCCATGCCGCCCCACAGCGCAGCTAGCATCATCTGCTCGCGGGCGGTCATATCATCGCCATTGGCGGTGGCGCGCGGCAGCCACTTCCACGCCAGGCGCATGGCGGCCAGCGTCAGTTCATCGGTGTAAGGGTTGGCCCGCTGGCCGGTGTAACATTCCAGCGCGTGAATAAAGGCGTCCATGCCGGTGGCGGCGGTCAGCCAGCCGGGCAGCGAGCGGGTCAGCTCCGGGTCGGCGATGGCGGCGTGGGGAAACATCAGCGGGCTGAGCACCCCTTTTTTGAACGGGTTGTCCGGGTCAACAATTACCGCCACGCGGCTCACTTCGCTGCCGGTGCCGGCGGTGGTGGGCACGGCCAGCAGTGGCAAACTGCGCCGGGTAATCGGCTGGCCGCCCCATTGGTAATCGGCGTACGTGCCGCCGTTGGCCAGCAACATGGCGATGGCTTTGGCCACGTCGATGGCGCTGCCGCCGCCCAGCCCAATCAATGCCTGCGAGTTTTGCTGTTGGGCCAGCGCCAGCCCGGCGGCCACTTCGGTGGTGGTCGGGTTGCTGCTCAACTCGGTGAAGGTTTGCAGTTCGATACCGGCGGCGGCGATGGCCCGGCTAAACTCATCCACCAGCCCCAGTTGGGCCAGCCCCGGATCGCTGACCAGCAGCACTTTTTGCGCAGCGAGCGCGGCCAATTCGGCGGTGAGGGCCTCGCTGGCCGGCCGGCCGAAAATAATTTTGGTGGGTAAATGAAAAACAAAAGGCGTGGGCATTGCGTTTCCCTGTTTTGTCTATCCGGCAATATTGCAGTTTTGATTTGTAGTCGGTTCGTGTTGCGTGTTGCGTAACGGTTTTACCGAATACCAACTCGTCGAAATACGCAACACGTTTTCACCAACTCTATTCCCGTCACTGTCCCAGTGTCGCTTCGATAATCCCCTGATAGCCGCGGGCCACGGCGCGCAACTGGGCCAGCTCAATGTACTCATCCACCACGTGGGCCTGCCCCTCGGCCGAGGGACCAAAGCCGATGGTTGGCACGTTGGCCACCCCGGCGCTGTAGGCCGCGTTGGTGCAAAATCGATACGCGCCCAGTTCGGGCGACAGCCCGCTGGCCCGCAGCCCGGCCAGCGCCGACTGCACAAAAGCGTGGTCGGCGGGCAGTTTCCAGGCCGGGAAGAATTTTTCGCTGGTCAGTTTAACGCCGGTGTAGGCGGCGTATTCGCCGGTGGGGATGGTGACATTGACGCCGGCCAGCCCGGGCAGCGCCCGCAGTTGGCTCAGCACGCCGGCGGCGGTTTCGCCGGCCAGCAGCCGCCGGTCGTACGTAACGCGGCAGCGGCTGGGGATGACCGAGTGGCCGGGGTACGGCTCGGAAATGATGTCCGTTAGAGCCATAATTGCCGGGCCGAGCAACGGGTCGGTGGGCAGGTCCAGGGCGTCGATGGCCTGAATGGCCGGCAGCATCAAATGAACGGCGTTAACGCCCAACTGCGGGCTGGACGAATGCGACGGCCGGCCGATGGTTTCCAAATGAATTTCGGCCCGGCCGCGCCCACCGTGGGCCAGATTGAGGTTGGTCGACTCGCCGATGACCACCAGATCGGGCTTGACTGCGGCCATCACCCCGCTGAGGGCCACGCCTTCCAGCACTTCTTCCAGCACCGAGGCGCTGATAACCACCCGCCCGGCCAGCCGGATTTTATCGACGGCCGCCGCGGCGTGAACCATCGCCGCCAGCGCGCCTTTCATGTCTGATGTGCCGCGGCCAAACATCCGCTCACCGTCGATGTCGCCGCCAAAAGGGTTGTGCTGCCACGGCACGCCCGGCGCGACGCCAACGGTGTCGCAGTGAGCATCAAACAATAGCGTCGGGCCGGGTTGCCCGCCCTCGATGACGCCGGTCAGATTGCCCTGCGCGTCGATGGCGATGCGGTCAAAACCCAGCCGCTGCATCTCGGCGGCGGTCAGGTCGATGGCCGGTTTTTCGCCGCTGGACAGGGTTTCAACCCGGACCAGTGATTGAAGAAATTGCGTGAGTGCATCGAAATTAATTGCGGTCATGTTGCCTGCCTTTCAATAGGGATCAGGAGTCAGGAATCAGGGGAGTCCAAAACTGCAGTTTTGGACTCCTGTTGTCGTTGTCAATCCCGCACCGGGCCGGCTTCGCGTGCGCCGAGCGCGCCATCCACCGGCAGCACAATCCCGTTGATGTACGAGGCCGCGTCCGAAGCCAGAAACAGAATGGCCTGGGCCAGCTCTTCCGGCGCGCCAAACCGTTTGGCGGGAATGTGCGTGCGGACGATGTTGAGCAGTTCCTCGCCGGGAAAACCGGCCAGCATGGCCTGCGTTTCAATGAGGCCGGGCGCTACGGCGTTGACCCGCACGTTGTGCGCGGCCAAATCCAGCGCCATTGCCCGGGTCAACGCCTCAACCGCGCCTTTGGTGGCGCTGTAAACGGCGCGCTGCGGCACGGCGTGCTGGGCCAAAATCGAACTGACGTGGATGATGCTGCCCCGGCGGCGGCCGGCCATGCGGCGGGCGGCGAGCTGGCTCAAATAAAACAGGCCGCGCCCGTTGATGGCCCAGACCCGATCCAGTTCAGTCAAATCGACCTCCAAAAACGGGGCGCGGTTGAAGCCGGCGGCGTTGTTGACCAGCACCGTCACCGGGCCGATGGCTTCGGCGGCGGCCACCAGTCGCTCGCAATCGGCGGGGAGGCCGATGTTGGCCTGCACCAGCGTGCCCGCGCCCGCGCCGCCGGCCTCAATGGCGGCCAGCGTGTCGTGCGCGCCGGCTTCGCTGGCGTTGTAATTGATGACCACGTGCGCGCCTTCGCCGGCAAAAGCGATGGCCGTAGCTGCGCCAATGCCTTGCGACGCGCCGGTGACAATGACAACCTGCCCGGTAAATCGCGGCATCGGTTAGCGCTCCATACGCCAGTGGCGCGAGACTTTGCGGTTAGCGCCGCTGCGGTCGGCCAGAGCCAGCGCGGCCTGCTGGCTGCGCTGCAAAATGTCGGCTTCGTCGATATGCTGAATAACCCGGTCTTTCAGCAATATTTTGCCCCCGGCGATGGTGTGCATCACGTTCTCTTCGCCGGCGGAGTAAATCAGCGTGGCCACGGGATCGTGGGCCGGCACAATTTTGGGCGAGTTGAGGGCCAGCACAAACATGTCGGCCTTTTTGCCCACTTCAAGGCTGCCAATTTTATCGCGCATACCCAAAATTTCCGCGCCGCCGAGCGTGGCCCAATCGAGCACCATCTGCGCATCGATGACCGCGGCGTTGCGCGCGCCGACTTTTTGCAGCAGCGCCCCAATTTTGAGCGTTTCAATCATATCCAGCGAGTTGTTGCTGCCCGCGCCATCGACGCCCAACCCCACGGTGACGCCAGCCTGCGCCATCTGCACCATCGGGGCAATGCCGGAGCCGAGGTACATATTGCTGACCGGATTGTAGGCCACTTTCACGCCACGTCGGGCCAGCAGTTCAATTTCGGCGGGAGTCATCACCACACAGTGAATGGCCAAAAAATCCGGCCCCAAAAAGCCAATTTCTTCCAGATAGGCGATGGCGTCCAGCCCGTGCCGGCGCTGGATCAGCTCGTTATCGATTTCGTTTTCGTTGAGGTGCATCGTCAAAAAGGTGCCGGTTTCGGTGGCAAAGGCGCGGGTGCGGCGGATGGCGTCATCGGTGGCCACCCACGGTGCGCCGATCGCCAGCCAGATGCCCATGCGGTCATCGAGCGGGTATTGGGCCTGCAGGCGGCGGGTTTCATCCAAAAAGGCGTCGATGGGTTTGAGCAGTTGGGGCGGCAGGCCGTAATCGTCAAAATCAGAGATGATGCTGCTGTAACGGCCGCGCAACCCGCTGTCGAGGATGGCCCGGATGGTGGCGTGATGAACGTCAAAGTTGGGCACGGCGTAGCTCATCTCCACCAGCGTGGTTGCGCCGCAACGAATGTGCTCCAGGCAGCCGTTAACGGCAAACAGGTAGGCTTCTTCGGCGGTGATGCGGGCGGCGGTGGGCGCGGTGACGGCGACCGCCCATTCCTGCACGGCCATGTCCTCACCCAGCCCTTTAACGCCGGTCTGAAACAGGTGGGTGTGCACGTTGACCAGGCCGGGGAACACGGCGCTGCCGGCCACATCGAGCGTTTCGGCGGGGGCGTAGCGCGCCGCCAGCTCGGCGGCAGGGCCAATGTCGATGATGGTATCGCCGGCAATGGCTACCGCGCCGTTTGGAATGAGGGCGCGCTCGGCGTTTTGGGTAACGATGACTCCGTGGGTTAGCAAAAGGTCAATGGGTTGCATGGGTGTGATCCGTAATCCGTAATTCGTAATCCGTAATTCGTGATTTCGCGGTTACGCATCACGCATTACGCATTCTCTTTGCTCTACAGCAAACTGTGCGGCTGAGCGATCAGCCCGTTTAAATCCTGCAAAAAGGCCGCGGCGGCCGCGCCATCGATAAAACGGTGGTCGTAGGTGAGGCTGAACCAGGCGATGTCGCGCGCCACAATCTGCCCGTCAATCACCGCCGGTTTGGGCCGGGCCGCGCCAACCAGCAAAATCGCGCCTTCCGGCGGGCGCGGCAGCGGAAAACCGCCATCGACGCCGTACATCCCCAGATTGCTCACCGTAAAAGTGCCGCCCTCCACATCGGCCAGCGTCAGCGTGCCGGCGCGGGTGCGCTCAACTCGGTCCTGCACCGCGGCGTCCAGCTCAACCAGCGAGAGCTGCTGCGCGTTGGGGACAACCACCACCACCAGCCCGGCCGGTGTGGCCACGGCCATGCCCAGGTTGACGGTATCGTACACCAGAATGGTACGCTCAACCAATTCGGCGTTGAGCAGGGGGTGGGCCGGCAGGGTGCGGGCCACGGCGGCCAGCAGCAGCGCGTTCAGCGAGGGGCGCGGTTCGATTTGCTGGCGCAGCGCGTTGAGCGGGGTCACATCGATTTCGCGGCTGATCTGGCTGAGAGCGGCCGTGTCAACGCTGGCCTTCATCGATTTGGCCATCATTTGGCGGATGCTTTTCAGCGGGATGGTCTTTTTAACCGGCAACCCTCGCGGCGAATCGGTCATTTCACCCCTCGTCGATGAGGCACAGGACCGTGCCAACCAGAATTTCTTCCGTGCCTTCTTCAACCAGAATTTTGCTGATAACGCCGCTGACCGGCGCTTCCAGTTCGTTGCGGATTTTTTCGGTTTCCACTTCGGCAATCACTTCGCCGGCTTCAACCCGGTCACCTTCCTGTTTGAGCCAGCTCAGCAGGTTGCCTTCTTCCATTGTCAGGCCCCATTTGGGCAGAATAACTTCGGTGAGCATCGGTTTTTCTCCAGCAAAAATATTTGTGTACCCCTCCCCCATTTGTGGGGGAGGGGTAGGGGGTGGGGGTGCAACCCTGTACACCTGTTTTGTTAAATTTTCCACTTATTGGACAAACATTAGTCCAAAGGTGGGAGGTGTTCAATAATCCATCACCGCCCGCACGGCGGTTTTAATATCGTCTTTGCCTGGCAGGATGATCTTTTCCAGCGGCACCGAAAACGGGATGGGCGTGTCCAGCCCGCAAACGCGCTGTACCGGCGCTTTCAATTTGGCAAACACTTCTTCCGCAATGGTGGCGCTGACCTCCGCGGCCAGCCCGCCCATTTTGGGCGATTCGTTGGCCACAATGGCCCGCCCGGTTTTGGCCACCGATTCCAGTACCGTGGCCTGGTCCCACGGGCGCAGCGTGCGCAAATCCACCACTTCTACCGAGATACCTTCGGCGGTCAGCTCCTCGGCGGCGGCGAGTGCCTCGTGAGTCATTTTCATCGCGGCGACCACAGTCACATCGCTGCCGGGGCGAACCACGGCGGCGCGGCGCAGCGGCACGCTGTATTTTTCCGGCGGCACCTCGCCTTTGAGGCGGTACAGGGCTTTGTGTTCCAAAAACAAAATCGGGTTATCGTTTTCAATGCTGGCGATGAGCAGCCCTTTGGCGTCGTGCGGGGTGGCCGGGCCAACAATCACCAGTCCCGGCACGTTCATAAACCAGCCTTCCACACTTTGCGAGTGGTGCGGCCCGCCGCCAAACCCACCGCCGGCCGCAGTGCGAATCACGATCGGCGCTTTGAATTGACCATCAAACATGTAGTGCATTTTGGCGGCGTTGTTCACAATCTGGTCGTAGCAGGTGCCCAGAAAATCAGCGAACATAATTTCCGGCACCGGCCGCATGCCCACCATCGCTGCGCCCACCGCCGTGCCGATGATGGCCGCTTCAGACAGGGGCGTATCGCGCACCCGCTCCGCGCCGTATTTATCAAACAGGCCGCGGGTTACGCCAAAATCGCCACCCATGCGGCCAATATCCTCGCCCAGCAAAAAAACTTTGTCGTTCTCCGCCATCATCAGATCGAGGGCGTTGTTCAGTGCCTGAACCATACTCATTCGGGTCATCGCGCCGTTACCTCCCAGCCCACGTAAACATTGGCCGTGGCTTTAGCCGGATCCGGCGGCGGGCTGTCGAGCGCAAAGGCAATCCAGCGCTCAACCTCGGCCTCTACCTCGGCTTTGATTTTGTCCAGCGCGGCCTCATCAACATTGCCGGCGGCCAGCAACCGCTCGCGGGCCATGTTGATCGGCTCGTGCTCTTCTTTCCAGTATTTAACTTCTTCCGGCGGGCGAAATTCGCCGCTGAAGAGACCCTGCCAGCGCCAGGTTTTGTATTCGATGAAATACGGTCCGTGGCCGGCCCGGATCGACTCGACGGCGGTTTGAGTGGCGTCGCAGGCGGCGGCAATGTCGTTGCCGTCAACCTGCACCGCCGGCATTTTGTAGGCGGCGGCAAATTCGTATAAATTGGCGGTGGCGTGGCTATCGCCGACGGCGGTGGAGATGGCGTAGCCGTTGTTGACGCAGCAGTAGAGCACCGGCAGTTTCCAGGCGGCGGCCAGGTTGAGGCTTTCGTGCCACTCACCGCGGCCCGAAGTGCCATCGCCAACAATGACGGCGGCCAGATCATCCCGCCCCTGCATTTGAAAACCGAGAGCCACGCCCAGCGCGGTGGCCATCATCGAGCCTTCCACGGCGTTGTCGCCAAAATTGCCCACGCCGGGGTCGGCGGAGTGGAGCGAGCCGCCTTTGCCGCTGCACACGCCGGTGGCTTTGCCAAACAGCTCGGCCATAATTTTTTCGCCGGGTGTGCCGGCCAGTACCAGCAAGCCGTGGCAGCGATGGTCCGGAAAAAAGGCATCGGTGTGGCGCAGATTGGCGGCAATAGCGGCCTGCACCGCTTCCTGCCCCACGCCGGTGTGCAGCATCCCCGGCACATTGCCGCGTTTGAACTCGCGCTCAAGGCCAAATTCAAAGGCGCGCACAACCCACATATCACGGTAGAGACTGAGTAATTTGGTTGGAGTTATCGTCATTGCTACGCTCCGGCGGTTGGTTGTCCCTGCAAAAATACGGTAAAAAACGTTTTTAATTGAGGTAAAGAGATGCAAATGCCTTTTCCGTCACTGAAAAAGGGTTACACAATAGCATCGAGGCTGTGTGGAAATACGGCTGGATTTTAACACGACGCGCCGATTTTTGTCAAGTAAAACTAAAATAATTTTAGTTTGGCTTAAAAATAGACGTGCATTTATTGACATCTTGTGGGAGGTGGTGTAAAAATTAGATATGAATCCCGACCAATCACTACCGGATGATATTGCCTTCCCGCCCGCCCGCCAGGCTGAACTGGTGGGGCAGCGAATTAGACAGCGGCGGAAGGAGCGCGGGCTGAGCTTGCGCGAGCTGGCCGAACTGGTCGATCTGACCGCCAGTTTTTTGAGCCTGGTTGAGCGGGGGCACAACGCGCCGTCGCTGGATTCGCTACGGCGTATTGCGACGGCGCTCGATGTGCCGATGTTTTATTTTACCCAAAACAACAGCCCCAATCCGGTGGTTCGCCGCAACGAGCGGATTAAAATCACCTTTCCCCCCGGTGATTTAACAATGGAGCTGCTGGTGCCCAATCTGCGCGGCCCGCTCGAAGTGTTTATTTCACGGGTTCATGCTTCGGCCGGTAACATTGCCCGGCCAACCACATACGCCTCTGATGAGTGCCTCTATGTGCTGGAAGGGGAGTTGCAGGTGTGCCTGCAAAGCGGCGAATACATTTTGGAAACCGGCGACAGTATCACCTTTAACGGCATCACCCTGCGTGAAATCTGCGCGTTGGGCGAGCAGGAAGTAGTGTTTCTGTCGGCCATTACTCCGCCGGTTCTGTAGCCCCCGTTTCCGCCGGCGGCGTGCTGTACCGCCGCGTGATGGCCGCCGAATTGAGCAGCAGCCCGGCCAAAAGCGTCACCAAACTGACCGTACCCAGAATCGCCACCACCCCGCCCCAACTGCGGCCAATCGCCATGCGCTCCAGCACAATTTGCACCATCGTATTCAGCCAGATGAGCGCGGCCACGTAGGCCAGAATTTGCAGCACAATCAAACTCCAGCGCCGCCTGACAAACAACAGCAGCGGCGACAGCAGGCAGAGCGCCACCACCGCCAGATTCCCCTCGCGCAAAAAATGGGCGGCAATCAACACCGCCGCAATAATAACCAGCGATACGCGCCAGATCATCGTTACCCCCTGTGTGGGTTGAGTCGTTGAGATTTGCGCCGATTGTACCGGCAGCAGACCGGCTGATCAAATTGGACTGGTCAATTTGGGGTAAATGTGACCCTTTTCGCCGGATCGATTTGTCAGTAGAATAGGGGAATGTCTGGTTCAACTCCAACATCCTATCAAACACGAGGTAATTCAAAATGACAAGCAGTTCCAGTCTCTCGCGCGGGTATGCCATCGCGGTGGTTAGCGCCGCTATCCTGTCAACCACGGCAATTTTCATCCGCTACCTGACCCAAACTTATCAGATGCCGCCGCTGGTTTTGGCTTTGTGGCGCGCCGGGTTTGTGGTATTGACGCTGGTGGTTGTTTTGGCCGTGCTATCCCCGGCCCGATTGCGGGTTGAGCGCCGGCATCTGCTCTATTTGATCGGTTACGGCTTGATGCTGGCCGTTTTTAACGCGGTGTGGACTCTGTCTGTGGCGTTGAATGGGGCGGCGGTGGCCACGGTACTGGTGTACAGTTCGGCGGCGTTTACCGCCCTGCTGGGGTGGTGGCTGCTCAAAGAAAACCTGGGTTGGGTGAAAGTTGTCGCGGTTATTTTGAGCCTGACCGGCTGTGTGCTGGTTTCCGGGGCGCTTGAGGCCGAAGCCTGGCAGGTGAACGCGGTCGGGATTCTTACCGGGGTGGTGTCCGGGTTGTGTTACGCGGGCTACAGTTTGCTGGGCCGGTCGGCGGCGCAGCGCGGGCTGAATCCGTGGACCACGCTGTTGTACACCTTTGGCTTTGCCACGCTGTTTTTGGGGGCGATCAATTCACTGCCGGCGGGTGTTGTGCCCGGCACGGCTGCCCAACCTGCCGATTTTTGGGCCTTGGGCAGCGATCTGACCGGCTGGGGCATTCTGTTTTTGCTGGCGGCCGGGCCAACTGTGGCCGGCTTTGGGCTGTACAATGTCAGCCTGAGTCACCTGCCGTCCAGTGTCGCCAATTTGATATTGACGATGGAGCCGGTTTTTACGGCGATGATCGCCTATGTGCTGCTGGGTGAACGGATGAATGGCTGGCAGGTTGGCGGCGGCGCGCTGATCCTGGCTGGCGTCCTCTTTTTGAGAATACGCCAGGGCCGCCGGATTCAATCGCAGCCGGCGCCGGAACCGTCCGGTCAGGTGGTCGCCTACACCGATTGAGCCGCTACTGCTGCATATCGCGGTGGTTGTGGTGGTCGGTTTGTCCCTCTTCTGCGGCCCAGCGCAAAAGAACGCCCAGCACAATGATGATGGCTAAATAGATAAAAAACGACATATCGAACCTCGATCAGACCGGTACCTTTGCTCAACACTTTTGTCCTGTTATCTATTTATTCGGCAGGGGCGGGGCGCTCTCCGTAAATAATTTGTAAATAATCAACGGCTACCGCAACAAAAAAAGAGGCGCAGACGGTCTGCGCCTCTTTTTGTTATGCGGCGAACGTTAATCGATATTACCAGCCATACCCGTAGCCATAAAACCGGTCGGGGAAGTAGCGCGGCATCGGGTAGCGATCAATCGGCAACGTTGGGTACAGCGGCGGGCGAGGCGGGAAGAATCCCGGCCCGCAGCACCAGCGCGGGGGCGGCGGAAAGCAGCACGGCGGGCGCATGCCCGGCCAGCGCGGTCGCTGGAACTCGCCGCCGATCACCAACTGCGCCTGCAGCGCCGGTTCGGTGGTGGCCATGCCTAACACCACCAGGGTGGATACCGAGCCGGGCGGCAGGTAAACCCACGGCACGTCCAGCGCCACATCGGTTGAGCCGGCCACCCGCACTTCCAGATTGTAACTGCCGCTGTCTACCGCTTTAAAATCGGTTACGCCTTTAAAGGCCACGTTGGGGAACAGCACGTCACCATCTTTCACCGCCGCATCAACCGCCGGCGCATCGGGCGAGGTATGCACCAGCCGCACTTTGGCCCGGCCCCAATCCGGCGCATCGGTGCTGTCTTCCATCACCAGCGGTTCAATATTGGCCAACATCCCCACTGCTGCAACGGTGTAGGCTTTGCCCGCTTCCAGCGAAATATTGGTGTCGATGACGATGGCCTGGGTTTTATCCGCGGAAATGACTTTAACATTGTACGTGTCGGCCGGCAGCCAGATGTACGGCGTTGTTTGCCGGTAGATCACATTTCTGAACTGAAATTTCCCGTTGATCAGCACGTTGACCGCCGGCGCATCCGGCGAGGCGTGCAGGAGCCGCAGTTGGGCCGGCGCGCCTCGGTCGCGGCCATCCTGCGCCAGCGCCGGGCCGGTCAGCAGCAGCATCAAAATTAAGGCTAAGGCGATAGCACTGTATCGTTTCATCATTGAATTGCCTCCCAAAGCATATTTACTTTCAGTTTAAAAGCCGACTGTAAATATTGCAACCTGCTTGGCGGTTTTTGTTAAGGGGTGGAAATCATCACCCGGTCAACGGCGGCGGCCAGCGGGCGGGTATCCGGGTTGGCCCCCAGCCGCAGATAGGCTGCGCCTTCGCCGCTGGCTTGCAGCGCGGTGCCCGGTACGGCCCCTTTTAAGCCGATGGCGGAAAATGGCGGCGTAAGTTGCTCTGCGTTCAAGCCGATGGCCGCCAGCGCCGCGCCGGTTTGCGCGGAGAAATGGGCCGCGGCGTCTGCGCCCTGCGTGGCCACAATCACAATCCGGCCGGCCGGAATCGCGTCGATGAACTGTCGCAGCGATTCGGCCTCAAAACCGTTGGCGGCGGTGTCGAAGCCGCGCATCTGTTCCACCGCACCGCTGTCGGGATTAACCACCGTTACATTGACTCCGCGCCGGTGCGCCGAGGCATCCACCGCGTTTGGGCTAAAACCAACGGTGATAAAGGCGAAATCGTTGCCACTGTTGACTTCGATATCCACCGGCGTTTCGGCTCCGGTAACGCCGATGGCGCGGGCGGCGGGCAACACCTGCCGGGGCTGGGCCGTGTGGGCAAATTCCAGCGTCAGCCGGTTCAGGCCGTCCGCCAGCAAATCCGCCGGCAAAGTCAGGTCGATGGGTTGCCAGCCTTCGTGTAGTGAGGTGCTATCAGCCAACCGCCGGCCGTTCAATTGAAAACCGACACTTTGGCCGGGCGAGCCGGGGTAGCTGAACGGCGCAATTTGCAGCGAAAGCTGCCGCTCGCCGCCGCCGCGAACCGGGAAAAATATTTCGGCCTGGGGCGCGGTGGCCCAGTTGGCCGTTGCGGCAAAGATTTCCTCGTTGCCGGCCCAGCCGTCCCCGCGATAGGGGTCGCTGCGCCACTGGCCAAAATCGAGCGTCAGCGGGTTGGGGATGGCCGCCGGCTGCACGGCAAACACGTCCACCCCCGGCGAGCGGTAAACCGGCTCCGGCTGGTGCGGAATCAGATCGAGGGTCAATTGCCGGGTGGCGGCGTAGGTGTCTTCGTAAGGTTTGCGGTGCGGGATCGGCTCGTGGATGGCCAGGTATTTGATGTTGTACAGCGTCATCAATTCCGCCGCCTGCTGCCGCGCCCGGTCGAGCGTGTCATCATCAACGGGCTGGTACAATTCAACGGCGGTAATCGCTTTGAAAAGCGGGATGTTGGCGTAGTAGTCAAACTTAAATTGAGGGTTGCGCGAGGTGTTGCCGCCGAGCATCGGGCGCTGGTGGCCAGCCTGATAATATTGCAGTTGGGTTTGTTCTGCGCCGAGCGTGCCGTAGCTGTTGCGCCAGCCCAGCGGCAGTTGCATCAGCGTAAAATTGCCGGGTTCAGCGCCAATTTGCGCGTACGCCGCCGGGACGCGGGCGTCGGTTAGCGGCAGGGGCACGCTGAACTGGTCAAATAGCAGCAGCGCCAGCAGCGCCGCGGCCGCAGCGACCGCCGGTCCGGTTCGCCGAGTGGCCAGCCGGCTCAGCAGCCAGACCGCGCCAAAGCCAACCAGCACCGCCAGCGCCAGCGTCAACGGGATGCCAAAACGGTTGGGCACGCGGTTGGCGCTGAGAATGGGGATGTAGTGCAGCAGCATAAACGGCAGCGGGAACGTCACCTCCAACCCATCGAGGTTGAAGCGGTTTTGGCCGTAAATGGTGAGCAGCGGCCCCAGGCTGAGCACGGTAAAAGTGATGACGCCGGCCAGCCACACGCCCGCCGCCCGCCGAAAAGCCGCGGCCCCCACCAGCGCCAGCGCCAAAATACCGTAGCCCAAAAACAGGGTGTTGGCGTCGGCAAAGCGGCTGGCGCCTTCGATGACGGCGCGGAGTTCGGCTACCCATTCCACGGGATACAGCGGGTGCAATGGGGTCAGCGTGAACAGGCCGGCCAGATCGGCGCTGAGTTTCAACCCTTCGCCCCAGCCCGGTTCGGCGTAGGCCGGGTTCAAAAAATCGGGCAGCACGGCCAGCACAAATGGTGCGGTTAACCCAAAGGCAATTATCCCCGTCGCCGCGCTCCGCACCGCCAGGGGCAAAAACTGCCGCTGCCGCCGCCATTCGGCGACAAACAGCAGCGCGGTTAAAGCCAGCAGAAACACACTGAAGGTCAGCTCGGCATACAGGCAAAAGGCGGCAAACAGGCCGGTCAGCGTTATAACTTTGCGGCCGCCCTGTCGCAGCGTTTTGAGCAGAAACAGCACGTAAAAGGGGAACCACTGAATAGTGACAAAATTATAATGGCCCAGCGCGGCGTACATCATCCGGCTGGCCGAAAAGGCGTACACCGCTCCGGCCACAAACGCGGCCAATTCGGCGATCCGGGGCTGGCCGGGATTGCGGATATCGGGTTGGGACAGCAGGTATCGCAGCAGCAGAAATGTACCGTAGGCGCTGCTGACAAACGAAAAGATCAGCATCAAATTGCTGGCAATCGGCAGCGAAAAGGCCAGTTGCAGCGGCAGGCCCGCGGCGGCGTTGAACAGGTTGAAGGTGTACGTGGTCAGGTGAATGCCCAGCGGGAAAAAGGTGTAGGTTGAGATCAGCGGGCTTTGCCCCAAATTGAGGAGGCTGAAGCGGAACCACCACATATTCCAGACAAACGTCGATTCGTCAAAGGCCCAGGTCGCTTCGCCGGGGACGGCCGTGGCCAAATTAGCGGCCAACGGCCAGGTGAGAAACAGCGTGAGCAGCAGGTAAAGGGC
The DNA here is from genome assembly GCA_022071955.1 of Anaerolineae bacterium. Classification (GTDB taxonomy): domain Bacteria; phylum Chloroflexota; class Anaerolineae; order 4572-78; family J111; genus J095. The sequence continues at coordinate 238,078 of JAJVIM010000001.1, forward strand.
AATAACGGTCAGGTGCAGGCGTCTGTTCATAACTCGCTATGATACCACGAGCGGGGAGGATGGCAATTTCTGCGAGCACTGTGCTATACTTACCGCTGTCGTTCGTCATTCGCAGGGGCGCAAAGCCGCAATTCGTAAATCGTAAATCCAAAATCCAAAATCGCTATTCATTATTCGCAAAAGGAGATTCAATGCACGTACTTATCGCCGGGGGAACCGGCGCCATTGGCCGCAGATTGCTGGCGCATTTGTTGGCCCGGGGGCACCAGGCATCGGTGTTGAGCCGACAACCCAGCCGGCCGCCGGCGCTGCCGCGCGAGGTTGGCTTTTGGCAGTGGGACGGCCAAACCACCGCCGGTTGGGGTAACAGGCTGGCGCAGGTAGATGCGGTGGTCAATTTGGCCGGCGCGGGTATTGCTGACGAGCGCTGGACCGCCGAGCGCAAAAAAGTACTGCTCAGCAGCCGGCTCGATCCGGGTCGGGCGCTGGTTGAGGCCATCGGCGCGGCGGCTAAAAAACCAAAGGTGCTGGTTCAATCGTCGGCGGTGGGCTATTACGGCCCGCAGGCAGACACGCCGATCACCGAAGAGCGCGGCCCCGGCAGCGATTTTCTGGCCGATATTTGCGTGCAGTGGGAGGCTTCAACCCAACCCGTCGAAGAGATGGGCGTGCGGCGGGCGGTGATCCGCAGCGGCGTTGTGCTCGAGCCAGACGACGGCGCGCTGCCTCGCCTGGCCCTGCCGTTCAAATTGATGGCTGGCGGGCCGCTTGGCAACGGCAGGCAGTGGTTCCCGTGGATTCATTATTTTGACGAGGTTGACGCCATCAAATTTTTGATTGAAACCGAAACCGCGCGCGGGCCGTTCAACCTGACTGCGCCCAACCCGCTGCAAAACAAGGCGTTTGCCCGCGCCATTGGTACGGTTTTGAGCCGGCCGGCGTTGATACCCGTACCGGCCATCGCGCTTAAGATTCTGTTGGGTGAGTTGTCCGAAACACTGCTGGAAGGCCAGCGGGTGGCGCCGGCGCGGTTGCAGTCGTTGGGGTATAGCTTCCGCTTTTCCGAGGCCGAAGCGGCGCTGAAAGATTTGCTGCCGCAGATTACGAATGACGTGTTGCGTATTTCATTTTCCAAGCTTATGCGGCTGCTCCGGTAAATAAGGCTGGGGCACTGTCAATCGATTGTCCCCGGCAGCTCCCTCGCCAGCCGCCCGCTGAACACCGCCGCCACCGGCCCGGTGAGCGTTACCCGCCAATCGGCGTCAATTTCCACCAGCGCCGCGCCGCCGGCCATGCGGACCTCTACCGGCGATTCGCAGCGGCCGGTTTTAACCGCTGCCCCCGCCGCCGCGCTGGCCGATGTTCCCGACGCCAGCGTGTAGCCCGCGCCGCGCTCCCAAATTTCAATTTCGATAGTGTGCCGGTCGATGACTCGCGCAAACTGGACGTTGGTCCGGTTGGGAAACAGCGCCGCGGTTTCGATAGCCGGGCCGGCCGTGCGGGCCAGCTCGGCCAGGTTGCCGTCGGCAAAAATGACGCAGTGGGGGTTGCCAATATTGACCGCCGTAATTCGCCACTCGGCCGGGCCAAAGCGCGCCGGCTCGTTGACCATCTCTCGCGCCGGGCCGCCGGCCGGAACATCGGCGCTGGCAAACGACAGCCGCCCCATCTGCAGGGCGATGACGCCGGCGCTGTCGTCCTTCACTTCAACCCCAACCAACTCGTTGTTGATCCAGATGTCGTAGCGCGGGCCGGCAACGTAGCCGTGGTCCCACAGATAGCGGGCGAAAATCCGCAGCCCGTTGCCGCTTTTTTCCGATTCGCTGCCGTCCGGGTTGAAAAAGCGCATGGCCCGCGGGTGGCTGTGGCCGGGCAGCGGGCCGAAACAAATACCGTCCGCACCGACGCCAAAATGGCGGTCGCACAACCGCCGGATGGCCGCCGGCGTGAGCGGTCCGGCAAATCTGGCCGGGTCGATGACGAGCATATCGTTGCCCAGCGCCTGGTATTTAAAAATATCCATCGCTGCTCCAAAGAGGGCGAGACCGGGCCGGCGCTTTGCGCCGGCCCGGTCTCGCCTTTTTATCCCCTCCCCCTGCAAGGGGTAGGGGTAGGGGAGGGGGTTATCTAAATCCCCAGCCGGTTGCGCCGCAGGATTTCGGCGTTGGATTGCACGGTGGCGGGTTGGTGGCCGGGCAGCGGCAAAATCCGCTCGTGGATGGTGTCGATGATCCACTCTTTTTGCGGGAAGAACGCCTCTTCCATTTCAGCCGCCGGGGTGATCCAGTTGCGCGCGCCAACCACGGCCACCGGGCCATCGAGATAATCAAAGGCCAACTGACTGATGTGCGATGCCATTGTGTGCATAAATGAGCCGCGCTCGCAGGCGTCTGAGGCCAGCAGCACTTTGCCCGTTTTCTTGACCGATTCGATGATTTTGTCGTAGTTGAGCGGGTTGATGAAGCGGGCGTCGATCACCTCGGTGGACAGGCCGAACTTTTCTTGCAGCACGTCGGCGGCTTCCAGCGCCCGGTAGAGCGTGGCCCCGATGGTCACAATCGTCAAATCGCTGCCGGTGCGGCGCACAGCCGGCTCGCCGAGCGGCACTTCGTAGTAATCCACCGGCACGCCGCCCTCCACCAGAATTTCCGGTTCGGGGTAAAGGCGCTGGCTTTCAAAAAAGACCACCGGGTCGGTGCCGCGCAGGGCCAGGTTGAGCATGCCTTTGGCGTCGTAGGGCGTGGCCGGGAAAAAGACCTTCAGCCCCGGCATGTGCGCCACCAGCGAGGTCCAGTCCTGCGAGTGCTGCGCCCCGTACTTGGCCCCCACGCTCACGCGCAGCACCAACGGCATTTGCAGCACCCCGGCGCTCATCGATTGCCATTTGGCCATCTGGTTGAACACTTCGTCGCCGGCGCGGCCCATAAAATCGCAGTACATCAGCTCGGCTACCACGCGCCCGCCGCACATCGAATAACCCACCGCTGTGCCAACAATCGCGCCTTCGGAGATGGGGCTGTTGAACAGCCGGTGATAGGGCAGCGCTTCGGTCAGGCCGCGATACGCGCCAAACGCGCCGCCCCAGTCGCGGTTTTCTTCACCGTAGGCCACCATCGTCGGGTCTTCGTAAAAACGATGCATCATCGCTTCAAACAGGGCTTCGGCGTAGGTCAGCGTGCGCAGTTTGGGCAGCGGCTTGCCGGCCTCATCCAACCCAAACCGATTTTTGGCCAGCGTCACTTTCAACCGGCTCTCTTCTTTGCTTTGCAGCACTTCCGGCTCGCCGTCGGCCATGCGCTCTTTGTACTGGTTGTTGAACATCAGCCCGCCAATCGAATCGACGCTGGTGCTGAGCCGCGGCGAAATTTCCAGCGACACGGCGGCGGCGCAGACTTTGGTCATTTTTTCGGTGGTGTCGGCCTGAATCGCCTCCAGATCGGCCGGGGTGGCGTGGCCGTTGTCCACCAAATACTGGCCAAAATTGGTCAGCCCGTCGTGTTGCCGCCACATGTCAACCTCTTCTTTTTCACGGTAGGCCGAGGCGTCCGACGGGGAGTGGCCGGAGAAGCGGTAAGTGACGGTATCGAGCAGCACCGGCCCGCGCCCGGCTTGCAGGATTTGCCGTTTGCGCTCGATGGCGTCGGCCACGGCCAGCGGGTTGTAACCGTCCACCCGCTCGGCGTGCATGGCTTCGGGGTTAACGCCCAGCCCGATGCGGGCCAGCATGCCGTAGCCCATTGTTTCGCCCTGCGGCTGGCCGCCCATGCCGTAGAAGTTGTCCATAAAATTAAAGAGGATGGGCGGCGCGCCGCCGATGTCTTCCGGCCAGAGGGTGCGGTACTGGTCCATCGCCGCAAACATCATCCCTTCCCATACCGGGCCGCAGCCCATCGAGGCGTCGCCAATGTTAGCAATCACAATGCCGGGCTTGCGATTGACCCGTTTGAACAGCGCCGCGCCCACCGAAATATCGGCGCTGCCGCCAACAATGGCGTTGTTGGGCATCACCCCAAACGGTGGGAAAAAGGCGTGCATCGAGCCGCCTAACCCTTTGTTGAAGCCGGCTTCGCGGGCAAAAATTTCGGCCAGCGTGCCGTACAGGGTGTAGAAGATGGCCAGGCCTTTGACGCTGCCATTGTTGCCGAATTTCTCTACCACGCGCAGGGTCGAACCATCGTTGTAGTTTTCCATTATTTTGAGCAGTTCGGCGTCGCTCATTTTTTCAATGGCCGACAGGCTTTTGGCCAGAATTTCGCCGTGGCTGCGGTGCGAGCCAAAAATAAAGTCGTCCGGGGTCAGGTGGTAGGCCTGCCCCACCGCCGCCGATTCCTGCCCAATCGACAGGTGGGCCGGGCCGCGGTGGTTGTACTCAATGCCCTCGTAACTGCCTTCGCGTTTAATGCGGTCGAGCATGGTTTCAAACTCGCGGATAAAAACCATATCGCGGTACATGCGCACCAGATTGGTTGTGCCGTATTTGGCCGCTTCGGCTTTGGGGTCAGTTTTATAGGCATTCAACGGAATTTCCGGCGCGGTCAACACGCCGCTCTTCCGCGCTGCTACCGGATCAATTGTGATTAATTTGGTCATTGGTCAATAATCCTCATAGTAAATGTCTCTATTTTTGAATGTTGATTAATAAACGGTGGCGGGTGGCGAGTAGCGGGTGGCGGGTTTTATTTGCGCCGCTGCTGCTCCGCCGTAATCACCAGACCAGCGATGATGTCATCAATCAGGTCGAGGCGATGTGCCACAACCGCTTCGTCGAGTATCTGTCGGCCTCTAAAATACCAACCTTTGGTTTCGCGGGCCGACCCAAGAGCGATTCGTAAAAAACGGGCGTAATCTTTGCCGTACCCTCGCCCGTACCCTTCTTCAATATTAGCGGCGATTGAACCGGCGCTGCGGGTCAATTGCTGGGCAATGCTTTTGCCGCGCGGGTCAGCCAGCATCTTGCCACTATCCTGCCACGCCAAATCTGACAAAAATAGCGATTTGCGATACAACTCAAAATTCCACAATGAGTCAGCTTTTACTTTCGCCGGGACTTGTTCTGCCCAGTCATCAAAATTCTTGTAACTCATTTGACTCGCCACTCGCCACTCGCCACTCGCTTCACAGCGCCAGCAACAACTCGATATTGGCCAGCCCCTGCGACAGCGCCTGCAAAAAGCGGGCCGCCGGCGCGCCATCGACCACCTGATGGTTGATGGTTAGCGACAGGCCGATGTGCGGGATAAACTGCACCTCGCTGCCAACCTGCACCGGGCGCAAATTGATGCCGCCGACGCCCAAAATGGCCACCTGCGGCGGGTTGAGTACCGGCGTAAAGGTTTCGATGCCGAGCGCGCCCAAATTGGTAACGGTGAAGGTGCCGCCGCTCAACTCGTCCGGGGCGATTTTGCCCTCCTGGCAGGCCGCGGCCAGCCGCCGCGCTTCCGCCGAAATCTGCTTGAGCGATAGCCGGTTGGCGGCGCGGATGGTCGGCACCATCAGCCCGCGCGGCGTGTCAACGGCCAGCCCCAAATGCACATTCGCGTAGCGATGGATTTCCACACCCGTAAACAACGCGTTCAAATCGGGGTACTGCGGCAGCGTGCGCGAGACGGCCAGCAAAATCAAATCGTTGATGCTTACTTTTTGCAACCCCAGCGCGTCCGGGCTGGCTTTGAGCTGCTGCCGGTAAGCCTGCAAACTGCGGGCGTCGGCAAAGGCGTTGAGGGTGAGTTGAGCCGTAGTTTGCAGCGATTGCAGCATCCGCTCGGCAATCACTTTGCGGATGCCTTTGACCGGCACAATTTCCACTTCGCCGGCGGCAGGCGCAACGGCGACGGGTTGAGCCGCAGCAGGCGCGGCTTCACGCGGAGTCAAATCGCCAGACATCACCCGGCCGCTGACGCCGGAACCGCGCGGCGGCACCTGAAATTCGCCGGTCTGGGCCATCGAACGGGCCAGCGGAGTCATCGCCGGCTGGGCTTCGACGGCGGCCCGCACGTCCTGTTCAATAATCCGCCCGCCGGGGCCGCTGCCGGCCAGCGCGCTCACGTCGATGACTTTGTGCTCGGCCAGGTGTCTGGCCCGCGGCGAAATTTTCAGCCGGTCAGCGCCGGGGTGTTGCGGGTTGCGGGTGGCGGGCGGCGAGTCCGGGGCGGGAGCGGGTTCGGTTGCCGGCGCGGTTGGCGCGGGCGCGCCGCCGGGGCGTAAGTCATCGACATTTTCCCCGGCCTGGCCCACCGCGGCGATGTTGGTCATCACCGGCACTTCGGTCCCTTCCTCAAAAAAAAGGGCCAGCAACTGGCCGGCAGCCGGGCTTTCCACTTCGACCAGGGCTTTGTCGGTTTCAACCTCGCACACAATTTCGCCCTCGGCCACGGCGTCGCCCACCTTTTTCTTCCAGGCGACAATGATACAACTTTCTACGGAGTTGCCCTGTTTGGGCATTACCACTGCGATTGCCATAAAATTTTCCTCTCAGACTACGATGATTTCAATGCTAAGCTGGCCAATCTGCGCCAGCATCTCTTCCGGCGCGTCGGCGTCGGTGATGATCAAATTGATGTCCCGGGGGCGGGCAAAACTGGCCAGCCCCACCTGTCCCCATTTTGTGGCGTCCAGCAGAGCGATGGACTGCCGGCACATGGCCACCAGTTCGCGTTTAACGTCGGCTTCGTCGGCGTCAACGTCGGTCAACCCCTCTGCCAGGGTGAGACCATGCGCGCCAAAAAAGCCTTTTTGAATGTTGTACTTTTGCAGAAGTTTCAGCCCCTCGGTGCCAATCACCGAGGCGGTGTCGTTGTGGAGCGTGCCGCCGGGCATGACCACTTTGACGGTGGGGGTGTCTTGCATTTCCTGAGCTACGGCCAGGCTGTTGGTGATAATGGTGAGCTGGCGGCGATTTTTGAGGTGCGGTAGCAGGGTGAGGGCGGTGCTGCTGCTGTCAACAAAAATGGCGTCGCCATCCGCTACCAGCGCGGCGGCGGCCTGGCCGATGCGCCCTTTTTCCTGCACTTGTTTTTGGCGGCGCATGGCCAGGGCGATGTCGTGCCGGCCATCGCTGGCGGGGATAGCGCCGCCGTGGGTGCGCACAATCAATTTGCGCTCGGCCAGCGCCTGCAAATCGGTGCGAATGGTCACTTCGCTCACGCCGAGCGCCTGGCTCAATTCGGCCACCGAAGCCCGGCCTTGTTCGGTAATTCGGTTTAATATCGCCTGGCGGCGTTCTTCCAGGTACAGCGTTGCAGCGTCCATCGTCTTTGTGAGTGTTTATATTTACTTTCGATTACTTTCATTTTAACACCAAAAGAAAACCCCGTCAAGGGGGTAGATGTTAAATTTTGCTTAAATTTTTGGCCGGTGGAGGCCATCCTGGCGCGGCCCCCACCGGCGCAATAAAGGAGGACCTACCGCATTTCCTGACCGCCGGTCACGTTGATGGCCTGGCCGGTCATGTAGCTGGCCTGGTCTGAGGCCAGAAAAACAACCACGTTGCAGACATCGGTGTAGGTGCAGCCGCGTTTCATGGGCACCTGGTCGATGTATTTTTGGCGCACTTCGGCTTCGGTGATGCCCCATTTTTTGGCGTACTGGCTGTACAGCGAGTTGACCCACAGCGGCGAATCGAGCAGGTTGCCGGGGCAGACGGCGTTGGCCCGCACGTTGTATTCGGCCAAATCCAGGGCGATGCTTTGCGTCAGCCCGATGCCGCCAAATTTGCTGGCTGCATATGCCGAATTTTTGAAGCTGCCTTTTTTGCCGGATTTGGAGTTGATCTGGACGATGGCCCCGCTGCGCTGTTCTTTCATCGGTTTGGCCGCGTGTTTGGCCACCAAAAAATAGCCGTACAGATTCACGTCCATTACAAAGCGCCATTTGTCGGCGGGAAACTCGGTGATCTCTTCGGCAACGAGCACGCCAGCGTTGGAGACTACCACGTCCAGCCGGCCAAATTTGTCGAGCGTTTGGGCGACCATCGTTGCCACCTGCTCTTCGTTGGTTACATCAACTTTCACCGCCAGCGACTGGCGGTCGGTTTGAGCCGTGATGGCGTTGGCGGTGCCGGTGGCTGCTTCCAGATTGACGTCGGCCACTACTACGTGGCAGCCTTCGGCGGCCAGCCGCTGGCAGATGGCTTCGCCCAAACCCTGCGCGCCACCCGTCACCAGCGCGATTTTGTCTTGTAATACACCCATTGTGTTCCTCCATTCAAGGTAGTGTCGGTTAACCCTCTCCCCCTGCCCCCTCTCCCTAAGGGAGAGGGGGTTTTGATTTTGGCGGGTGGGTGTTGGCGGGCGCTATACGCCCGCCAACACCCACCTCTAAAGTTTCCCCCCTAAAAGGGGGAGGGGTAGGGGAGGGGGTTAATAATTGGTTTTTACGCCTGTTCCGGCAGCATCAAATCCAGAAATTCCTGCTCGGCTTCCACCGTCCATTCCCGGCCGTTTTTGAGCTTGGCGTAAACGGTGGGCAGTTTGTCTCTTAAATCTTCCAGTGCGGTCAGCGGGAAGTTTTTGATCTGCGGGAAAATAACGATTTTGCCCGGATATTTGGCCTTTTGTGCTGCGTCGAAGCCGTCTTTGGCCGCCTCCAGCGAGCCAATCGCCGCCACGGAGCGGTTGGGCGCGAGCTGGCCATTTTCGGTTTGGCTGAGCATCAGCCGTAAATCTTCAATAGTAGAAGCGGTGTGGCCGATAAATCGCCGGTCGTGCAGGTAAACCTGGCTCAGATCAAGCGTGGCCATGGTGCCGCGTTTGAGGCCGGCAAAAATGTTCATCACGCCTTTGTCGGCCAGATAAGCGGCGCTCTGCGAAACAACCACTGCCGCCGGGGCCAGCACCATAACGTCGTCAAAACCGTCGCCGGCCAGTTGAGCCAGTTGTTCGGCGTAGCCGGGATCGCTGGCGCCCAGACAGACAAAATTGATGCCTTTGGCCCGCGCATCCGGGCCGATCATTTCCTGTAGCACTTGCAGCCGTTCCAGCGACAAGTCGCTGCAAACGATGGTGGCCGGCGAGTTGGCAATCTGCACGGCGCGCTGCACGTGCATTTGGCCGATGGGGCCGCCCGCGCCGACAAACCAGGCTTTGCCGCCGGGTTTCAGCTCGGAGCGAACGGGGGTGGCGCTATAGGCCGCGGCGATGTCTGTGCCGGCGCCGCCAACATACGTCCAGCGGTTGTAGTGGACGCGGCCCACGTCAACCTGCACCGGGCGCGGCAGCGGCTCATCGGCCAGCAGGGCGACAATGCCAAAATCGGCCAGGTAGGGGCTGGCAGCTTCGATGACATCGGCGTTAGCGCCCAAAATGATGATGTCGTCCACCGGCGGTTGCCCGGCCATTGACTCTTCGAGGTTGGCCAGGTCGATGTTGACCACTTCGATGCCCAGTTTTTGGGCTTGCGCTACCAGTTTGGCGGCAAAGGCATCGGGCACGTTACTGAGCGCCAGTTTGGCCGGGTGACTGTCTGCCGCAAAACCGGCGCTGATTTCGTAGTCGGCTTTGGCGCTGGCGGCGCCGATGACCCAGGTAAAGCCGCCGGCTTTCAGCCCGGTGCGATATTTCAGTTCGTAGGCGGCGATGACGCAGGCCCACGGCTCGGCCAGCGCGCTTTCGGCGTAGCCGGTGGTGGGCCGCACGGGCAGCAGATAGTTGCCGTGATCGCCGGCCAGAATGCGCCGGTCGATGACGGCGTACTGCGACATACCGCCCTGCAACATGTAGCCGTAGGCGTAGTTAACGCCTTTATCGTAAATGTCGGCCTGAATAATGAAGCGGTCGCCAACTTTGTACTGGTCACGCAGGTTTTCGCCCACGCCGATCACGGTCATCGAAACTTCGTGGCCGAGCACCACCGGGTCTTCCTGCATATTTTTGAAAATGCGGGGATGTTCCTGCCCGGCGTTGATCACTTTGATGTCGGAAAAGCAGATGCCACAGGCATCGTGGCGAACTAACAATTCATCGGGGCCAAACCGGGGCAGACCGATGTCGATCATCTGCCCGTCTTTGCCCAGATTTTCCAGCCCTTTGCCATACAGCGGCCACAAGCGATTGTGTTCGCCGGGCTGCGGGGCTTGTTTGTAGGTGTCTAATTTTTGAGACATTAGCTGTTCTCCTTTGAAAAATAGGGGTCAGGAGTCGGGAGTTAGGAGTCAGGATTCCTGACCAGATTGTTACAATAATTTGCGGGGAGTCCAAAACTACAGTTTTGGACTCCGGTTTTAGTCTGTCAGTTAAATTTTGTTGCCGGTAATTTGCTCGATCAGACTTTTTATGGCGGCAGGTTGCAGGGCGGACGGTTCGGCCTGTTTGCCCAGCTCGGTGAAAAAGGCGTTGCGCTGGCGGCGACCGGGGAAGTGGGTTTGCGCCCAGGCGCTCTGGTAGCCCAGGTCCAGCACGCGCTCGGCCACGGTGTGCCCGTAGATGAAATATGCGCCGTCAAGAAACGCCTCGCGGACCGGCGCCAGCTCCGGCGCGTCAAAATCATCGACCCATTTCTGGCCGTAGGCGTTCATTTCGGTGCCAATGTTCAGCGGCAGATCAAGTTTTTGGGTCAATTCAACTACCTGGTACAGTTTTTCCAGCCTGACCTCTTTCACCGCCGGGTCGGCGATGTTCCAGTTGCGGTCGGGGACAATGTTGAAGGCAACCGCACCTTTGTCAATGAGCAGCGCCAGCAGCTCTTCAATGGCCTGCTCTCCCTCAGACATGCCGTCGAGCCAGGCGGCGCAGGGCAGCGCCCCGCAGGCTTCAATGAAGCGGTGAAACTCTTCCACGGAGGGGAAGGCGTGCGGGCTGGGTTGAACGTAGCCCACACCGCCGCGTTTCATCAATTTGCCGCGGACCGTGTTTTGAAATGTGGGCATGTCCGCCATTTGCGCCGCCACTTTATCGGCGGGCAGACCCAGTTTGCCGGCCCAAAAATCGATGGGGTTGGCCACGGTGCGCTCGGCGGCAGCCAGATAGGCGGCCAGCATGTGGCGCTCGGTAGCGTTGCCGCGCGGGGTCAGCGGCAAAACATCGGCCTGATAATCGATGGTCAGCGGGGACAGGTGGGCGTTAACGCGCTCAAGCATGTCGGTGTTGCGTTCGGCGGCGCGCTGGCGCATGCTGTCGATGACCGGCCGGGCTTCAGCCGGTACGGCGCTGCTGGCAAAACCGATGCCCATGTGGTAGGCGATGCCCGGCTCGCCGGGCGAGTTAATCTCGCGGCGGCCAAATTCGGGCACGTACACCCGGGTTTCAATGCCGGCGCTGCCGCGGATACCCACCAGAGCGCAGGCGTCCAAAAATTCGTCCACGGCGTCGATCACGTCAAAATCAACAATGCCCATCAATTTGAGGCCTCTTTTGCGGCCCTGCCAGGCCAGCGACGAGGGCGAGTGGCCGTAACCGTTGAAGGAGAAAAAGGTGTGGCAGTGCATGTTGGCCACGTTGACCAGCGGCGGCAGGTCGATGTGGCCGGCGTTGGCCAGTCGGGTCAGCTCTTGCAGCGCGCCGGTACGAACCTCCAGCGAAAAATTGTTCAGTTGTGCTTCCAGAATTTCAATGGGCTGGGTCATTATTCTTGTTCCTTAAACCAGGTGCGCTGGTACAGTTTTTCCATATATTTGGCCGGCTCGGCCAGCGGGGCAAAGCCCAATTGCTCATAAAAATTGTGGGCGTCGTCGGTGCAGAGCAGCATTCGGCGGATGCCCTGTAACTCCGGGTAGGAAACCAGGCACTCAATCAGCCAGCGGCCCAACCCCCGGCCGCGATACTCGTTCAGCACAAACACATCGGCCAGATAGGCGTGGTTGGTGTAATCGGTGATCACGCGGGCAAAGCCGATTTGCCGCTGCTCGTGATACAAGCCAAAACAGAGCGAGTGGGCGATGGCCCGGGCCACCACCTCGCGAGGGATGCCGGGCGACCAGTAGGTGGTGGCCAGAAATGCGTGAATGACGGCCAAATCCAGCCGGGCCGGGTCGGTACTGACGCAAAATTCGCCGCGAAAAAATTCTGACGGCATGCCGGTTAACCTTTGCCGATGATTTTCTGGCGGTAGTGCTCGTCCGGGCGGGTGTGGATGCGGTTAACATCGGCGGGGGTGAGAAAATGCGGCCCGCCAAACGCATACGTCCCCTGCAAAATCCGCGCCGCTTTAACCGCCATCGCGGTGATGTTTTGCGCCTGCTGGGCCGTGGGCGCGAGCACGATCAGCCCGTGATTCTGCATCAAAATGATTTTGGGCCGTTCGCCGCGCTCATCAATGTACTGGTACAGGCGGCGGTAAATCTCGCGGGCCAGCGGCAGGCCAGGGTCGATGTAGGGGATCAGCAGCGGAGCCACGCCGCAAATGACAATTTCGTCCGGGAAGAGACGGCCGGTGGTGGCGGCTTCAAAGGCCACCGAGCAGGTGAGCATGTTGATGGCGGTGGGGTGGGTGTGGGCCACAAAATTTACGTCGGGGAGTTGCAGGCAGGCGGCGTGAAACGCGGTTTCTACCGATGGTTTGCCGGGCGACTGCGGATCGACTTTGGCGGCAAACAGGGCCTGGGTGATTTCGTCGTCGCTCAACTCCGGGCCGGTGAGCATCTCCAGCATTGGCTCAAAGCGAACCCGGGCAAACCCATCAGCATCGATGGTAGCCAGCTCGACGCCGCTCTTTTTTACCCAAAACGATTGGTCATCAATTTTGGCCGACGTGTTGCCTTCGCCCAAAATGACGTAATCATTGGCCGGCAGGCCGAGATTTTTTGATAAGTTTACCAGTTGGTCAAGCATGTCTGTCATTGGTTGCTCCTGTAAAAATAGGATTCAGGAGTCAGGAGTCAGGAATTAGGAAAATGCTCAGAAATGCCACTTTGAGCCGAAGGCGAAGAGTCTCCTGACCGTCGGTTAAACGTTAATTTTCACCCGTCCCACGGGGAGGCTTCGCTCTACCGGGCACAGGTATTCTTCGTTGCAATATCGGGATTCGGTCTATCTCCCGAAAAAATAAGCGAATTGCGAATGCGCGAATGGCGTGTTGCGAGTAGCGGGTGGCGGGTGGCGAGTCAGCGAATTGCGAATGACGAACTCAAAACTCATCACTCAAAACTCATAACTCATCCAACCCACCCAACTCACCAAACTGTTTTTCCGTTTAATCGAGTGGCCGCACCGTGGTTTGCGGCAGAATTTGCTCAATATCAGCCAGCCGGCAATCGGCGGTGCCTTCGGTGAGCACGCTGGCCGCGCTGGCTGCCACGGTCCAGCGCAATGCTGCCGGCCACGCCTCGCCCAGCGACAGCCGCCAGGCCAGCCCCGCCGAGGCGACATCGCCCGCGCCGGCGGCATTGACCACCGGTTGCGGCGGGCAACTGGCGTGCAGCGCGCCCGCCGGCGTTATCGCCACAATGCCCTGCTCGCCGCAGGTGAGCACCAACGCTGGCAGTTGGTACTGCTGGCGTACCTGCCGCGCCTGGTTAACCAACTGCTCAAAACTGCCGGCCGGGGCGTTAAACGTGTAGGAAAATTCGCCCCAGTTCATTTTGAGCACCGCCGGCGGCGACTCCAGCACAGCCTGAACCGGCGCGCCGGAGCTGTCGAGCAAAACGGGCCGGTTGTGTTTGGCGGCGCGGGCCACCAGCCGGGCGTAAAAATCGGGCGGCAACCCGGCGGGCAAGGTGCCGCCGGCCACCAGCCAGTCGGCGGCGGGCGCGTGCCGGTCAATTTTGGCCAGCAGTTCCGCTCCGGCTTCCGGCGGCACGGTGATGGAGCCAGCGGTGAGATGGCTGTGGCGGCGGTAGTTGGTTTCAACCAGCACGTGCGAAATGCGGGTTTCGCCGGCCAGCCAGATTTCATCGTGGCGGATGCCATAACCATCCAGCAGGCCGATGAGCGCCTGCCCCACGCTGCCGGCCACAAATGTGAGCGCCAGTGTGTCCACGCCAAACATAGCCAGCGCCACCGAGGCGTCGAGCGCCTTGCCGCCAACTTTGTCCAACCAGCGGTCGGGCCGCATGGAAGTGCCAGGCCGGAACTCGTCGATAAACATCACCCGGTCCAGCGCCGCGTTGGGCGTGACGGTTAAAATCATTACTGGCCCGGCGCGATGTATTGGATGGGGGTGGGCGGGATCAGGTTTTGGGCCATAATGCACCAGCAGTTCCAGTCAATCCGTTCCAGCGCGTCGAGCGCGGCCATCACATTTTTGCCGGCCACCAGAATGCCGTGTTTGGGCATCAGCACGGCGGCGGCCTGCGCGCGGATATTTTCGTCTTTGCCGCGCAGCCCTTCGACAATGTTGGCCGCCAGTTCCGGGCCGTGGGCCGGCGCGCCTTTGATCACCGGCACCATGCCAAATTTCTGGGTGGCTTCCAGTACCGGTTCGATGGGGCGCTCGGCCACGCAGAAGGGCAAAATGTGGAACGGGTGGGCGTGAATGATGCCGGTGACGTCCGGGAAGGTGCGGTAGACGGCCAGATGCGCTTTGCCTTCGCGGGAGAAGTTGGGGTTGGCCAGCAGGTCGTCGGTGTCAACCGGGCCGGAGATGATCTGCTCCGGGTTGAGCTGCCAGTTGTATTTGCTGCCGCTGTAACGCGGCGAAATGTAAATGGTGTCGCCATCGCGAACGCTGATGTTGCCGCCGGCCATGTCGGCCAGCCGCCGCTCGAACATCCGCCGGCCAACGTAGGCCAGTAATTCGGGTATTGTTTGCATATGCTGATTCTCCTAATTTGCAGTCGGAGGCGAAAACTCTTTCGGGTCGTCAACCCCCTCCCCTGCCCCTCCCCCAAACTTGGGGGAGGGGTTAAATCGTTGGCGTGGTGGCCAGGCGGCAAAGCCGCCTGGCCACCACGCTTCCAGAGTCCCCCTTCCCTGGGGAAGGGGGGTAGGGGGGATGGGGAGTCATTACGATCAGCCAAAAATTGCGGTAGGTTTCGACTCCGTGCTTATACTTGATTGGGATGAATTACAATTTTCATCCCCTGTTTGCTGTCCATTACTTCAAAGCCGCGGTTGATGTCGCTGAGCGGGAAGTGGTGGGTGAGCAGCGGCTCAACACGCACCAGCCCTTTTTCCAGCAACTGCACGGCAAGTTCGTGCTGGCGCGGCGTGCTGCCGTGCGAGCCGGTGACAAAACACTCTTTGTAATGAATGGTGTTCGACAACAGGCTCATGGGGCGGGTCCCTTTTTTCAGCCCGCCAAACAGGTTCACGTAGCCGCGATGGGCAACCATTTCTACGGCCTGTTCGTGGGCTTCCACCGAACCGCAGGCGGTTATCACAATGTCCGGCCCTTCGCCGCCGGTTTCTGCGCGGCAGCGAGCCACTACATCCTCTTCCCGCGGGTTAATGTACACATCGGCTTCGTAGCTTTTGGCGATGTCCATGCGGAGCTGGCTGCGCTGCACGCCGATGACTTTGGTTGCGCCCATCTGCCGGGCCAGGTCAATCATCGCGCAGCCAATTGGCCCCAGCCCAATGATGACCACACTTTTGCCCAGCGACAGGTTGACCAGTTCAAAGCCGTTGATGGCGCAGGCCAGCGGCTCGGCGAAGGCGGCAATTTCAAACGGCAGGGTGTCGCTGATGCGGGTGACCGGCCCCTCTTCCAGCACCAGCCGCGACAGTTTCATAAATTGGGCAAACGCGCCGGGAATCTGGTAGCCGATGGCGTAATTGATGGCGCAGTTATTGCCCAGCCCATTGCGGCACCAGTTACACTGGCCGCAGGGTACGTCCGCCCCGAGCGCCACCCGGTCGCCAACTTTAACGCGGGTCACATTTTTGCCGGCCTGCACAATGGCGCCGGCGGCTTCGTGGCCAATAATGGCCGGCGGCTGCACGCGCGGGTTGCCGTAATTCAAAATCCGCACATCTGAGCCGCAAATGCTCACGGCCTCAACCCGCAGCAGGGCCGAGTCGTCATCAATTTCAGGGGTGGGAACGTCTTTAACAACCAACCGCCCCAGTTCTTCCATTACAGCCGCTTTCATTCGGCAAATCCTCCGGGTGAAATAAGTACTTTGGCGTAAAAGTCACGCTGGTCGCGCATCATAATCAGCGCGTCGAATGCTTCTGACAGGGGCACGCGGTGGGTGATGAGCGGGGTCAGGTTAAGCTGACCGCTGGCCATTGCCGCCAGCACGGTTTGCCAGTCGTCGCTGTTGCCGGCGGCGCTGTACTCAGAATTCCACGTGCCCAAAATGGCCACCTCGCGGCGCATGGCCTGTGAAATGAGGCCGGCCGGCAGAGTCACGTCGGCGGCCGGGTTGCCCAAAATGACCATTTTGCCGCCCCGGCCGGTCACCGCGAGCGCCTGCCCAAAGGTGGCCGGCACGCCCGCCGCTTCGATGGCCAGATTGACGCCGTCGCGGCCGGTTTCACGGGCAATTACCTGCGCCGGGTCGGTTTCGCGATTGTTGAAGGTCAGCATAAAACCCAAATCGCCGGCCAGCGCCAGTTTTTGGGGCACAATGTCGAAAATGAAAATCCGCGACGCACCCATTGCCCTCGCCCACTGGGCCACCATCAGCCCGATGGGGCCAGCCCCAAAAATGGCCACGTTGTCGCCGGGGCCGCAGCCGCCGGCGCGGCGCAGGGCGTGCAGGGCCACGGCGGCCGGCTCGGTCATGGCCGCTTCGGCCAGCGACACCCCGGCCGGGACTCGGACCAGATTTTGGCGGGGCGCAACAACAAACTCGGCAAACGCGCCGTCGCGCCGGGAGCCAAGATAATCGTAATTGAGGCACTGCACGTATTTGCCCTGCTCGCAGGGCGGGCAGTGGCCGCACCACAGCAGCGGGAACACGGCCACCCGGTCGCCGGGGACAACATCCGTTACGCCGGGGCCGGCGGCTTCAACCACGCCGGCAAATTCGTGGCCGATGATGGTGGGGAAGTGGTAGGTGCCTTTAACAAACACGCGCGGGATGTCTGAGCCACAGACGCCGCAGTAGGCAATCCGCAGCAGCACCTGCCCCGGCCCGGGTTGCGGTCGCGGAACCTGCTCGTACCGCATATCGCCGATAGCGTGCAGGACGCAGGCATTCATCGTGCGGGAATCAGGCCCGGCTGTCATCGGTTAGGCGCCTCCTGCCGGCAGGTGGGCCGGTTGGGGGGTAACGGTGAATGCTTCCCGCAAATAGCGCAGCGACTCGCGCAGCATGGGTTCAAGTTTGAAGTCGGTGTAGTCGCGGCCAAATTTGGGGCCGTTGATTTCAAGGTAGCCCACGATCTCGGGCACCGGGATTTTGGCGGCCTGATTTTGCAGCAGTTCAACCACGGCCGGAATATCAACAATGCCGCGTGCCCGTTCCGCCGCAGAAAAGCCAAAGGTGGCGTTGAAAATGGCGTCGGTGTTTTTGAGATGAACTTCGCGTAGATACGGCAGCGACTCGGCCAAAAGCTGCATGTTGTCCCACTGCACCTGGCCGTCGCGGTCGGCGTGGCCGTGCGATACATCGGTGCAGTAGCCAACAGTGGCCGTTGAGTCGGGGTGCTGGCGGTGATAATCCAGCAAAGTTTGGGCGACGGCATGCAGTTCGGCGGGCAGGGTGGGTGGCTCGGCCAGGCAGCTCATCGGCTCGATGGTGAGGCAGGTGACGCCGCACTGGTGGGCGTAGGCCTGCATTTCGTGCATAAATTCCAGATAACGCTGCATCCCCTCTTGTTTGTGGTGCATCTGGTCGCGCAGAACTGCGCCGGCATTTGAGCCAACGCAGCGCACTTGCAACAGCGCGGCAATTTGAATGAGCCGCCGGTAGTTGCGGCGGGTTACTTCGGCCCAGGCCGGGTGTTCAAAGCGAAAGAAGCCGCCCAGCTCGCGATGTGCCGTGAAAATGCTTGATATTGTCACGCCGCAGGCAGCGGCCTCGTTTTTGAGCTGGACAAAGTAGTCATCGGGGAGTTGGTAGAGTTCAAAAAAGCTGCCCAGTTGGGCGTGAAATACCCCTTCTTCGGCCATCAACTTAAACAACCAGGCGTATGAGTAACGGTATTCAACGGGGTCAGTTTTTACGCCAACGTGCAGAGCGAGGGTATCACGTTTCAAAATTAATCAATCCTTTGGGTGATACATCGATTGTGCGCTCTGGTGTACACAGCGCGGGGCAGCCGGATGCGCACACCAAAACTCACAAGCGAAGTACCCCTGGCCGGCCACTCGCGCGACCGGCCAGGGATGAGTTCAAGTTAGTTTAGAAGTCGAAGCTGTCGATGTTGCTGGCGTCGAAGACGGTGGGCGGCCCAAGCAGAACCACACCATTTTCATCGATGGTGTAGGAGCCCAGTTTGCCGGCTTCAAAGGTGTCGCCAGGGGCGCCGGTGATTTTACCGCTGGAAATGGCATCCAGGGTGTAAACAGCCAGGTAGCCCAGGTCGGCCGGGTTCCACAGCGCAAAGGCCGGGGCAGCGCCACTCTTGACATAGTCGCGCATCTGGTTGGGGGTGCCCAAACCGGTAACAGCCACTTGACCAACTTTGCCGGCATCCTGCACGGCGCGGGCAGAGGCGGCGATGCCGACGGTGGTGGGGGAGATGATGCCCTTCAGATCAGGGTAGGTTTTCATCAGCCCTTGAGCTTCGTTGTAGCTCTTTTCATCTTCGTCGTCACCGTAAACGGTGGCCACCAGTTCGATGTTGGCGTATTCCGGTTTGGTCAGTTCGTCTTCCATCCATTTGATCCACTCGTTCTGGTTGGGGGCGGTGGAGGTGGCGCTGAGGATGGCGATCTGGCCTGCGCCGCCAATCAGCTTGGAAACAAGCTGAATCTGGCCGCGGCCAATGCCTTCGGCGTCGGCCTGGTTAACATGCACGGTGCGGCCGCCGGGGGCAATCTGGGAGTCCCAGCTTACAACCGGAATACCGGCCGCGATGGCATCGGCGCCCACGGGCACCAGGGCGTCGGCGTCGTTGGCGCTAACGGCCAGACCATTCACCTGTTGGGCAATGAGCGAGTTGAGCAGTTGGATCTGTTCGGTGGCGTCGGCGGTGGCGGAACCCTGGTAGGTTACGGTTACACCAAGTTCGGCGGCAGCTTCCTGCGCACCGGTGTTGGCGGTATCAAAGTAGGGGTTGCCCAGGTTTTTGGGAACCAGCACGTAGGTTTTGCCGCCTTCGGCCATCGCCGGAGCTTCGGCCATCGCCGGAGCTTCAGCCATCATCTGCCCGCCGAGCAGGGCTTGCGCATCTTCCTGGCTGGGGATGCACAGTTTCCAACCCACTTCGATCAGGTCAGCGTTGGCAATGGTAGCGTAGCTGCTGTCAGTTGCGGCCACCGCGTTGGTGGCTTCAAAAATGGCCGGGTAGGCCAGCACATCGCCGTAGAATTTGTCAGCCAGTTTACTCAGCCAGTCATCGGCCTGAACACTGTAGTCTTCTGAGCAGGTAACGCCCTGCGCAAAGACGCCCGTAGCTGCCGGAACGAGCAGCGCGAGCAGTACCATAACAACCATCACTTTAAACATTTTGTTGAGCATACTACTAGTCCTCCTGTGCTTTTTTTGAGATTACTTGAGGTATACACTTACTTTTGGATTTGAACAGAATTTTGATTATAGGCTTTTTTCCTCCTTTTGTGCCTGTGACGGCTCGTGCGAAACATTGCCAGGCACCGCACGGCTGTCGCAGATCAGTTTTATTTTGTAGCACCAAACGAACTAAAAATCAATTTCTGGCTAACGCACGCAACGGAACCCAAGGTCGTCGTTGGCGGCGTCAAGCGCGGCGGCGGAGCGGTTGTTGGAGCGAATTTGGGCTTCGTCATCAAACCAGCCGCCGCCACGCGTTACCCGCAAATCATTACTGTAAAAACTATCAACGTAGGTACTGGTGGGATAGCCCTGGTAGGGGCTGGCCGTCCATTCCCAAACGTTGCCGGCCATATCTTCCACCCCGTAGAGGCTGGCCCCGGCCGGGAAACTGCCCACGGCTACCGTGCCGCGAATGCCGGTGGCTTTGATGTTGGCTTTGGTCGGGTCAAAGGTATTGCCCCACGGGAACAGATTGCCATTTTCGCCGCGGGCGGCTTTTTCCCATTCAAACTCAGTGGGCAGCCGTTTGCCCAGCCATTCGCAGTAGGCTACGGCATCGTTCCAGTCTACTTTGACAACCGGATGGTTGCCTTTGCCTTCAACGTAGTTTAGCCAGGTTTTCTTGGCCCCGCTGCGTTCAGCTTCGGTTTGGTAGCCGGTGGCGTCGACAAACATCTGAAAATCTTCGTTTGCCACCTCAAACCGGTCAATTTCAAAGGCGGGCAGCTCCATTTTTTGCTCGGGGCCTTCGTTGGGTTCGGTGGTGTTGCTGCCCAAAATAAACGGCCCGGCCGGAATCTCGATCATATCATCGACCGGTTTTGGCGGTTCTGTTGGCGTGGGGCTGGCCGCAGGCGCAGCCGCCCCGGCCGGAACGGGTGTGGCAGTGGGTAACGGCGTCGGCGATGGGCGCGGGGTGGGAGTAGGTGGAATCTGGACCGGAGTCGGAGTTGGTTTTAAAACAACCGCGGGCAGGGGTGTAGCGGTAGGTGGAAGGGAGGTGGGGGTAGGTGTCACCAAAACAGGGGTTCGGGATAAGGAAAAGAAAGCGCCAAACAGAACCGCCATAACAACAGCAATCGCTGTGGTTAACAAAGTACTGGGGTTTAACTTGAGGCCGCCGCCGGAGATTTTGCGGCCAACGTTGGGTAGCAAAATGGCCAAAATGAGCAGCATGCCAATGGCCACGCTTTGCACCTGGCCCTGAATGTTAACCAGGCTCATGCCAAAGCGCATAATACCGATGAGCACCAGCGACAAAATCGCGCCGACCATAGTGCCGCTGCCGCCCAAAATATTCACCCCGCCCAGCACCGTGGCGGTGATGACGTCCAGCTCCAGCCCCAGGCCAATATCGGGCCGGGTGCTGCCAAAGCGGCTGGCCATAACAATGCCGGCCAGGGCGGCCATCAAGCCAGAGGCGACAAAAATGGTCATTTTGATGCGGGCGACCGGCACGCCGGAATAACGGCAGGCTTCTTCGTTATTGCCGATGGCGTACACATAGCGGCCAAATGTGGTTTTGTGCAGCACCAGCCCAAATACCAGGATCAGCACCACAAATATCAACAGCGAGAAAGGGACCGGGCCAAAAATTTTGCCCTGCCCCAGGTAAGTGAACGACGATGGATAACCGCGCGCTGCCTGGTCGCCGAGCAGCACGTAGGCAATCCCGCGATAAAAGGCAAACGTACCGAGTGTGACCACCAGCGCCGGCAGCCGCACTTTGGCCACCAAAAAACCGTTCAGCAACCCGGCCAGCCCGCCCAGCAGCAGCGCGGCCGCGGCCGCCACCCAAATGTTGACACCGTTATTGAACAGCCAGCCCATAAAACTGGCGCACATGGCCAGGTTTGAGGCCACGGCGAGGTCGATGTTGCCGGTGATGATAATGAACACCATCGGTAGCATCATCAGCCCCATCTCGATAAAATCCGAGGCGGTGCGGAACAGGTTGTTGACGCTCAAAAAGAAGGGCGACAGAAAGGAATTGACAATCGCCACAACAACGATCAGCAGAATCAGCATCCATTCCCAGCGCATAAACGTAGCCACAAACGACTGCCGGGGCGGTTGCATGCTGACAGGTTGGAGTTGGGGTGTGGTTTGAGTGGTCATTTTGCCCTCCGTGCAGCGGCGACGGTTTTTTGCAGGCGGCGCAAAATAGCCGAGTCAACAATAACGGCCAGCAAAATCAGCGCGCCCTGTGCAGCCAGTTGCCAAAATGGTGAAATTCGGATCAGGGTGAGGGCGTTGGTGATAATCCCCAGCAAAAACCCGCCGAGCAGTACGCCGGTGACTGTGCCACTGCCGCCCATAATGTTGACGCCGCCCACCACCGAAGCCGCCACTGTTTGCAGTTCAAACCCGAGCGCGGTGTTGGTTTGCGCCGACTCAAAGCGGCTGGCCCACAGTACCCCGGCCAAGCCGCACAGCAGGCCGGAAATCACGTACACCATAAAAATTACCCGCTGCACCCGGATACCGGCCACCTGCGCCGCATCGGGGTTGCTGCCCACGGCGTAAATATCGCGGCCGGGGCGGGTGTAATTCAAAAAGTAGTAAATAATCGCCGCAATGACGATGGCGAAGATGACCAGATTGGGCAGGCCCAACGGCGTGCCTTTCGATATTACTTTAAAACTGTGCGGCATTTCAAACGAGTTGATCCACGTGCCCTGGCTGTACAAAAAAACCAGCCCGCGATACACGCTCAGCGTGCCGAGAGTGGCGATAATCGGCGGCACCCCGCCCACCGTGATTACAAACCCATTGAAACTGCCGAGTACACTGCCCAAAGCCATCCCCAGCAAAACCGCCACCACCGGCGACATTTCCGGGTTAACTTTGATGACAAAGGCGACCATCATCGCCACCAACCCAATCATTGACCCCACGGACAGATCGATGCCGCGGGTAATAATCACCATCATTTGAGCCAGAGCGACAATGACCAAAATTGAGATATTCATCAAAATGTCGCGGAAGTTTTCGAGCGTTAAAAAATAGGGGCTGCGTAAACTGACCGCCACAATTAACAGCACTATGAAGGCGATGATTCCGGTTTCCCGGAATTTGGCCAGGGTGAATACAAAACTTTGTTTGGGGGCGCTAACCGTCTGCGTGGTCAATTTAGCACTCCTTCCAGCGACTGCGTGGCCGCGAGCATGATTTTTTCCTGTGTGGCTTCTTCCCGGCTGAACTGGGCGGTCACATAGCCCTCACGCATTACCAAAATTCTGTCGCTCATGCCCAGAATTTCCGGCAATTCTGACGAAATCATCAAAATAGCCATGCCCTGCGCAGCCAGTTCACTCATCAGCCCGTGTACGGCGGCTTTGGTGCCCACGTCGATGCCGCGGGTGGGTTCGTCTAAAATGAGGATGCGTGGCTGGGTAGCCAGCCATTTGGCCAGCACTACTTTTTGCTGGTTGCCGCCGGAGAGTTCTTTGGCCTTTTGCCAGATGCTCGAGGCTTTGACCTCCATTTGAGTGGCCGCTTCCTGGGCAGCGATACTGGCCGCGGAATTTTTTATCCAGCCGTTTTGGGCAAAGTTTGAGATTGTGGGCAGGGTAATATTGTGGTTAATGCTCATCGGCAGCACCAGGCCGTGATGCTGGCGGTCCTCCGGCACGTAGGCCAGCCCCAGATTCATGGCCTGCTGCGGGTTGGTGATGCGCACTTCTCTGCCGTCAATCTCAATGCGGCCGCTGGTGGCGGGGGTAATGCCAAAAATGGTGCGGGCCACATCGGTGCGGCCGGCGCCCACCAGCCCGGCCATCCCTAAAATTTCGCCTTTGCGCAATTCAAAAGAAACGTTGTTGAACACCCCTTCCAGCGACAGCTTTTCCACTTTCAGGGCGACATCGCTGGCTTCAACATCAAGTTTGGGGAATAGATCGTTGAGGGTGCGGCCCACCATCATCTGGATGAGCTGTTCGGTGGTTACGCCGGCCATAGGGCGGGTGTCCACGTAAGCGCCGTCGCGCAGTACGGTCACCCGGTCGGCCAGCTCAAACAAATCTTCCAGCCGGTGCGAAATGAATACAATGGCGGTGCCGCTTTCGCG
Source organism: Anaerolineae bacterium (assembly GCA_022071955.1). Lineage (GTDB taxonomy): Bacteria > Chloroflexota > Anaerolineae > 4572-78 > J111 > J095. Next base: position 261,645 of record JAJVIM010000001.1, read on the forward strand.
CAGCCGGCGCACAATGCGGAACAGGTCGGCCACCTCGGCCAGCGTCAGCGATGAGGTCGGCTCGTCCATAATCAAAATTTTGGCGTTCACCGACAGCGCCCGGGCGATTTCTACCATTTGCTGTTCGGCCACGCTCAAATCACGGGCTTTGGTTTTGGGGTTAAGTTCCACGCCCAGCGTATCGAGCAGGTTGCCGGCTTCGCTGGTCATGGTTTTCCAGTTGATTTGCTGGCCGCCGCGCATGGGCTGGCGGCCGACAAAAATGTTTTCGGCAATGTCCAAATCAGGAAAGAGGCTGGGTTCCTGATAAATGGCGGCGATACCGTGCTCGCGCGCCTCACGTGGATCGGCAAAGTGAACTTGCGTGCCGTTGAGGAAAATTTCGCCCTCGTTGGGCTGGTGAACGCCGGTAATAATTTTGATGAGCGTGGATTTACCGGCGCCGTTTTCGCCTAAAATGGCGTGGACTTCGCCGGGGAACAGATCAAACTGCACACCACGCAGCGCCTGCACACCGGCAAAGTTTTTACTGATATGGGTCATTCTCAAAATGGGTTCTGCCATAGTCACCCCGCAAAAAATTTAAACTAGGATCACGTCAACGTGATGATTTTTCACCTGGCTAACCAGGGTTGGTGGCGCGTCTCTATCGGTAATGATGATGTCAACCTGCTCAAGATCGGCAAAGGTTGAGGCCGAAACTTTGCCCCATTTGCGCGAGTCCAGCACACCGACGATACGGCGGCAGCGTTCAACCATCGATCTTTTCATGCGCACTTCTTCCAAGCCGGCATCGGTTAACCCTTCGGCCACGCTGATGCCTCTGGCCCCAAAAAAACCAATTTCAAGGTGAACGCCTTCCAAAAAGTCGCACTGCGGCTGGCCCACCAGTGAAATGGAGGTGCGCCGCAAACTGCCGCCGGGCATCAGCACGTGGATGTGCGCGGCGTCGAGCAGGCTCATGGCTACTCGCAGGCTGTTGGTTACAATGGTCAGTTCGCTGAGCCGTTTGAGGTGGGGGATCATCGCCTGGGCGGTGGTGCTGGCATCCAGAAAAATGGTGTCACCGTAGTGCACCAGTTCGGCGGCGGCCTGCCCAATCCGGGCCTTTTCGGTCGCTTGCTGGTGCTGGCGAACATCAAACGAGAATTCGGGCATGGCGTTGATCGACAGCGCGCCGCCGCGAGTGCGCTGCAGCAAGCCCTGTTCGCTGAGCGCCTGCAAATCCTGCCGGATTGTGACCTCGGAAACATCAAAACGGGCGCTCAGATCAGTCACAGACAGATGGCCTGCTTCGGTCAGAACCCCGATGATATTCTGCCTTCTTTCTGCCAGCCGATGTTCTTTGCCCAAAAGATACCCCTTTGTTGCTTTCGGTTTGGTTTGTAGTATAATGGTTTCGAAAGATTTCGAAACCATTATATCGGTTTCGGCGGACTTGTCAAACCCGGATCGGGGATATTTGAAGGATGGCGGGTGAGTTGGAGCGGGCATTGAATTTTAAGGTTTGAGACAAAACCTTTGGCTTGACAAACCAACCGAATTGGAGTAATCTTGGGTAAATTGTTTACGTAATCGCTTACGTAATCGCTTACGTAAAAATTTTCCGCAGTAGTTTCCTTCCGTTTTTTCAAGGGTTTGATAAATTTTATCACAATGGTGTGTCAACTTGATGGCGAGAGTACGAATTCAGGATGTTGCCGAACGCGCAGGTGTTTCAACAGCGACGGTGTCGCATGTAATCAACGAAACCCGATTTGTACGTGAGGAAACACGCCTGAAAGTTTTAACCGCAATTGAAGAGCTGCAATATCAGCCCAGCGCCATTGCCCGCGGCCTGGTTACTAACTCTACCCAAACCATTGGCCTGGTCATCTCCGATATTGCCAACCCGTTTTTTACCGCGGTTGCTCGTGGTGTTGAAGACGAGATTAACCAGTACGGTTACCACACCATTTTTTGTAACACCGATGAAGCCCCCCAACGTGAAGATGAATATTTGCGGCTGTTGTTTGCCCGCCAAATCGACGGGCTGGTCATTGCCCCTACCGGCGTGCCGTCGGAACGGCTCAACCGCATGGCCGCTGCTGAAATCCCCATTGTTTTGCTAGACCGGCAAATGCCCGGCCTCGATGCGCCGCTGGTTAATGTCGATAACAAACACGGCGCTTACGAAGCCACCCGCTACCTGATCGAGCTGGGCCATCGCCGGATTGCCGTGTTGATGGGGTTGGAAACAATCTCCACCCAGCTTGACCGCTTTAACGGTTACAAGCAGGCAATGGACGATGCCGGATTAGGGGTAGATGACTCGTTGGTTGTCCACGCCGACCCTCGCTTTTCTACCAATCAACTCAACCAGGTTGTTCCGCCACCTAACTTTTTAACCAATAACCAAATGACCCCGGCCGCGTTTTACGCCTTGCAGGCGCTGCTTGATTTAAAAGACCGGCCGTCGGCAATTTTTGTGGCCAATAACCAGATGACGCTGGGCACACTGCATGCCCTCAAGCAGCGGGGATTGTGCTGCCCGGATGATATTTCGCTGATCAGTTTTGATGACCACGACTGGGCGCCCCTGTTTTCGCCGCCGTTAACGGTGGTGCGCCAGCCCACTTACGAGCTGGGCAAAACCGCGGCCAGCCTGCTGATAAAATTGATGACCCAACAACCGGTTGAGCCGCTGGCTCCTTTGCCGGTAGAGTTAGTGGTTCGCCAATCCTGTACCCGCCCGGCCAGGTAGCAGGAGTAGATTGATGGCAGGTCGCACCCAAAATAATTGTTGCGCGGAGGAGATTAGATGGCTGAATCTTTAGTAGTAATGGAAGGGGTTGATAAATCCTTTCCCGGCGTCCACGCACTGGATCACTGCCGGTTTGAGTTGCGCCCCGGTGAGGTGCATGCCCTGGTTGGTGAAAACGGCGCTGGCAAGTCAACCCTGATGAAGGTGTTGGCCGGAATTTACGCCAAAGACAGCGGGCGTATTCTGGTTAAAGGGCACGAAGTTACAATTGCCAACCCCAGAGCAGCCCAACACCTGGGGATCAGTATGATCCATCAGGAACTTAACCTGATGCCCCACCTGACGGTTGCGCAAAACATTTTTATTGGCCGCGAGCCACGGCGCGGCGGATTTCTTCTGAAAGAAGAAGATATCAACAAAAAAACCGAAGAACTGTTTGCGATGATGCACCTCAAGCTCGATCCCCGCACCAAGGTGTCCGACTTGACGGTGGCCAAACAGCAAATGGTTGAAATTGCCAAGGCGCTCTCCTTTAATTCCGAAGTGTTGATTATGGACGAGCCAACCGCGGCCCTGACCGAATCTGAAATTGACGAACTGTTCCGCATTATCCGTGATTTACGAGCCAAAGGGGTGGGCGTTGTCCACATCTCCCACCGGCTGGAAGAACTCAAACAGATTTCTGACCGGGTTACTGTTATGCGGGATGGTCGCTACATCAATACGGTGCTCACCAAAGACGCCACCATCGACCAGATTATCAGCATGATGGTTGGCCGCACCATTTATGAATCTGCCCCGGAAGTGCCAGAGGATGCCAGCCAGGAAATTGTGCTTGAAGCCAAAAACATCAACCGCGGCAACAGCCTCAAAGACATCAACTTCAGCCTCAAAAAAGGCGAAATTCTGGGGTTTGCCGGGCTGATGGGCGCTGGCCGCACCGAGGTGGCGCGTGCTATTTTTGGCGCAGATCACATCGACTCCGGTGAAATCTACGTGATGGGTCAAAAGGCCAACATCAAAAGCCCGCGTGATGCCGTTAAATACGGCATCGGCTACCTGTCGGAAGACCGCAAACGATACGGGCTGGCGTTGGGGATGGATGTGGAAACCAACGTGGTGCTGGCGGCCCTCAACAAATTTATGGGGGTAATTGGCTGGATCAACAGCAGTAAAACCCGGACCACTGCCACCCATTTTGTCGACGCCCTGGCCATTAAAACACCGGGGTTGCAGCAGCGAGTTAAAAATTTGTCCGGGGGGAATCAACAGAAAGTTGTCATTGGCAAGTGGTTAACCGCCGACACCAACATTCTGATTTTTGACGAACCAACCCGGGGCATTGACGTGGGCGCCAAGAGCGAAATTTACAAATTGCTCAACGATCTCACCCACCAGGGCAAATCTATTATTATGATTTCCTCGGAATTGCCAGAAATCCTGCGCATGAGCCACCGGGTCATTGTGATGTGCGAAGGCCGGATCACCGGCGAACTGGATGCATCGGAGGCCACGCAGGAAGCAATTATGCGCTACGCCACCCAACGCGGCGGCGTACTGACTGATAACGAATCAACACTCACCAATACTGAAGGCGGGAATGTTTAACTATGGAAACCACTAAAACTGCAGCAAAACGCTCGTTATTTCGCTCCGATGCCATGCAAACGCTTTTGGCGTTTGCCGGTCTGATTGTACTGTTCATTGTATTTTCGCTGGCATCGCCCAACTTCTTTCAATTTAGTAATATTGTTGGGATTTTGCTGGCTACCGCCGTAAACGGGGTGTTGGCTCTGGGTGTTACCTTTATCATTATCACCGCCGGGATTGACCTTTCGGTGGGGACGGTGATGACCCTTTCGGCGGTGATGGCCGGCGTATTTATCACTTTTTGGGGCTTGCCCGTACCGATAGGCGTGCTGGCCGGATTGGGTACTGGTGCCCTGGCCGGTTTGATTAACGGCGTGGTTATTGCCAAAATGCGGATTCCGCCGTTTGTGGCCACGTTGGGCATGCTTTATATCGCCAAAGGGTTGTCTCTGGTCATTTCCGGGTTAAAACCTATCTACTTTAATGACACGCCCGTCTACACTGAAATCGCGATGGGGTCTGTGCTGGGGTCCATCATTCCCGGGTTTGATATCCCCAACGCTGTGCTCATCCTGTTTGGCGCAGCCATTTTAGCCCATTTTATTCTGACCAAAACCATTCTGGGCCGATACACTTTTGCCCTGGGTAGTAATGAAGAAGCCACCCGGCTTTCCGGTGTGAACACAGATTTCTGGAAAATTGCCGTTTACACGCTGGGCGGGCTGTTTGCCGGCCTGGGCGGCGTGCTGATCGCGTCGCGGCTCAACTCGGCGCAACCGGCATTGGGCGCCGGTTACGAATTGGACGCCATTGCCGCGGTGGTGATTGGCGGCACCTCGTTGAGCGGCGGTGAGGGGACCATTTTGGGCACCATTATTGGCGCGTTTGTTATCAGTGTGCTGACCAACGGCCTGCGCATTCTGTCTGTGCCGCAGGAATGGCAGATTGTGGTTACGGGCGGCATTGTGATTATGGCGGTTTACCTGGATATGCTCCGCCGCCGCCGGGTGTAGCGATTAATACCCGGCCGGTACATTTGTTAGTTACTCCAACCGGAGTTTAACTATAATTATAGGGCGTCGTAGAGTTTGAAGCGCATTGAAAGGAGGGTAATTAAAGTATTACTGCGGATTAAGCGCGCAAAAATAGTTATGGATGTGGAATGGCAACATTCCGAAAATGTTGTTTGAGTTTCATTCAATCTTAAAGAGGAGATTTGTTATGAAGACCAAAAATCTGTTTACCTTTGTATTTGTCTTACTGCTGATTGCTGTAGTGGTAAGCGCCTGTGGCGGAGCGGCCCAACCCGCGTCACAACCCGCCGCCGAAAAACCGGCCGCCGATCAAGCTGCCGCCAAGCCCTACATTGCCGTTGTTTCCAAAGGCTTTCAGCACCAGTTTTGGCAAGCCGTAAACGCCGGCGCCGACAAAGCGGCCAAGGACTTCAATGTTGACATCACCTTTGAAGGCCCCGAAACCGAAGCGATGGTTGACAAACAGGTTGAAATGGTGCAAGCCGCGCTCGACAAAAAACCGGCCGCCCTGTGCCTGGCCGCGCTCGATAGCAAAGCGCTGGTTCCGCTGCTGGAACGAGCCAAATCCGAAGGTATTCCGGTTGTTGGCTTTGACTCCGGTGTCGATAGCGACATCCCCGTTGCCACTGCGGCAACCAACAACGTGGCCGCCGCAGCGCTGGCCGCCGACAAAATGGTTGAACTGATCGGCGGTTCCGGTGAAGTGGCCGTTATTGCCCACGACCAAACCAGCCGCACTGGTATTGACCGCGTAGCCGGTTTCACCGACCAAATCAAAAATAAATACCCGGATGTGACCATTGTTGACACCCAATACGGTGGCGGCGACCAGCTCAAATCCACCGACCTGGCCAAAGCCATTATCCAGGCGCACCCCAACCTCAAAGGTTTCTTTGGCGCTAACGAAGGTTCGATCATCGGCGTGCTGAACGCGGTGAAAGAATTGGGCAAAGAAGGCCAGATCGTGGTGATTGGCTACGACTCCGGCAAACAGCAAATGGACGCCATTAAATCCGGTACTGAAGCGGGCGCTATTACCCAGGACCCCATCGGCATTGGCTACAAATGCGTGGAAGCCGCGGTTAAAACCCTCAACGGCGAAACAGTAGACAAAGTTATCGACACCGGTTTCCACTGGTACGATAAAACCAATATCGATTCCGACACGATTAAACCCCTCCTGTACGAATAAAAGGTATTGGTTAGGTTAACCGTATTGGGGGCTGTCTGATAAAAAGGGCAGCCCCCTTTATCAATCCCCACCTCAAACTTTAATTTGCGATTTGTGGTTTGCGCGGTACGGCCATCGCCGTAAGCCGCAAACCACAAACCGTAAACCCGGCGCGGATAGGCGATGACGACTCAACACTTGATTTTAGCGCACGATCTGGGAACCACCGGCAACAAGGCCAGCCTGTTTGATGTTAATGGCGCAACCGTTGCCTCTACCTTTGCCAGTTACCCAACCGATTACCCCTACCCCAATTGGGCCGAACAAAACCCCGCCGATTGGCAGGCCGCCATTTTTGGCGCTACCCGTGATTTGCTGGCGATGGCCGGAGTTTCGCCGGCGCAGGTGGCGGTCGTCAGTTTTAGCGGCCACATGCAGGGCGCGCTGGTGGTGGATAAGAACGGAGTCCCCCTCCGCCCGGCCATAATTTGGGCCGATCAGCGCGCCACGGCTCAGGCCAATTTACTGGCCGATACCCTGGGCGCAGACCAGATTTACCGGCTCACCGGCAACCGGGTCAGCCCGGCCTACACCGCGGCCAAACTGCGCTGGATTCAGGATAACCAGCCCCAGATTTATCGCCGCATTTACAAAGTGTTGCAGGCCAAAGATTACGCCGCATTTCTGTTTTGCGGCCAATTTGCCACAGATTACTCCGATGCCTCGCTGACGCAGTTGCTCAATTTGGAACAGCAGCAGTGGTCGCCGGAAATTTTGGCGGCTCTGCAAATTTCGGTGGATTTGCTGCCCGCGCTCCAGCCGTCGGCGACAGTGATTGGTCAGGTAACACCGCAGGCGGCGCAGACAACCGGACTGCTGGCTGGTACGCCGGTGGTCATCGGCGCCGGCGACGGTGGTTGCGCCTCGGTGGGGGCCGGCGCGGTGGCCGAGGGCGATATTTACAACTATATCGGCTCATCATCCTGGTTAGCGCTGACAACGGCCCGGCCCGTGTTTGACCCCGCCCAGCGCACGTTCAACTTTATTCACCCCGATCCCCAATTTTACTGTCCATTGGGCACCATGCAGGCCGCCGGCGGCGCGTATGATTGGCTGGAGCGCCTCTTCCGCGCCGATGGCTCTGCCGCGCCGCAGCACAAAGAACTGGACGATGCCGCCGCCAGGGTTGCGCCGGGGGCCAATGGCCTGTTGTTTTTGCCCTATTTGCTCGGCGAACGCAGCCCGTACTGGAACCCGCAGGCTCGCGCCGCTTTTCTTGGGTTGGCTATGCCGGACAGCCAGGCTCAAATGGCCCGGGTCGCGCTGGAAGGGGTTGCCTTCAATCTGCGTATTATTCTTGATTCGCTGCGCGGACAGGGGGTGCAGGCCCAACACATCCGGCTGATTGGCGGTGGCAGCAAAAGCCCTGTTTGGCGGCAAATTCTGGCCGATGTGTACAATTTGCCGCTGGCGCTGGTCAGTTTGCCGGCGGCAGCCACCGGCCTGGGGGCGGCGATTGCCGGCGGGGTTGGCGTGGGGCTTTTTGCCGATTACGGTGTCGTGCGGCAATTGGTGCCGGCCACGCTCGCGGAAACGCCCAACCCGGCCACGCGGGCCCGCTACGAGGCGCTGTACGAACTGTTCAAACAGAGCTACGCTGCGCTCGAACCCATTTATCGGCAGTTGGCCAACCTGCCGGATTGAATATTTGAGATTAAGGGTAGAAGTGGAGTCCAAAACTGAAGTTTTGACCTCCACGGAAACGTTTAAAAGCCGGAGCAGGTATTACCTGACTCCTGAATCCTATTTTTAAAGGAGACAACCGCAATGGATAACTACAAAGCAGCCTACGAAGCCCTGGTAGACAACCTGACTGCGCAGGGAATCGATGTCGAGGCGGTTAAGGCCGCGCTCAGGCAGCAGCACATCGAAACCCCCAGTTGGGGCTACGCCAACAGCGGCACCCGCTTTAAAGCCTTTGCCTGGCCGGGAGCCGCCACCACCACCCAGCAAAAGCTTGATGACGCGGCGATGGTTCATAAAATGACCGGCATCGCGCCTTCGGTGGCGGTGCATATTCCGTGGGACCGCCCGGCCGATGATGATTACGATGGCATGTGCCAGTACGCCGAAGAGCGCGGCATTGTCATTGGCGCGGTCAACCCCAACGTTTTTCAGGACGATGAGTATAAACTCGGCTCGCTGGGTAACCCCGACCCCGCCATTCAGGAGCGGGCGCTCGATCACATCATTGAGTGCTGCGAAATTATGCCCAAACTCAAAAGTGATGTGCTCAGCCTGTGGTTTGCCGATGGCACCAACTACGCCGGGCAAGACAGCCTGCGCGGCCGCAAGCGTCGCTTTGAAGCCGGGTTGGAACTTGTGTACAAAAACATGCCCGCCAACAGCCGCATGTTGGTGGAATATAAGTTTTTTGAGCCGGCCTTTTACAGCACCGATATCCCGGACTGGGGCACATCGTATGCCTGGTGTTTGAAACTTGGGCCGCAGGCACAGGTGCTGGTGGATTTGGGCCATCACGCTCAGGGCGTCAACATTGAGCAAATTGTGGCCTTTTTAATTGACGAAGGCCGGCTGGGCGGGTTCCACTTTAACAATCGCAAATACGCCGATGACGACCTGCTGGTGGGCAGTGTTAATCCCTTTGAACTGTTCTTAATTTACAACGAGCTGACCGGCGCCGCTTTCAGTGATGACGCTGTTGCCAGCGCCACCGCCAAAAACGTGGCCTACATGCTTGACCAGTGCCACAACATCGAAGGTAAAATGGCCCCGATTATCCAATCGGTGCTCAATTGCCAGGAAGCCTACGCCAAAAGTCTGGTGGTGCCGCGGGCCAAACTGGCTCAGGTGCAGCAGGCCGGCGAAGTGCTGGAAGCCTACCGCATTTTAAACGGCGCGTTCAGCACCGATGTGCGGCCGTTGCTGGCCAAAGTCCGTGAAGAAATGGGCGTGCCGGTTGACCCCGTCGCCGCCTACCGGGCCAGCGGCTACGAAGCAAAAATCCGCACCGAGCGGGGAACGGCCAACGCCAGCGGCGGGTTTCAGTAATTGAGCTGGTTGTACGTATCGCCACAACTATAAAGATGGAGTCCAAAACTGTAGTTTTGGACTCCAATTAACGTGTGTTTAAGGAACAAATTATGTCCAAACCAATTGCTATCGAATTGCGGAAAGGCTTTTTCACCGACACCGAAAAAATGCTGGTTGAAACCGATGGCCTGTCGGCGTCGCTGTTTTTGTTTGGCAGCGGCGTGCATGCCGTCCGGCTAAAAAATGAACTGGGCGAAATTGTGGTGCTGCCGTTTCAGGGCCAGCAGGTGTGGGACGCCCGTTTTTTTGGCCGCTCGCTGACCATGAAATCAATGTTCAGCCAGCCGTATCCCACCCAAACTTATCTCAACACCTACGGTGGTTTTGCCATCCACTGCGGCGCTACGGCGATGGGCGTGCCCACTGCCGCCGACTCGCACCCGCTGCACGGCGAACTGCCCAACGCGCCCTACCAAACCGCCCAACTGCTGGTTGGCCAGGATGAGCGCGGCCCGTATCTGACCGTAACCGGCACGTATCAATACACGGTGGCCTTTAATCACAACTATGTGGCCCGGCCGCTGGTCAAACTGTACGCCAACTCCAGCCGGCTGCCGCTGTCGCTGACCGTGGAAAATCTAAAAAATACCGATATGGAACTGATGTATCTGGCGCACGTCAATTTTAGACCGGTGGATAACGGCCGGCTGGTTTACAGCGCCCCCTGCGATTCCGAGCACGTGCGCGTGCGCAGTAGCATTCCGTCGCATATCAAACCGGCGGCCGGTTACGCCGAATTTCTGGCCGAGCTGGAAGCCGACCCGGAAAAACACAACGTTCTCGCGCCGGGGCTGGCTTTTGACCCGGAGGTGGTGTTGTTTGTGGATTATCAAACCGATGCCGCCGGTTGGGCGCACAGCATGCAGCTTCACCCGGATGGCTCGGCCGATTTCATCAGCCATCGCCCCGACACCCTGACTCACGGCGTGCGCTGGATCAGCCGCACCCCGGACCAGGACTGCTTGGGCATTATTCTGCCCGCCACCGCCGAGCCGGAAGGCTACTCCGCCGAAAAGGCCAAAGGCAACATCAAGATTTTGCCGGCCAAATCGTCAATTACATTTGAAATGGAAGTGGGCGCGCTGTCGCCGGCAGAAGCTCAGACTTTTGGCGAAAAAATCGCCGCTATTCTGGCCGGCTGATCGCGCGAATAGCAGAGGAACATATTTTATGACCGATATGATTTACAAAACGCTGGGCAGAACCGGCCTGCAAGTTTCAATTGTCGGCTTTGGCGCGTCGCCGCTGGGGGCCGAATTTGGCAGCATCGACCCGGCCGAAGGCGCCCGCGCCGTGCATTACGCCATCGAACGCGGCATCAATTATTTTGATGTGGCCCCCTACTACGGCCGCACTCTGGCCGAAACCCGGCTGGGTGAAGCCCTGGTTGGCTATCGCGACAAAGTGATTTTGGCCACCAAGGTTGCACGCTACGATCTCGATATGGAGACCGGCTTTGATTTTTCGGCCAAACGGGTTACCGAGTCCGTGAACGAAAGCCTGACCCGTCTCAAAACTGATTATGTTGACGTGATCCAGATTCACGATATTGAATTTGGCCACATTGAGCAGGTTATCAACGAAACTATTCCGGCGTTGCTCCGGCTCAAGGAGCAGGGTAAAGTGCGTTTTGTGGGTATCACTGCCTATCCGCTGTACGTGCTCAAAACCGTCGCCGAAGCCACAGACATCGACACCATTTTGACGTACTGCCGCTACAACCTGATGGACACCACCATGGACGACATCCTTACCCCGCTGGCCCGGGCCAAAAGCATCGGGCTGATCAACGGCTCGCCGCTGCATATGCGGGTGCTCACCGAGAAGGGCGCGCCCGACTGGCACCCCGCCCCGCGCAACGTAGTGGAGATGGGCCTCAAAATAGCCGCCTACTGCCGGGTACGCGGCGTGGATATTGCCGACCTGGCCATGCAGTTTGTGCTGCAACACCTGGATGTGGCCACCACGCTGGTGGGCATGAGTAAAGTTCGTCACGTGGATATGAACGTAAAATCGGTGGGGGTGGCCCCCGACCCGGAACTGCTGGCCGAGGTACTGGCGATGATCGAGCCGGTGGCCAATGTTATCTGGAAATCCGGCCGGCCGGAAAACGACGACCCCGGCGCGGTCGAGCCTCGTTCTTAAAGTGAAAAGAAATGCGATAATCCCTGCGGGGCGACCCGTGGGATGGGTGAAAGCGGAGTCCAAAACTACAGTTTTGGACTCCGGCTGCAAATTTTTAGAAGCCGGGACAGGACTCCCCTGACTCCTGAATCCTGACTACTGAATCCTAATTTCAAAGGAGAAATAAAGCAATGGATAAGCCAACATTGGGTGTAATTGTAGGAAACCGGGGATTTTTCCCCAGCCACTTGTGCGACACCGGTCGCCAGACGATTTTGAAGGTTTTTGAAGAGGAAGGGATTAATGCGGTCGCCCTGTCGCCGGAGGACACCCCCTTTGGCAGCATCGAATCGCTGAGTGACGCCCAAAAGTGCGCCGATCTGTTCAAACAACACCGCGACAGTATCAGCGGGATACTGGTGACGCTGCCCAATTTTGGCGACGAGCGGGCCATTGCCAACGCGCTGCGCTGGGCCGGGCTGGACGTGCCGGTGCTGATTCAAGCCTTCCCCGATGACCCCACCGACATGTCAACCGCCAACCGGCGCGACTCGTTTTGCGGCAAAATGTCGGCCTGCAATAACCTGCGCCAGTACGGCATCAAATATTCGCTGACCAGCCTGCACACTGTTGACCCCGAAAGCGATAGCTTCCGGGCCGATCTGCGCCAGTTTGTGAGTACCTGCCGGACGGTGCGCGGTTTGAAACAGGCGCGGATGGGGTTGATCGGCGCGCGCCCGGCGGCGTTCAACACGGTTCGCTTTAGCGAGAAGCTGCTGGAACGGGCCGGCATCTCCGTGGAAACCATCGACCTGTCCGAAGTGATTGGCTGGGCCAACCGCCTGTCTGCCGGCGATGCCCGGCTGGCGGCCAAGCTCGATGAAGTGAACGCCTATCTGCCGCAGCGCAACGTGCCGGCTTCCGCCGTGGAAAAGATTGCCCGGCTGGCGCTGGTCATCGATGACTGGATGATCGACCACAATTTGCAGGCCAGCGCCATCCAGTGCTGGACGGCCATCGAGGAGTTTTACGGCGTCACCCCCTGCACGGTGATGAGCCTGATGAGCAACAAGCTGATGCCATCGGCCTGTGAAACCGACATTGCCGGCACGGTGGCCATGTACGCGCTGACGCTGGCATCCGGCACGCCCAGCGCCATTGTGGACTGGAACAATAATTTTGGGGACGACCCCGACAAATGCGTCATTTTCCACTGCTCCAACCTGCCCAAAGATGTGTTTGTCACCCAAACCATCGCCCCGGACGAAATCCCGGTGATGGACTACCACGAAATTATGTCGACATCCGTACCCAAAGAGCTGACCTACGGCAATATTCAGGGGCGAATCAAGCCCGGGCCGTTTACCTATCTGCGCGTGTCCACCGATGATTACAGCGGCAAAATTGTCGGCTACGTTGGCGAGGGGCGCATCACCAGCGATTCGCTGCGCACGTTTGGCGGCTACGGTGTGGTCGAGGTGCCGCGTTTGCAGGAGCTGCTGCACCACGTTTGCGAGAACGGGCTGGAGCATCACGTGTCAATCGGTTTGGGGCAGACCGCCGGCGCTGTCCGCGAGGCGCTGGGCAAATACATGGGCTGGGATATTTATTATCACCGGTAGAAAAAGGAGAATCTATTATGGCAAACGTTGCAAATATTAAAATGAACGCTCCGGTCAACCGGCTGGTGGGCGATATGCCCAAAGTCGGGATCCGGCCAACCATTGACGGCCGGCTGGGCGGCGTGCGCGAGTCGCTGGAAGAGCAAACAATGGATATGGCCAAAGCCGTGGCCAACCTCATCACCGAAAACCTGCGCCACGCCAACGGCCTGCCGGTTGAATGTGTCATCGCCGATAGCACCATTGGCCGCGTGGCCGAGTCCGCCGCCTGCGCCGAAAAATTCAAACGCGAAGGCGTCGGCCTGTCCATCACCGTAACCCCGTGCTGGTGCTACGGCGCAGAAACAATGGATATGGACCCGCTCATTCCCAAAGCGGTGTGGGGCTTTAACGGCACCGAGCGCCCCGGCGCGGTCTATCTGGCGGCGGTGCTGGCCGGTCACAGCCAAAAAGGGCTGCCCGCCTTTAGCATTTACGGCCGCGATGTGCAGGACGGCGGCGACAAATCCATTCCCGCCGATGTGGCTGCCAAATTGCTGCAGTTTGCCCGGGCCGGGCTGGCCGTTGCTACCATGCGCGGTAAATCGTACCTGGCGATGGGCGGCACATCGATGGGCATTGCCGGCTCGATTGTTGACCCGGCGCTGCTGGAAAGCTATTTTGGCATGCGCTCGGAGAGCGTGGACATGAGCGAATTTATTCGCCGGGTGCATGAAGGCATTTACGACCCCGCCGAATTTGAGCGGGCGCTGGCCTGGGTCAAAGAAAATTGTCCCGAAGGCAAAGATTACAACCCGCCCGAAAAACAGCACTCCCGCGAAAAACAGGATGCGTCGTGGGAATTTTCGGTGAAGATGGCGCTGATTGCCCGCGATTTGATGATTGGCAATCCCAAACTGGCGGCAATGGGCTTTGGCGAAGAGTCGTTGGGCCACAACGCCATTGCCAGCGGTTTTCAGGGGCAGCGGCAGTGGACCGACCACTTCCCCAACGGCGATTTTATGGAAGCCATCCTCAACACCAGTTTTGACTGGAATGGCATCCGCCAGCCGTACATTGTCGCTACAGAAAATGATCATCTCAACGGGTTGACAATGCTGCTGGGCCACCTGCTCACCGGCACCGCCCAGATTTTTGCGGATGTGCGCACCTACTGGAGCGCCGACGCCGTGAAGCGCGTCACCGGTTACGAGCTGACCGGTGTGGCCGCCGATGGTATTTTGCACCTGATCAACTCCGGGCCGGCCACGCTCGACGGCACCGGCCGGATGAGCCGCGATGGCCAGCCGGTGATGAAACCCTTCTGGGAAGTTACCCCGGCAGATGCGGCCGGCTGCCTTGATGCCACCACCTGGCACACCTCCGACGTCGGTTACTTCCGCGGCGGCGGCTGGTCAACCCGCTTTAAAACCGTGGGCGGCATGCCGGTAACGATGGCTCGCATCAATTTGATCAAAGGACTGGGGCCGGCGCTGCAAATCGCCGAAGGCTGGACGGTAGACCTGCCGGACGAAGTGCACACCGTGCTCGACGAGCGGACCAACCCCACCTGGCCAACCACCTGGTTTGTGCCGCGCACATCCGGCAGCGGCCCCTTCCGCGATGTTTACACAGTGATGGCCAACTGGGGCGCTAACCACGGAGCCATTAGCTACGGCCACATCGGCGCGGATTTGGTGACACTGGCCTCGATGCTGCGCATCCCGGTGTATATGCACAACCTGTCGGAAGAGCAGATTTTTCGGCCCAGCACATGGGCGGCTTTTGGCGCTAACGACCCGATGGGTGCTGATTTTCGCGCCTGTGCCAACTTTGGCCCGCTGTACGGCCAGTATTAGCAGGAGTCAGGAATCAGGAGTCAGGAGTTAGGGGAAACAAAAGCCCCTAATTCCTGACTCCTAACCCCTAACTCCTGAAATCTTTCAGGAGGTACAAATGACCAATACCACCAACTTTTTGGCGTTTGATTTGGGCGCGTCGAGCGGCCGGGCTGTGGTGGGCCAGTTCGATGGCAACAGGCTCTCGCTGCACGAAGCCCATCGTTTTGCCAACGGCCCCACTCGTCTGCTTGGCAGCCTGCATTGGGATGCGCTGGCGCTATTCTCTGAGATGAAAACCGGGCTGGCCAAAGCTGCCAGCCAGTTTAACGGCAATATCGCCGCGCTGGGGGTCGATACCTGGGGTGTCGATTTTGGCCTGCTTGACCGGCGGGGCGAGTTGATTGGCAACCCGTATCACTACCGCGACAGCCGCACCGATGGTCAGGTTGAAGAGGCGTTTAAACTGGTGCCGCGCGAAGAAATCTTTCAGCAGACAGGCATTCAGTTTATGCAACTTAATTCGTTGTTTCAGCTTTTTGCGATGGCGCAGCAGAACTCACCGTTATTTGACATCGCTGAGACGCTGTTGTTTATGCCTGATCTGTTTAACTACTGGTTCACCGGCCGCAAAACCGCCGAGTACACCATCGCCAGTACCAGCCAGGCCTACAACATGCAGGAAAATCGCTGGGCTACCGAATTGTTGGCTAAACTGGGCATCCCGTCACACATTTTCATGGAGGTTATTCCGCCCGGCACCAATCTGGGACCGCTGCTGCCGCACCTGTTGGAGGAGACCGGCCTGCGCGGAGAGGTGCCGGTCATCGCCCCCGGCTGCCACGACACTGCCAGTGCCGTGGCAGCGGTGCCGGTATCGGCGGATGACGCCGGGCGCTACGCCTACATCAGTTCCGGTACGTGGTCGTTGCTGGGCGCAGAAACTATCGCGCCGGTTATCAACCCAACCAGCCTCAAGTACAACTTTACCAATGAAGGCGGCGTGCAAAACACCATCCGTCTTTTAAAAAATCTGGACGGTCTGTGGCTGGTGCAGGAATGCCGTCGGGTGTGGGCGCAGCAGGGCAAAAACTACAGTTTTGCCCAATTGACCGACATGGCTGCCGCTGCGCCTGCTTTTACGGCCCTGGTTGACCCCGACGACTCGCTCTTTTTGGCGCCGGGGGATATGGGCGAACGGATGGCCGAATTTTGCCACCGGACGGGCCAGCCCGCGCCGCAAGATGAAGGTACCATTGTTCGGGCTTTTCTCGAAAGCCTGGCATTGAAATATCGTTGGGTGCTGGACCGGCTCGAAGAGTTGGTCGGGCATTCGATAGAGGTGGTACATATTGTGGGCGGCGGCACCCAAAACAAACTACTCAATCAGTTTGCCGCCGACGCCACCGGCAGGCGGGTGGTTACTGGCCCCATTGAAGCCACCGCTATCGGCAATATTTTGCTGCAAATGCTGGCTGTGGGGCAGATCAGCTCGCTGGCCGAAGGGCGCGAGGTGGTCAAACGCTCGTTTCCGGTTGAGGTGTACGAGCCGCAGAATTTTGAGCGCTGGAACGGTGTCTATCAGCGTTTTGTGGGGTTACTTTCGGAATGACCCGGCTGCGTGCCGATATCAAAACCTTAACAACCTCCCCAGTCGCGGGAGGTTGTTTTTTGTGTTATGGCACCCGCTCAAAATCATCAGTTCCTCATCTTAACACCAGTGCTGGCTGGTTTAAATATACTGTCCGCCATCAACCTTGATCACTTCACCGGTGATGTGCCGAGCCTGATCAGAGGCAAGGAAAGTAACCAGATAAGCCACATCCTCAACCTGTCCAATCCGGCCCAATACGGTTTCGGCGATAAATCGCTCTCGCAGCTCGGGCGGGATTGCCCGGACCAAATCGGTCTCGATAATCCCCGGCGCAACCACATTGACGTTGACCTGGTAAGGACCTAAATCGCGAGCTACGGATTTGGTCAGACCAATCACGCCCGCTTTTGCGGCGGAATAATTAGCTCCTTCCTGACGCCCGCGCAGGCCGTGAATGGAGGCAATATTAATGATTTTGCCTGATTTTTGCGCTCGGAATATAGACGCAGCAGCTCGGATATAATTAAAAACGCCTTTCAAATTAACCTCCAGCACTGCATCCCACTGCGTTTCATTCATCGCCCAAATCGCTTCATTGTGATGAATACCGGCATTATTGACCAGGATATCAAGGCCTCCCCACGTAGCCTGTACCTGCTCAACCACCTGCCCGGCCTTTTCAAAATCAGTAACCTCGGCGCGGATAGCCAGACAACGCCTGCCAATTTTGGTTACCTGCTCAACCACTGACTGAGCCTCGACCTCATTTTGACGATATGTAAAGGCCACATCGGCCTCGTTGATGGCCAGGTCCAGGGCGATTGCCCGGCCAATACCGCGACTCCCACCGGTCACCAGAGCAATTTTTCCTTTAAGCCGCGCCATTGAATCTGCCTCCTGTCTTGAAAAATAAGCACACGCAAAGCCGCAAAGACGCCGAGATAAAAAAGAAAGTCTTTTGCGCCTTTGCGGCTTTGCGTGGAATTTCTTGTTCTCCGTAGCGTGTTACTGCACACAGAGACCTAATCTCAGGATATTTCGTCATTACAGCAGTGAGGTAACGTTCAGTTCCGTCCACGCCGACTCATACTGATGCCCCAGGGTTGCCTTGACCCGGATATAGTCCTGGATGCCATCTTCAAGAGAGTAAGCCGGCTCGTACCCCAACTCATCTCTGGCATAGTCCAAAGTTTGGTCGTAAACTTCAATGGGATGGGGCAAGTCGTAAGCTTTTTGCTGATGGACAACCACATCGGGGCAGAGCTTTTTCAGTAACGCCACCACTTCGCTGTTTTGAAAAACATATCCGCCGATATTGAAAATGATGTGTTCAGTGGGCGGAGCCTGCATAGCCAACAAATATGCCCGGACAATATCCTTAACGTAGACATAGTTGGCATGGTAATCGACCGGAGGCATAGAAATGGGCTGGCCCAGCAGGGCATTTTCTATCAACAGGTGAGCAATACTTAAATCACGCCGCCGGCTTTTTCCCAACCCGTAAACCACCGATTTACGAAAACCGATGTTATCCAGGTCATACACACTTTTGTAGTGCCGGGCGATATGCTCGTTAAAGAGTTTGCAGGCTCCATAAAGCGTGACCGGATCGACAAAAACATCTTCGCTTACCGGGCCGGGAGGATAAGATTTGGCAAATCCATAAACACTTTGGGTGCTGGCCCAAACCACACGCTTAACTTTCATAAGTCGGGCGGCTTCCATAACATTGTGAAAGCCGCCGCAATTCACCTGAATAGCGGTCGCCAGACGATTGTCGGTATCGGGCACCAGCATATAGGCCAGATGGAAAACATGCGCGACATTGTGGTTTTCCATAATTTTCATCAGGTGCGGCATATCGCTCACATCACCGTAAATATAAGTGACCTTGTCTATACAATCGGCGATGTAACTAAAATCGGACGTATTATCCAGAACGACAACTTCCCGCCCCAGGCTGACCAATTCCCGGACCAGGTGCGAGCCGATAAAGCCGGCACCGCCCGTTACCAGACAAACGCCGTCACCATCCCATTTTATTTTGACTTCCGATGTCATCGTTCATCTCCTTTAATAAAGTGTTGATCACGACTCGTTCATAAATGGATATTGCCAATCCGCGGGGGGAAGCATCGTCTCTTTCATCGCCCGGACGGTCATCCAGCGCAGCATGTTCATCGCGCTGCCCGCTTTATCGTTGGTGCCAGAGGCCCGGCCCCCGCCGAACGGCTGCTGCCCAACCACCGCGCCGGTTGGCTTGTCGTTGATGTAGAAGTTGCCGGCGGCATTCCGCAGAGCATTCGACATCTGCACAATGGCGTGCCGGTCTTGGGCAAAAATCGCACCCGTTAAAGCGTAGGGCGAGGTGGTGTCGCACAACGATACCGTCTCATCAAACTGCTCGTCGGCGTAAACAAAGATTGTCACTACCGGGCCGAAAATTTCTTCCTCCATCGTCTTGAATTTGGGGTTTGTGGTGACAATGGTGGTTGGCTCGATAAAGTACCCCTTTGAATCATCGCAGCCGCCGCCGGTCAGAATTTCGGCTTCGGGAGAGGCTTGGGCATAGTCGATGTATTCCTTGATGGTGTCGAATGCGCCCCGGTCGATAACTGCGGTCATAAAGTTGGTAAAATCTTCTGGCGACCCCATTTTGATTTTCCCGACCTCAGCCGCATATTTTTCTTTGAACGCGGGCCACAGCGATTTCGGGATGTAGACCCGGGAGGCCGCCGAACATTTTTGGCCCTGGTATTCAAACCCGCCTCTGATGACCGCAGTTACCAGTTCGTCAAGTTTGCTCGACGCGTGAGCAAAAATGAAATCCTTGCCGCCCGTTTCGCCAACGATACGGGGGTAGTATTTCTTCTCAGTAATTGTCTCACCGACAGTTTTCCACATCCCCTGAAATACAGCGGTGGAGCCGGTGAAGTGAATCCCGGCCAGGTCGGGGCTGGCCAGTGCCGGGTTGCCCACCTGCGAGCCGGAACCGGGGACGAAATTGATGACGCCAGCGGGCAGACCGGCCTCTTGCAACAGGCGCATCACGTAGTAAGCGGAATAGACCGCACTGGAGGCCGGTTTCCAGAGCACCACGTTACCGACTATTGCCGGAGCAGTGGGCAGGTTGGCGGCAATTGAGGTGAAGTTGAATGGCGTCACAGCGAAGACAAAGCCTTCCAGCGGGCGATACTCTATCCGATTCCACACCCCCGGCGAAGAAATGGGTTGGTTGCCCATCAGTTGAGTCATATAATAAACATTGAACCGCCAGAAATCGATGATCTCACACGCGGAATCAATTTCGGCCTGAATGACGGTTTTAGATTGCCCCAGCATGGTGGCCGCATTGAGCGTATCTCGCCACGGGCCGGCAAGCAGACTGGCGGCTTTGATGAAGATCGAGGCGCGATGCTCCCACGGCATATCGGCCCAGCTTTTTCGGGCCTCCAGCGCGGTCTCAATCGCCAGCTTCACTTCCTTCGCGCCCGCTTTATGGTAGCGGCCCAATTTAAGCTGATGATCGTGCGGGGCGGTCATCTCAACCAGATTGCCGGTTTTTATCTCCTGCCCGCCGATGATGAGCGGAATTTCAATTTCTTCAGCGGCCATCTGCGCCAGTTTCGCCTTCAAAGACTTCTTCTCTGCGCTCCCGGCCTGGTAAGCCCGAACCGGTTCGTTGACCGGATCAGGCACTTTGAAATATGCGTTGGACATTAGAGTAACCTCCTGTCACGTCAATAATCTCTTGTTTCATAATTCTGCCCACTGGCCTAATCCATAACAGACCCGCCACTGAAAATCAGATTTCCACCGGTCATAAAGCTGGCCGCTTCGGAAGCCAGAAAAAGAATAATTTGAGCAACCTCTTCCGGTTGCGCCCCTCGCCCCAGCGGCACTTGCTTTAAGCCTTCCTCAAACCGTCCGCCAGACAGGGCAGTTTCCGTGGCCACCCAGCCCGGCGAAATCGCATTGACATTAACGTTGTAAGGCGCCATCTCCGCGGCCAGAGATTTAGTAAAGGTGATCACGGCCCCTTTCGAAGCACAATAATGAGAGTTGCCGTACCCGGATAAGCCCGGCCTGACACCCGGACGCAGCCCATCTACCGAGGCAATATTGATAATCCTCCCGCGACGATTGGACATCATTGTGGGGATAACCGCCTGGCAGCAATTGAAAACTCCTTTTATATTTACGCCAAAGACCCGATCCCAATCCCGCTCGTCCATATCAGCGACAAGGACCGACGGATACAGCCCGGCAATATTGACCAGGACATCAATCGAGCCAAATTGCTCCAGGGCGGTGTCCGCCAGGCGTTGGGCATCAGCCCGGCTTGATACATCGGTTGGCACGGCAATGGCGCTGAACCCGGCTGTTCTGAGTTCATTGGCCACGGCTTCGCCCCGTTCGGCACTAATCTCGCCAATCACTATTCGACAGCCGGCGTGGGCCAGCACATAGGCAGTCGCTTGGCCAATACCGCTGCCGGCCCCGGTGACAATCGCTACGGCGTCTGGTAACTTGATGCCGTTGAGCAAAGGTAAACTGGCTACCCGATTGGATAAATTCATCAGTAATCTCCGTTTCTGTTAACCTGCATTTCCCTGGGCAAAGAAGAGAACTTCGATTTGCCTGATATCATCGACCGGCTCGTCATCGTATACGGCTTCCACCACTTTGTTATCTTTTTTGTCTTCAAAAAAGACGTTCCACTGGCCTTTATGTGAATTAAAAATACAGACCGGCGGCAACATGTGGTGATGCCAGAGAGTTCCTCTTTCATTAAGTTCTCTGGCTTTCTTCAGGATGAGTTGCATCTGTTCGTTGGTGGGGGCGGATGTTATTTTCTCTTCCGCCAGGATTTCATCACCGTACAGCAATATGACCAGTTCATGGTCAACCTCCATTGGAGACTGATCAGAATAGGCCACATATACCTGGTCATCGGTTTCGTTTTCGAGGACCAGAGCATATCCGTGGCGGCGCGTATTAAAGACACAATCCGGGGTAAGCAGATGAAAATGCCAGGCTTTGCCCTGAGCATGCCACGATTTAGCTTTTTCAATTACAGTTTCCAGGCTACATTCTTCCACAATTATTATCAATCCTTTCGATGATCAGTAGACCCCAGTATCCTGAGTGAGTCGAGCCGGCGAGAGGTGCATTACGGCCTACTGATGATGGCCATTTGACCAGTCTACAAAAAATCCCTGCCGGGCAACTTCTGCCAGGGCCAGAGAAACATCCACCAGCAACGGCCCGTCAGTTCGCAGGGTAATCTGCGCCGACTCGTCCGGCCCCAGAATAATCTCTCGTTCACCATCCAGGGCCAGTACCAGGCGCTGCCCGCCAACCGTAACGGTGTCGCCCTCTGCCAAATCGCGAGTTTCCTCAATATTAAACTGCCTGATCAAACCGGGTGCAATGGGGGCCTGTAGACGACAAACTTTTGGTTCGCCCAGTTGCAAAAACAACCCGCCCGGCTCTTTGGGCGACAACGGTTTCAGAAGCCCGCCCAGGCTTGAGACTCCGGTGGTGTTCGGCTCGCCTCGCGTCAGAATGATCTGATGAAACGTGTCGGCTTCCCAGACGGCCCGGCTGGCAACAGCTTGCCCCACCACCACGGCGATATCTACCAGCGCATGATCGGAGGCATAACCGTTACGGCTGATTTGCAACCGCTTGCTGCGATAGGCCACCCGGCCCAGGGTATCAGGAAACCTGGCCACAAAACCGGCGGCAAAACCGGCCACCGTTCCTTCCACCAGGTAGGGCACCACATTGTTAGTGCCGCTGGAAAGCGGCAAAATCGGCACATCGCCGCAACCTTTGGCCACCACTCGATTGGTGCCGTCTCCCCCCAGAACGATAATGCAGCCGACGCCCAACTCCCGCATTGTCTGAGCCGCCACAATCGAGTCGGCGGGGCTGTTCTCAATCGACATATCGAGCAAACTGGTCTTGTCTCGCAGCCCGGCCAGCGACTTTGGCAATTTGGACAAAGCCTGGCGGCTCAGGCCCAGGGCGTCGGGCATCAGGTAAATCTGGTCAACCCGCATGGCTTCCAGCCCGGTCAGAACCCTCTGGACGATGTTTATTTTTTCCTGCGCGCCGAAGACGGTCCCGAGGGCAATCAAGCGGCGAATATCGGTGCCTGAAGCCGGATTTACAATTATGCCGACCGATATTGGTTGGGAGGTTAACACAGTTTATGCGCCCGCCGAACCTGGGTCAGAGCATCCCGGGGTGATGGTTTGAAGTAAAGGGCGGTGCTTTTGCACAGGCCGATGCTCTTATACAAATCCATCTGGGCTTCAGCCAGCTTCAACCCGGCGGCGCTGCAATCGACCACGGGCACTCCGGTACCGGGAATTTCGTTGTAGCCGTGGACGGACAGGATTGGCCCATAGTAACCACAACCAACCACGATCACTTCGGCGCCGTCGGCGATGCATTGCCGGGCCACCCGCTCGAAATTGGGGATAAACCGGGCGTGCGGATTAGTGACGCTTTCCAGAAGCATACTACCGTCAGATGGCGGGTCGAGCGAGCGTACCGGCCGATTGATGGCCCGCGACTCCAACCCGTACAGCCGCAAATCCATTTCAATGGTAGGCACAACTCCCGGCGCCACGGTGATGACGGCCAGGCGAGCGCCCAGTGTCAGGGCCAACAGTAACGAGGCTTCACTGATACTCATCACGGGGATGTTCAACTCGGCCCGAACTTCCCACAGCGGATCAGCCCAACAGCCCAACACAACCGCATCAAACCCTTCTTCTGCGGCGGTTATCGCATTTTCCACAATGGCTCGATTGTTGAGCAGCTCGGTATACAACGAACGGACGTAATTTCCGGACACCGGCAGGTGGCGCATCACCACCTCGGTATCCGGCCGGGCCACTGTGGGAAAATAATCGCGCAACAACTGCCACAAGGGGTCCAGTGCTGGCGACCCGGTAGTTGCTTCGTTCCACAATATTTTCATTGGATTTCTTTCTCTTAATCCATACCCAGCGTGCGTTTTGCTGCGGCCACAATGTCCTCAACTTTGGGCATCATATATTTTTCCAAGGGCGGGCTAAACGGCACGTGGACATTGGCGGCCGCCACGCGTTCAACCGGGGCATCCAGATAATCAAAGGCGTCTCGTGCAACCTGAAAAGCGATTTCGGCGCAAACCCCGGCGCTGGCGACTTCCTCAGAAGCGACGATCAAATGCTGGGTCTTTTTGACCGAATTGAGGATGGTTTCCATATCCAAAGGAACCAGGGTGCGCGGGTCAACCACCTCGGCTTCAATTCCTTCAGCGGCCAGGATTTCGGCTGCTTTCAAGGCTTTAGGGACCATCATCGAGTAGGCCACAATGGTCACGTCAGTGCCGGGCCGTTTGATATCGGCCACGCCCAAGGGGATGGTGTATTCTTCGTTCGGGACTTCACCTTTGGCCCCGTAGTAGAGCAGCGCGTGCTCAAAGAAGACCACCGGGTCCGGTTCTCTGATGGCCGTCTTGAGCAGCCCTTTGGCATCGTAGGGGGTTGAGGGAATTACGATTTTGATGCCCGGCATATGCATGAGCCACGCTTCGGGGCGGCCCGAATGCTGCGCTCCGCCGGAGCGCCCCAGGCTGTTGGTGGTGCGGATCACCAGGGGAATATCGACCTGCCCCCCGCTCATGTAGCGGATGGCCGAGACCTGGTTGAGCAATTGATCCATGCAGATGCCCAGAAAAGTGGAAAACATAATTTCCGGCACCGGCTTTAGGCCAACCATCGCCGCGCCCAGCGAGACGCCCACAATGGCATCTTCTGAAATGGGGGTGTCTTTGACCCGTTCTCCGCCAAATTCATCCAACAGACCCTTGGTTACGCCAAAGTTGCCGCCAATCAGGGCCACATCTTCACCCAGCGTGATTACGCTGGGGTCGCGGCGCATTTCTTCCCGCAAAGCATCGTTAATCGCTTGAGAATAGTTAATTTCAGGCATAGCTGGGTAACTCCTTGGCAAATGTGTCTTTTAGTGCGTCTTCCGGCTCCGGGAAGGGGCTTTCATCCGCAAATTTTACAGCGGCCATAACTTCGGCATTAACTTCATCTTCGATGGCTTTCAGGGCGGCTTCGGTTAGAATACTTTGCGTGAGTAAGTAGTTTCGATAACGGGGGAGAGGGTCGTTGGCCCGGGCCTTTTCGATATCTTCTTTGGGCCGATAGGGTTGGGCATCGCCCTCTTCATGCCCCCTGATGCGGGGAGCGTTACACACCAAAATGGTGGGACCATCGCCGTTTCTGGCCCGCTCAACCGCGGCGCCGGCGGCTTCCCGCACGGCCAAAACATCATAACCATCGAGGTTAACCCCGGGAATGCCGTAAGCTTTGGCCCGCTCACTTAAATCGGTCAGGTTAATGGACTGGGCGGTAGAGGCAGAAATAGCCCAGCCATTGGCTTCGACTACATAAATTATCGGCAGCGACCAAACCGAGGCCAGGTTAACCGCTTCGTGAAAAGAGCCTCGGTTGATAGCCCCGTCACCCAAAAAGCAAGCCACGACACGGCCGTTTTTCTGCAGTTGGCTGCCCCATGCTGCGCCCGTGGCCAAACCAACCCCACCCGCGACAATCGCGTTGCAACCCAACACCCCACAGCTAAAATCGGCAATGTGCATCGAGCCGCCTTTGCCTTTGTTGTAACCGGTGGCTTTGCCGTACAGTTCGGCCAGCATCCGGTCCATCTGCATGCCCTTGGCCAAATTGTGACCGTGGCCCCGGTGTGTGCCGGTAATATAGTCATTTGGTCCCAGGGCCGCACAAACACCGGAAGCGATGGCTTCCTGTCCGATATAGGTATGAATGAACCCGGGGACTTTACCGGCTGAGAAAACCTCTATCGCCGTTTCTTCAAACCGCCGAATTCTGTACATAGATCTGTACATTGCCGCAAAATCATTATTGTTTATGGTCATATTTTTAGCTCCATAAAGAAAGTTTGTCGTTACTACTATCTAAAGCGTCGGACACACTTGGGAACCAGCCCGAATCAAACCAGCAGCTTGTATGGCTCTTCCAGATACCGCACCAGGTGTTGCAGGAAACGGGCCGCACTGGCCCCATCAATCGCCCGATGGTCAACCGAGAGGGTTAACCACATGGTTGGTTGGATTTGTAAGGTATCTTCCACCACCACCGCCTGTTTTGAAATGCGGCCCACGGCCAGGATGGCGGCCTGCGGGGGGTTAACGATGGCGCTAAACGAGTCGATACCAAACATACCCAGATTGGAAATAGTAAACGTGCCGCCGCTCAGGTCATCTGGCGTGAGCCGATTGTCGTTGGCCCGGGCGACCAACTCTGCTCTGCGGCTGGCAATTGTGGCCAGCGAAAGCTGGTCGGCCCGGTGAAACACCGGCACGGTCAAGCCACGGGCCGTGTCCATCGCCAAACCCACATTAACATCCGCAAACCTTTTGAGCTGGTCGTTTTCAAAGCTGACATTCATGTCGGGGTAGTCTCGCAGCGTCTGGGCCACCGCACCAACCAGAATATCGCTGAATGAAAGACGCACCCCGGCTTTGGCTTCAACCGCCGGCAACAACGCGTCCCGCAGCCCTACTGCCTGGCCCATATTAACCTGAACGTTCAAATAGAAGTGGGGCGCTGTCTGGAAACTGAAGGCCATGCGTTCAGCGGTAATGCGCTGGACGCCGGTTCTTGGCACAATCTCAGCCGCAAGGCCAGCAGTAATTACCGGGGCATTTTCAGTCGATATCGACTTGACATCCTCCGCTGTGATCCGGCCACCCGCACCGGACCCCTGGACGGTGTTAAGGTCAACCGCCAGATCTGAGGCCAACTTGCGGGCCACCGGGGTGGTACGCACCGATCGTTGTTGCTCGGCTTTGGCCTCCAAATAAGCCGAAACGTCCTGTTCAGTAATGCGCCCGTTGGGACCGTTGCCCTCAATCCCGGCTGAACCCAGGTCGATGCCCTTTTCTCGGGCCAACCGTTTGGCCGCGGGAGAAGCGCGAACCGGCCCACGGGGAGTTTCCTCTTGTTTATGTTCTTCTGGCACCTCAATTGTTTTTGGAGCTTCGGCTGTGGCGGCTTCCGGAGCGATCCCTCCAGAGAGCAGGGCCAACCTGGGGGATACCTCACCCGGTGCCAGGATATAGCCAATTACGGTGGTCAGGGGCACGGTTGTCCCGGTGGGGGCTAACTCCGGCCCCAGAATTCCTGATCCGGGCGACTCTATATCTATGGTAGCTTTTTCAGACTCGACGCTTAACAGGGGTTCCCCTTTAGTGACCGCTTCGCCCGGTTGCTTCAGCCATTCCAAAATTGTGGCTTCTTCAACAACAAAGCTCATTTTTGGCATCAAAATTTCTATCGCCATATAGGGTTTACATCCTTATTCTGTAGTCAATATTCGTATTTGACCGGTCAACATTTTAGCTGTTGGGCAGACCAATACTGACCAACTGGCTGGCAACATCTTCTCGGAAGCCAATGTTTAGTTGGCTTCCGAGAAGGTTAATAAATGATGTTCAATTTACCGTTTTGGGTTTAAATTCTTTTCAGCTTCGTGCCGATAGTCCAATGCCACAGATTACAAAACGTAACTGGTGAACTGTCCATCTTTAATGATCAGAATGAACTGGCCCTTGTTCAACACATCACCATCCGAACCGAACTCGGTTGTGCCGGTTACGCCGGTGTATTTGATGGTGTGCAGAACTTCGGGTAAGGTTTCTCTGGTGGCACCGGCCTCAATCGCCATTTTGTAGATATAAGGAGCTTCATAACCATAAGCGGCAATCTCGGTGGCGGGTTTTTCACCATAAAGGGCTACGTACTTTTTGACAAACTCCTGGACTTTCGGGTCAGGGTTGTCGGCATCAAAGTAATTCAGGAAGAAGACCCCTTCTGCCCCTTCGCCGCCAAGCTCGATGAAAGACAGGTGTGAGTTACCCCCGGAGGCGATAACCTTAACTTTATCAAGGCCGCTGGTCATTCGCTGCTTAACAATCAAGCCACCTTCGGAGTAGTCGGTCAGCAAAACCAACACATCCGGAGCTGCCTCGGCAATCTTGGTCAATTGGGCGGTAAAGTCTTTGTCCACACCGGGGGCAAAGGTTTCCACATCCACAACCTGTCCCCCCAGATTGGTTACAGCTGGCTGGGTGGCGTCCAGCAGCCCTTTGCCGTAGTCATTGTTGGCGTAAATAATCGCAACTTTGGATGCACCCAGGGTGTTGACCGCAAGGTCGGCAATCATTGGCCCCTGCAGACTATCATTGGCGATGGTGCGGAAGACATGGGTCCAGCCCTTTTTGGTCACTTCCGGGTTGGTCGAGCTTACCGTCATCGCCGTCAGCCCCGCCTGATCATAGATCGGCCCTGCCGCCAGGGTGCAACTGCTGCAAACATGCCCGATAACCGCAAAGATGTTTTTATCAGAGGTCAGCTTTTGCGCGCAGAGCGAACCCTCGGTTGGTTCACATTTGTCATCGCAAATGTCCAACTCAACTTTCCGCCCATTAATCCCACCGGCGGCATTGATTTCATCAACAGCCATGCGGACACCGCGTTCCAACTGGGTGCCATACTCTCCCGCGTCACCGGTCATCGGTGCGGCCATACCAAACACAATAGGTTCGGTAGAAGCAGGTGCCTCTGCCGGGGCGGGTGCTTCCGTAGCTGCAGCAGCGGGTGCTGCAGGTTTAGCCGTTGGGGTGGCTGCCGACTGACAGGCGGCCAGAAGCATCAAGACCCCAATTGCCAACGCTGGTATGGCTATTTTGAATAGGTTGTTCGGACGCATCTTTTTCTCCTTTGAAATCTTTTTCAATGAAAAATTGGTAGAAACCGTTCTCTACGTTTTCACGAATATGTGTATCACTTCCGCTTGGAACTTATATTCCTGTCAGACATCGATCTTTTGGTTATGATGGGCAGCAAGAAACTTGCCGGATGACTCACCCGCATTTCAAATTTCTGCTTCAAAGCCAGTTGCTTTTTTGAATCTAAAGCACCTCCTTTCTTGTTGAGTATTTTGATGTTGAGCCTTCACCTAAGTAAGCTTTACGCACCTGGTCACTTTTTTGAAGCTCCTCTGCAGAACCCTGCAGGACGACTTCTCCTGTTTCCAATACATAGGCGTTGTCTGCAACAGCCAAAGCCTTGCGAGCGTTTTGCTCCACCAATAATATCGTTGTACCTTCTTCACTGTGGATCTCTCGGATTAGCTTAAAAATATCCTGGACTATGGTGGGCATCAACCCCAACGAAGGCTCATCTAACATCAATAATTTGGGGCGAGACATCAAAGCTCGCGCAATGGTCAGCATCTGTTGTTCGCCGCCACTGAGCGTGCCTGCCATCTGCTTCCTGCGCTCCCGCAAAATTGGAAAACGATCCATCATAGCTTCTATATCTTTGTGGACATTATGGGCATCTTTGCGTATAAAGGCACCCATCTCAAGGTTTTCCATCACGCTCGAACGAGGAAACACCCGCCGCCCCTCTGGTGCCTGAGCAATTCCTGCTTTGACAATTGCTTCGGACGATAGAAAGCTTATATTCTGCCCCATAAATTCAATTGTCCCCGACGTTACCGGCACCAACCCGGAAATGGTGTTAAGCAAGGTGCTTTTACCAGCACCGTTATTTCCAATAAGGGTTACAATCTCGCCCTCCTGGATGTCGATTGAGACTCCGCGCAAGGCATGCACATGGCCATAGTGGGTATGAAGGTCACGGATGTGCAACATGGCTAATCCTCCTCTCCCAGGTAGGCTTTAATCACTTTTTCGTTGTATTGAATTTCCTTTGGCGTTCCTTCTGCGATTTTTGTTCCTGCATCCAGAGCAATGATCCGCTCTGCCGTGCCCATCATCACCTGCATATTGTGTTCAATCAGAATAACCGCAACCTTCCAGGTATCCCGGATAGTGTGAATGAGTTCCAATACACTTATGGCTTCGCTCGTATTCATCCCTGCAGTAGGTTCATCAAGTAATAATAATTTGGGCTCGGTTGCAAGCGCCCTGGCCAGCTCCAACCGGCGCTGTTTACCATATGAAAGGTTCGCGGCGTACTCTGACTTTTTTTCCAGTAGCCCAACAAAATCCAATAGTTCTTCTGCTTTCTTGTACGCTCTAGCCTCATCCCGTTTTTGGGCTGGGGTGCGGAACAAAGCCCCTAACAGCGTAGATCTAATATTTGTATGCTCACCAACGAGAACATTTTCGATCACCGACATGTTTCCAAACAGCCGAATATTCTGGAATGTGCGGGCAATGCCTGCCTGCACAATACGATGCCTCGGCCAGCCAGTTATATCCTGATCTTCCATAAAGAATCTTCCGGCAGTAGGGCGGTAAAATCCGGTCATCATGTTAAAGAAGGTTGTTTTTCCGGCTCCGTTGGGGCCAATGATGCCCATAATCTGCCCATGCTTGACGGCAAAATCGACACTGTTCACCGCCCTGACACCCCCAAAATCCATTGTGACCGTTTCTGCTCTAATGAATTCCATCAGTTCTGTCCTTCCTCAACCGGAGAGCTGGTTTTGGGTGCAGTTGTATTCTCATCGGATGCATTACGCTTTTTGGGGATTAAGTTTTTAATAATGCTTCTATGTACAACTTTTTGGGCAACTGCAGACTTGCCCATAATGCCTTGCGGACGCCATGTCAGCAGGATCACCATCATCAAACCATTCAACAAGAGTTGATATTCATAAATCGGCTTGAAGAGCTGAGGTAAACTGACCAGGAGACCTGCGCCAAGGATAGACCCGGGGAGGCTGCCGAGTCCTCCCAAGATGGCCATCTGCATATGCAAAATCGACTGATCAAGGTTGAAGGACTGAGGGCCAACAAAATTCAGAAAATGAGCCAGCATGCTGCCAGCGATGCCCGCCCAGAAACTACCAAAAGCGAACGCCATAACCTTGTAGTTGGCAACATTAATACCCATTGCCGCGGCGGCGATCTCATTTTCCCTGATGGCAATAAAAGCACGTCCAACATGTGAATGGGTCAGGCGATGCATAAACAGGTAGGATAAAGCCGTTATCGCCAAATATAGAAAGTAGAGCGAAGGTAGACTATTGAAGACAAATGGCCCAATTTGTGGTGCAGGAACCCCTGGTATCCCCATTGGGCCACGGGTCATATCTGTCCAGTTGAGGGCTACAATATAAAAGATCTGACTGAAACCGATCGTCATCAGGGTCAGGTAGTCACTGCCGACTCTGAGCGTTGGAAAGCTCAACAAGATGCCAAATACGCAGGCTACTAAGCCGGCTATGAGCAGCGCAATAGGCCAGGGGACACCTAATCTCAACACTAACAGGGCGGATGTGTACGCTCCTATCCCATAAAATGCCGCCTGGCCGAGAGTTAATTGCCCAGAAAAGCCTGTGATCAGATTCTGCGACAGAGCCAGTGGGATATTGATAATGACCGCAATAATAACCCGGAAGATATAGTCATTTGGAACAACCCTTGGGGTAATGAACAGGAGGATAGTTCCGATAGCTGCCAACCAGAATCGCCAGGAACGAAAGATACTGGGCGGTTTATTAAGTGAGGTTAAAGAAAACATCTTGCCCATAGCTTTACACCTTCTCTGCAATTTGTGAACCAAAGATACCTTTAGGCCAAACGACCAGTACAATTATGACCAAACCGTAGGCAATAGCATCACGATAGGCAGACGATACAAAGCCGGAGATAAGCGCTTCGGAGAGACCCAATATAATGCCGCCAAAGAACGCGCCTTTTATGCTGCCAATACCGCCGATAACACAAGCAATCCAGGCTTTCAACGTGCCTAAAAAACCCATGCCAATCCATGTGGCATAGGTCATGGAAAATAAAATACCCCCTGCCACACCAAAGAACCCCCCCGCAAAATACACAAACTGAATGATGCGATTCACACTGATGCCCATCAATTTGGCAGTCGGAATATCCTGGGCAACGCTGTGAGTGGCTTTGCCCAGTTTTGTTTTGTTCATGATCAGAGCAAAAATACCCGTCAGTGACATCGCCAGCACCATGATGATGATCTGCAGCGTGCTGATCTGAACATCGCCAAAATGGATCATACTTGGCTTGAACAGTTCAGGGAAAGGCTTGGTGGAGGTACCCCAGATAAGCTGGGCCAGGTTTCTAAAAATCAGCGCCACGCCAACAGCACTAAGCATCGGCACAACCCGCGCGGCATTCCTGACCGGACGATAGGCCAGCCGCTCCACAATCAAGCCGATTGTTCCGCCCGCGGCGCAGGCCAATATAATGGCAATTGGAATGGGGACATTATTTACCAGCAGCGTTAACGCGATAAACGTCCCAAACATGTAGATGTCGCCATGCGCAAAGTTAATCAATTCCAACATGCCGTACACCATGTTGTAGCCAACAGCCACCAAAGCATAAATGCTCCCAATAGCCAGTCCATTGATTATCTGTTTGAGGATATAGGGGTCTATAAAAGCATCCATATACAATCTCCTTATTGGGATACTGAAATCTTGCTTGGCATTACGGCCAATCAATCATTCATATGTTGGTGGGCAAAGTGCTGCGTCTGTTTGGTGCGGCCTTCTTTGAAACGGTTGAGATGGAACGCCTCAGTTGGCAGCGATGTTTGGCCATCTCGAACTAACTCGCTCAGCAACTGGCCGATAACCGGAGTCAGAGCAAACCCGTGCCCCGAAAAACCGCACGCCAGAACCACGCCTTCCACCTCATCAACGTGACCAAAGATAAAGTTGTCATCCGGGGTAAAATCGATGATGCCTACCCAACTGCGGATGTATTTCAAGGGTTTCAAGGGTGGGACAATCTGTGAAATATAAGCGGCTGTCTGCAATATCTCGTGGTTGTCTGCCGTCTTATCCATGCTGGTGTAGCCGCCTGGCGCGTTAGTATTGCCGGTATAAACATGTCCCCGGGCCGATTGGCGGCAAATGGCTTTACTGCTAATCAGCAGAAACGGCGGCATAATGCGCCAGGGGACAGGTTCGGTAATATGAATTTGATTGGGGCAGGGGGTAAGCGGGATTTCGAGGCCGATCATCCGGCCCAAAGAGTCCGACCACGGCCCGGCGGCAATGATGACCGTATTGGCGGCAATCTGACCGCGAGAGGTATCCACGCCACGTACGCGCCCGCCTTCTACTTTGAAGCCCGTGACTTCGGTATCAAACATAAAACGAGCACCATACCGCTGGGCGGCGCGATAATAGCCCATCGCTACCCGGAACGGGTTGCCCACATAATCCGTCGGACTCCAGAGCGCGCCAATAACGGTCTCCGTAGAAATAGCCGGAGCAAATTCTTTGAGGTCGTTACCAAGCAAAATGTACTCTTTAATGCCGTAAGCAGCGTCACGTTCTACCAGGTCCTGTTGGATTTTTAGCTCTTTTTCGTTAAGCGCCACCCACAAATAGCCGTCCGCGCTTAACTCCATATCCATATCCAACTCTTTTTCCAGCCCATACCAACGTTTCATCGCTTGAAGCATCAGCGGAACTTCAGCTTCATCCCGCCCCAACAATCGAATACCTCCCGGATTGCGCCCACTGGCTTCTGCCGCCAGGAAGCTTTTTTCAATAACCAGCACATCAACTCCATTTTTGGCCAGTTCATAAGCAGCCGAGAGTCCGGTTGAGCCGGCCCCTATAATTACAACGTCAGCCTTTTCAGTCATTATTCGACACCTCTGAAGAACACATTGGAATTGGTCTGATGGGGGGGCGAACTGTATCAAGCAGCATATCCACTGGATCTTTGTTGAGTTGCTCGGCAAGTAATCTGGCTATCCACTGGCCACAAACCCGCCCCTGGCATAGCCCCATGCCGGCCCGGGTCATCCGCTTAACCCAAATCAGGCTATCGGAACCCAGTTCGATGGCTTCCACAATTTCCTGTTTGGTTACTTCCTCGCAGCGGCAAATATAGGTGTCATCTTTGGCCAGGGCGGTAAAGCCCGGGCCGATGGCAAACATCTCGGTCAACATCCGGGCGAAGCGGCGTTCACGCGCTAAAGCCGGCCGCTGGTAGGCCAGGAGGTTCCGGGCGGTAGCGGCATCCAGGTGTCCCAACTCTCTGGCGGCGGCAAGGCCGGCAATGCGGCCCTCGATGCGTGACAGCTCCACTCCCCCAACGCCTGCGCCATCACCGGCGGCATAAACACCGGGCAGCGAGGTTTGCATCTCATCATTGCGGCGAGGAACGTAGTACAGTTGCTCGGGCACATAATCGTGGTCACACCCCAACAAACGAGTCAATTCGGTCGATGGCAGGAACCCGTACCCAATAACTAATGTATCCACTGCCACAGTTTGCTCGGTGCCGGGGATGGGGGTCATGTCTTTGTCGAGCCGGGCGGTCACTACCTCTTCAACTTCCTGTTGCCCCCGCGCTTCGATGACCGCCCGCCCATAGTGCAGCGGCACTCCGGCCCGGCGTAAGGTGCTCCAATAGTCCCACCCTTCGCGCAGTTTGGCCCATTGCCCCCACATCGCCGGAGCGTGGCGAAGTTGCGCCAACCCAACGGAGTTTGCCTCAAGTACCGCCACCACCTCGGCCCCGGCCTGAATCAACTGTGCCCCGACCGCCATTTGCAACGGCCCTGTGCCTGACAACAGGAAACGGTGTCCGGGAATTATTTGCTGGGTTTTGAGCATAATCTGGACCGCACCGGCCGTCATCACGCCCGGTAGTGTCCAGCCGGGAAACGGCACGGGTCGGTCGTACGTCCCGCTGGCGATGATCAGGCTTTTGGTTTGCAGGGAGTCCGGCGCGCCGGGGCCATAAAGAGACAGCATCCATTCGCCCTTTTCTGTGGCCGGGTAAGCATTCCAGACCAGGGTATCGCTAAATACCCGCACACCCAGTTCCTCCATGCGGCCAAACAGAAACTCGGCCTGTTTTTGCCGGGCGGTCAGGTTATCGCTCTTCAGTGGGGGCGACACTTGTTTAAAGTACTGTCCACCCGGCCGGGCGTATCCGTCAATTACGGTGACCGCCATATTTGCTTCAGCCGCGGCGATGGCGGCTTCCATACCGGCTGGGCCGGCGCCTATCACAACCAACTCTAGCCGTTCTGTCACTTTCTTTCCCTCGTTTGGGTTTCAATTACCATGCCTTCTGTTACCGGGGTGACACAGGCCCGAACATTGGGCGCACCGTTAACCGTCACCAAGCAGTCATAACAAACGCCAATGCCGCAAAAAATGCTCCGGGGCCGGCTGTCCTTCATTGTGTGACGCAGAATACGTCGGCCTTCGGCAAACAAGACGCCGGCGATGGTTTCACCTTCGTAGGCGCTAACCAATTGACCGTTAACCTGTAGGCTGATTGGCTGGCCCCGTTCAATAACGGGGAGATTAGAATTTGATTGGGCGACACGCATACTGATTCACACTCCTATACGGACATATCGGTAGAGAAATGGTCAAGCGATGTTTCTTCTGTGGGGCCGTGCCCATCGGTTTGGAGCAGTTCTTTGTTCGCAGCCGAATTTTCTTCCGAGGCTTGAGCCAGCTTGAGTACATCTTCCCGCAAACGCAGCAACGTTCCCCTGATCTCGTCCATCTCTTCGTCATACAACCTGGCATAGGACTCAAAACGCTGCTCCAATTGCAACAGGCGAACCAATATATCCAATTTTTCATTCGATTTCATTTTGTGGGGCTCCAATCTGGAAAATTTTTTGAAGAACAACCAGATTACCAAAATTTTAAATGGTGGTCCAATAGATTTTTAAGCTGGATGTATTTAATGGAAACAGAAACTACTGCCCCCAAAATTGCCACGGACTGAGTCTCTGGCATTCAACGTGTGGAAACAATAGATGATGTTGTAATTGGCTGGGGTCAAATTTTAGGAGTTTGAGAAGTTGACCGGTAACCATTTGAAATTGGAAAAGAGAAACAGGGGATGTTTGTGCTATTCCAACCCACATAAGGCCATTATATCTTGTCGGGATAAGTGGCGTCTAGGGGGTATTGGGTCAGTTACTGACCCAACCGGGTCAAATGCTTACAGGGCCGAATAGAAAAAAACTGCGTAAGTGCACTGAGGAATGAAAATCAGGCGGATAACGAGTTACGCGGGGCGAATTGCAAACCAGCCTGTTTGCAGGTGTGTCTATTTTCAAAGCCCGACAAAACTGGGGATTCGATGCCAGGTAATGAAAATCGTAGGCCACATTTGTAACGTGACAAAGCAACGAACCGTGAAATAGCGGGTTGCAAACCCGCCCTACGGGGTTTATTTTCAGAGGAGGAAAACTTGTGAGGAACGGGGGTTAAACCAGCCCATTCTGGACAGCCACTGCAATACACTGGGTTCTGTCAGTCACATCCAGTTTCTGATACACATCCGACAGTTTGCGCTTGGTGGTCGCTTCACTCCAAAACATTTGGTCGGCTATTTCGCGGTTAGTGGCGCCACTGACCACCAGATGCAGCAATTTGAGGTCAATATCTGACAGGCCAAATTGAATTTTGGCCTCTTTTTGCGCCAGGTCGTGGAACTGAGTTAAAACAGAATCCATCAAATCTTTGGATAAAATCCGTTTACCTCGGTAAACGGTGCGGATACCATCCAAGAGTTCATCACGGCCAACATTTTTCAGAAAATAGGCATAAGCGCCGGCTTTAAACGCCTCCAGCAGAAATTGCTCATCATCAAATTGGGTCAGAATAATAATTTTTAACTCTGAGAAATCTTGTTTGAGATATTGAATGAGCTTAAGCCCATCCATGCCCGGCATCCGAATATCCAACAAGATCACGTCAGGATGCAGGATTGTCACTTGATTGATGGCCTCTTTACCGGAGGAGGCTTCACCAACAACCTCTACATCAGCTGTGCCAGCCAACATGCCGCGGAGTCCCTGACGTACCACAAAATGATCATCGACCAACAAAACCTTAATAGACATCTTCTAACCTGATTTCAGCGATTACATTAGGAAGATTGCCGGGGAATTTCCAGAATAATCTGGCTCCCCAGGCTAGGTTTAGACACGATGTGCAACTGTCCACCAACACTCAAAGCCCGTTCTCTCATACTGAGAAGCCCAAAATGTAAGCGGGGTGGCGATTGTTTGACGGTATGGACATTAAACCCCACGCCATTATCTTGAATAACAAAGCGGATATGCTGTGGCCCATAACGCGCCAACAAATCCATCGAAGTGGCATTTGAATGCCGGCGGATATTATTTAAGGCTTCCTGAACAATACGGTAAATGGCTACATTGGTGGGGGTAGGCAATTCGCAAGGTGTGCCGTGGACCCGCAGGTCACAAGATATGCCTGATGCCTTTGCTTGCTGCGCAAGAAGTTCTTTGAGCGAAGGTATCAGGCCAATTTGGTCCAGAGTCGCTGGCCACAAATTTCGAATAGAGCGACGGATCTTCTCGACGGCTTCATTTAACAACTGTTGGATTAACACCACCTGATTATGAGTATCTGGCGGTGGCTGATAAAAACGGACACAAGCCTCAGCTTCATACAGCGCACCGACAATTAACGTGACCACCCGATCATGAATATCAGCGGCAATGCGGCGGCGTTCGTCTTCTTGAACATTCATGGTCTCAACAAGTAATTCCTGAAGTTCCTGCGCCTTCTGCTCTATCTCGTCCCTGGCCTGATGAAGCTCATTAAATAGTTGCGCGTTTTCAATAGCTATCGCCGCCTGATTGGCAAATGAGCAAAGGGCCTCCAAATCAGCGCGGCTAAAATAACCGTCTCGTTTGTTGTGGGCGGCCAATGTCCCAATGATCCGTTCCCGAGTCCGTAAAGGCGCAATCGCCACCGTGTGCACCATCAGTCGTCGGGCTCGTTCCTGATTAGCTCGATCATCGGTCATAGCATCCTGGCTGACTAATGGCTGACCAGACTTTACAACCAAACCATTTAAGGAATCTTTCACAGACAGTCTTCTGTTCAGCGACCCGTTGACGTTACGATCTTTACGGGCACTGACCCTAAACCATTGGCCATTCTGTTCAAGAAGCAGAATAAGGAGATCTTTGGCATTGATCACGCGGCTGGCTTCATCAACAATCGTTGCCAGAATTGTATCCAGGCTGCGCTCCTCGACCAGAACCGAACTAACCGTTTGCAGGCTCATTGCTTCCGACGATCGAAATGTTGTCTCGGCCCGTAAATATACATTTTCCATCGTTGTCGCCACATACGAAGCAAACAGCGAAAAGAGAGCAAGTTCGGCTGAGTCGTAATTCTGGCGAGTACGGGCGCAACCAATGAGACAGCCCATTAACCTGTTTCTATACCGGATAGGAGTGGTCAAGGCCGAGATGTATCCCTGGTCTGCCAGAAACGAAATCGCGGTGTTTAAATTGCCGAATGAATTGGGTACAGGTCCTGACAGTGAAAATTCGCGGGTTTGATCGAACAACGACAAATTAGCCTCATCTACTGGTATGCGCGTTTCTTTGCCGCTATTATCGGTGGTAGCCCGTAATACAAACATGGGCGATAGCTCTGAGTCCTGGTCAAACTCGAATAAAAGGAGCATATCAAGCTGTAAAACTTTAGTGGCTGGTGTTCTAAGCGAATGCAAGATTTCTTGCCATTCGGGTGATTGTTGGGTTGTCAAACGAGAATAATCTTCGCTCACCAATGTTGAGTACCCGCTTTCATTGCAACTTCAGGTTTATTATAACAGTTAATAGTAATTCAGCCAGTCAACAATCCGGGCTGTTGGGGCGAAATTTCTGAAAGATTTAGCCCCAAAAGACGTGATTGGTGAATAAGAATCGTAATGAGAATTTGACGTGAATATTAAAGCGGTTTTTAATTGTTGTCAGGCGGCCATTCCGGGAATGAGTCCCACTTTGTAATCGGTGCGGGTTTGGTTTTTAGCGGTGGGCTGTTATTCATAAAATATCGAGGGTAGAACGATGAAGCAAGAGACAATGTCCGCGCGGGTACAACAGTTGGTCGATGATTTTCGTGCCGCCCGGCCAGAGGTTTTTGCCGAGCGCGCTGTTTTGGTGACGCAGGCTTACGCCCAAACCGAAGGGTTGCCCATGCTCGTCCGCCGGGCCAAGATACTGTCGCATCTGCTGGAGCATGTCACGGTTCTGCTTCGACCGGGAGAGCTGATTGTGGGCTGTAAAACGCCGGCCATTCTGGGGTCCCCCCTTTACCCTGAAATTGCCTGCGACTGGATAGAAGCAGAGCTTGATACCATCGCTCTGCGCGATGAAGCCCCTTTTTTGGTCAGTGACCAGACCAAGGCGGCCTTAAGAGCCGGGGTGTTTGGTTACTGGCGGGACAAACAGGTCTACAACCGGATCATGGAGGTCTTACCCCCGGAGGTTAATCAGGCCACCGCGGAAGGCCAGTTCTTTCATTATTATCTGAACCGGAGCATCGGCCATATCACCGTTGATTACGAGTCGGTTTTAAAGAAAGGTTTTCTCGGTTTGAAACGGGAGGCCGAAGCGGAGCTTGACCGGGTCGATTACGAAGCCGCCGGCAGTTTAAAGAAGATGCACCTGCTGCGGGCGATGATCATTTCTTGCGACAGCGCCATCCATTTTGCGGAACGATACGCTGCGGAAGCGGAACGGCTGGCGGCGGCGGAGCGCGACCCCGTGCGCCGGGCCGAACTGGAGCAAATTGGCGCCGTTTGCCGGCGCGTACCGGCCTACCCGGCGCGTACGTTTCACGAAGCATTGCAATCGTTTTGGTTTGTCCACCTGATCCTGAACCTGGAAACAAATTCCTACGCTATTGGGCCGGGGCACTTTGACCAGTATATGTTTCCATTTTATCAGGCCGACACAGCGGCCGGGCGGCTGACCGAACCGGAGGCCAAAGAACTGCTGGCCTGCCTGTGGCTCAAGCTGAATGAACTGACCGTGGTTAAAGAGGGCGGCACGGCCAAAGCCAGCACCACCTTCAACGACTTTCAAAATTTAAACCTGGGCGGCCAGACCAGCATCGGAGAGGACGCCGTCAATACGCTGTCCTACCTGTGCCTGGATGTGACGGCTATGCTTCAATTGCCCCAACCGCAAATTTCGGCCCTCATCTCCCATAAATCGCCCGATGCGTTTGTAACCAGGGCCAGTGAAGTCATCAGCCTGGGGTTCGGGATGCCCTCGGTTTTCAATCACGATGAAATCATTGAGGCGCTGCTCAACAAAGGTAAAACCCTGGAGGATGCCCGGCTGGGCGGCATCAACGGTTGCGTTGAACTCAACGTGCCTGGCAAGGACAATATGGCGTCCAGCGGCTATCTGAACCTGCTCAAATCTCTGGAACTGGCCATGAACAATGGCGTTAACCCGCTGACCGGGACGCAGTTGGGGCCAAAAACCGGCCCACCCGATGATTTTGCCTCCTTTGATGCGTTTATGGAGGCCTTTCGGCAGCAGTTGGCCCACGCCATCAACCTCAAAGTTATCTACGATAATCTGGCCCGGCAGGTGTACGCCGACTTTTGCCCGGTGCCGTTCACCTCGCTGTTGATGGACGGCTGCATGGAAAAAGGGCGGGATTATCACGACTACGGAGCGAAATACAATTTACCGCTGATGTGCGGGGTCGGCACGGGCACGATTGCCGATTCACTGAGCGCCATCAAGAAGTTGGTCTTTACCGAGGAAAAAATATCGCTGCCGGAATTGGTGGCGGCCTTGCGCGCCAACTTTGAAGGGTATGACCGCCTGCGCCAAATGCTCCTCCACCGCCCGCCCAAGTGGGGCAACGGTGATTGTTTCGTTGATGCCCTTGCCCACGATGTGGTCGACCTCTTTTGTGATGAATTAGCCAAACACCAAAATGCTGCAACCGTCCCCTACGCGGCCAATATGATTCCCACCACCACCCACATCTGGTTTGGAGACCTGACCGGGGCCACGCCCGATGGTCGTTTGGCCCGAACGCCCTTGTCAGAAGGCATCTCACCGGTGCAGGGCATGGACCGCCAGGGGCCAACCGCGGTGGCTCGCTCAATGGCGCAGTTGGATCAGGTTCGTTGTAGCGGCACCCTGCTCAATATGAAGTTTCACCCCTCGGCCCTGCAGGGCGAAGCGAGTCTGCAAAAATTCAGCCATCTGATCCGCACCTACTTTAAGTTGGGCGGTCACCACATGCAGTTCAATGTGGTTTCAGCGGACACGTTGCGAGCCGCCCAGGCCCATCCCGAAGATTACCAGAATTTGATCATCC
This sequence comes from Anaerolineae bacterium, assembly GCA_022071955.1. Lineage (GTDB taxonomy): Bacteria > Chloroflexota > Anaerolineae > 4572-78 > J111 > J095. The sequence continues at coordinate 302,694 of JAJVIM010000001.1, forward strand.
GGGTCGCCGGGTACAGCGATTACTTTGTGCGTTTGAGCCGTGATCTGCAGGATGAGATCATTTCGAGAACGGAACAGGCGTTTTGATGGTCGGGCAGAATGGGAACGGCGCAAGCGGCTGGGTTTTCAACATTCAGCGGTACTCGGTGCACGACGGGCCGGGCATTCGCACCACTGTCTTTCTGAAAGGGTGTCCCCTGCGCTGCCCCTGGTGTTATAACCCTGAATCCCAACGCTTTCAGCCGCAGATCGTTTTCCGCAAAGAACCGTGCATCCACTGCGATGCGTGCCTTGAGGTTTGCTCTCGTGCGGCGATTGCCACAACCGGGGCCGGACAAAAATACATTTTGCCGGACCGCTGCGATCTGTGTGGTCGCTGCCTGGATGAGTGCTATAGCGGGGCACTGGAGCAGATTGGCCGCCTGATGACGGTGGCTGAAGTCGTCGCGGTCGTGGCGGAAGATCAGCCTTTTTACGAAGGGTCAGGCGGGGGGATGACCCTCTCCGGCGGCGAGCCGACGGTGCAGGCCGGGTTTTGTCGCACACTGCTAAAGGCCTGTCACGAACTGGAGATTCATACGGCCATCGAGTCGTGCGGCCATACCCGTTGGGAAGTGTGGCAATCGCTGTTGCCATATCTGGACTTGATCCTCTACGATCTTAAACAGATAGACGCCGAAAAACACAAGCAACAAACCGGGGTATCTAACAGGTTGATTCTGGACAACTTCCGGCAACTGGTCCGCAGCGGTAAACGGGTTGTGGTGCGGCGGCCGGTGATCCCCGGTTATAACGACAGCCACGAAGATATCCACGCTCTGGCCAAATTCGTCAAAGACATCGACGTGAACCAGGAGGTCAATTTGCTGCCTTACCACCGCCTTGGTCAAAATAAGTATGAACTTCTGGGCCAGGAATACCTGATGCCCGACCACCCTTCCCTGACTAAAGCGGACGTACTTGATTTACAGGATATTCTGCTCTCATACGGCTTACGCGTAAAGGTCGGAGGCTAATAATTACGAGTGGCTACGGTGTGAGGGCGTTCCTGCACGTTCTTGCTTCACACCACAGGATAATCAGGGTTAAGTGAACGCACCTCTATTCTTTACCCGCCAACATAAAAAGTTCCGGTAACAAAGTGGCACCATAGCCCCTGTGCTGGTCACTTTACTCATCCGCCGGGGTTTAGATACGCATTTCACCCAACCACGCTATCATCCGGTCGTGATATTTACAATGTGTTAGTAAACGAATGAAACAAATTCGATTTAGCCGAAAATAAAAAGAGTCACGTTTTGCAACGTGACTCTTTGGCAAATGTTAAGGCTGTGTGAGTGTTCACTTTATCTTGCAGTAAGAGAAAAACGGTATTTTGCAGTGGCCGATTTCCGCGAATACTGGTTGATATTTGGACTGTCGTCCAGCATCGCGCTTGACGAAATTGTATCGCGTTCGCGCAGGCTATAAATGGTGAGCAGCCATATTTCATTCAACCAGTCGAAAGACACCATCCGGCGTGGCGGCATAAACCTTTGCTGAATCACTGAGGTCTACCACAATCGAGTAAACCACCGGGTTTGGCCCCAGCCCTGTTGAAAGGGGCCACCATTGCTCGCCGGCGTCCTGGGAGACAAAGACACCCCCGTCGGTAGCAACGTAAACGGTTTCCGGCCGGGCTGCGTCAACCGCGATGTCGTTAACCGAGGGGCTGGTCAACCCGGTATTGGCCTGACGCCAGGCCAGGCCGCCGTTGCTGCTTTTAAGCACTCCCTGATGGGTCGAGCCAACATACACCACATCGGGTTGAGACGGGTCAACAGCCGCTGTCCGGTAAATGCCATTCAACCCGCCCGCCGAGCGCCACGTTTTCCCACTGTCGTCCGAGCGATAAAAACCTCCCCAGTGGACTACATACAAACGCTGGCCACCACCAAAGAGGATAGGCAGGCATACCGGCTGCGGGAAACTTGTCACTTCCGCAAAAGTCTCCCCTTTGTCTGCCGAAACAGCCAGGCGACTGCCGCACTCGTCTACGCCCCACAACCGGGTTGGGTCTTGCGGGTCAGGTATTACTTGCCAGGGACTACGGGTGGGTTTGCCTTTGCTCGCCTGATCCCAGGTTTGGCCATTGTCTGTAGAACGATGCAGCCCTCTCCACCCATCGGCTTGATAGATAATATTCTGGCCCGCGTCAATTGTCAGCCGGCCCCCACCAACATCGGCGAGAACCACTCCCCAACTTTTCCCTCCATCCTCGGAGCGATAGACCCGGCCCGGATTGTCCACACTGCTCAAAAATAAGCGATTGCCGTCCCGGGAATCCACCGTCAGACGAAGCCGGGCAGCGCCCAGCCAGCCGACATCGTTCCAGGTCCAACCGCCATCGGTAGATTTTTTCACCGTATCACTTCCGGCGTAGATTGTTTGAGGACTGCCGGGCGCTATCGCCCAGGGCCGCCTTTCCTGTCCTCCCCAACCTGGGTCATAATTAACTTCTCCCCACGATTGGCCGCCGTCAGACGAAATTAATACATTCCCCGCCCGGCCACAATACACTGCCGATTCGCCGGCAGCCAGCCAGTCGCAACCTTGCTCAAGAATAGCCGTCCAGGTTTGTCCGCCATCCGTGCTCTTGTAAATTCTCTCCTGCCCACCCGCATAGATGGTCTTGAAATCAAGTGGGGCAGTGGCCAGGTGCCACCAATCACCACTCTCTTGGTCGGACGCCCTAACCATCTCGGCGGTGGTTAGCCGTTGCCAGGTTTGTCCGCCATCGGCTGACTCGTACACTCCGGCCAGGCATTCAGAATTGGGATGTTGAAAGGCGGCGGCATAAAGGTGTTTGTTGTTGGCCGGGTCTATCGCCAGCCCGGTAACCTGGGGGCAATCGTTGCCAATGGGCTGCCAGCTTGCGCCGGCGTTGGTAGAAAGGTAAAAGCCATCCGTAGTGCCGGTGTAATACAACCGATTGCTGTCAGTGGGGTCAAGATAAACCAGTCCGGTCCAGTTCCAGGCTTTGTCCAGAGGCAAGCCCTTATTGGCTGATTGCCATGTCTGCCCGCCGTCGGTGGATCTGTAAACACCGCCCTGGTCAAACAAGGCAGCATACACATTATTAGAGTTTTCAGGGTCTACTACGATGCTGCCAACCGTGCCTTTGCCCAAACCAGCGTTGCCAGGCACCCAGGTCGTTCCGCCATCAACCGAGAGATATATACCGGCCCCATATGTCCCGGCTAAAATGATATTGGGATTGCTGGGGGCCATAGCGATGGTGTTGATGGCTACCGGCAAGAAGTTAGTGGCGTCGGCCAGCTTCTCCCACCTTAATCTGGCCAGAGAGGGAGGCGGACTGGCCGGCGTCGAGGCAGGGGGCGCAGTCGAACTGGGAGCGGCGGCAGTTTGGGGTGGCAACGCTGTGGGGTAAGCCTCTTCCTTTGATATGGTAGAAGCAGGAGTGGGCGTGGCCGGAGGAGGGGTGAGTTTCGGCGGCTCAGGCGTAATTTTCGCCGCCGCTGCCGGCGAAGTTGTAGCCACGGCTTCACTTCCCGCTGTGGTCATTTCCGTAGGCAAGATCACCTGCACCTGCCCGCCGCTGATCTCCACCCGGCCCGGAACCTGGCTCAGAATCAGGCCGGCCAGGACCAGCACTACCAACCCCAGGCCGGCCGCGGCCAATATCCACAGCGGCGGCATGGTTAGGCGGACGGGCTGGGGCGGAAGGGGGCCGGTATCACCGGGCGCGGCCACCTGAGGGAGGGCCGCCGGCGTTGGCCAAGGCATCGCCACACCAACCTCGGCCGGAGCCGCCTGTACGGCCTGGTCAAAGGCGGTCACCAGGTCGCGCATCGTCTGGAAACGGTCGGCAGGATTTTTGGCCAGCGCCTTAAGGATAACCCGTTCCACCTCCTCTGGCAGGTCAGGCCGGAGTTGGCGCGGCAAGGGCAGGGGTTCGGTAAGATGCTTCATCAACACGGCAAAGGGCGTTTCGGCGTCAAACGGCAGCCGGCCGGTGACCATCTCGTAGATCACCACCCCCATCGCGTAAATATCGGCGCGATGATCCACCTTGGCCGACTCTCCCTGTTCCGGGGCCATATACTGCGGCGTGCCAATAACCCCGGAATGGGTCAGGCCGAGCGTTCCTTCAACAATTTTGGCGATGCCAAAATCCGTCAGATAACAATCCCCCTGGCGGTCCACCAGGATGTTGCTCGGCTTCAGGTCACGATGAATCACCCCCAATTGGTGGGCATATTCCAGCGCCGAACCAATTTGCGTTACCACCCGGCGCGCTTCTTCCAGCGACAGCGCCCCGTGGGTGAGCCGGTCGGTGAGCGTGCCGGCCTGAATAAAACGCATCACCAGATAGAGATAACCGTCCTCTTCGCCGTGATCGTACACCGGCAGGATATGCAGATGTTCCAGCCTGGCAATGACCCTGGCTTCCTGTTGGAAGCGCTTGATAAACGTAGGCGACTGGCTGAGGTGGGTGGAGAGAATCTTGAGGGCCACATAACGATCCATTGACGGCTGGTAAGCTTTGTAGACGGTAGCCATCCCGCCCAAACCAATTTGCTCGATGATCCGGTAACTGCCCAGTGTTTTGCCGACCAGATTTGGCATAGTCCATCTCCTCTTTACGGCGTGCAGGAAGCCTGGAAGTTATCAAAACGCATATCTATCGGGGCGACCTGATACGTGTAAGCCACTACACCGGCGTCGCGCCCGCCGCCGGTAAAACTTCCATCCGTCACAGTTGTCACCAGAGTACCGTTAATGTAGAGTCGGATCGTGCTCCCAACTCGGTCCACGCGCAAGTGGTTGATATTACTACCCCGCTGGATGGTCGGACTGTAGAGCCAATTTCTCAGCACCGTATCGGAACCGTCCATCCATCTTTTATTCAGCCAGTACGTCTGATCATCAGGATTGACAAGAAGCGTGTAACCTTCATAGGTGTCTGTACCCCAACGAATTCCGAACACCAGGCCATTGTCGCCGGGGTTACTGGTTGCTTGCCGGGTATCCACTTCAACCCGGTAATTGGCCGGCAGAACCAGATCAGGGGTCACCAATAACCGCGTGTCAAGATTCTTGAGCAAGATCTGGTATTCTTCATTTTCTACTACGTATCCCCAGGTATGGTCAACATCATCGCCTGTATACCAGCCACTGTCGGGGTCGCTGAAGTCGTCAAAATAGCCGGGGAATTCTGAACAAAAGTTTTTGTTGATGAGCGGCAAATAGGTGTAACTCGCGCTTTCAAAGGTCACATCATCAATAAAAAGGTTGCTGTTAAGGCTACCATCCGTCTCGGCCCGAATTTGCAACTGGACTGACTGCCCGGCATAGGCTGACAGGTTAATTGTGCTTTTTTCCCAACCAGAGGTGTTGGCCGAATCGCACAAGTCTAAATTGGCTACTGTGGTGTTGTTGATTCGAACACTGCCAAAATCATAACCGCACAAATCCCCGGAGCTAATCCACTTCCAAAAACTTAACATCGACTGGCCGGCAGGGACGGTGAGCGTTTGCGAGATATAGGCCACTTCATTATCACCGCCGCCCAGCCAAACGGCCCAATTACCGCTGTGGGGCGTTACGCCGATCGCGCTCAACGTTGTCGAACTAACGACGAGCGGCCAGCCCTGCGCGGAATATTCAACCCACGAGCCATCCGGCCCATTTTCAAAATCGCCATTAGCGGCGTTGGCCGCCCGGACTCCGGGCGACGGTAACGGAGGATGACTTCCATCAATAGCAACCTTTTCTTTGGGCGTGTCCGATCCGCCCGTTTGGGCGTACACCGGTCCGGTGAGGGTATTTACGGCCCCCAGTAAAACAAGCGTGAGAGCCAGGCCCAAACCCAGCCCCAGGACGAAACGTTGGGTGTTCATAGGGTTGTTCTCCTCGATACTGAAGCAGGTTACAAATTATGATTGAGCTAACAGTATCGTAACACACCCACATTGCGGCCAGATCGCCAAAATGTAACGGTTTTGTAAACACTTTTGCCCGGCCTGCCAGGGTTGCCCTACCGGGCGACAGGCAGGCGAAAGATAAAAGTAGCGCCCTGTTCAGGCCGGCTCTGGACAAAAATAGATGAACCGTGCTGCTCAATGATAGCGCGCACAATGGTCAACCCCAGGCCGGCGCCGGGCAAACTCCGGGCGTTTTCGGCGCGATACAACGGTTCGAACAGGTGCGGCAGATCTTCCGGGGCGATGCCGGGGCCGGTATCGCTAACTTCTACCCGAATATACCCTCCTTCAGGAACGAGTTTCAGCGTGACCGTACCATCAGGCGGGGTATATTTAACCGCATTATCCACCAGGTTAACCAGGGCTTGCTGGATCCGGTCGGGGTCGGCGCAGACGCGGGGCAGGCTGACCGGCGTGTTAAGCGTGAGAGTCAGGCCCGCCGCCTCGGCGCGATCATACAACAATGCCAAGGCGCTTTCGGCCACGCCGCGCAGGTTGATAGACCGGGTGAGCGGGGGTGAGGCATCCAGCCGAGACAGGGTCAGCAAATCTTCCACCAGCCGGGCCAGGCGTTTGGTCTCGGCCGCGATAAAATCACGCGAGCGACGCCACAAAGCCTCGTCGGCCGGGCTGCAACTCTCCAGCACATCAGCGTGGCCCACGATAGCAGTCAGCGGGGTACGGAGTTCGTGAGCCACCAGCCGGGTCAGATGCAGGCCGGCTTGCCCGCCTCCGGGCTGGCCGACCAGCAACACGGCCGGCCCTGAGTGTAACACCTTTGAAGCCGGAGAGCGGTTATCCGGGAGAGGCACAGCCCGCACCGTGGCCGGGCCTTCACTTAGAGTCACCTGGGCCGTTTCTGCCTGGCGGCCGGAGACAACGCGCCGCACCAGGGTACTCAGATGAGCGTTCAATTGGGAGGGCGAGTTGGGTTCAAACCATGCCGCTGCTTCAGCATTGGCTGCCACCGGCCGGCCATCACGCCTCACCAACGCAGCCGGTAAGGGCAAGATGTTCAATATATCTTCCCAAGGGGATGGGCGAGGCATCGGAGCGGGCCGCAGCCGCAACGCCAGCAGGCCGCCCAGGGCCATTGCCAGCAGCAATAAGCCAAGCAAAATCAGGAGGATAACTCCCGCGGGGAGACTAAAGGAGGGAGGTTGAAGGAGCGATATGGCCATAACAACCCTTGTGTCACTACTTATCGGTCGGCGACGAATTTATAGCCGATACTGTGCACAGTCAGTAAAACCTGGGGATCGTGCGGATCATCCTCCAATTTACGGCGCAAGCGCTGTATATGTACGTCAACCGTGCGCGAGTCGCCGTCAAAATCGTAACCCCACACCTGCGCCAGCAAAGTATCCCGGCCAAAAACCCGGCCGGGGTTGCGGGCCAGCAGGGCCAACAGATCGAACTCTTTGGGGGTCAGGTCGACCGGCTGACCGGTCTTTAATACTTGTCGGCCGGTGAAGTTAATTTCCAGGGTGCCAAAACACAGGCGGTTCTCTCGCCTTGGGCCGGCGCTGTGCCGGGCGAGCCGCAGCACAGCCCGAACCCGAGCCAACAACTCGCGGGCGTTAAAAGGCTTGGTCACATAATCATCTGCGCCCGCTTCCAGGCCCACAATCTTATCCACATCCTCGTCCCGCGCGGTGAGCATAATAATTGGCAAATAATGGTCACGGCGGCGGATCGTCTGGCAAACTTGCAGTCCGTCCAGGCCGGGCAGCGCCAAATCGAGAATAACCAGGTCCGGCTCAGAAGAACCAATCAATGTTAAAGCCCGAACACCGTCACCCACCCACGTGACCTTAAAGCCATCTCGTTCAAGGGTGGTCTGGACAAATGCAGCAATAGCTTCCTCGTCTTCGACAATCAAGATATGCCCGAGCATAACGGCCCTCAGCGGCTTTTGATTATACCCCATTATACACCCGGTACCTCGTCAAGGATAAGTTGATAGAACTGAATCTCCTCACGCCTAACCACCCTGCGGGTGGCAGGGGCGGAGACTTTCAAGCTGCATTCCTGGTAATCCAAGCCGGCTTTTTCCCCCGCAGTTTCACCCCGGGTGAACGCCCAAATCAACCGATGACCAGAGGAAAATGGGGATTGACAATAATTTTCACATATGGTAAGATTGTGAAAATAATTTTCATAACTTAACACTTTGGGCTCACAAAAAATGAAAAATCAAACTAACCATGATCGTGGCTCGCTTTCGGTTATTTCAGATGCACTGCCAAAGCTAAAAGGATCGGCTCAAAAGGTGGCCCAGTTCATTCTCAACTCGCCGCAAGAGACGATTGACCTGACCATCACTGAGTTGGGCGCGCGCGCGGGCGTGAGTGAGGCCAGTATCTCCCGGTTTGCCCAGTCATTGGGTTACTCCGGCTTTCACGCGCTCAAGATTCGCCTGGCCGAAGATATTGTCTCGCCGATGCTGATTGTCCATGAAGACCTGATGCCTGATGACAAACCAGCCACCGCCGTTCAGAAAGCGATGACCGTTGGCCT
>JAJVIM010000024.1:0-81575 GCA_022071955.1 Anaerolineae bacterium
TGTCGTCCCGCTACGAACCCTTTGGTATGACGGCGATCGAGGCGATGGCTTGCGGTACGCCCACCGTCATTACGGTTCACGGCGGCCTGTTTGATCTGATTGATTTTGGCCACCAGGCGCTCTTTGACAACCCGGAACGACCGGTGGAATTTGGCACCATGCTCGCTTTCCCCATGCTCTATCCCAACCTGGCCCACGAGCTGGCGGTAGAAGGCGCCCGCTTTGCCCGGCGCAGTTTTGGCTGGACCGGCATTGCCAAGCGAATTATTGCCGTATTTGAGCGGACTCAACGGACAATTTTTGATCGTGAAAATTAATCGCCAAGGAGGCTGAATATGCGCATCGGTTTTCTTAACCCGCAGGGAAATTTTGACTCGAAAGACAGTTACTGGACTGAACACCCTGATTTTGGCGGGCAGTTGGTTTATGTTAAAGAGGTGGCGCTGGCTATGGCCGCCCACGGCCACCAGGTTGATATCATTACCCGCCAGATCATCGACGACAAGTGGCCGGAATTTGCCGCCCCGCTCGATAGTTACCCCAACCACGACAATGTGCGCATAGTCCGTATTCCGTGCGGCCCGCCTCAATTTTTGCCCAAAGAGCAGTTGTGGCCCTATTTGGGCACGGATTGGGCCAACGGCATCATCAGGTTTTATGAAAACGATGGCGGCCTGCCCGATTTTTTTACCACCCATTACGGCGACGGCGGGTTGGTGGGGGCGGTGCTCAAACAGAAAACCGGCGTGCCGTTTACCTTTACCGGCCACTCACTGGGGGCGCAAAAGCTGGATAAACTGCACCCCACCCCGGATAACCTGGCCGAGATCAACCGCCGCTTTAACTTTACCCAGCGCATTATGGCCGAGCGCATGGCCATGAATCACGCCGCCCGGATTATCACCAGCACGCGGCAGGAGCAGTTGGAACAGTACGGCCACCAGGCCTACCACGGCGCCATCGATCCCGTTGCCGATGACGACCATTTTGCCGTTATTCCGCCCGGCGTTAACCGGCGCGTTTTTTCACCGGAGCCGGGTGAGGCCGATGCGCGGGTATCCGCCCGCATTGATGCGGCGCTGGCTCGGGATGTGCCGGAAGACCGCCGCAATCTGCCGCTGGTGGTTTGCTCCAGCCGGCTGGACCAAAAGAAAAACCATCTGGGGCTGGTAAAAGCCTTTGTTGAAAGCCAGCAATTGTGCGAACTGGCCAACCTGGCCATTGCCATTCGCGGGCTGGATAACCCCCTCCAGCAGCGAGACCAGCTCAAGGGCGAGGAACGGGCCATTCTGGATGACGTGGCCCGGCTGCTGGCCGAACACAATTTGTGGCACGTGATCACTTCGTTTTCACTCAACAGCCAGGCCGAACTGGCCGCGGCCTACCGGGTTACCGCCGCGCGGCGCTCGGTTTTTTCGCTCACCGCCACCTACGAGCCGTTTGGCCTGGCCCCGCTCGAAGCGATGAGCTGCGGCCTGCCGGCGGTTGTCACCAAAAATGGCGGCCCCAGCGAAAGCCTGTTTGAGGCGGCCGCCAGCAAAAAATATGGCGTGCTGGTTGACCCCGCCGATCCCAAAGACATCGCCTCTGGCCTGATTGCGGCCCTGGGCGCGCCGGAATCGTGGACGTACTACCACGAAGCCGGCATTGACCGGGTAGTCAGCCGCTACACCTGGGACCGTACCGCCGAAGGCTACCTGGCGGTGATTGAGCAGGCGTTCAACCAGCCGCCCGCCGCCGGCAAACTGCCCATTCCGCCTTACTTTACCAACCCCAACCCGGAAAACGAGATTCCGTCGGTGGCGCTGGCCAGCCTGTACTTTAAAGAATGAGCGTGCTGGCCGGCAACAAACACAATAAGTTGGCGCAGGGAGGCTTCGCATCCTGAGTAGCCCCAACCGTCGGGAAGGGCGTATCGAAGGGCGCGAAACGCCTCTGCATGCGCAATTTGCAGATTCGTTAAAAATGGAGTCCAAAATTACAGTTTTAGACTCCTGCCGCAAACTTTTAGAAACCGGGACAGGAATCATCTAACTCTAACCCATGACTCCTGACCCCTGAATTCTATTTCTATGGGAGTTCACTGATGACCGACACAAGTGCTGCCATTGACGTTTTAACCATTGGTGAAGTACTGGTAGATTTTATTTCCACGGAACCGGCCGACAGCCTGCGTGAGGCCTCAACTTTTACCCGGTATTTGGGCGGTTCGCCGGCCAATATCGCCGTTAATGTATCGCGGCTGGGTAAAAACGCCGCCATCATCAGCAAAACCGGTATTGGCGCGTTTGGCCAGTATCTCAAAGCGGAGCTGATGTATAACGGCGTTAATACCGACTACCTGTTAATGGACCATCGGGTGCATACCAGCATTATTTTTGTGTCGCGCACCAAAGGCACGCCAGATTTTGAGCCATCCCGCGATGGCGACCACAAATTTACCCCGGAAGAAATTCCCGATGAAGCCATTGAGCGGGCGGGAGTAGTGCATACCTCAACCTGGCCGCTGTCACGCGAGCCCAGCCGCTCGGCGGTGTTGAAAACGTTTGAGCTGGCCCGCAGCCTGGGCAAAGTGGTTTCGTTTGACCCCAACTACAGCCCTATGGTTTGGCCCGATTACCAGGAAGCCCAGCAGGTAATGCGCGATGTATTTCAGTACACCACCCTCACCAAAGCTTCGCTCGATGACGCCCATCGCTTTTTTGGCGAAGGCGCAACGCCGGAGGAGTATATTCAGCGCTACCACGAGTTGGGGCCAAAAACTGTGGTCTTTACCATGGGCAAAGACGGCTCGATGATTTCTGATCAGGGCCGGCTATTGGGTCATCTGCCGGCCCGCCCCATTGAGGTACAGGATGTAACCGGCGCCGGCGATGCCTTTTGGTCCGGTTTTTTGGTCGCCCTGCTTGATGGCCATTCTCTGGAAACCTGCCTGCTGTTTGCCCGTGAAGTAGTTGAGCTAAAGCTAAAAACCGTGGGCACACTGCCGGCCGCCATTGATCGCGCCGCGCTTTATGCCAACCTGCCGCCGGTAGAAAGCGCGTTTATCCGTCCCTCTGCCGGCTAGAGCCATCCCCCCGCAGAAAAAACACGGGCCAGTTTGGGGCGGCTTTGCCGCCCCAAACTGGCCCAAAAAATCAGATTCCCCCTTCCCCATTGGGGAAGGGAGTTAGGGGGGTGGGGGGTAGTTACCCTCTCGCTTTGCCCTCCGCAGCGCGGTTAGTATAATACAGCGTCAGTAAACCAAGTTTAAACGAGAACCCTGATTGAACGTTGCCATTAATGCCTGGTTCTGGGACAACCCTTCGGTGGGGAGCGGCCAGTACCTCAAATATCTGGTGCCGGCGCTGCTCCGGGCCGATGACTCGCTGGAGATCACGCTGGTTTCACCCAAACCATTTGCCGCAGCGCCATCAACCCCGCGCCTGTCGTACCACGTGGCCAGCCCGCCGTTGCCCAACCCGGCCTCAAACCTGGCCAAGGTTTGGTTTGAGCAGATCACCTTTCCCCGGGCCTGCCGCAAGCTGGGCGCCGAGCTGGCTCACGTGCCCTATTTTGGCTCGCCGCTGTCGCCCACCGTGCCCACCGTGGTCACCATTCACGATCTGATCCCGATGGTGCTGCCGGCCTATCGCGGCAACTGGCGGGTGCGGCTGTACACCTCGCTGGTAGCTGCCGCCGCGTCGCAGGCCAAACTCGTGCTGGCCGATTCGCAGGCCAGCCAGCGCGATATTCTGGCCAAATTGCGCCTGCCGGCGGAGCGGGTGCGGGTGGTGTATCTGGCTCCCGCGCCGCACTATCGCCCGCCGCAAAACTGGCAGCAAATTGTCGATATAAAAAAAAAGTACGGCCTGCCCGACGATTTTGTACTGTACCTGGGCGGGTACGATGTGCGCAAAAATGTGAGCGCCCTGCTGCACGCCTACACCTGGGTGGGCCATACCTTGCAGGATGCCTTTCCGCTGGTGCTGGCCGGTAAACTGCCCGCGCGGGAAACGCCACTCTTTCCCGACCCGCGGCGCATTGCCCGCGAACTGGATGTGGAGCAGTATGTGCTGACCCCCGGCTGGATTGCCGAAGAGGATTTGCCGCTGCTGTACGCGGCGGCCACGGTGTTTGTGTATCCTTCCCGCTACGAGGGCTTTGGCCTGCCCGTGCTGGAAGCGATGGCTTGCGGCACGCCGGTGGTCACCACTACCGCCGCCTCGATCCCGGAATTGGCCGGGCCGGCGGCGTTTCAGATTGACCCGGACGACACCAAACACATGGCCGCGCCAATTATTCGCCTCTGCACCGAGGAAAACTCAAACGATGAGTTGGTGGAGCGAGGTTTTGCGCAGGTTGAAAAATTTACGTGGGAGAAAACGGCGGCGGAAACGCTGCGGGCATATCGAGAGGCTGTGCTTTGAACAGTATCAAAAATATCTATTACGAATTTCCAAAGAAGTTCTGGGTGGTCGTCGCCGTCTCTTTTATTGACCGCGTGGGCGGCACCCTGCTCTTTCCCTTTTTTGCGCTCTACATTACCCAAAAGTTTGGGGTGGGGATGACCCAGGCCGGAATTATTTTGGGTATCTTTTCTATTTTTGGGCTGTTTGGCGGTATGATTGGCGGCGCGCTGGCCGACCGCTTTGGCCGGCGCAAGGTGATTTTGTTTGGGCTGGTTTCTAGCGCGCTGAGTACCCTGGCCCTCGGCCTGGTGAACGAATTTATGGCTCTCTATCCGCTGGCGGCGCTCATTGGGCTGCTCTCGGATATTGGCGGGCCGGCGCACGGGGCTATGATCGCCGATATTCTGCCGGAAAAACAACGGCAGGAGGGTTTTGGTATTCTCCGCGTGGCCGGCAACATGGCCTGGATTGTTGGCCCATCCATTGGTGGTTTTGTGGCCAATAAATCGTTCTTTACCCTGTTTGTGCTGGATGCGGCCATTAGCTGCGTGGTGGCCCTGCTGTTTTACCTGTTGATGCCGGAAACAAAGCCGGAAACAGACGCCGGACAGACTGGCGAAAGTATGCTGCAAACCTTTAAAGGCTACGGCCTGGTAACGCGTGATCTGGCGTTTATGGCGTTTTTGGGCGCGGGTATTTTGATGGGCACAGTTTACCAGCAAATGTATAATTCGCTCTCGGTTTACCTGCGCGATATGCATGGGATCAGTTCGCAGGGGTACGGTTTTCTGCTAACGGTCAGCGCCATCACCGTGATCCTGTTTCAGTTTTGGATGATGCGCCTTATTAAGCGGCGTCCGCCCTTTTTAATGATGGCCTTTGGCACCCTCTTTTATATGGTTGGGTTTGGGATGTTCGGTTTTGTATCGCTGTACGGGTTGTTTGCGCTGGCTATTTTTATCATCACCGTGGGCGAGATGATTGTTTTGCCAACCAGCCAGGCGCTGGTGGCCAAATTTGCCCCCGAAGCGATGCGCGGCCGCTACATGGCCGTGTTCGGATTAATCTGGATGGTTCCGGCCACCATCGGCCCCGGCGCGGCCGGCATCATTCTTGATAACTACAATCCCAACCTGCTCTGGACCATTGGCGGCGGAATCTGCGCGGTTTCGGCGTTGAGTTTTTATGCCCTGCACCTGCGGTTGGGGATGCACTCGCGGTTTAACCCGGCCCCCGCCGAAGCGGGCGTTGCGGTGGCCTAGGTGGATGTTTTTCTTTTTGAACAATCAGGATTAATATCATCTGGTTTTACGATTAGAAAATGAATCGGTAATCGTAAATCCAAAATCCAAAATCGTAAATCACTATGAAAGTTTTGATGCTGTCCAAAGCCCTGATTGTGGGCGCGTACCAAAAGAAACTGGAAGAGATCGCCGCTATTGACGGCATCGATTTAACCGTGGTTGTACCGCCGAGTTGGGACGACCCGGCCAGCCCCACGCGGCTGGAAAAAGTTCACACCCAGGGTTACCGGCTGATTGTTTCAAACATGTGGCTCAATGGCAACTATCACCTGCACCTTTACCCGGGGCTGGGTAAAATTGTGCGCGAGGTGCGCCCGGATATTTTTCACATCGATGAGGAGCCGTATAACCTGGCCACGTTTCACGCCATGCGGCTGGCCCAGAGTGTTGGGGCGCGGACGGTGGTGTTTACCTGGCAAAACCTGTTTCGGCGCTACCCGCCGCCCTTTAGCTGGATGGAACAGTATGTGCTCAGCCACGCCGATGCGTTGCTGGTGGGCAACAGCGAGGCTGCCGAGGTGTGGCGGCACAAAGGCTACGCCGGCCCTATGCACTTGATTCCGCAGTTTGGGGTAGACCCGGCCATTTACTATCGCCGCCAGCGAGTGACCAAGCGGGGTAAAGTGAGCGTGTTCAAACGCAAAAGTGTGGGGCCGCCCAGCCAGCCGGCGCTGGTGATTGGTTATGTGGGCCGGTTGGTGGAGGAAAAAGGGCTGGAAATTCTGCTGCACGCGGCCAGCCAGCTCAAAGGGCCGTGGAATTTGCAGATTTTGGGCGAAGGGCCGGACCGCAAGCGGCTGGAGCAAATGAGCCAATGGCTGGGTATTTCGCCGCGGGTTACGTTTGATCAGAAAATGCCCACCCATCACCTGCCCCACTATTTTAGCGGGCTGGACGTGCTGGTGCTGCCGTCGGTATCGCGGGTCAACTGGAAAGAACAGTTTGGCCGGGTGCTGATTGAGGCGATGGCTTGCGATGTGATTACGGTGGGGGCGCGTTCCGGGGCCATCCCGGAGGTGATTGGCGATGCGGGCCTGACCTTTGCCGAGGGCGACGCGCGTGAACTGCAAGCGCAGTTGCAGCGCCTGCTGGATGATGTGTCGCTGCGCAAAGAACTGCGCCAAAAAGGCCACCAGCGAGTCACTACCCGGTACACGCAGGCGGCCATTGCCCACAACACGGTCGCCGTTTATCGCCAGCTTTTGGGTGAAACAGAGCCGTTCCCCGTGCTCGATACGGCGGTAACGGTTTAACTACGCCAACCGCCCCAGCGCCAGCGCCATCACTGTGGCCCAGGCCAGCACTTTGAACTGACCGGCGGCCAGTGCCGTCTCTACCTCCGAGCGGCTGAGCAGCAGTAATTCCTGTTCTTCCAGATCATCGGCGTGGCGCGGCGCAACCGGCCGGGCGTTGCGCGCCAAAAACAGGTTGGCCACGCCACCGCCCCGGTTGCCATCTACCACGTACTGCCCCAAACTGAGCCAGTCGCTGGCCTCGTAGCCGGTTTCTTCCAGCAGTTCGCGTTGGGCCGCCGGCAGAGGCTCCTCTCCCGGTTCAATGTAGCCGCCCACCACCGCCAGCGAAGTGCCCTCAACCGCGTATTTGGTTTGCCGGAAGCATATAAAGTCACCCTGCTCAGTTTCCGCCGCTACGTTGATGTAATCCGGGGTGATAATCCACGGCCAATCGGGGATGGTCTCGCCGCCGGGCAGTTGGACTGCGTGGTCTTCAACCCGCAGGTATTTGCCCCGCTCCAGCACCAGTTTTTTAGAGAGTGTTTTCCAGGGTTGCATTGAACGTTTCTATTTTTCCAGCCCGGCCGGACCAAAGGCAGTTACCCAGCCGGCCATGCCGCCGCTCAGGCTGAAAATGCGGGCCGCGTCCCAGCCGTTTTGGATGAGAAATGCCGATGCATCCATGCTGGTGTTACCGTGCCAGCATTGAAACACCACATCCCGGTCTTTGGGCAGTTCATTCATTCGCGCCGGAATTTCCTGAATAAACATGTGCAGCGCGCCGGGGATATGGCCGGAATGATACTCCCAGCCCTGCCGCATATCCACCACAATCACCTCGTCGCCGTTGTCCAGCCGCGCTTTGAGATCGGCCGGCGAAATTTCTGTTACCCGGATTGGCGCCGGTTCCGGCGACGGTGGGGGCGGCGCTGCCGTCGGCTCGGTGGTTTCTGATTTGCCAAACAATTTTTTGATAAAACTCAAGGTTGGTCCTCCGTTTCTGACCAAATTGGATAGGGGCGCTTCGCGAAGCGCCCCTGCAGTATCTTTAAACAAGCTGGCCCGATTGTACGCCGCCAAGATTAATCAAATGTGAAGGGTGCTCACGCCCCAATGTATTTGGCGTACAGGCCGCGAGCCACGCTTTCTTCCTGCGTGCCTTTGATAATGGCCCGCGCATCGGCAAACAGGGTGATGTCGTAGCCGTCTACCTCAAAGCGGAGCAAATAATCGTTGCGGGCGGTTACGGTGGCTACGGCGCTCAGCCGGTCGGCCAGGTGGGCCAGCGGGAGTTTGCCGCCGCCGGCCTGCCGGATTTGCACGGCGTTGCGGCCGCACAGGCTCACGCTCTGTCCGCCAATTTCCTGGTTGAGAAATTCAAAGTTGCGCTGGCCGCAAGCCGGGCAATCGGGGCGAGGGCCGCCGGTGGCAAACTGTTCGTAGGTGTTGTACCAAACGTCTACATGAACAACGCCTTCGTTGATGTCGCCCTGGCCAACAATCAGTTTGAGCGCCTCGCTGGCGCTGATACCGGCGGCCACGCTGACCAGCGGGCCAATTACCCCGGCGGTGTCGCAGGTGGCGGTGGTGCCGGCGGGAGGAATATCGGCAAACAGACAGCGCAGGCAGGCGGTTTTTCCGGGGATGATGGTTTGGCTCATACCGTAGCTGGACACCGCGCCGGTGTAAATCCAGGGGATGCCGTGCTTTACGCAGGCGTCGTTGAGAATGTAGCGGGTTTCAAAATTGTCGGTGCCGTCCATCACCAGCGTCATCCCGGCAATGAGGCTTTCAATATTTTCGGCGTTGACATCAGATACCAGCCCGCGCACCTCGATATCAGAATTGATGGCCCGCAGTTTGCGTTCGGCGGCCACGGCTTTGGGCAGGTTTTGGGCCAGGTCGTGTTCGTCAAACAGCAGTTGCCGCTGCAAATTGTTCAGCTCGATGAAATCGCGGTCAACCACAGTCAGGTGGCCAACGCCGGCCCGGGCCAGATGGTTGGCAATGTTGGTACCATTGGCGCCGCAACCCACCACCAGCACGCGGGCATCGAGCAGTTTGCGCTGGCCTTCTTCGCCAATGCCGGGGAAAATAGTTTGGCGGATGTAGCGGATTAAGTTTTGAGCAGTCATTGTTGCAACTCGTTTTCATCCAAAATTTCCAGTGGAACGGCCTCAAAGCGGCGCAAACCGCTGCTGGCCAGTCGCCAGATGGCGGTGTTGAGCGGCATACCCTCGTGCACCGAGGTGATCAGGTAGTAAACTTCGTCCCAGGCGTTGTCCATATCGGTTTGGGAGGGGATGGCCGGCCAATCGGGGTGGGAGTGGTAAATGCCGATGATCTCCAGCCCGGCGTCGTCGGCGGCAAACTGCACCCGGGCAAATTCCGCCGGGGCAATGACAAAACGGTCGGTGCGGGTTGTGTTTTGGTTGGCGGCCGGCTGGACCTGGCGCACAACGCCGCCATTATCAAACGCGCCAACCAAAAAGCCGCAGCATTCGGCGGGATAGGTTTCTTTGGCGTGGGCGTAAATCTGCTTGAGCTGGGCGTCGGTAATTTTCATGCGTTACCTGTGGGCTGGCGCGGCGCGCCGCCGGGTGGGTTTGGGCTGGTTGCGCGTGGGCAGGCCGCGATAGCTGGGCGCCAGAATTTCAAACGGCGTGCAGCGGCCCACATCCAAAATCAGCGACTTGAGCCGCGGTTTTAAATCGACATCTTTGGCCATGGTGATAACGGTGGGCAGGCGGGCGTTGTAGCGATAGTTGAACAACTGGTACAGCTTTTCTTCGGCCCAGGGGGTGGCGCTGTGCGTGCCCAAATCATCGAGCACCAGCAGCGGCGATTTGCGCACTTCGTCAAAGCGTTTGTCGTAGCTGGCCAGGCTGTTGGGGCTGTAGGTGCTGCGCAGGTGATCCAGCAAATCCGGCACCACCACAAACAGGGCCGGCTCGCCGGAGCGCACCCGCTCGTTGGCGATGGCCGCAGCCAGGTGGGTTTTGCCGCAGCCGTAAGTGCCGGTAAAGGTGATCCAGTCTTTGGGATGAGCGGCGAAGTTGCGGGCAAACAGGTAGGCCCGATTCAGGTTTTCGGCTTTGTCGCGGTCCAGCTCGTGCTGGCGCATATCAAATGTTTCAAATGTCTGGTCGGCGTGCAGGGTTAAGCTTGAGAGTTCGGAGATGCCCTGGGCCACACCGCTTTGCCGAAAATCCGGGGCCAGAATGGTCATAATCCGCGACAGGTCGGGGTCGATGATTCGGGAACGGATGCGGCGGTCAATCTCTTCCAGCTCGTGGTTGGTGGTAACCACGGTGGGCAACTGGGCGTTGTAGCGATAGTTGAACAACTGGAACAGCTTTTCCTGCGCCCACGGCGTGGTGTTGTGCGAGCCAAGGTCATCCAAAATAAGCAGTGAGGCGGTGCGGATGTCTTCAAAACGCTGGTCGTAGGTAACGTTGCTGGTGGGGCTGTAGGTGCCGCGTAGGTGATCCAGCAAATCCGGCACGAGCACAAACAGGGCCGGGTTGCCCTGCTCAATCTGGTGGTTGGCAATGGCCGCGGCCAGGTGGGTTTTGCCGCAGCCGTAGCCGCCCAGCAGAATCAGCCAGCCGTGAGGGTGGTTGGCAAAATCCAGGCAGGTTTCGTAGGCAAAACGCAGGTTGCGGCGGCGTTCGTCGGTCAGGCCGATGCCGTCCGGGGCGAAGGCGTCAAAGGTAAAGCGTTCCATCAGCTTCATATTGCTGATGGAACGCAGCCGGTCGAGCCGTTTATCTTCCAGCTCGCGCAGGCGGCAGGTGCATTTGGCCAGCTTGCCAAACTGAGGGTGCCCTACCGGCACATCTTGCCGCAAATAGCCGGTGCCGCCGCAAATGGGGCACAAATAGTCCTGGTCGTCGTCGGCGGGGGTAGGTTTGGCCGCGGGTTGGGGCAGGTCGGTGGGTTGTTCGCTCAGAATTTCATCAAGTGATTTCATAGGTTAGTAACCGGGTTAATGTTGAATCAGCGCCCGCTCGTCATCGGTGTACCAGGCTTTGCCACTGGTGTCCTGCTTTTCGGCTTTGTCGTCGCGGCCAGAAGTGGCCATCCGTTCCAGCACGGCCCGGATGTAACTCCACTTGCGCACGTTGTTTTCAACGGCAATTTTAAAAGCATCCTCAATCCACTCTGGCGGATAGGTGGCTTCGGCGTCTTTCAACTCGTCGGCCAGAATGGGCGAGATCAGGCCGATGTTGTCTTCGTACAGTTCAAAAATGTTGGGCCGTTTTTGCGGCGGAGCCACTTCCAGCCCGCTGGCGGCCACCACGCCCAGCTCGCCTTCCTGAATTTTGGCGTAGGCCTGCCGGCCGCGCTCGCTGTTGAGAAAGTACAGATCGTGGCGGCCGTGCTCGTCTTCCAACTGGATGTGCAGCAGCGTGCCGCGCAGTACGGCCCGGTCAAGCCCGGTGGCAATAGCCCGATCAACGTCGCTATCAACCAGCGCCAGGCTGTGAACCAGCGTTTCATCGGCCAGCAGTTCGGCTTTGGAAATAACGTGGCGCGCCTGCCGGTAATGCACCCAAAAAAAATGGAGCGTTACTTTCAGCTCAACCAGATTGTCAATTTGCGGCAGCAGCCGGGCAAAAAACAGGTCCGGTACAGAAGTGAACCGTAATTCGCCGGCGGGAAAGCCGTTAAATTTCTCAGTCATTGGTCAGTCATCACTTGCCGCGCCCCAACTCAGCGAACTCTAATAACCTGCAATCCTTAACTTTCTGAGCCGTCATTCTGCGCGACCAACGGGAGTGAAGAATCTTCGCTTTTGCCAGTAAAATCACTCTCCATAGCGGAGATTCTTCGTCGCTGCGCTCCTCAGAATGACGGTTAAAAAAATCCAAATTAACTCTAATAATCCAGCGGCTGGGTGCGCACTTCCAGATCAACAAATTGGGCCAGGTGCTTTTTAAAGTAAACGGAAAAGACGCCGGTCGGCCCGGAACGATGTTTGCCCACAATAATTTCGGCGATGTTGGGGTATTCGGTGTCGGGGTTGTACACGTCGTCGCGATAGATAAAGAGCACCACGTCGGCATCCTGCTCAATGGAGCCCGACTCGCGCAGGTCGCTGAGCATGGGCCGTTTGTCGTGGCGCGATTCCACCTGCCGGGAGAGCTGGCTGAGGGCCAGCACCGGCACGTTGAGTTCGCGGGCCAGCCCTTTGATCGAGCGCGAGATAAAGCTGATTTCCTGCTGGCGGTTTTCGTTTTTGGTGCCGCCGCGCATCAACTGCAAATAGTCAACAATAATCAAATCCAGGCCGTGTTCGGCGTGGAGGCGGCGGGCTTTGGTGCGCAGCTCCAGCACGGAAATGGCCGGCGTGTCGTCGATAAAAACCATTGTTTCAGACAGCAGCCGGATGGCCTGGTAGAACGTTGTCCACTCATCCGGTTTGATGTTACCCAGCCGCAGCCGCTGGCTGTCGATGCCGGTTTCGGCGGAGACGAGCCGCTGCACCAACTGCTCGTCGCTCATTTCCAGGCTAAAAATGGCCACCCGTTTTTGCCAGCGGCGAGCCGCCTGCAAGGCCATGCTCAACGCCAGCGAGGTTTTGCCCATACCGGGCCGGCCGGCCATCACCACCATATCGCTGCGCTGCAACCCGCCGAGCAATTTATCCAAATCGGTCAACCCGGTGGGGATGCCGATGATTTCGCCCTGATGCTCGTGCAGATATTCCATGCGGTCGTAGTAATTTTCCAGCACCTGCCGGATGGGCCGCAGGTCGCGGTCTACCCGCCGTTCGGAGATGCTGAAAATGATCTCTTCGGCGCGGTCAATCACCTCGTCGGCGTCTTCGGTATCCTGGTAGGCCAGTTGGGCAATTTCGCTGGCGGCGCCGATCAACCGGCGCAGCACGGCGGTGCGCTCAACAATGCGGGCGTAATATTCAACGTGAATGGAGGTGGGGGTGGCGTTGATCAGGCTGGTAAGGTAGGCCGGGCCGCCAATATCGTCAAGCTGTTCGCGGCGGGCCAGTTCGTCAGACAGGGTGACCAGATCGGCGGGCTGGCGGCGCTCGTGCAAATCCAGTACGGCTTCAAAAACCCAGCCGTGGCGCTGCACATAAAAATCGGTGGGTTTGAGAAAGGTGGAAATCTGGATAATGGCGTCCGGGTCGATGAGCAATGCGCCCAGAACTGCCTCTTCGGCTTCTACGTTGTGGGGTTGTAATTTGTCGGGAACAGCGCTGGATGTGCCGTTATTTGCCATAGTTTATTAATCCGAACAAAAGTTCTGTATAGAAATAATAACACGTGCGCGGTGTTTCGTCAACGAATATTTTGATCGAACCAGCCGCGCACGTAACGGTTATGTAATATGGGTGCTTGTTAGCAGAGGGTTAACCAACAGAAGAGAGCGGGTTGCTGCCTTTTTCCGGGACGCGATTTAGTTTTTGCCCAGGTCATCCAGATCGAGTTCGTTGATAAAATCGCGGAACGCCGACAACTGTTCTTCTTCTTCCTCAGATACCGGTGCGGCGTCGGCGTCTTCGGTATCCAGATTGTCTAAACCGGTTTCGGGCACAATCGCAGCTTCTTCCATCACCTGTTCGGCCACAAACAACGGCGCGTTAACCCGTACAGCCAGGGCAATGGCATCGCTGGGGCGGGCATCAATTTCAATGTTTTTGCCGTCCAGGTCCATCACAATGTGGGCAAAGAAAGTGTCGTTTTTGAGTTCGGTCACGATAACGTGCGATATTTTGGCGCCCATTTGGTCGATGATACTTTTGAGCAGATCGTGGGTGAGCGGCCGGGCTACCTGTACGCCCTGGAGCTGCAAAGTGATAGCATCAGCTTCAAAGGGGCCAATCCAAATAGGTAAGTAGCGGTCGGAGTCTGTTTCTTTGAGCACCACTACCCGGTGCTGCGACATTAAGCTTACTCTGATGCTATCAATTTTGACTTCAATCATTGAGTACCCTCCTTCCGTTGCTTTGACGGAATGACGTTTGGATTATACCACATCACCAACACGCATACAAGAGTTGTGGTAGCTCTGACAAGACCATTGATAACCCGCAAGTTGGGAAGGTTCATTAACCAGAGACAAGGTATCGACCACATTCTATAATCTCTACCAACCTGGCCAGATAAGGGTGATAGCCGGTTTGCCGCCGGCCAGTTAATTGATAGCTTGTTTGGCGTTGTCCATCCTGTCGGTGTACATCGGCATTCCCGCCGAACACCTGCCCCACCTGTTTGAACGTTTCTACCGGGTCGACAGCGCTCGTGCCCGTGACACCGGTGGCTTTGAATTGGGGCTGGCTATCAGTCGGAGCATCGTGCAAGCCCACGGCGGCAGTATTTCGGTAGAGAGCCGGCCAGAACGCGGCACGACATTTACCGTTATGTTGCCGGCTGTAATAGCCGCAAACAAAAATGAAATGCAAAGCTAATAATCTCTTCATCTCATCTTAACAATTTCTGCAATATTTTCTGGTACGATGGGAGTATTGATAAAAGTTCCGCCTTCTGGCCAACCAGCAGTTTTGTTGGCAGGTTAGATCTGGTGCATCGTCAAGACGTAAATTGTGAAGAAGAATGGTTGAGTTTAAGACGGGCATTGTCAATTTTGAAATATGAGTCAACGATTTTCTGTTTGTTTATCAATATGTTCAACCCAAGCTTTTAGTGCAGATGATGCACCAGCCGTGGAGCGAATCCAATGATTTTTTCTTGGCGATACATTTTGATTTTCTTGGGTGTAGCGATTGAAGGGCCTGCCGTCACGCTGGCCGCCGCCGCCCTGGCTGGCAGCGGTGTTCTCAATCCGTACCTGGTCTTTTTGGCAGCGAGCGGCGGGAATATTGCCGCCGATATGGGCTGGTATATGCTCGGTTTGGCAGGACGATTTGAAACCGGTTTAGCCTTGCTTCCCGCCCTGCGACGATTAGAACCACAAATTGTAGCGTTAAAGGGACGAATAGACCGGTATTTAACCAAAATGCTGTTGGCAACCAAGCTGTCTTTGGGAATTGGTACCATCCCTACCCTCATTGCGGCGGGAATGGCCCATGTAGCCTGGTGGCGGGTGATGAGTATTCAGGTGGTTGGCGAAGCAATTTGGACTGGCAGCCTGGTGTTGGTTGGTCTTTTCTTAGGCCAATACGTAACCCAGCTTGAGCGTACGTTGCAAATTGCCGGTATCGTTGGTGGGGCGATATTTATGGCCGGGCTTATTTTTCTACTGCGTAAACAGTTCAGCGAAAAAACTAACTGCAAACAAAACGGATGCCTGTGATGAAAATTTTCCTGGCCGGACAGGCCTATTATCGACGAGACAATGGACAGGCGGTTTTCACTATCAACCTGGCCGAAGGATTGGCGGCAAATGGCCATCGGGTTGTGGTTTTAGCCCCCTCGGAGACGCAAAAAGCCGAGCGCCATCTGGACCACGGCGTAAAAATCCAGGCGGTGCCGGCTATCCCGCTGGTTGATAACACCAACATTACCGTATTTTCCGGGGGCTTGATTGAGCAGATACTTGATGAGGTGCAGCCGGATGTGATCCATATTCAAGATCACTATTTTCTGAGCCACTCGGTGTTGGCAGCGGCCCGCGCCCGCAGAATACCAATCGTTGGTACCAATCATTTTTTGCCAGAAAATATCACGGATAATTTTCTGCATCACTTTCCCTTTTCGCAATGGGCACATAAGCCGCTGGATCACCTGTTGTGGGTCTCGATGCTTTCAGTTTACAATCAACTGGCGGCAGTTTCCACACCCACCGAAACGGCCGCGTCAATTTTACGCGGCCAGGGTATTCACGTACCGGTCAGCGCCATCTCCTGCGGAGTGGATGTTAAGCGTTTTCGCCCGCGGCCAACACTGAACCGGCGGATGATACGCCAGAAATACGGGTTAGCTTTGGACAGAGTTGTGATGCTTTATGTTGGGCGGCTCGACCGTGAGAAAGACCTGGATATCCTGGTTGATGCGATGGCGCAATTTGGTCGGCGGGACATCCAGTTGGCGATTGTGGGCAAAGGCAGCTTCCGAAACGAGCTTGAACGTTTGCGTGAGAAGTTTGGGCTGCACGATACGATTGTCTTGCCCGGTTTTGTCCCGGATAATGACCTTCCCCTGCTGTTCAACAGCGCCGATCTTTTTGTGATGCCCGGCCATGCCGAGTTGCAGAGCATCGCTACGCTGGAAGCAATGGCCAGCGGGTTGCCCATTTTGGCGGCGCGGGCGCGGGCGCTACCGGAGTTGGTGATACACGGCGTTAACGGCTATCTTTTCACCGTGCGGGACAGCATCAGTGCCGCCTGCGGCATCAGACAATTAATACAGCAGCGCGCACAATGGCCACAAATGGGTGCTGTCAGCAGGGCCAAAGCCGAAGCCCACGACCACCAAAAAGTAGTCGCTCAGTATGTCGAGTGGTATCGTCAGCTCCGTCGCAACTAAACAAATCAGGGGAAGGAACAACCTGCTCCCCAGGCCGCGACGGCAGCCGGGTAATGAGGCCCCATCGATTTTGTGGACACAAAGTTAAGAGTCAGTAGGTCAGTTACTTCAGAGCACTCGCTGCCACAATGCGCTGCTGATCCACCAGGCTGCCGTTTTCCTGAAAAGCCTGCCATCTTCTGACGACTTCTTGTTCCAGTGCGACCAATGCCTGTTCGTCCGCTTCTGCTACTATCCCGGCCAGGGGCGTGCTATATACGTACTGCCAGAGGAACTCCTTTGGTGGGGGCAGGGTTAACTTTTTATTATGCGCCCGGATAGTTATGTCACGGAAATTAGCCTCGTTCAAAAGCTGCCGAATTTCTGAGGTGTTGTATAACGAGAAGACGTGGCTGACAAACCCCGCTGCCTGAGTACCGATATGTCGCTCCAATGCCTCGGCGAGAACAGCAAAGGTTTGGCTCGCCGGTCCGGGTATATTTAGCACCAGACGACCGCCAGGGGCCAACACTCGTTGCATTTCCCGTAGTCCAGCCACTTTGTCTGAAAAAAACTGAAGGCCAAGTTGGCACAGTACCACATCAAACGCCTCGTCCGGCAGGGGCATATCTTCGGCCCCCGACTCATGCCAATCGATTGGCACATCCGTGGGAGTGATTGACCGGGCAACTTCTAACATACCGGAATTCACGTCAAGTCCGGCAACCGTTCCCCCGGCGCCAACCTGTCGCGACGCGAGCCGCGCTACAATACCGGTGCCACACGCAACATCCAATACCCGTTCACCCGGGCGCAATGCTGCCAGACAAAGGAGATCGGTTGCGATGGGTTTTCCAATGGCCGGAACAAAATAGCGCTCGTAATTTTCCGGCGGTTTTGCGCCGTACGCTTCATTAAAATATTGTGATGACATTTTTGTACCTCCTTTACTGCCTTTAGTGTAAAGCAATCAAGGAGGTTCGTCCTGTCCCAAACGGGGTATATAAACGGGGTATTTTGGGGGGGTGGAAAAATCGCCGCTAGTCGAGCAGCTCCAGCTCTCTGCCTCTGGCGGCGGCCTCCGTGCGGCTGCGGACTTTTAGCTTGCCGTAGATGTTGGCGGTGTGTTTTTTAACGGTACCCGGAGAAATCACCAGTTGCTCGGCGATTTCGCGGTTGGTCAGCCCGGCGGCGAGCAGTTGCAGGATTTCCAGTTCGCGGGGGGTTAACGGTTCCGGCAGCCCCGATTTGGCCGGCGCGGAACTGGTGGAGTCAGCGTTGCAGGCCGCCAGCAGCCGCTCAACGTAAACAGGCATTACCGCCCGCGAACGAGCCGCCTGCAACAGCCGGGCCAGCGGCAGGCCCAGATCGACAAAGGAACGGACATAACCTTCGGGTTCCGCCAACCGCAAGGCGTGTTCCAGGGAAGTCATCGCGTTAGCCCGTGCTCCGCGCTGCCAGTGAGCCAGCGCCTCAAGCGTACGGCTTTGAATGATGAGATCTGCCCGGCCTTCAGTATCCGCTAACTGCCGCAAGTGTTCCAATCGCGACAGCGCCTGCTCCACAGCCAACGTATCCCCTTTCACAATCAGTACCCGTGCCACGGCCAGTTGAACGGCTTCATCGTCCGGCCCGGCCAAAGCATCAGTCTGTAACTTCGCCTCGACCCACTCAACGGCGGTCCGCCGCCGGCCCTGCGCCAGCCAAAGTTCGAGTTGAAAACGCTCAAAACGGCTGGTCCAATCGGGGAACCGGGCATTCTGCATGTGGGCGCGCGCCCGCGACAGATAAGCCGCCGCCGTTTCGCTGTCGCCTTGGGTCAGTTTGATGCGGGCGGCAAGCAGGTAACCGGCAATCATGGCCCGTACATCGCCGCCCAGTTCGGCCCGCTCCAGACCTTGCGTCACGTGTTCCCAGGCGTCCGCCAACTCGTCCCAGTCATACAACAGCTCGCCCAACCTAATGTAGACCCAGCCGATGAGCGGGAGCGGGAAAGTGCCCCAATTTTCCCGCTTTTGAATGACAGCCAGCGCCTCACGCCAATAGTCGGCGGCCCGCCGGAGATGCCCCTGCCGTAATTCAAGATCAGCCAGCGCACCGTAAACATGCGCGGCCTGAACCCGAAGGACAGGTGAATCGGTGAAGTTGAGCAACTTAAGGTAACAGTCTTTGGCTTCCTGCCAGTGCCCGTTACGGCGATAGGTGTCGCCCAGCGCGCCATAAACGCCGGGCCGAAAGCTGAGGTCATCGGCTGGTAACCCGTTGAGCGCCTGTTCGGCCAAAGCCTGGGCGCGGGCCAGATCATTCTGAAAGCAGGCGATATTACAGCGCATGGCGGTGACTCTGGCCTGCTGCAACCGCTCGGTTTCCGGCGAAGTATGGGCCAGATGCTCGGCTGTATCCAGAGCGCGGGCACAGGCATCAAACTGGCCGGTAATCAGCAGGACGCCGGCCTGAGCCAGTCGGAGCGTTGCAGAATTCTCGTTCCAGCTTGCCGGTACTGAGTTGAGCCACTGCTCTACCACTTTTACCTCGCCGCCGAGCAATTTGGCCGCAACATAGCGCTCAATGATTTGATCCGCCAGGGCAGCGTCATCGCCCGCAACCGCGTGGCCAAAGGCGGGGTTTGGCTGGTTTTGCGCCAGATACCAACGGGCTGCCCGTTGGTGCAGCACTGGGATGTCCGCGGGGGAACGCTGTTGCAGCACGGCGCGCAGGAAATCGGCAAACAGCCGGTGAAAACGAAACCACTCGCGGCTGTTATCCAGCGGCAACAGAAACAGATTCTGACGCTCCAGAGTTTCCAGCAGCGCTTGCCCATCCTGCTGCCCGGTAACGGCGTTGCACAACGGCCCACACAAACGGTTAAGGATGCTGGTTTGGCGCATAAACTGTTGCAGTCTGTCCGGGAGGGGGGCCAGCACGTCCTCGGTCAGGTAATCGGTGATGAACCGATGCCGGCCACTGACGGCCAGTTTGTCTGCCTTGTCTGGATGCTGTTGGAGGGTCAGAGCCACCAACTGCAAGCCGGCGGCCCAGCCTTCCAATTGGGCGTGTAGCCTGACTACCTCATTTTGGGCCAGGTTGAGCTGCATCATCCCGTTTAAGAATTCAGCGGACTCTTCCAGCGAAAAAGCCAGGTTTTCTGTGCTAAATTCCAGCAATATTTGGTGGGCGCGATAGCGGGCTAGTGGCAGCGGCGGTTCGGCGCGCCCGGCCAGCACCAAGTGAATTGTTGGTGGCAGGTGGTCGAGCAGGAAGGTTAGCGCAGTGTGGATAGCGGGGTCTTCGATTAAATGGTAATCGTCGAGCACAAAGGCAATCGGCTCAGATAGAGTATTGGCCACATTGATGAAAGCGGCCAGAACCGCGTCAGGGTCGGGTGACCCCGCGCCGAGGCGCAACCCCAGCGGGCTTTCACGCACGCCGGGCTGAGTCTGCTCCCAGCCCAACAGGAGATACCGGAAAAAGTCAGCCAGATTGTTGTCCTCTTTGCCAACCGACAACCAGGCTACAGGCAAACGGCTTGCCGCAGCCCACTGGGCCAGAAGCGTTGTTTTGCCGTAACCGGCGGCGGCCGAGATTAGAACGAGTTTGTAATGAGCAATCTTATTCTCAAGGATGCCGGCAACTCGCTGGCGAGTCACCGCAAACTGAGGTGTCGGTGGTATTCGCAATTTGGTTGTTAAGAACAATGAATCCACAAGATTACCATGTCCAGAGCCTCATCTGGCTTGGTTTGATGGAAGCTTTTACCTTCCAAGTTATAGCTTTTGATTCTGTACCGACTGGAAGAGATATTTTACGTGACCGGCAGGCTAAGTTCAAACTGTGGGTTCCTTTACAGAAATGGCCGATCGGGTTAAGATGATTAGATACACGTATAATGTAGTTATGGAGTTCACTTTGCCAGATATCTTGCAGCAAGTGCGCCGTGCCATTGAGTCTGAAAACGTTGAGCATGCCCGGCGCTTGCTCGGCCAACTTTTGCAAGCTAACCCGGATAACGACGGCGCCTGGGTATTGTTGGCGCAGGTGATCAAAACACCGGAGTGGCAGCGGGCTTGCCTGGAGCGGGCGCTGGTCATTAACCCGGAAAACAAGGACGCCAAGCAAGCCCTGTTGCTGTGGATTTTAGCCAGAGAGGATGACTCCCCCCCACCTGTTGCCCCGTTGGCCGCGCCGGTTTCCGCGCCTTTGGTGTCGGCCACAGTTCCAAATCCGTTGGCCGGACTCAGCCTGGACGATTTTATACGCAAGCTGCATGAAGATTTGAATATCCTTAAAGAGCGCGAGGCCAAATATGCCAATGCCGCCCCGCTGTTCCTGCTAAACCAGCTTGGCGACTATGAAACCGCCATCGCGCTTGCCAAGCAAGCCCGCAACAAAGAGCTGTCACCGGACATCCTGGCCGTTGAATTCAGCCGTCTTAATCTGGAAATAAAAGAGGTGGTGATCATTGACCAGGACCCGCCGCGTAAGCCCTTTACCGGCGTAAACCCTTACCGCGGCCTGCGGAAATTTACCGAAGACGACGCCGATTTCTTTTTTGGCCGGAATACGGCTATTCAAACCCTTTTAGACCGGGCCAAGGTCATGGTCGAGGGCGACAACGGTGTTTATGCTTCTGATTTGATGGCCGTGTTGGGGCCATCGGGGAGTGGTAAATCTTCGCTGGTGCGGGCAGGGTTGATTCCGGCCATTCACCAGGGCCGAATCCCGGGCAGTAATCAGTGGCCGGTAATGGTCCTGCTGCCCGGCGACCATCCGCTGGAGAGCCTGGTTCGAGCGTTAAAAGATCAGGTGGATGAAAAACCGGCCGCCATTCGCAAGCAATTGGCCAGCGATGATCCCGCCGGATTGCACACGCTTATGGTTGCGGCGCTTAACCGCGCCAACAAACCGGACGATGCCGTGCTTGTGCTGGTTGTTGATCAATTTGAAGAACTGTTTACCCTGTGCACTGACGAACAGGAACGGCGTCGTTTTATTGACCAACTACTGTACGCCGGTCAGTCGCACCGTCATCGCTGCCTGATTGTGGTGACCATGCGCAGTGATTTCTACAGTAAAGTGGCCGCCTACAAAGCCCTGGCCGAGGCCATTACTCGTCACCAAATGCTCGTCAGTCCGTTAACCGAAAAGGAACTGCGCGAGGCCATTTTGCTGCCCGCCGAAGCCGTAGGCCTGGAATTAGAAAAAGACCTGGTCGAGCAACTACTGGCCGACACACGCAATGCGCCCGGCGTGCTGCCTTTGCTGCAACACGCGCTGTACGAATTATTCCAGCGTCACCGCAAAGGTTTGCTGACCCTTGAAGATTATAAATCCATTGGCGGGGTTAAACGTGCCCTGGCCCACCGCGCCAATGGCGTGGTCAATGCGCTTAAACCCGAGCAACAGCAAGTTGCCCGGCGTATTTTTATGCGGTTGGTTCAACCCGGCAGCAATGCCGCCGATACCCGCCGGCGCGCCACAATGTCTGAAATTGGCAACCTGGCCGACGTGGATCCGCTGGTGACCATTTTGGTTAACGCCAATCTGCTTATTAAGGATCGGGATACTGGCCAGGATGTGCTGGATGTGTCGCACGAAGCCTTAATTCAGGAATGGCCCATGCTGCGGGATTGGCTCAATGAAGACCGCGAGTTTTTATTGTGGCAGCAGCGGCTGGGGGCCGAGCTGAACCAGTGGCAAACCAGCAACTTTGATGAGGGTGCGTTGCTGCGCGGGGCTCCTCTGGCCGAAGCCGAAAACTGGTACCAGCAGCGTCCCACCGACTTAAACCAAACTGAACGGGATTTTATAGAAGCCAGCATCAATTTGCGTAACCGGGAAGCTGCCGCGGAAACAGCTCGCGCTCAGCGCGAATTAGACGCGGCCCGCAACTTGGCTACCGAGCAGCGCAAGCGAGTGATCTGGTTGAGCGTGGTCGGTGGTGTAGCGCTCGTTCTGGCGGTTGTGGCTATTATTTCTGGAGTGCTGGCGGTGCAGCGGGCCAGAGATATTGCCCGGCAAAACAGGGCTATTGAAGCCGAACTGGCCTTCTCGCAAACCATTGACCCGGCCAAACGGCTGGCGTACCTGGTGACCTTGTTCAACCTGGGTCAGGGTGGCGTGGCCCGGCGGCTGTTTTGGGAAACTGAACGAGCCGACCAGTTGGCCTTGTTTATGACTGACGATGACCAGATGGCAACAGTTATCCAGGGACTCTACATGACCCTGGCCGATGTGAACCGAACCGGCCACACCGACCCCTTGTTAGCCGCGATGGCCTCTGCTCTGGCCAAACTGCCGCCAGGCGACACCGTCGCAGCCAATTTGCGGGCCGAACTTGACCAGTGGCAACAAGCGCGCCTGCTGGTCCAGCAAGGCGAATATCAAGCTGCATTGGCCCAATATGATACCCTCGTAAAATTAAATGGCCGCAATCCTGCCACCCGCTACGAGCGCGCCGCCGTGCTGGTCGATCTGCTTGATTACGCCGCCGCGCTGGCCGAGCTGGATCACACATTAACGCTGTCGCTTGATAGTCCAGCCTTTGCAGCCAACGGAGTTATTGAAGGCGGCGCAGAATTTGCTACTCCCGCTCACGTTAACTGGGCTATCCGGCGGCTGCTTGCAGTCCATCCCGAGTTGGGTCAGGCCCTCAATCAAATAAGTGCGGACTATCCCGCCATGCAGCAGCAGGGTTTGGTGTTGGCCCCCACGCCCACGCCTATTGCTGATGACAGTGGCAGTCCTATGGTTCTGGTTCCCGCCGGGCCATTTACTATGGGCAGTAACCGCGGCCAGCAAAATGAACGACCCGTGCATCAAGTTGATCTGGCCGCCTTTTACATCGACCAGTATGAAGTGACCAATGCCCAATTTGTCGAGTTTTTGAACCAAAAAGAAATTCAGGAAGAAGATGGTTTTTCCTATCTGCCCGGATTGGACGAATACTCTGACATATACCTGGACGGGGCAACCTGGAAGATTGTCGAAGGAGGGGAGGATTATCCGGTAAATACCGTCAGTTTCAGTGGAGCCAATGCGTATTGCCAGTGGCGTGGTGCGCGGTTACCCACGGAAGCCGAATGGGAAAAAGCGGCCCGCGGTACCGACGAACGTACCTATCCCTGGGGCGAGGCCATCACTTGCAATGTTGCCAATTTCTTTGGTTCGCCCGATGGCGGCCCCTGCCAGGACTACACCGCTCGGGTCGGCTCTTATCCCAACGGCATCAGCCCGTACGGCGCTTATGATATGGTAGGTAATGTGTGGGAATACGTGCGGAGCGTCTATAAAGATTATCCCTACAACCCCGGCGATGGGCGCGAAGACACCAGCGCCGCCAGTGCCGATGCCTTGCGGGTACTCCGTGGCGGCTCGTGGAATTATGGCATCAGTTTTTCCGCGGCCACCTACCGCAATAACGATTTCCGGCTCAACCCCTACCTCAATGTTGGGTTCCGGTGCGCTGCCGAACCCTAAAACTACAGCAGCAGATTGATGCTCCATTACGTAACAACGACATACCCGGAACAATCCTGCGTCTGCACAAAACCGACCCTCATCCGCTGATCTTCTCGGTTCCGATGCGGTTACCGAAATCTGCGTTCAGACCCCAGTTGTGTAAACATTTCCTCCTCATTCGCGCCTGTGTTTAACTCAGTTTCAACCGAGTCTCCATAGACAAAAGCTATTCTCGATTGGTTGAAATGATACTCCAGTTGGTATTAGCCAAAACTGTTAAATACAAAACAGCCCTGTTGACGATGTTCGGCGGGGCTGCGTCTTTATTTTAGGTTGGATCAAAAAGGAGATTGTCGGCAGAGTAATTCTTAACGAATTTCTGTTTTCTCACAAAAAACACTTGACTTAGAGTCGACTCCAGGTGATATACTGTTTTCGGAGGTGAAATTATGAGAATTGCAGAGGTAAGTGAACAAACTGGTATATCGTTGGATACGTTGCGCTACTATGAACGGATTGGGCTTATCCCACCGGTCAACCGAAACGGTAGCGGTATCAGGGATTACACCGAAAACGATATGAAACGGGTTGAATTTGTGAAGTGCATGCGGAGCGCCGGGTTGCCCATTGAAGTGCTGCTGGAGTATTTCAAACTGCTTCAACAGGGTGACCAGACCATTGAAGCCCGAAAAGAAATTTTGAAAAAGCAGCGCGACCTGCTTTTGGGCAGAATGGCCGAAATGCAAGAAACGCTGGACCTGTTGAACTACAAAATAAAGGTATATGAAAATGGTATTTTGAAAAAAGAGAAAGAAATAGTTGTTATAGAGGACTAAAAAAGGGAAATAAAAATGCAACAACGTAAACTTGGAAACAGCGGTCTGGAAGTCTCGGCTTTGGGGCTGGGATGTATGCGAATGACCTTTGGTGATGCCCCCATTGGCACCCATCAGGAAATGATCAAATTTCTGCACAAAGCGGTCGAGCGGGGCATCACCTTTTTTGACACCGCCGAAGTGTACGGCCCCTTCACCAACGAGGAACTGGTTGGCGAGGCGTTGGAGCCGTTTCGCGGCGAGGTGGTCATCGCCACCAAGTTCGGCTTCAAACACGATGGCGACAAAGGGCCGCATCCAACGGCTGGCCTGGATAGCCGCCCGGAACAAATCAAGCGCGTGGCCGAAGCCTCACTCAAGCGGCTGCGGGTGGACGCCATCGACCTGTTTTACCAGCACCGGCCCGACCCCAACGTGCCCATGGAAGAGGTAGCCGGCGCGGTTAAAGAGCTGATTCAGGCGGGCAAGGTGAAACACTTTGGCCTGTCGGAATCCAGCGCCGAGCAGGTCCGCCGCGCCCACGCGGTGCAGCCGGTGGCCGCCCTGCAAAGCGAATATTCGATCTGGTGGACAGCCATCGAAGAAAATGATGTCCTTGCCACCTGTGAGAAACTTGGGATTGGTTTGGTGCCCTACAGCCCGCTGGGGCGGGGCTACTTAACCGGCAAAATTGACGAAAACAGCACCTTTGCCGACAACGACATCCGCAGCCGCAATCCCCGTTTTACGCCGGAGGCCATCAAAGCCAACCGGGTGGTGGTTGATCTGCTGGAACGGATTGGGCGGGAAAAAGACGCCACTCCGGCCCAAATTGCCCTGGCCTGGTTGCTGGTGCAAAAACCGTGGATTGTACCCATTCCGGGCAGCCGCAAACTGCATCGGCTGGATGAAAACATCGGCGCGGCTAAGGTCGAATTGACCACCCAGGACCTCAATGACATCAAAGCAGCGATGGCCAATATCACCGTGATTGGCCATCGGTATTAGGAGTTTAAAAAATGGAAATCAAACGAATTGGCTCACAACCTTCCGCCAAAGGCCCGGCCGACTGGTTCACCGGCACGGTACGGATTGACCCCCTGTTTGACGCCGTTGAACCGGGTCGTGTTGCTGGCGCCAGCGTTACTTTTGAGCCGGGCGCGCGCACGGCCTGGCACACCCATCCGCTGGGCCAAACCTTGATTATCACCGCCGGTTGTGGCCGGGTGCAGCGCTGGGATGGCCCAATTGAGGAAGTCCATCCCGGCGATGTGGTGCGCTTTGCGCCCGGTGAAAAACACTGGCACGGGGCCGCGCCCACCACGGCCATGAGCCACATCGCCATTCATGAAGCCCTCGACGGCAAAGCAGTGGCGTGGCTGGAACACGTTAACGACGAACAATATCGAATAGGAGATTAATGATGCACATCGGATTACAAATTCCGTCTTTCAAGTATCCCGGCGGCACGGCTGCTATCCGCCCCACACTGAAAGAAATTGTCACCACCGCAGAGGAATCAGGGTTTTACAGCCTCTGGGTGATGGATCATTACTATCAAATCAAGGGGCTATTTGGCGAAGCTTATACCGACCCGATGCTGGAAGCCTATACCACACTCGGATGTATCGCCGGATTAACTGAAAAAGCCTACCTCGGTGCCCTGGTAACGGGTGTTATTTATCGCCATCCCTCCGTTCTGATGAAGATGATCAACACCCTCGATATTCTCTCCGGCGGCCGGGCTTATTTTGGCATTGGGGCAGCCTGGTACGAGGCTGAAGCAAAAGGCTTTGGCATCCCCTACCCGTCAACCTCAGAGCGCTTTGAGCAACTGGAGGACAATCTGAAGCTGGCGAAGGCGCTCTGGAATAGTGATGAAACATCCTTTACGGGCCAGCATTTTACTGCGCCGGCCATTACCAACAATCCCCGGCCACTTTCAACCCCACATCCCCGCATTATGATTGGCGGTACGGGTCCAAAGAAGACCCTGCGCATGGTGGCTCAATATGCCGATGCCTGCAATATCGGTGATTGGGTTGGTGCCGCAAACATGCAAAGAGCAATCGACACCCTCAAAGAGCATTGTGAGACTCTGGGACGCGATTACGATACCGTAGAGAAGACTACACTTGGAACGGTTCATCTTTCCGGGGATGATACGGTAGATAGCGTCATCAATCGTATCAAGGGACTCTCCGGGATGGGTTTCACCCACGCCATATTCAATATGCCGGATGTTTACAAAATTACACCGCTCGAAATCTTTGCCAAAGAAATTATCCCGGCTGTAGCCGAACTCTAAACAGTAAAAAACTGGAGTTAATTTACAATGCGTGCAGCAATGATGCATGGCCCCGGCGATGTCCGGGTTGAAAATGTTCCCGACGCCAAAATAAATGAACCCACCGACGCTCTTATCCGCGTTACCCGCGCCTCTGTCTGCGGCAGTGATCTGTGGCCGTACCGGGGATTTGCAGAATTTAGCGAAACCGGCATCCCAATGGGCCACGAGGCTATTGGTGTGGTTGAAGCGGTTGGGACATCTGTGCAAAATATCAACGTTGGCGATTTTGTTGCCATGCCGTTTGCTTACTCGGATGGCACCTGTGCCCACTGCCAGGCGGGAATTCACACCTCGTGCATCCACGGGGGGTTCTTTGGCATCGGTGTTGTCGGCGGAGCGCAGGCCGAAGCGATTCGTATCCCCCAGTCCGATGGCACTCTCGTCCCCCTGCCGGGTGGGCTAGACAGCGCGGTAATGCCTTCTCTCCTCACCCTCACCGACGTGATGGCCACCGGCCACCACGCCGCCGTCACCGCGCGTGTCAGCCCCGGCAAAATTGCGGCGGTGGTTGGCGATGGCGCGGTTGGGTTGTGCGGCGTGATCGCTGCCAAACGTCTCGGCGCGGAGCAGATCATTCTGCTGGGCCGCCAGCCCGACCGCCTGGAACTGGGCAAATCGTTTGGAGCCACCGACATCGTTACTGAACGGGGCGAAGAAGCGGTGGAGCGCGTGCGCCAACTGACCGGCGGTTACGGCGTTCACTCCGTCCTTGAGTGCGTTGGCACGGATCTGTCGATGCAAACCGCGCTCGACATTGCCCGGCCCGGTGGCGCCATTGGTCGGGTGGGCGTGCCGCACGATGTTACCATTCCGGCGGCGTCTCCCACCTTCTTCAAAAACCTGACCATCAGCGGCGGCCCCGCCCCGGCCCGGGCTTACATTGGGGAGTTGCTGCCGGACGTGCTGGAGGGGCGGGTTGAGCCGGGCCGCGTTTTTGACCTTGTAACCAATCTCGATGGCGTGCCGGACGGCTATCGGGCGATGAACGAACGCGCGGCCATCAAAGCCATCATCGAGTTTTAGCGAGTTTTAGAAGGAGTGCGCTCATGAGCGTTTGGACCAGCGACGAACTCAACAAGATTGGCACTGCTGAAGAACTGGACATTATTCCACGCCGGCTCGATGGCACGCTGCGCAAACCAGTGATCATCTGGGTTGTCCGCGTTGGCGACGACCTCTACGTCCGTTCCTACCGGGCACGGAACGGAGCATGGTTCCGCGCCACTCAGGTGAGTCGCCAGGGCCGCATCCGGGCCGGCGGCATCGAGAAAGATGTCACCTTTGTGAATGAAACCAACCCCGGCCTCAACGACCAGATCGATGCCGCCTACCGCGCCAAATACGGGCGCTACCCGCAGTATGTGGCCCCAATGTTAACCGCCGAGGTGCGGTCTACAACCATCAAACTGGTGCCGCGGTTGGAATAAAGGAGATTCAAAAATGGAATATGCAAAACTTGGTAACACCGGCCTGGATGTATCACAGATTTGTCTGGGTTGTATGAGTTTTGGCTCGGCGGAGGGCTGGGTTCACAACCAATGGGCCCTGAATGAGGACGACAGCCGCGTTATCATCAAACGGGCGCTGGATTTGGGGGTCAATTTCTTTGATACGGCCAATGTCTATGCCCGCGGCGTCAGCGAAGAAATACTTGGGCGCGCCCTCAAGGATTTCGCCAACCGGGATGAAGTGGTGATCGCCACCAAAGTCCACGGCAAAATGCACGACGGCCCCAACGGCTCCGGCCTGTCCCGCAAAGCCATTCTGAGCGAAATTGATAAAAGCCTGGCGCGTCTGGGCGTTGATTATGTCGACCTTTACATCATCCACCGCTGGGATTACAACACCCCCATCGAAGAAACAATGGCGGCGCTGCACGATGTGGTGAAAGCCGGGAAGGTCAGATATATCGGCGCTTCGGCCATGTACGCCTGGCAATTCCAGAAGGCGCTATTTGTGGCGGAAAAGAACGGCTGGACGCGCTTTGTCTCGATGCAGAGTCACCTGAACTTGCTCTACCGGGAGGAAGAACGGGAGATGATGCCGCTTTGCCGCGCCGAAAAAATTGCGGTCACCCCCTACAGTCCGCTGGCCGCGGGCAGATTGGCGCGGGCCTGGTCGGAGAGCACCACGCGGCTGGAAACCGACCCCATTGCCAAGTGGAAATACGATGCCACCGCTGACGCCGACAAACTGGTTGTTGAGCGCGTGGCCGAAATTGCCACAAAACACAATACGCCGCGGGCGCACATCGCCCTGGCGTGGCTGTTGCACAAAGAACCGGTCATTGCACCGGTCATTGGGGCCACCAAAATCTCTCACCTTGAAAGCGCGGTTGAGTCCCTGTCAGTCAAGCTGACGCCCGACGACATCACATTTCTGGAAGAGCCGTATGTCCCCCATCCGGTCGTGGGGCCGAATTAAGTGATGCCAATCCCGTTTTTGAATGCGGCTCCCACTTGAGTTAACGGGCACAAAGTTAAGCATCACAGGGTTATTCTCAATGATCGCCAGTTGGTAGCCCCCCAAATCTTTAAGCACTCACAGCCCCGTCGATATTCGGCGGGGCTGTATATTTGCATTGAACCGGGTCAAAATGCGAACTCACTAAAAAAAGCTCTGTTTTGTCCCTTTCCCGGATGTCCATCAAAGTGGGGCTACCTCACTTTTTCAAGTATAGTACCAGTTAGTTTACACGCTTTTATCTTTGTTCTGCAACAACTCTGATAATTGAGCGCCGCCCAAAATTTGTCTAATAGACGCCTCTGCCGCCCTGCGTTATAATTTAGCCATGATCAGCGTTGGCATCGACATTGGTACGACCACCACCCAGATAATATTTTCCCGGCTGGAGTTGCAGGGCGGCCTTGGGCTGCAACGGGCCACCATCGCCGCCACCGAAATTTTGTACCGCAGCCGGGCCAGTTTTACGCCACTCACCAGCGCCGAGGCAATTGACGCCGACGGCGTGGTGGCGCTGCTGCGGCAGGAATACCGGCAGGCCGGCTTTACCCCCGCAGATATCGAGCTGGGCGCGGCCATTATCACCGGCGAAACGGCCAAAAAGCGCAACGCTCCGGCGCTGCTGCAAGGTCTGTCGGAGTTGGCCGGCGATTTTGTGGTGTCGGTGGCCGGGCCACATCTGGAAGGCGTTATCGCCGGGCGCGGCTCCGGCGCGGCGGCCTATTCCGCGCAGCACTTCACCCCCGTCTTAAATGTAGACATCGGCGGCGGCACAACCAACAGCGCCCTGTTTCGGCAGGGACAGGCCGTTGGGGCGGCAGCCGGCAACGTGGGCGGGCGGCTGCTGAAAATCAACCCGCGCACGCAGCGCCTTGAGCAAATTGCGCCGCCCGGCCAGCTTGTGCTCGATGCCGTGGGCTTGCCGCTACGCCCCGGCGACCGCCCCACGCTGCCCCAGCTTCGTATGTTCACCGATGCCCTGGCCAGCGTGGTGGTGCAACTCATCGATGGTAGCACCTCGCTGCTGGCCGAAGCGCTGCGCCTTACGCCGCCGCTGGCGGGTTTGCCGGCAGGCGGGCTTGTGTTCCTGTCGGGTGGGGTAGCGCATCATTTTTACCAGCCTGCCGCGCCCATTCAATCGCTGGAACAGGTGTTGCTGCATGGCGATGTTGGCCCGCTGCTGGCCGATTCGCTGCGGCGGCACCCCGGTTTGCAGCGGTATACCGTGCGCCGCCCGCGTGAGACCACCGGCGCCACGGTGATTGGCGCGGGCACCCAAACCATCAGCCTGAGCGGCAGCACCCTGTGGCTGGAGCCGGGCTTGCTGCCCATTCGTAACGCGCCGGTCATCCGCCCCATCTGGGCTGGCGCAGCGCCCTCCCGCGCCGCCGTGGCCGCCGCTGTGCGGCAGGCGCTCACCTACAGCGATCTCGATGCCGCCGTTACGCAGGTGGCCATTGCGTTGGAGTTGACCTGGCCGGTAGATTATCCCTCGCTGCTGGAGTTGGCCCACGGGCTGGCGCTGGCGGCCAATGATTTGCCATTAACCCGCCCTTTGCTTATTATTGTCACCAGCGATCACGCCCGTGTGCTGGGGCAACTCATCAAAAGCATCGCTCCAACTCGCCCCCTGCTGGTAGTAGACCAGATTTCTCTGGCTCAAGGTGACACCATCGACCTTGGCCGGCCCACACTCGGCGGGCAAATTGTGCCTTTAAGTATCAAAACTTTATATTTTTATGCGGGATAGACCTATGCTTTTAAGAACAAAGTTGTTTGGCAAGAGCTATGAATTTGGCGATATCCGTGAGTTGATGGGCAAGGCCAACGAGCCGAAATCAGGCGATGAACTGGCCGGGGTGGCCGCCGCCACCGCCACCGAGCGCGTGGCCGCCCGGTACGTGCTGGCCGAACTGCCCCTGAGCGTGCTGCGGGCCAACCCCGCCGTCCCCTACGATCAGGATGAAGTAACCCGCGCTATAGACGATGCCGTGGACGAGGCGGTTTATCAGGAAATCAAAGGCTGGACGGTGGGTGATTTCAGAGAGTGGCTGCTGGCCAACCGCACCACTCAAGCCGACATCGAGCGGGTACGGGCCGGGTTGACCGCCGAAATGGTGGCCGCCGTCACCAAGCTGATGTCTAACCTGGATTTAATTTATGCCGCCCGCAAAATCACGGTGACGGCCCACAGCGCCAACACCATTGGGCAGCGCGGCACCCTGGCCAGCCGCTTGCAGCCCAACCACCCCACCGACAGCCCGGAAGGCATCCGCGCCGAAATTTACGAGGGGCTGGCCTACGGTTCCGGCGACAGCGTCATCGGCATCAACCCGGTGGACGACAGCCTGAGCAGCGTCAGCCGCCTGCTGGACATGACTCACGACATCATCCGGCAGTGGAAAATCCCCACCCAAAACTGCGTGCTGGCCCACGTGACCACGCAGATGCAAGCCATGAAGGCGGGCGCGCCGGTGGGGCTGGTTTTTCAAAGCCTGGCCGGCTCGGAGCGGGCCAACGAGAGTTTTGGCATCAACGTGGGGTTGATGGACGAAGCCTACGCGCTTTCGCGCCAATATTGCTGGCCCGCCGGCCCCAACACCATGTATTTTGAAACCGGGCAGGGGTCGGCCCTGTCCGCCGATGCCCACCACGGCTGGGACCAACTGACGATGGAGGCTCGTATTTACGGGCTGGCCAAACGGTGGCAGCCGTTTCAGGTGAACACCGTGGTTGGCTTTATTGGGCCGGAATACCTGTACGATGCCACCCAGATTACCCGCGCCGGGCTGGAAGACCACTTTATGGGCAAGCTGACCGGCCTGCCGATGGGCTGCGACGCCTGCTACACCAACCACGCCCGCGCCACCCAAAACGACATCGAGAATCTGGCGGTGCTGCTGGCCGCGGCGGGCTGCAACTATTTTATGGGCGTGCCCATGGGCGATGATGTGATGCTGGCCTACCAATGCACCAGTTATCACGACGCCGCCGCGCTGCGTCAAACGCTCAACCTGCGGCCGCTGCCAGAGTTTGAAATCTGGCTGGAAACTATGGGGCTGCTAAAAGACGGTATGCTCACCGAACAGGCCGGCGATCCCACGTTTTTCCTGCGAAAATAAAAAATCCACCCCTCCCCCCAACCCCCTCCCCAATTCCTGGGGAGGGGGAGCGGTTGATAAAGGGTGGAGTTGAGCGGCGAAGCCGCTCAACTCCACCCTAAAAATTATTGCCCCCCTTCTCCCTTTGGGAGAAGGGGGTTAGGGGGGATGAGGGCCAATGATTGGAGAAAAAGCCATGACCACTAACCCAATTACCATCGATCTACCCGACCCAACCCTGCCGGCTGCCCGCCAGCGCGCCGGGCTGCAAAACCCGCGGCACGCCGAGGGGGCAGCCGCCCTGCAAGCCACCACGCCGGCCCGCATTGGCGTGGGCCGAGCCGGGGCGCGTCCCCGTACCGGTACTATTCTGCTATTTCAGGCCGACCACGCCGTTACGCAGGATGCCCTGATGCGGGAGGTTGACCCGCAATTACTGGAAGATTTGGGGCTGTGGGTGGTCAACAGCCAGGCCGGCAGCCGGCAGGAATACCTCAAACGGCCCGATCTGGGCCGCCGCCTGACCGACGCCGCCCGGCAAACCGTCGCCGAGCGCTGCG
Organism: Anaerolineae bacterium; assembly: GCA_022071955.1. Lineage (GTDB taxonomy): Bacteria > Chloroflexota > Anaerolineae > 4572-78 > J111 > J095. The sequence goes on from JAJVIM010000024.1 coordinate 33,109, forward strand.
TGATGCAGCCGGATGTGCAGATTTTTGTGGGAGATGGGCTTAGCGCCGCGGCCATTGAGCACAACCTGCCGCATATTCTGCCGGTGCTAAAACACGGCCTCTCGGCAGCCGGATTATCGATGGGGACGCCGTTTTTTGTGCGCAATGCGCGGGTGGGGCTGCTCAACCCGGTAAACGCGGTGGTGGATGCCAAAGTGTGCGCCGTGCTCATCGGCGAGCGCCCCGGCCTGGCCCGCGCCGAAAGCCTGAGCATTTACGCCGGCTATCGCCCGCAACCAGACTCCACGGACGCTAACCGAAACGCCATCTGCAACATTTACCAGGACGGCCTCAACCCGCTGGAAGCCGGGGCCGTGGCGGTGCAACTCTTCCAGAAAATGATCGAGCGCCAGACGAGCGGGGTTAGCTTAACAGCCTAGAAAAAATTGCAACTGTGGTTTGGTAGACAGGAGCGGTGAATAACCACAGCCTGAAAATCTTCAGTTGAACGCATGTTAAGCCAGCTTCGACACGTTCTCCACATACAATCGCCCTACCCAGTTGGCTTTAATGAGGTCAATATTCATAAACTGACAGTAACCGAAACAGTTAAATACAACTCTGCCGGTGACATACGGGGCTGTATATTTGCTTAAAGTTGAATCAAATAGGGGTCGAAAAAAATTTTGACGATTTGCTTCCAACCTGCTGCTAACAGAATTGAAAGGAATTCCCTATAATATCCACGTATGAGTGCTGGAGGCTTTTATGGCTGGAACCGATGTTACAATTGCTGGTCCCCCCGGCACGTCGCCTCACCCGCTGCTCTTGGCTACCAAACTGTATCTCCCGCCTGCCCGCCAAAATATTGTACCCCGCCCCCATTTAACCGGGCAGATTAACGACAGTTTGGCTCGAAAAATGACCCTCATCTCCGCACCTGCCGGATCCGGCAAAACCACCCTGCTCAGTGAATGGATTCCCACCAGCCAGCGGTGTGTTACCTGGCTCTCGCTGGATAAGAGTGACAACGATCCTGCTCGTTTTTGGGGCTATGTTATCGGCGCTTTGCAACTATTGCAGGCGGACCTCGGCGATAATGCCTTGGGCTTGTTACAGTCGCCCCAACCGCCATCCTCCGAACTTGTCCTGACCACCCTGCTCAATGAGTTGGCGGTGTTTCCCGATGGTTTTGTACTGGTGCTCGATGACTATCACGTTATCGAAAACCCGGCCATTCACCAATCACTTGAATTTATGCTGGCTCACCTGCCGCCCCAGATGCACCTGATTATGACCACCCGCGTTGACCCACCTCTGCCTCTGTCTCGCCTCCGCTCGCGAAACCAACTCACGGAAATTCGAGTCGCTGATCTGCGTTTTTCGCCCACCGAGGTAGAGGCTTTTTTCGATCAGGTCATGGGGTTGCGGCTGTCTGCTGCCGATGCCACTGCCCTGGAGAACCGTACCGAAGGCTGGATTGCCGGGTTGCAATTAGCCGCCCTGTCGATGCGAGGCCGCCAGGACATCGGCGGCTTTGTGGAAGCCTTCACCGGTACGCATCGCTACATTCTGGATTATTTGACCGACGAAGTTCTCGAACAACAACTCCCAAGTACCACAACTTTCTTATTGCAAACCTCCATCCTCGACCGTCTCTGCGGCCCCTTGTGTGACGCCGTCACCGGGGGCAGCGATGGTCAAGCTACCCTGGAATGGCTGGAGCAGGCCAACCTGTTTATCGTGTCTCTGGATGACAAGCGGCGGTGGTATCGCTATCACCATCTTTTTGCCGAGGTGATGCAAGCCCGGCTGCGGCAAAGCCAACCGGAAAGCAGGCCAGATTTGCATCGCCGGGCGCGAGAATGGTTGGAGCAGAATGGCTTGACCCATGAGGCCGTAAATCACGCCCTGGCCGGGCGCGATTTTGAGCAGGCTGCTCGCCTGATTGAGCAAGTGCATAGCGTTATGTGGCAGAACGGCGAAATCAAGACGCTGCAAGCGTGGTTGGCGGCCCTCCCGCTGGCAGTGTGGCGTACCCACCCCCGCATGTGGCTGGTTCAAGCCTGGGCTGCGATGACGGTTGGCGAGTTTTCCGCGGCGGACGAGAATCTGCGGGAAGCCGAAGCAACTCTCGCTTTATTGGACGAGGAAAGTGCCCGCAGCCTGCGCCCTGAGGTTTTGGCTTTTCGGGCCAGCTATGCCAGCCTGGCTCGGGACCCAGCTGCTGTTGACCTGGCGCAGCAAGCCCTGCAAGCGTTACCCCAAGACTACTGGTTGCGCGGGATGCTGGTTGTGTTCCTGGGGGCCGCCTATTATTCAACGGGCAATTTGAAAGCTGCTGCAGAGGCACTGGCCCAGGGGCGCTCAATGTTGTCAACCCCCGCCGCTCAATCGCATCGAATTCATCTGCTGCCATTGGACGGTATGGTTCACCATGCCCAAGGCAAACTACGCCAGGCCTGGTCGCTCGTTCGCCAGGCCCTGGACCTGGTTGAGCCTGGAGGCCGGCCCATCCCCTTTGTGGGGACCCTGTTTACCTACATGTGCGCCAGCCAGGTATTGTACGATCTGAATGAGTTAGATCAAGTTGAGCTCTATTTAACCCGCTGTGTCGACCAGGCTGTGAAACTTGGCAGCGCCGAATCCCAGGTATTTGCTCTGAGTGGTTTAGCCCACCTTTACCTAGCCCGCGATGATCTGGTGGCCGCCGAAAATTACACCAATCAAGTTGAGGCGCTATTGCGGGCGCATACCTTCAACATTAACATCATGGCCTATGTTGAATACCATCACTTCCAACTGTTGCTGAAACAGGGCAATCTTACAGCCGCCGCGGCCTGGGCCGAGTTGCACGCCGGCCCGCCGGGGCCATTAATTCCCTATTTCCACCACCTGGCGCTGCCGCAAGTACTGATGGCTCAGAGAAATTTTGATGCGGCTCTGGGCAATCTGACGACCCTCATTCAAGAAGCCGAAGCCACCGGCTACGGCAATCTGCTGATCAAAGCTCTGGTTCTGCAAGCCCTGGCGTTTCAAGCGGAGAGCCACAAGAGTCAAGCCCTGACTGCTCTTGAACGCGCCCTGACCCTGGCCGAACCGGAGGGGTACATTCGCCCCTTTGTCGATGAAGGTGAGCCGATGACCGAATTGCTCCGCCAGGCTCATTCTCGCGGCATCGCGCCGGGCTATGTGACAAAATTGCTGGCCGCATTCAGCCAGAAGGAGCAGCGTCCGGTTGCTGCTTCCGCACAACCAGCGTCTCAACCTTCAGCCCTCAACGTTCAGCTTTTAATTGAGCCACTCTCGCCGCGCGAATTGGAAGTATTGCGCCTGGTGGCCGCCGGACAAACCAACAGGGAAATCGGCGAAGCGTTATTTGTGGCCACCGGCACCATCAAAAAACACCTCAATAATATTTTTGGTAAGCTGGCTGTTAGCAACCGTACCCAGGCCATTGCCCGCGCACGGGAACTCGGCCTGCTTTAACGTCTCTATAAAATAGCAACCGTTTAAGTTAGTCCTCAATCAACCCCAAAATAAACCCCCACCTACACCTTTAGACTCCTGACTCTGCCTCTGGTTTACCACTATACTGGCAACCAAAGAAACAAAGAACTTTTTATTAAGGGGAATGATGATGCGAGTACTACTATCAACAATCGGGTCACGGGGCGATGTCCAGCCGCTGGTGGCGCTGGCGCTGCAACTGAAGGCCATCGGCCATGAGGCCCACCTGTGCGTGCCGCCCGACTTCTGCGACTGGATCAAGAGCCTGGAGATACTCGTCACGCCCATCGGTCCCAAGGTGCGCTCAATCGGGAAAGCTGGCCCGGCGGTAACTCTACCCACACCCGAACAACGGCGTCAGATGATGGAAAGCATGGTCGCCATGCAATTCGAGACGATTACAACGGCGGCTCAAAATTGCGACATCATTGTGGCGGCAACCGCCTTGCAGATTGCTGCGCGGTCGGTGGCAGAGAAAATGGGCATTCCCTATATCTTCGTTGCCTATAGCCCCGTAGTTCTGCCATCGCTGCATCACGCTCCTCCTCCATTGCCGCCGCTGCCGGGCGAGACACCGCTGCCGGCAACGACTGATAATCTCGAGCGCTGGGCACATGACACCAAACGATTTAACGATACGTTTGGCGCTGCGCTCAACGCTCTGCGTGTCTCAATGGACTTAACCCCAGTCAATGATGTGCGCAGGCATATCTTCACCGACCGGCCCTGGCTGGCTGCCGACCCCGAGTTGGCGCCCTGGCCCGACCCCTCGGATCAGGCCGTGTTCCAGACTGGCGCCTGGATTCTGCCGGATGCACGTCCGCTCTCGCCGGAGTTGGAGGCGTTTCTTGATGCCGGCGAGCCGCCCGTTTACTTCGGCTTTGGTAGTACCCGCGCGCCGGCAGATCTCAGCCGAGTGATGATCCAAACCGCCCGTGCGCTCGGACGCCGCGCGATAATCTCCCAGGGATGGGCCGACCTGTCACTTATAGACAACGAACCCGACTGTCTGGTCGTCGGTGACGTCAACCTGCCCGCATTGTTCAAACAGGTTGCCGCCGCTGTCCACCACGGTGGCGCAGGCACCACCACCCTGGCCGCGCGAGCTGGTGTGCCTCAAGTCATCATCTCGCAGCTTTACGACCAGCATTACTGGGCCAAGCGCGTCCAGCATCTCGGCATCGGAACCGCACCCGCACCCGGCACACCCACCGCCGACTCACTGACGAGTGCGCTCGAACACGCCCTCCGGCCCGATGCGGCTATCCAGGCCCAGTCCATCGCCACCACAGTGCGCAGTGATGGCGTACAGGTTGCTGCCCAACGCCTAATGAGAACCGTCGCCTCGTAGAACTCATGCTGAAATCCTTCGTAGAGTGAGAGAAAGGACAACCATGAATATCGAATTTAAGCGACTGACTGAGGTTGAAAAACTTGAAATTAAAAAATATAACGGCGCGTGTAACACTCGCAAGGAGACCTGATTATGGGCGTTATTTGGTATAAAATCTGGAGCGACATTTGGCATAACAAAGGGCGTACCGCGCAGGTGGTGCTGATTATTGCAATGGGCGCGTTTGCCATCGGTATGATTATCACTGCCAGCGAGCTGGTCAGGGTGCGCCTGGGCCAGGTCTGGCAAGTTTCGTCGCCTCCGATGATCTACCTGTGGGCCGACCCGCCAATCGACGACAATCAATTGGCCGCGCTGAAGAGCATCAAGGGCGTTGACGATGTTGAAGGCTATCTGTCAACCGGCCTTGAATATCGGCTCAGCCCTGATGAACCGTGGACACCCGGCGGCTTAATTGCTCGCGCCGATTACCACGATCAAACCTTTACCAAACTGAAACTGCTCAGCGGTTACTGGCCATCGCGCAAAAATGTGGTTGTGGAAAAAGGCGCGGATAGCTATTTTAACATTCAGCAAGGCCAAAAAATTTACTTTCGCTTTGACGACAAAGAATACACCGTGCAGGTGAGTGGGCTGGTCCATAATGCCTTGCTCCAGCCGCCCGGCTTTGGCGGCAACGCTCAGTTTTACGCCAGCCGTGATGAATTTGCCAATCTGACCGGCGAAGAGAATTTTAACCAAATTCTGGCGGCGGCTCCCGCTTATGATGAAATATCCATTAAAGCGCTGGCTGACCAGATTCAGCGCCAATTGGAGAAATTAGATGTGGATACCGGCGGCGCTGCGCCGGTAGACGGCGATAACCGGATTCTGAACCCGGACGAGCATTTTTTGCAAAGCACGTTGGATGCTATTTTCCTCATTTTGGGAATAATGGGCGGGCTGGCCCTGATTCTGGGGTTGTTACTGGTTTACAACACCATTACCGCGGTTATTGGCCAGCAGGTCACCCAGATTGGGGTAATGAAGGCCATTGGGGCCGGTACCGGCCAGGTTTTGCTGATTTACTTTAGCGGGGTGCTCATTTACGGGATACTGGCGCTGGTGATTGCCATTCCGCTGGGAGCGCTGGGCGCGCAACAGTTTAGCAACTTCTTGTTGTACTTTTTTAATGTCGATGCCGGGCCATTTGCCCTGTCACCGTTGGCGGTGATGGTTCAGGTTGCCATTGCGCTGCTGGCGCCACTGCTGGCCGCCCTGGTTCCGATTACGGCCGGCGCGCGCATCACCGTCTGTGAAGCTATCAGCACGTATGGCCTGGGCGGGGGTAACGGCCGGCTGGAACGGTTTTTGGCCGGCATCCAGCGTCTGTCCCGGTTGGTTTTGTTAACGCTCAACAATACGTTCCGAAACCGGGGGCGGGTGATTGTTACCCAACTGGCGTTGGTTGGTAGTGGGTTGATTTTTATGATGATTATGACTGTGCAGGACTCGGTGGCCTATACTTTTAGCGATGTACTCTTTTCGATCCTTAAATTCAATGTCAGCCTGCAATTTGAAAACGCGGAACGGATGCAGGAAGTTGAGCGGCTAACCCAAGCCTATCCGGGGGTGGAAAATGTGGAGATGTGGGCCTTTGCCAGCGCCAAGATTCGGCCGGCGGGCCAGCCGGAGTCAAATGCAGACCCGACCGCCGAGATGTTGGGGATACCGATCCCGACCCATTTTTACGGCTATCAACTACGGGCCGGGCGCTGGCTCAAACCGGATGATACGGCAGCAGTGGTCCTTAATCAAAAACTGGCCGAACAGGTTGGGGTCACGGTGGGTGATTGGGTGACGCTTGATTTTGGCCGGCACGGTGAGGTGCGGTGGCAGGTAGTTGGCCTCATCTTTGACCCCATTATTACCACCTCCGTTAATGTTCCACGCCAGGTTTTGCTGCGACAAACCGGCAGCGTGAACAAAGCCAACACGGTTCTGGTTCAAACCATCCGTACCGATGCGACCGGGGAAGCAGAAATGGCCAGGCAGTTGCGAGCCTTATACGATGCTCACCAACTTAAGTTGAACCCGCAGGGTACCTTTGCCAATGAAGACACAGCCAGCGCCGCCACCGCTCAAATTCTGAATAATTTCGGCATCATTATCAAAATGCTGGCGGCGATGGCGGTTATTATCGCTCTGGTTGGCAGCATTGCCCTGAGCGGGGTGCTCTCTTTGAGCGTGCGCGAGCGCACCCGCGAAATCGGGGTGATGCGGGCCATTGGCGCTTCGTCGCGGGCCATTGCCTGGCTGTTTATTGGTGAAGGGTTAACTTTGGGGCTGCTCAGTTGGCTCATCGCCTTGCCGCTGAGCCTGCCGGCTGGCTATTTGATGACCCAGGCGCTGGGCGCGGCCATCAATGGGGAAATTGTCTTTCATTACACCCCGCAGGGAGCTTTGTACTGGCTGGCAATCATTACCGGATTAGCCATCGCCGCCAGTTGGCTACCCGCTCTTGGCGCAACCCGGGTCAGCGTCCGCGAAAGTTTGGCGTATCAGTAAGAAAGGAAATGGAAGTAGAGAGAATGGAGACTGGAGGATTTATCTCCGTACTCCATTCTCCTTGCTTCTTACTCCCTGATGGAGTTCCTGTGAACATTGCGGCAATCTACCAGATCAAAATCAAAGGGCATCTCGACCTGCGTTGGAGCGACTGGTTCGATGGATTGGTGATTTCCCATCTGCCGGGCGGCGTAACCCTGCTGACCGGCCCGGTCGTGGATCAGGCAGCCCTGTTTGGCCTGTTGCTCAAAATCCGAGATTTGAACCTGACCTTACTCTCACTCAAACGGCTTGAGTCTGACCACGACGTATGCGCCTACTCTCAGCGGTAATTTCGCTTACGGTTGCGGGAAGCAGGTCAGCTGTATCGTCTGCCAAATCAGACGAATTATTTGCTAGACCACCTTGATTTTATGGGTATGAAATTTGGCGCCATTGGCGTGAATTTTCCCTCTTTTGTGAACCTATGTTGAGGGCAGGTTATTCCCAACGTCCACAGACAATGGCCATCTGTGAGTGGCTGAAATGAACCTGTCGAACGTCATCTGATGATGGCAAATACGGTTTGACACAACACAGTCCCGCCGATGTTTGGCGGGACTGTGTTTTTGCATTGAACCAGTCAAAAAGTGAAAGTGATGCCCTCAGAAAACCCCAGGAATCAACCGATAGCGCACGCGCCGGGCATAATCCCGATATCCCGGCAGTTCAGCCTGTAGAGTTCGATCTTCCAGCGTGGTTCTGACCACGGTAATGATCAACGCCACCAGCGCCGGTATGAGTGTCCATATCGAGCCTAAGGCCAGCACAATGCCCGCCAGTGGCAGAATATTGCCAGCATAGCCCGGATGCCGCACGATCCGGTATGGGCCGCTGTCACACACCACATGCCCCCGATCCGTCTGAATACGCACCACCGTGGAGAAGAAACGGTTCTCTACCAAAGCCCACACACCGAAAGCGTATCCAAGTGAGATCAAGATGAAGCCGACAATGTTGAGCCATATCGGGAACATGGGGGACCATCCAAAGCGGTGATCCAGCCCTGCTACAATGACCAAAGGGAAGGATAAACTCACCGCCATCAGCGGCGCAAACACTTTGTCCCAAGCCTTCGCACTTTGGAGCTTCTCCATATTTTGTCGTTCGGCCGACAACCCCGGATGCCGCCGTTCCGCCCAAATGCGCCCACCTATGCCGGCGGCAACGATCAGCAGAGCATAGACCCACGCCTGCCACCAACCAAAATCCCCTCCGCAAATCAATAGAACCAGTGGTATGAGGAGATACACTATGATCAAACGAATCCACTGTTTGGGAGTGATTGTTTGAACCGCCTTTTGATCATCTGTCTTTGCTACCATATCGTTCCTCCAAGCCACGTAAGAATCAGTCTGTGTGAAGACACGGGGTATCACCGTGACCTAACCGCATTTGAAAGGTAGTCCATTGTTGTTTTTCTGATCTTTTCTGCCGTGGCGGGCGCGACGATAGTCTGGTTGTAACTCATGAGAAAGGTGACTTTATCGCCCACCGTAATGACCCCCACAGTCTTCTCATTCACATCCGAATAAACAATGGGGCCGTAAACAGACTCAAGTTGATATTGATCGTAGGTGGTCGGGATGCGCATCCGACCCACATTGGTGATGGCGTAGCCGTAATTTAGGCCCTGCCAGTTCATTTGTTACACCAGTTTATCCGACAGCCTGCTTTTTATGAGACCATATTTACTGAAATACAATGAATCCAGCAGCGTAGGTGCCAGCAATTCAGCCGACAGCGATCGAAAAATATTTGTTTGGGCCAAACTATCCTTTATTTTTTCGTGAAAGATTCGGGCAGAGTCCCAAAACGTTCGGTGTGGCTCATACCTGAGCTGGGTCGTTAACGAAGCAGCGTAAAATCCAAATGCCTCACCAACCGGTACGTTGAGTTTGTCCCGTGTACTCACGGCCAGGCCGGCACTGGGGCGATACGGTTCAGCATCGCCTTGAACATCGTGCTGGGCGGCCAGAAATGTCGTCCAGAGGGCTGTGTTTATCGTGACATTTTCCGCTCGACAGCGCGAAACCAGGGCCTTGGTTTCGGCGACAGAGATTTCCCAGGCAAGCAGGCCCGCAGCCCGATTCTGCTCCCAGAACACCTGGTGGAGTTGTTTCAGGTCGTCACTGTTGAAGCTGATGTTTTGCCTGGCCCATAGTTTGTTGAATACCCCGATGACCCCTTTGGCAATAAGATTGGAAGGGGGTGGAGAAGGAACCGTGTCCCTGGTTATGGCCGGTGGCTCAGGCAAAATCTCAGCTGCTCGGTCAGGTTCAGCCAACTGCCGTAAAATATCCCTGATCAGGTAAGTTAGCGAGATACCATCGCAAATCGCGTGATGAGCGCAGATAACGAGGTCAGTTCTATCAGAAGAATGAAGCAATGAAAACCGTACCAGAGGCCCGGTCTCAATTGGAAATGAGATCTGCCATTCTTTTACTGCTACCTGAAGGCACTGCTCTTCTGTTTGGCGGGGAATCGTCGTGACCGTGAATTCAGGGACGCCTTCCGTTACATACCAGGCATTATTCTTTTCATCGATCACAACCCGCACGACCAGCAGGGCATGTCTTTTTCTGAGGCCGTCAAGTATCGCTGTCAGCCGTTCAACATCGATAGAACCCCTGATTTTCGCCACCATCACCACATTGAGTGGCAGCATCAGCAGCACCCGCTCCGGCGCAGTCATTCTACGCTTTAATTGAGGGTTGTAGTTTGTAACCATCGTGATCTCCTGATTAAATTCCTGGCCTTACTTTTGGTCAGGCTCGACCCGATTGACCGAAATTAAGGGTAATCCTAGAGAATAGAGCCGGCGCAACAGGCTCTGCAAACCTGCCTGGTCTACCGCGCCAGTCAGGGCCGTAACCGGCGAATCATCATCCTTATTTTCGACGGTGATCGCCATCCCGCCGGCCCACTCGGACCAATTTTCACCGAGGTGTCCCGGTACTTTGATTTGGTAGGTTGCCGGCTGATGTAACGTAAGATTTTGTTTGGCAGCTTTCATTATCGATTACCTCCTGCATCTACAGCATAACCGCTCAGGCTTTCTTCAGTTGCATCGCTTTGTATTCGCCAACAAGCACGAACAGCCACCCCAAAACAAGAAAAACCATCACCTCGATTGGACTGGGTACAGTGCTGCCTTCAAACGCCTTGAGGTGCATTTTGGCGGTTTCTCCACAGATAAACCAGGAAGCATTGATCCAGAAAAGATACCCGATGAGCTTATAACTGCCGGCGACTTTTTCTGGAATATCAAGCGCAGCATACTTTTTCATCCATACCCAAACAATGGCGAAAAAGGAAAGCAGGATGGCAGTGCCCCCAATCCCGAACAATATTGGGTAATAGACACGAGTCCAGACGATGACCATAACACCAACTACTCCAAGAACCCCGATACCGGCGAACCACGAAAAGGCTGGCCTGGTTTTTACATACATAAACGCGCCAATGCTGGCCAATATTGAACCCAGAGGCACAGAAAATGCCCAGAGGATATACAACGGGCCGCCCTCGGCCCAAACCGTAGCACTAAGTTCTGCCATCGTCAGGGTCCTGAGATTGTAAACAAGACTTCGGCCGATAACAGCGGCGAGAGCGACTGCGACCAGTAAACCGATCCAGAAAAGGCTTAAAGCAAATTTTTGCTTGCTTGATGAACGGCTCACAAAAGGGGATATCTCGGCTTGCATGATTAAATTCTCCTTATGTCGTTAATTTGGCAATCAACCAGTTTACATCTTCAGCATACCCGCAAAGTGGGATTAGTGTCATTCCCCAAAAGAGGAATTGGGGGAATTAAATTGGCGCTTGGCCGCAAGGTAGGATGGGACAGAGAAAGCAAAAACGGACTGCGAACTGCCAGTCGTCCGGTTATGTGTCGGTTGGAATTTCGAGGATGCAGGGGATCAATTATCGGGCAAGATGCCCAAATCTTTGGCTGTGGCAACCGCCTGGGTGCGGCTGTGGGCGTCGAGTTTACCGTAAATGTTGTGGGCATGGACTTTGACGGTGTTGACCGTGAGAAATAATTTCGCCGCGATCTCCCGATTGGTCAGCCCTGCGGCGATCAGTTGAAGCACTTCCAGCTCGCGCTCGCTTAACGGCTCAACCAAGTCGGATTGCAGGGTGGGGACGCTGCCGGCAGGCACATGCCCTGTGGTTGTGGACTGAGCCGGTGATAGGGCATCAGCACTGGGGAAGGCCGCCAGAATCTTGCCGGCGTAGCTTGGCACAACATCCCGGGTGATGGCTTCCCGAAGCAAGGGTGTCAGCGGCTGGCCTTCATCCACAAGAATGCGAACATAGCCTCCCGGCTCGGCCAGGATGAGGGCTTTTTCCAGCGCGGTGATCGCCTGGTCTGCATCCCCCCCGGCTTGAAAGGCTAACGCCTGGAGTATCAGACACTCAATCGCTCTCGAAGTACGTCCCATCGCTTTTGCTGCATTGAGTGACCGCTGCAACAGCCTGATCGTTTCATCCAGCCGGCCTTGAGCCATAAGAACGCGGGCCAACATAATATTTATCTCTATTTCGTGCAGAAGAGCGGGGCCTCTATCGGCGTACAGCCCATGTTCTTGCGCCCATTGGGATGCAACATTCAGCTTGCCTTGCGCCAGCCATATCCGCGCTTGCCATGTTGCCAGCAGATGCATAACCCAGGGAGGCACATCAGTTTCCCGCGCGATATGCCCCATCTCACGGATAGTCTCTTCGGCGCCGGCCATATCTTCTCTGGAAAACAAAACCCTTGTCAGGCACAGGTAGCTCCAGCCGACCATAGCCACATCCCCGCCACGTTTGACCAGTTCTATACCTTCACTTGCCTTTTGAATGGCCTCATCCAAATCATTTAGCTCGGCCAGCACTTCACCCCAAATTGCCAATAACCAGCCGACCACGCCCGTTTGCGACAGCCCATTTTCATTGGCAAATTGCATCTGTTGCCGGCAGATTTGAATGGATTGCTGCAACTGACCCTGCTGTCTCAAGGTTAAGGCCAGTTTGAGGCTGGTTGTCAGGATCATGTAGATGTTACCCACCGCTCGGCTTGCCTTCAACGCTTCCAGTTGAGCCTGATGTGCGGCTGCCATCTCACCTTTGATGATGTGCGCATCCCCCAAGGTAACAGTGGCCGTGCCGCACCAGATTAAATCCTGCTCAGGCAGGTATTCAAGCGCCTGGCGCGCGTGCTGAACAATCCCCGATACATCTCCTCGGAAAAAGGCCATAAAGGCCCGGGTGGCGGCTATTCTGCCTTGCAGCTTTATCCTGTCAAGGCCAGATGGTTGGCCTCTTGCCTGTCTTGGCGAGGATTCACCTGCCCCGCTGTTTGGGTCAATTGCCTTTTCGGCGGCTTGCAGAGTTTGTTCAGCCACATCGGGCCGCCCCGTGACAAAAAGGCTCCAGGCGTAAAAGATACAGAGTTGTGGTTTGGCGTAGACCCATTCAACAGGCAACCTGTCCAGCCAACGCCGCAATTTGGTGTGTTCACCACGCATCCATACGACCTCAGCCGCTCCCTCAATCAACTGCGTCGCTCGGTCAAAATGCTCGGCGTGCAGCGCATACTCAATCGCTTCATCGACAAATCCGTTTTGGTGATACCAGTCGCTGGCCCGGCGGTGCAGGATTGGCGCCTGTTCCGGCTGATTTTGATGCAACCGCTGGCGCAACAAATCGGCAAACAGGTGATGATAGCGATACCATTGCCGCTTTTCATCCAGCGGAACAATGAACAGATTGGCGTGTTCAAGATATTCCAGAATGACGGACGATCTGTTTTCCTCATCCTTCAGCCCTCCGCCCTCATCTTTTCCCAAAACGGCATCGCACAGTGAGCCGGTCAGCCGGTTGAGCACCGATGTATGGAGCAGAAATTGCTGGATGTTGGCCGGCTGCTGTTCTAAAATTTCTTCGGTTAAGTAATCCAGAATGAAACGATGGCTGCCGGTAAAGGACCGGATAAAGCCACGGGTGTCTTCGTGTTTCTGCATTGAAATGGCGGCTAATTGCAGGCCGGCAATCCAGCCTTCGGTGCGCTGTTCCAGCGCGGCGATGTCGTCCGCCGAAAGATGCAGACCCATCACCCGGTTGAGAAATTGGGCGGCTTCAGCAGTGGTAAAGCGGAGGTCTGCGGCACGTAGTTCGGTCAGCCTGCCCTGCACGCGCAGACGGGCCAGGGGCAGGTGCGGATCATCGCGGGTGGCGATGATCAGTTGCAGACCGCCTGGAGGGGGCGGCAGGTGGTCAAGCAAAAAAGTGAGGGCCTCATCGATGACTTTGGCCTCAATGAAGTGATAATCGTCAAGGACAAAAACGCAGCGGGCGTTGGCAAACGAACTGGAAATATCGTTGACGAGGGTTGTCATCAACGTTTCAACCCGCGGCGGCTGGGGCGATTGCAGTAGCCCTTGCGCCGTTTGACCAATTTTGGGGTCAAGCTGTTGCAGCGCGGCGATGAAGTAGGTCAGGAAGCGGGTGAAGTCGTTGTCACTGTCATCCAAAGAGAGCCACGCTACTCTGGAAGGATGAAGACTGAAGGCGGAAGGATGAATTTCGCTTTTTTCATCCTTCATCCCTTCGCCTTCATCCTTTTGACACAGCCAATCGCTGACCAGCGTGGTTTTGCCAAAGCCCGCCGGGGCAGAGATGAGGGTGAGACCCGGTGCGCGCTCCAAACCCTCATTGAGCCGCTCAATCAACCGTGAGCGGGGTACAATGCTTGCTGCGGGGCGAGGTGACGGGACATACAGTTTGGTTACCAGAATTGGCGGGGAGACCGGGTCTGGCTGCTCGGTCATCTTTTGGCCTCCTCCAGACGATGCGTGAAGATCAATGGACTCTTGACGTTGTCGCGAACGTTTGTTGAGAGATCGTTGAACGAGGCCGGGGCGGGAACCAGTTTGATTGCAAAATGGGACAGGTGGCAGAAAACTTCCCTCAATGATACCTGAATTATAGGTCAACCAGACCCATTGACCAAGCCGCACCAACTATGCTTTTTGCTACGGTTGTCTGACACAGCGAAAGCCCAAATAAGCCGGACCGAACTGCTTGCTTCTCGGCCACACCTGGCCATCATAAGCAATGATGTAGGCCCGTGCTTCATCCACGGCTGTCGCCGTCCACCAGTAGATCACCTGCGAATGGGTGTTCCACAGCGGCGACTCTTTGTCCGGGCGCGTTTCGTAGGTCGCCCTGGCATTTGCCGTATCCCAGACCCCGCCACTATTCTGCCCGTGGCGTACCATCGAGCGTACCGCTTCATCCACCGTCGGCAAGCGCCAGATATTTTGGGAGACAGAAGTGCGGGCGAGACCATCGTCGGTGAGATATTGGCACGCGCGCTGTGATTCATCCCAGCTAGTCCCCTCGCGCGGCCAGCCCGGCCCCTGGGGCGCCCAGACGAGGCTCGCCCCGTTTCCCGGCACCAGGCGGGCTTGACGGTTGCCATCATCAAGGCGTTGGGACACCCGGAAAATGGGTTCCGCGCCAAAAATGATGAGGGTCAACAGAGGTAGTCCCACCGCCAATAAGGCAGCTACTCGGCGCGGCTGGGGGCGACCAACCCAGTACAGCAAGCCTAACCCCAGCAGCGGCAAGATGATAAAAAATGTCGCTGCATTGGAAAACGCCTGAAAAAACCAGACCACAAGCACAGCGAGGATGATGTGGAGGATTCCACCAAAGCGGGGCCAGGCAATGGCAATGAGTGTAGCGCTCATAAAAATGAGCATCGGACTGAGGTATTGTCCTAACATCAAGGCCACATTCATCAGCCAGGATGGATAATACCAGCCTTCGTGGAAGTTTTCGATAATGCCCCAGAAGGCCCAAAGGCAGGTGATGACGATGGATATGCCCACCGCCATCCAGCCTGCGATCTGGCGTTTGTTCACGTCTCGCATTTTGCGAAGTGTAATCGGCCTCATCTCACTGAGGGCTGTTGGCCCCTCGCGACATCAAAGCAGCGATCATCAATCCCAGCCCAAGGCCGATGAAAATTGATGCGACAAAAAACAGGGCCGATGTCTGCAGAAACATGAACCCAACCCCAATACCGACCAGTGTCGTGCTACCAATGATCCAAGCACGCTGATTACTCATTTTAGACTCCTCACAATTTCGCGGTTCTCTCTGTTAGATTTATGGGCTGTCAGCCACGGTTCGACATCATCCAGGATCTGCGTGTGTTCAGGTTCGTAGGGTGCTTCGTGGTACAACATTCCGGTGTGATCCGGCCGGTCAAGCTTTTACTTGACGCCTGAATTGCAGCCAAATGGCCGGCAGCAGCCTACTTTTAAACACTGATAGTTTCGGCAGTTGCCAACGCCACGGCTTTTGACGACCTTCAACCGCCCGCACCAGACGGGCATGCTCGGCGCGGCGCATCGAGTCTTATGTGGCCTCTTTTGCTACCAATTGGGCGACAAATGGATTGGAATACACTGCGATTTCTCCTTGCCCGGCCAAGCCGGATAGTCTGATCTTTCATTAACTCTTGCATTTACAGGATAACCTCAAGGAGGTATTAGTGTCATTCCCCGAAAGTGTAGTCAAAGGTTGATTGCCAGGTTGAGAGATAGAGCAGACCCCTTAACCCTCAACCGTATGTCTATCAACACCTAAAATCTCGGACACACCCGATAGTAACCAGAGCAGTAAACTCGAGCGGCTGACGGCTCGTTTTTGTTGACCCCCAGCCCATCTTGTAATCTTCTAAACCTCCAAAATCACCCCCCTGATTCCTCTTTAGGGGTATGACACTAATCCCATTTTGCGGGTATGCTGAAGATGTAAATTGATTGATTGCCAATTAACGACATACGCAAGCAGAGATCCCTACTTCTATCAGCAACTCAGCCAATAAGGAATTAAATGATGAATGATTTGCAACAAATTGAGCAGGAGAAAAAAGTTCTGCATTGGGGTGGTCTAGCCGGTATACTGGGCGGCAGCCTCTTTATCCTCGTTATGGTTTTCGTAGGCGTATTCGTGCCTCCGGATCCTGACAACCTCGCGGCGTGGGTCACGAGGTTTCCCGACATCAGAGCGGCCCGTGTGGTAGAGAATGGCATATATCTGATGGCTCTCATCTTGGAGGTTCCTCTCTTCCTGGCCTTATATGTGGCTCTCCGGAAGACAAGCCTCGCGCCCGCTCTGTTCGGGAGTATCATCGGCATTCTGGGGCTCGCCGCGATGATTGTCTCAACAACCCCGCATGTCGCTCACGCCCCGCTCTCCGACCTCTATCACGCACCTGGCGCAACCCCCGCGGACCAAGCAACCATCGCTCTCCTGTGGCAGGCGACCTGGGGCGTTTTCAATGCGATGCTCTACATAGGGTTCTTTGTTGTGCCAATAGGTCTCATTCTTCTCCGGAGTGGCGATGCTTGGGGCTCCGGCCTTTGGCAAGGGCTTTGGCGGGGTTAGCGTGGCACTTGGGGTGATTGGTCTGGTAGCGGCCGTTCTCCAAATGGTCAATCCCGCCTCTATGATCGGCATCTTCAGTTATTTCGCATCCCTCATCTTCTATTTCGTCTTGGGGTGGAAGGTTTACAGATTGTTATGATAACGCCCTGGCTGAACGAATGAACGGCATTCTCAAGTTGGAATATGGACTGGATGGTCGTTTTCGTGATCTGGTCCAGGCCCGCCGAGCGGTGCGGGAGAGTATTTGGTTGTACAACCACGAGCGGCCTCACCTGGCCCTGGGGTATCGTACTCCGGCCCAGGTGCACGCCGCCGATTGATTTCTATTCACCCTTTTGTGTAAACATTTTTCAGGACTTGACACACAACACACGCAACGCCGCCCCGCCGAACTTCGGCGGGGCGGCGTTGCGTGCTTTGAACTGGATCAAACGGGTATGCTGTGGAATGAAACCAAAATCGAGGGTAGGTCATTTCTAATCTAAAAGACCCGTGCTTGGTAAATTGTTGGTGGGTTGGTATGCCTACTTGGCGCAAGCAACCCTCGCCGATGTGTCAAGTTTTCAAAATGAAGCAACAGTACACGATATATTGTCAGTTTTTGACAATTAGGGGAAGATAAGATTTGTTACTATTTTCCTCCCCGCTGGGCATTGGCCCTAACAAAGCAAATTCGGCCGGGCGATCAAGCAAGAGCGTGATCTTGTTGGTGGTCGGGTCGTGGAAACAGCCCGAACAAGGCAGTGTGGTCTCCCAGTCCGAACCGGTCCACATGTGAAGATTAAGCAAATCTTCGGCTTCAATACCGGCACTTTGCCAATCGCTGTCGCTATAGCTCAACGTCAAAGTGTAGGGCTTGTCGAAACTGGTGACCGGTGTGCCGCCTGGATACCGTGTGGCGATGATTTCAAAACCGTGAATGGCAAAAGCGAAACCGGCTGTGCTGTGGGCGGGAGGATTTTTGGGAATGATGCTAATGACAATGGCCGTATCAGCCGCTTCGCCGGGGAACTTCAGGCTGAGGCCTTGACCATTATCCGAGATGGCGCCACCAACCAGGGGATTGATCAGGTTGGCCGGCAGTGACGGGGCCGGCTCCGGTAGCTCGTAAGCCCCGATGTCGCACTTTCGGTCGCCGTCGTTGTTGCCGTCTTGCGGCCGAAATTGGTATGACGAGTCGTACGACAGCCGGCCGTAGGTAAAGGCAGGGCGGCCATCATAATATGTTATGCAGTCATCAGGCGGGATTTGGTCGACGGCCGGGCTTTGAGCTTGGAGTCGATAATAGCCGGGTGTGCCCGTAAAACTGCCCAGCAAAGGATCGATGGGGTTATCCGCATCGCCGAGTTGGTCGGTAGGATTGGCGAGGGTGCCCCGAAGGTAAACCCCGCTGGCGTTGCCAATAATGTTATAACCACTGGATCTAAAATAGTCGTTCAGGTAGGACGCATCGTATACGTCAGGGTAACTTCCGTTACTTGCGAAATTGCCGGCAATAATTGAACCGTAGACACTAACCGACCGGTCGGCGTAGATTCCGCCATAATTGCCGGCGTAATTACTGGTGACTGTGACATTCGTCAGGCTCGTTCGCGCCAATTCCAGCGAATCGTACCCGGTCGAGATCCCGCCGCCACGGTTACCATAATTTTCGGCGATCGTCGTATTGGCAATATTCAGATAAACCGGACCGGAGGTAGCAATTCCCCCTCCCTTTGAAGATGCGCCGTTGTTGATAAGAGCAGAATTCAGGATGTTCACAGTGCCTGAGGCGGCATAAATTCCTCCACCTGAACTTCCAGCCGCATTATTTTCGATCAAGCTGTCAACAATGGTTAGCCGTCTGGAGCCACCGGCTGTTGACCCGTTCATTTGTATTCCGCCCCCATTATCGGCAACGCTGCCACCGCGAATCGTCAGGCCGCGGATTATTACGTCGCTGCCGCCAAATATTTCAAAGATCCGGTCGTTAGCCCCACCATCAACCACGGTTTTGCCAGCCCCGTTGCCCAAAATGATGAGATCCCCGTAAATATCTAGATCACCAGACAGATTCCCATTGTCATTGGCGCCTGCCCGTAATTGAATGACGCCCAAATTACTGGCGAAAGTAATAATGTTTTGATCGCTGTTTTGATTTGACTCCTGAATAGCTTCTCGTAGAGAGCAGTGGGTGGCATCACACTTGCCGTCATTATTATCGTCATTGGTATTGACCTGCAACGACCAGCCCATTTCATAAGCTAACATGGCCGGGCCGTAGGCTGCATCGGGTTTATGCGGGTTATGGCCTGCCCAGAAATTACGCGAGGTCAGTTCGGTATGGGGCATATAAAAAGAACCGAAAACTGCATCCCGCCTTATGCTGGTCGGGGTGGGAAGGGGATTGTTTTGAGCGACGTGACACATGCGGCAGTAGGGTTTAACTACATCGTTGTAGAGCGTCGGCTTGTCTTCAAATCCGGGGGGAACATAATCGTCTTTGGGTGTCTTACCCGGTTGACCCACGTCGTAATCATACCAATTGTTGATTAACTGCTGGATAGTCGAGGTAGGGTTGGTCCTCAGTACCAGCTCATTAAGTTTTCGGAAATCTTCCTGCTGGTCAGACCGGGTGTAGCCCCTCATCTGACTGTATTTGAAGGACTCGGCATCAAAGGGTAGAAATTGCGCGCCGGCGACAGAGTTGGTTGAGGCGTTATAGGTGCCCCCGTGGCAGGGCAAACAGATATGGGGGACAAAACGCTCGGTCTGTTCGTGATCAAGCGGCACGGTGTTAATCAACGGCTCCGTCGAACCTGAGTCATAGACGTAAAAACGAACATCGTTGGCCAGACCTTCTTTGCCGTTATAGACCATGGCCACGGTGGGTAGGGGATTGAGGCCGGCAATGGCATCGTGCAAGGCAATGCCCTTGGGGCCACCCGGGCCGAGGCCGTGGTTGACCACGTAGCAGGCCACGCCATTCTCCGTATTTTTGGTGTAACGCCGGCAGTGCATATCCCGGCCAAACCCCAGGTCGCTGGCGTTATAATAAACGGCCCGCACTTCGTTTCCATCGAAGCCATAGGCGTTCTTCCATTCGGCAAAAGTGCCGGGCGCCCCAATGGCGCTGTAATAATCACTGGCTTCGGCTTGACTACCCGTGCCGTTGGGGTAAGTCAACCACGGTATATTCGGCACCGGAAAGGCCAATGCTGTCGAAAGGCTCAAGGCAAACAGCAGCAGGCTACCCCAAATCAAGGCCTGTAGGCGTGAAATTTTCTTAAACATATTCCCCCCTCTTAAGTTATCTCTCTCTGTGCTGTTAGCAAGCCCGCCTGAAGGTCATCACCCCGATCACTACATCTAATCTAGCCCAAAACTGGTTGGTTGCGACAGGTGACATTGTTGGCGCCGCTCTGCGGTGGTGCCTCCCTGAACGTTATTTGATAATTATTGGTAGGTAAACAAAGTTGCTCCCACTGGGTGGGCTGGTGTTTGGCTTACCAACAATCAGTTCAACGTCAACCGTTTGCGGACTACCCTGCAAATCGGCGCTGGCGATGGTGATTGAGCCGGTGTAGACACCCTCACTCAAGCCGGTGCTATCGATGATGACATCAAGCGCCGCCGGCATCTGACCGGAAGCCAAGGCCAGGTTCAGCCAGGGGATGCTCTCGTTCGCTGTCCATCTGGCGGACAGTTCTTCCGGGTTGCCAATGCCGATAGTCTGGCTGATTGGGGCCGTATTGTTGGCCGGTATCTGGAAGCTGAGTCTGTAAGGATTGACCCACAGCACCGCCCCTTCGGGCATATACTCATACGCGCCGATATCGCAGCCGTTGTCGTTGTAGCGAGTGTAGCCGCGCTGGTCGGTGGTGGGGCAGGATGCGTTGTTGCCGGCGTCTTCGGCCGGGCTGCCCTGGGGAATAGCGTGAGTCAGCGTGCTGCCGCCGTTATCCTGCAAAGGACCAAGCAGTGGATTGGTTCCGGTCAAGTCGCCGGTCTGGGTGAGGGTAAGGCAGGTAGCGTCGCTGGCGAGGTTGTGGCCGTCCGAATAGAACCCACCCGAGTCTCCCCCGCAATCGCCGCCACTGTTATTGGCCAGCAGGGTGTTTTCCAGGGTGAGCGTCCCCTGCTCGTGGTGAATGCCGCCGCTTTGACTGGTGGCGGTGTTGTTACTAACAGTCGTGTTGCTGAACACGCCGATGTATGAGAAACGACCCGTAATACTTATTCCTCCACTATCATCAAACCCACCACCGATATTGGCTGTGTTGTGACTAATAGTGCTATTAATAACTGTTAAGTAGGGTATATCGTGACCGTAGGGGCTACCGGCGGCATAGGGAATGTAAATGCCACCGCCACGTTCCGAGGCGGTATTGTAACTGATTAAACTGTTATTGATCGCTGGTTCAAAGCAAGTACCCACAGACACGCCGCCACCACTAAGAGCAGAATTGTGACTGATCTCAGAATTTGTCAACTTGGCAAAACCACCGCCAATTCCTCCGCCAGCACCAGTGGCAGAGTTATGGCTAACAATGCTGTCGATCAGTAACTCAGCATTGCAACCATCACCCAAAATCCCTCCACCATTACCGTCGTAAGTATCAGGATCATTATCTCCAACAGCCGAGTTACTGATGACCTGTGAATTAACAAGCGTTGGGCCGCCATAGATACCGCCACCATTTTGTCCCTGATTGTAGCTGACAACACTGTTCAACACGAGCGGACCCCCGTAGATACCTCCCCCGGAACCGGAAGCCGTGTTATGGGTAATGAGTGTATCTTCGACGACAACAGTACCATATGCCCTTGAACCGACCTGCATCCCCCCACCCTGACCATCAGCCGTATTCCGACTGAAGATACTGCCGGATATCCTCAGATCACCGCTGTTTCCGTGATATAAACCCCCACCCGAGCCCGTGGCAGTATTGGCAGTGAAGGTGGTGCTACTAATGACCAGATCACCGCTGTGGAAATACAGACCGCCGCCGCTACCACCGCAGCCGAACGGCGTACAACCGGTGCTGTTGTTACTGAAAATGCTATCGATGATGGTCAAGTCGATATCACCGCCGCTGTGAGGAATGGCGTATATTCCAGCGCCGTTACCTGCGCTCGCATTACCGAAGATTTCGCTATTTAGAACTGTCAGCTTACCGGCGATGTAGTAAACTGCCCCGCCGCCACCGCGATTCGTCGAGCTGTTGTTCGTCAGTTTGGTGTTGACGAGCGTCACGTCGCTATCAATACCGTTCCGTTCCCCGAACATGATACCGCCTCCACAACACGTCCCCCAATCATAGCCAGAGTTGGATTCAGCGGTACCGCGTTGGATGGTTACGCCGGAGATGACCACCGTGCTGCCAAGAATCTGAAATACACGACCGCTGGTGTAGCGGGCATCGATGATGGCCTGGCCGGGGCCGGCAATAGTCAGCCGCATATCGGGATTGAGGGCGATGTCCAGGTCGCCGTCGGCAGCCTGGTCTTCGGTGTTGACGCCGTCGAGGGTCAGGTAGTAGATACCGGGCTGCAGGTTGATCAGCGAATGGTTGTTCGCGGCGTTGGCCTCCTGGATGGCCGCCCGCAGGGAGCATTGCTCGCCGGCGGCGACGGCGTCGCTGTCGCACAGCCCATCGCCCACGTTGGCGTCGATCACGTCGCTGGTGGTATTGACCGTGTAGGTGACGGTTTTGGGTTTCTCTATGGTGATGCTGACGCTGTCCGCGCCGCTCATCCCATCGCTGTCCTGCGCGGTCAGGGTGATAGTGTGCACCCCGGCGCTCAACAGCGTCGCCTCCACCGACAGCGACTCGCCGGTGCCCAGGTTGCCGTCGAGATTGGAACTCCAGGTCAGGTTGGCTGCGGGAATCTGGCCGTCTTCGTAGTCAAAGGCGTCGCCGTCGAGGCTGATGGTCTGGCCTTCCTTGAACAAGTCCCCATCACCCGGCAGGTAGATCAGACTGGTTGGCGGGTGGATAGGCGTGGAAAAAACGCCGTCGCTCTGGTCCTGACCGGTGTGGAAACCGTCGTTGGCCAGCACCCGGATCAAAGCCTGGTTTGAGCCCGAAATAAAATCCAAATCCAAAGTGAGGCTGGTCGTTAGCCAATTCGTGGTCAACGTTTCCCAGGTAGCGCCAGCGTCCGCGCTGTACTGAACCACATAGGACAGCGGATCCCCATCGGGATCGTTGGCCGTCCATGAGAGGGTGGCCGTGGAACCGCTCAACGTTTCGCCGCCGTTGGGGCTGGTGACGGTCACGGTCGGTGGATTGGCCGAGGCCGTGCGGGAGTCGAGTTCGACGCCGTTGTGCAGCAGGACAATGCGGTGGGTGTTGGGGTCGCGGGGTAGGACCAGATAGAACACTTTTTCAAATTCGTTATTGGATAATGAAGTCGGTTCAAAATTATACGAGGCCAACGTCTGGCCGCCGCTGTTTTCAAAAAGAACGGCATATGATCCCGGGGTTGGAGTTGGGACCGAAGCCTGTGTGCTGGTATTGATGATGGCATCGATCTTGCCCTGACTGATTGTGGGCGTGACGACTCCGGTAATGAGCATCACATCTGTAACAGCCTGAGTTGAAATCGCGGCGTTAGAAGATACGTCGCCAAATCTGGCTTCGATGGCGGCCTTGATTAGTTTGTAGTATTTATCGGAAATCCAATTAGGACTACCGTAACTCATCAGATCGCAGGAATTGGGCTTACGTACCACTCCGTTTGCATTGCCTTGAGCCAACTGGTATACGTCCAAGCCGTACACGGTCTTCTCATTCCACTCTGATTGTTGTTTGCTGATATAGCCATAGAGATAGGAACCGTTAGGATCAGTGGGTTGGGAGGGTTCATATGGTCCGGATGGGATAGGCGTTCTACATTTAATGTGATGGCCGCCGAGCGTATGACCTACTTCGTGGGGAGCTATAGAAGGGTTGATACCTGCCGCCGAAGACTGGGGGGGATAGTATCCAATACCCAGGGAGGACCTATTATAATCCCCCGGGGTGCCATCTATTAGAAGTCCGTAATAAATGTGATTATTATTCTTAAACAGCGGACGCCCCAATTCTATCCACGTGACAACGAAATCAAGCAATTCTAGCCTACTGGGAAAATTGGCTATATCAAACGTTTTTTCAATTACGCGTGGAAGTGGTAGTCCCTCTATCTTGCTGATCGGCAGTTTTCTACGAAGAGTAATCTTCGCCTCACCCATGTCTTTTAACTGTGGATATCGCCATACACCTGTTTCATCTCTCCAATTGACATAGGAAAATCTCACCGGTAATGGAGGCATGGCCTCGAATGGCAAAGTGACTTCGCAATCGTCTTTTGTACCAAATGCGCCAGCGGGGGGATTTTCGGCAGGCTCTTTACAATCGACGGTTAGTTTACTGCTTCCTCTAAACGCCTTGAATTGAAACGTGACCGTGCCGGTAAGCCAATCAGTTGGCACTTGGAAATAGAAACTATCTTTTAATTTCTCGCGTTTGGGGTCTGATTTCACCGTAATTGTTTGCTTTAGCGTTTTTTGCTTGCCGCCACTAATCAGAGTTAGTTCTCCCCTGATATTGTCCTGGTCCTTTCCATTCTGGCTTTTCACGTAGGCACGAACGTAGGTGATTTTCCCCGCAATTAAAGGGACACTGTTTTCCAGAGTCTGTACGGCTTGGGTAACTTCCAATCCCATTAACTCCAGATCACAATTCTCATTGATCCTGCGATTGGGGATGGTGAGCAACCAATTTTTGAAGTCATCGGCTTCATTGGTGGTTGTATTTAGATCATCTTCGGGCGGGCATAATCCCGTGCCGTCATAGTAGAAATGTTCCAAATACTGTAATTTGGTCAGGCTCATCGGCAAAGTCCCTATTAAGTCTTTGTTGTCCTGCAATTCCAATTTCTCAATCCAATAGAGATCCCCAATACTTTCTGGCAGGCCAAGCCCATTGGGCAGGCTGTTGTTGTTCACCAGGTTGTTATTTTTTAGCCTGAGTTCTCTGACCTGTAGGAAGGCCGACAACGGCAAATTGCCGGGCGGGATAAACCCGCCAAAGTGCGAAACACCATTCCAGAAGGCATAACTACCCTGCCCCCAGCCGCCACCTCGGCTACCGTTATTGATCCAATTTGCGCCGTTTGTGGCATTGTACAGGTCGATCAATGCTTTGCATTCTGATTTACGCCCGCCCCGCCGGTTAGGATCGTTGCTTGGCGGAAAATCATCATAGTGAGCGCAGGCGCTGTAATCCAACTGCTGCACTGGCCTGGCCGCAGCCGATTCGGTGTTGAGGCCGATAAACAACCCCAGCCCGGCCAGCAAGGTAAGTGACAGTCCCAACGTGGTCAATAGTCTTTTGGCAATCATAAATCATCCCCCCGAATTGATTAGCACAACGGCTCGTTGTGTTTGTCCTGCTTGCTTGTACCCGCTAGTGCTGGATTGAATGTTAGCCTACATTAATTTTTGGCAACCGGACTCCACAATGACTCCAGATTACTCCACAATTTCTCCAAACGACTCTGGAAGTGAGTCGGTATCTAATTTTGCGGCGAGGTAATTCAGCAGTGCCGGCCACTCCCGAAAGTAGCGGGTTTCGCCGCTGAGGACGTGGCGCACCTGACCGCGCAACTCGATTTGGTCGTACCCCAGCGGTTCCATCCAGATTCGTACGGCAAAAAGCTGTGGGTCCGGCAATTTTTGAGATGGGATTGATGACATTGGACAGCGCCATTCTTCGGTGCTACGACCACTCTACGCGTAAAAAGTGACATTGCTGGCTAAAATTTGGCCAGAGACAGTCCTATCGTAGCCAACAACTCTTCGCAAACTCTTCGGAATCTTCAAAAAAACAGACAAATTTTGAAATTTCGCCGAGATTCGGCCACTTTGGCTGACCGGGATGGTTATTATTTCAATCTGGATGCAATTTTTGATACATTGTCACTCCATGCGTATAATCTCTTAGTATCCCGATTTTGCCAGCCAAACAAAGAACCTTTTTTATCCGACTTCGACTTCCGGCGCACTATCAGCCACCGGTAACGGGTGGCTGGATCGAAGCCGTGCGTCCGGTTGTCGACACCCAAAGCTGATGCCTAATTCTGTGTCCCAAGAAAAATATCGCCTCATCTTGCTCGGTCCACTCCACCTGGAACGGAACGGAGAGCCTGTGACCGGCTTCGAGTCCCGCAAAGCAGTGGCGTTGTTGGGCTATCTGGTGGTTGCCCATAGACCGCTACCCCGCACACATCTGGCCGATCTGTTCTGGCCTGACAAATCGGAGCAGAAGGGGCGGGCCAATCTGAGCCGGGTGCTGAACAACCTCTCCAGACTGCTGCCGGATTGTTTTTTGGCCAGCCGTCACACCATCGAATTTAAGCCGGCCGAAAACGTTTGGGTCGATCTGTATGCGTTTGAAACGGCGGCCAGTCAGGTTGATTTTTCGGTCCAGATGACGGCCGTGTCGTTGTGTCGGGGTACTTTTCTGGAGGGCCTGCTGGTTAACGGCTGCCCGGAGTTTGAACTGTGGCTGGTCACAGAGCAGGAACGTTGCCGGCAGCAAACGGTGGTGCTCTTGGAGCGACTCATTACTCATCACCTGCGCGGCGGGGCCTACGGTCCGGCCCA
Organism: Anaerolineae bacterium; assembly: GCA_022071955.1. Lineage (GTDB taxonomy): Bacteria > Chloroflexota > Anaerolineae > 4572-78 > J111 > J095. The sequence continues at coordinate 59,622 of JAJVIM010000024.1, forward strand.
GAAGTTGGCGGCTCAACTGCTAACCCTTCGGCCCGATATGGAGGCCGCCCACCGGCAGATGATGTGGCTGCTGACTGCCAACGGAAATCGTCAAGCCGCGTTGGCCCAATATAAAACCTGCCGCCGTTTTCTGGCTGATGAGTTCAGCACGACCCCTTCGTCTGAAACTGGGGCACTGTACCAGGCCATTCTGGAAGGTGAGATCGCCAGGGTAACCCCTTATCTGCTTAACAGTGACGGCCCGGCCTTCACCATCGCCTGTCCCTATCGAGGGCTGGAGTCTTTCACCGAATCTGATGCCTCACTCTTTTTTGGACGTGAAGAGGTAGCCAGCGAACTGGCCCAGGCGGTCAACAGGTCAGCTATAGTGGCGGTGATTGGCCCGTCCGGCAGCGGCAAATCCTCATTGGTTCACGCCAGTTTGCTCCCCCACCTGCGGGCTTCCGACGGATGGTCTATTATCGGGTTTCGACCGGCCTCTCAGCCATTTCAGGCTTTAGCCTCGGCACTGGCCCCGCTGCTGTCGCCAGAAGATGTGCTGTCTGACCCTGATATTTTGGCCGGCCTGCTGTACCAGAATGACCTGCCGCTGCCGGAAGTGATAGCCAGCGTACAGCGTAATCACTCCCCACCGGCACGGGTGCTGTTGGTCATCGACCAATTCGAAGAGCTTTACACCCTCTGCGTCCCCGAAATCCGCCCTCACTTTCTGCAAGTCCTGCTGGCAGCCATCCAAAACCAATCCACGTCACAAACAAACAATCGTACCGCCTTACCCTCTGTCACCCTTGTGTTGACCATGCGCGCCGATTTTATGGGTCAGGCGCTCGCCTATCGCCCGCTGGCCGATCTGCTGCAAGCCAATACCTTTATGCTGGGTCCAATGAATCGCCAGGAACTTACGGCGGCCATTGTGGAGCCGGCGCAACAGTTGGGCGTTTCATTTGAGCCCGGTCTGGTTGAGCGTATTTTAAATGAAGTGGGCACCCACTCGGGCCATTTGCCGCTGCTGGAATTTGCGCTGACGACCCTCTGGGAACAACAGGCCGGCGGGTTACTAACCCACGCCGCGTATCAGGCCATCGGTGGGGTAGAAGGCGCTTTATCCCGCTACGCTGAACAGATTTATGGATCATTGAGTCCGGCTGAACAGGCCCAATTGCCCCGGGTGATGCGTCAATTAGTGCAATTTGGCTATCAAATAGAGGATACGCGTCGGGTGGCCACACGGGCAGAACTGGGTCAGCGTCACTGGCGGCTGGTGCAAAAACTGGCCGATGCCCGACTAGTGGTCACGAATAACAGCTCAAAATATGGAGAAACTGCCGAGATCGTCCACGAGGCGTTGATAGCGCATTGGCAGCGGCTGCGCGAATGGATCAATGCCGGTCGCAACTTTCGCCTGTGGCAGGAGCAGTTCCGGGGGGCCGTCCGCCACTGGCAAGCCAGCGATCACCACGATGGCGCCTTGCTACGGGGGTTGGCGCTGGAATTGGCCGAAGATTGGCTTGACCGGCGGGCAGATGATTTCAGGCCGGACGAACGATTATTTATCGAAGCCAGCCTTTCGCGTCGTGTACGGGATCGGACCACCCGCTTGCGTCACCGCCGCCGCCTGCTGGCCGGGCTGGCCGGCGGTCTGGCTGTCGCTCTGTCCCTCGCGGTCGTCGCCGTGTGGGGCTGGCTGCAAGCGGAAGCGCAGCGCAAGGTCGGTCTGTCACACCAACTGGCAGCCCAGTCGCTTTATAACCTGACCGAAGGCAATATGGACCTGGCCCTGTTATTGAGCCTGGAAGCCAACCGTATTGCCGATACGCCGGAAGCGTTGGGGAGCCTGCTGACAGGTTTGCAGCGCAGCCCCTATCGGGCCGTTTGGCGTGCGCTCCCATCGCCGGTTCGGAATCTGTCTGTTAGCCCGAATGGTCAAATATTATCCACCACGGACGACGCCGGCAGCGTCACCCTCTGGGATATCGCCGGCGGGCAGATGTTTTGGCAATTGGCGCACCAACAAGCTCGTAGCACCGCCTTCAGTCCAGCCGGCGATGTGCTGGCCATCGGTCATGCCGATGGTCAGATCAGCTTGTGGTCCGTTGCCGGGCAGCGCCAGACAGGCCGGTTGGCCGGTCATACCGACAGCGTTGAGGCCCTCACCTTCAGCCCAGATGGACGCCGGTTGGTCTCCAGCAGCGCTGATGGGAGCATCAAACTCTGGGATGTGGCCCGGATGGAACCACTGCTTGAACCGCTGACCGGTCACCGGGGCCGGGTTGAAAGCATCAGCCTTCAACCGGAGGGGCGGTTACTGGCGTCCAGTAGCCGGGGGCGCGGTTGGAATGGTGAAGATGATCGTATCCTGTTATGGGATACTGCAACCGGCCAGTTGGAACAACAACTAACCCTCAACGATCATACCGGCCCCGTATCTGTGGCCTTTAGCCCGGACGGCCAACTTCTGGCGGCAGCGCAAACAGACGGCGATATTTCTTTGTGGGACATTCAAACCGGCCAGATCCAGGGCCGGCTAACAGACCTATCGCGCTCTGCTTTTACCAGCTCGGTTGCTAATACTGCTTCGCCAATTGCTTTTAGCCCGGATGGCAGCCTTCTGGCCGCCGGGAACGAATATGGCGCCTTGACGGTATGGAATGTGACGACCCGGCAACCAATAAATCGATCGCGCACCGGGCATGCGGGTGCTATCCGCAGCCTGGCTTTTACCCCGGATGGGAACACCCTTATCTCGGCCGGCGATGACAAAACTGTTGTCCAGTGGGCTATCTCACCACTGCTGTATCGCCAACTGGCTCAGTCGACTCACCGTATTTGGAGCCTGGCCGCCAGCGCCGACGGGACTCTGCTTGCAACAGGCAGTGACAACGGACGCATCACCTTGTGGAATCCCGAAACCGGTCAATTGCTGGATATGTTGAACACGGGACACGATGAAGGCATCAACAGCCTGGCCTTCAGCCCGGATAGGCGCTGGCTGGCCGCCGGCAGCGACGACAACGATGTGGCGTTGTTAGCTCTTACCGACACCTCCCCCACTATTCGCACCTGGACTGCCCATCATGCCGGTGTAAATAGCGTGGCCTTTAGCCCGGACGGACAAATACTGGCCTCAGCCAGCCGGGACCATACGGTTATTCTATGGAACGTCGCCAGAGGCAGCCCTGCCGTCCCGCCGCTAACCGGCCATACCGATGGCGTCTGGCGGGTAGCATTTAGCCCTGATGGCCGCACGCTTGCTTCGGCCAGTTGGGATGGGACAATCCGTTTGTGGGATGTTGACCGCGGCCGGCCGCTGGACGATCCCTGGACTGCCCACACCGATGCAGTGGTCAGCCTGGCTTTCAGCCCCGATGGGCGTTGGCTGGCCAGCGGCAGCCAGGATCAAACCATTATTTTGTGGGACGTGACCAGCGGCCAACCGTTCGGCCAGCCCTGGGAAGGTCATCCCGATACCGTATGGGACGTGGCATTTAACCAACAGGGAAATATGCTAGCCTCTACCGGCTGCATTCAACCGGACACCCACCTCCATTGCAGGCAAGGTGGAGTCAGACTGTGGCATGTTCCCAGCGGCCGGCCGCTGGGACAGCCTATGACGGCTCACACCGACGTGGTGTGGCGCGCCATCTTTAGCCCCGATGGGCACACTTTGATTTCTGCCGGCGACGATGCGCGTATCATCAGTTGGAACATTGACCGACAGAGGTGGCAGATGCTGGCATGTAATATTGCCCACCGCAGCTTAAACGCCACCGAATGGCAGCAATATCTTGAGAGCGAACCGTATCGAACCACCTGTCCGCCGGTAACGGCCAAATTGGCTGTCGGGCAGGATCAACAAATTGTTTTTCAGGAGGAAGCGCATTGAGAAAATTACTGGGCTTAGCCGTAGGAATAGCAGTGATGTGGCTCAATACAGCCTGTGGTGGCACGGCAGCACCGCCTCAGCCGACTATTATTGTGCCGACAGGGCCTCTCCCTGCCTCGCCCGAACAGACCGTGCAGGTTCGGCTGGGCGATGCCTTGCTTATGGGCGAAGACAGTCCGGGACGTCAGTTACTGCTAGCTCAGGTTCAACGCTTTGAAGAACTCAATCCCGAGATTGATCTGGTATTAGAACCCTGGGGCTGGAACCCCAAAATTTTTGCCGATCAACTGACTGCCGGCAATATTCCTGATGTCATGGAAATTGCCGCCACCGAGGGCAGCCTGGTGATTCCCGGCGGCTATGCCGCCGACCTGACTGAGTTGATGGCGCAGTGGCCGGTCACTCAGGATTTCAACGAAAATATTTTAGCGCCCTACGTTCGAGATCAGCGGATCTATGCCGTGCCGCGTGTGGTCTATATTATGGGGCTGTTTTACGATAAAAAGTTATTTGCAGAAGCTGGCCTGGTCGATGGCCAGGGGGAACCGTCGCCGCCAACCACCTGGGAGGAACTGGTCACCGCTGCCAAAACCATTACCGCCACCAGTGATGCCGCCGGATTTTGTATCCTGACCCAATTCAATCAAGGCGGTTGGAATTTTATGAACTGGGGGTGGCAAGCGGGGGGTGAATTCGAGCGATTTAGTGACGGGCGGTGGCAGGCCACATTTGATGAAGCGCCAATTATCGAAGCGATGGACTTTATTAAAGCCCTGCGCTGGGAGTATGACGTTCTGCAAGACGACCTCCAGATGGATGGTGGTAAGTTGCTGCCTTTGATAGCCAGCCATAAATGCGGGATGGCCATCATTGTGCCGGACTCGTTCGATGTAATTGCCAATGAATATGATGGGAATCCCGACGATTTGGGCCTGACCGTGCTGCCGGCCGGGCCGGGAGGTGTCGCAAACCTGATGGGCGGCGGGTACACAATGATAAATGCTGCCGCGTCGCCGGCGGTTCAGGCGGCCGCATTCAAATGGGCTACCTGGCGCGGTTTTGATCCGGAGTCGTTGGAAATTGAATTGCAGGCTCCGGCCGGTCGCTCCCGCTGGGCGTTCAGTAATCGCAGTTTGATGTACAGACTCAATAGCCCCACGGCCCGACAAGAGCGGGCATTAGTTGAAAAGTATCGTTTTCAGCCGTATTACCATATTCACCGCACCTATTTTGAACAAGCCAGCCAACATGCCCGGCCCGAACCGGCTGTCGCCGTTCAAGAGCTATACGCCGTACTGGATGAGATAATTCAGACCGTCCTAATCAACTCGGACGCTGATCCGGCTTCGCTGCTCCACGACGCCGCTCAAAAATTTCAGACCGAGCATTTACAACCTTGACCCCTTCGGCAAGTCACAGTCAAAACTGGGGGTAACCAACCTAAACAGTTTTTGTTATGACCCGTTTTGGCAGATAAGAAGATAAGCGCAAGCAGCCTGGCTTCGTATGAAAATATGATAAGCTCAGCCTCAACGCATGCTACACAGACAATACCCATGTTGGATTGGTTGAAATGAAAGCGTTATTCACTCTCTGGCCGTGTGATGCAACACTGCCCAGCCATACACCGGCGGGGCAATATACGTGTTTTGAGCTGGATTAAAAAGGTAGCTCTCTGAAAAGAACTATCACTTTTGTTGCTTAACTTTCTGTCCGTCACACACGGGGGAGGTCTCTGCCCAGTATAGGCCCTCTTTTGATTGAAATCCATAGAGAGATGCGGCAAAAGAGTGGGGTAAGTGTTGAATGGTCGTCGGGTGGCCTGTGGATGACGTTGTGCACTCAGTAGGGCGAGGGGAGTAGCAATCCAGCCAGCTGGATCAGCGGAGGCAAAACCGAATCCGGCGTCTGCAGGTTCATGGCGATGTCAAGCGCCTGCCGGGCATACGTCTGAGCTTGGACGCACCGGCTCAATGATTCGGCCAGGTTGGTCACCTGGTTCAGATCGGGGATAGGTTCCCGGCAATGGTCATCCCTAAAAGCAATATCGAGTCCATCCAGAAGAAGGGAAGCTGCTGGTTGATAACTGCCTGTTTCCAGGTTCAACTCGATCAGCCCTACCAGATGCCACACCTCTGAGACAACAATGGCCTCGCGCCGGGCCAAATCCAATCCGCCGGCCAGGATCGCGTCGCTTTTTGAGAAATCGTCCGAAAAACGATACAGTTCCCCCAGTAGAAAATTCGCGGTCAATTCTGACCGCCGGTCGCCCATTTGGTGAAAAATGGCCGCGCATTCGGTCAGATATGCGGCCGCCTCCGCGTAGTTGTGCCGGTTATGGCCACGAAGACATTGGGCCAGCACGCCCAAGCTGACGCCATACAGCCAAAGATACCCCTTTTCTTTAGCCAGGTTCATGGCCTGACGGACATACGTTTCTGCCTGGCGACTGTCGCCCTGAGCCACCAGGGCCAGCCCCCAATAGATTTGAAGGGTGACCAGGAGTCGGCGGTCGCTGACCTGCTCCGCCAACGTTTGCCCTTCTTCCAACAGGAGTTTGAATTGATTAAACTGGCCAGTATGAAACAGGTTGATGGCATAAAACGCCAGGGCGTGACTTAAAACCGTTTGCAGTCTGAGCCGGCCGATGTGATCATCCTGTGCTTGCAACAACCCCTGTAACATTTCCACCGCCTGCCGGGAATAAATTACCCCTTCCTGGAACTGATTTTCATTGGCATACCAAAATAGCAGACTCTCTAGCCCATCGCTAATGGCTTCCACCTGGCGTTCGGCAATGGCCCACTGCCAGGCCGCCAGCACGTTCTCCCGCTCCTCCGATATTTCGGCAAAAGCCTCATTTTGTCTGAAACTTTTAACATCCTTCTCCCGCAGTTTTAGAAAGCGGGTGTAATACTGCCCGTGACAGTCAATGACCCGCCGGTGTTCATTCGGCCGGACGGCTAATCGTTCCAGGGCAAACTGCTGCATCAGAGGATGGTGCATATAGCGACCGGCGGGTGTGACCCGCAAGAACGAGCGGTCAACCAGCGTTGCCAGCAGTTTAACGGGCACAGCCGTTGTTATATCCGGGGCACACCCGACCAGCAGTGCCTGGGCTGCTTCGCGGCGAAAACCACCCTTAAATACGGCAAATTGCCGCAGGGCATACCGTTCGGTCTCCTCCAATGCCTGCCACGAAGACTCTATAACCGCGAGAATATTCTGGTGGCGGGCTACCACATCAAGGTTGGTGTTCTGCAAGAAGGCCAGACTGCGCTCGATTTCAGCGGCTACATCGCCCACCGACAGTAATTTGAGCCAACCGGCGGCGATTTCAATGGCCAGGGGCATACCATGGGTTAGGCGGCACAGGCGCACAATGGCCTCACCATCGGCCTGGGCCAGACTGAATTCCGGCCGAACCTGCCGGCCCCGTTCCAGCAGTAGGCGGGAGGCCCCGGCTGAGATCAAATCGGCCTGGGTCGCGGATTTTGGAGTTGGCAGTCCCGGTACCGGATAGACCCACTCGCGGCTCAAGTTTAAGCGCCGGCGCGAGGTGACCAGGATTTTTACATCGGGGGCGGTATCCAGTAGCTTGATGAGTAAATTCAGCCCGCTGTTTTGCTCCGAGCCGGCCGGATCAAACAGGTATTCAACACTATCCAGCACCAGCAGTAACTCACGCTGCCGCAAAAATTGCATCAGTTGGGCTTCGGCGACGGACGGCCTGGTAGGGCTAAAACGCAGGGCCTGGGTCAACGCCGGGAGTAACTGATTGGCAGAGGGAACGATGGACAACGGCACAAAACAGACCCCGTGCCAGAAGTTGATCGCCTCGCGGCGGGCGGCCTCGATGGCTAGACGGGTTTTGCCAATGCCGCCCGGCCCAACCAGGGTCAGCAGGCGACATGCCGGTTTTTGTAACTGCTGCTCAATCCAGGCCAGCTCCTCTTCGCGGCCAATAAACGAGGTGGCGGGCAAGGGTAACGTATCATGGTGGCGGCCTGGAATTTGGCGGATGCGCTCGTACAAGGTAATGGTTTCCGGCGAAGGCGGCACATTTAATTGATCGGCCAGGATTTGGCGGCAGTTCTGATAGTGGGCCAGAGCCTCGGCGCGTTGGTTGTTGCGGGTGAGCAGCAGCATCATCTGGCGATGACCGCTTTCATACAGCGGATCCAGTTGAACCAGCCGTCCGGCCCATTTCAAGCCGGCCTGATACTGGCCGGTCGACAGGTAATAGCCGGCCAGTTTTTCCAGCCCGGTTAGAACCAATTGGTGCAGTCGCTCCTGCTCCAGAATGACCCATTCCTCAAAAGCCGGGGCGCGGGGCGGATGAAATCCGGCCAGAAAATCGCCCCGGTAGAGGCTCAAGGCCGCTTCCAGATTGGCCGCCATATCCGGCATAACCGGCCTGTCCGGTTGGCGTTCATCCAATAAAGCGGCGAGTTGTTCCTCGAGTACCGCAACATCCAACCAAATTGGGCAATCGAGGTTTATCGAGACATTCCGGCGGTCAGTTTGGACGTAAGCCGCCAGCGGTTTTAGACGACTGAGCAGAACGCTGATATCAGCTCTGGCTGTCGCCTGGGGCAGGTGGCCGTAAAACAGCCCGGCCAGCCGGTCACGGGAAACGGGGCCGGGATTGCAGGTCAGATAAATGAACAGGGCGATGGCTTTTTGTGAGGTGACCCCTTCAAGCGGTTTACCGTTAAGTTTTAAGGCCATATCCCCCAGTAGAAACAACTCCAACGGATTGGCCATAGTTGGCTCCAACTGAAAGGGTTTTGAAAGGATGATTTGTTACATTATGAACAGACGGGAGGCAACGGATTTTTCGGGAGATCAATCGGGCGATACTTCATTATAACCCGATACCTGTTGCCAATGCAAGACCAAATTATCAGGTATCAGTCTCAAGGGGGCAATATAATGCCGGATAGACAAACGGTTAACTACCGGGCCTATTTATTACGCCTGCGCCGGGACAGCCGGACGACTCCCTGGCGGGTGACCATAGAAAACCCGCACACCGGTGAACGGCTGGGTTTTGCCGATTTACGAGAATTTGTGGCGTTTCTGGAAGCCGAGACGGAAGTATCCCTTTTGCCTGAAAGGGGTGAGACTGAAGCTGAGAACGGTATATCAAGCTGATGGGTAAATACTAATTTTGTAAAGTTGGCCTACTGATTTTAGTAGGGCTGACATCCAATATTGATGGATGGGCGATGGCAAATTGGTATGGTTTATTTGATACTGGATATGTTTAACCAACGGATCTGCAAAATCAAGTCATAAAACACGTGTCACTTACGTGATTTCAGGTGTTGAGGGCAAAAAATACAGTCTCTAACCTTACCTTATAGTTTATAGCAGTGTCATTATTTACATAATAATTTCAAGGAGTCCTATTATGAGAGTAGCTAACCAGTCTCCTCCACCTCCTAAAGAGTTGATGTCATAGGTGGGTTTGGTCAAATAATCCTCACTACCTTGAATTGGACAATATGTCATTAGGGAAAATTTGATTGGACCTCATCAGACGAAAAGGCAAAATGCAGGAAATAATTAATCTATCCACAGAATAATCAATTTATCTAAAGGAGATTTACAGATGTCACGAAGAATCGATTCTTATGTGGAAAACACACTAGATTTGGTGCCTTTGGATTTACCGAATGAAGATCTAATTGACGAGAGCGATATAGACTTGATGGAAGCACTCAATCAAGCAATCACAATCCAAGTCAATCTTCCCAACTCTCGGTTTGGTCCGGGGAGAGTCACCGTTGCCATACATCCTGGATATAAAAGGGCTTTGTTTATGGGGGTATCACCAAATATGTTCCGTCGAGGGTTGAAAAAGTCAGCAGTCTTGGATGCTGGGTTACGAGTGTACAGTAAATGTTGGGATAAACCAACGACGGCTGGTGTTGCCGGTTGTGTTGTTGAAACCTTCATCGAATGGCTAATGACCTAGCACCACTTGAGAGATAGTATTTGGCTCTCTGTTGATACTTGAGGCTATTGTACTGGCTAAAGAAGTATAGATAAGGGGCTGGCCAACAACCAGTTGCAAGGTATGTACGAAAAAATGGCAGAATGTTTGCTGATGAAATTCTTGCGCATCCTTGAATTGTGGCGTTGGCCAGTCTCATTGGGTATAGATTGGGTATAGAAAGAAAGATCATTAATGTTGAATTCGATTTTAAAGTAGTGTTTGTGTTCTAACACCACTGTTTAACGGGGGAGTTTGTTGGTAATGCACGAAAATGGAGTAAAGTGATAAGAAATGAACAGCAAAACTTTGATGATTGTTTTTGGATTGTTGGTCATCAGCGCATTGTTGGCCAACTGCGGTCCATCCCAGGTCCAACTGGATGCCGAGGCAACCCAGGTCGCGGACAAGCCGGCAGCAACGCAAACGGCGGAGGCTCCGACATCAACCCCAACGCTTGTGCCGCCTACCGATACTCCTACTACCCTTCCGCCCACAGATACCCCATCGCCCGTACCACCGACAGAAACGCCAACACCTACCGATACTCCAACTCCCACAGAAACACCGGTACCGCCCACGGATACGCCTACGCCAACCAACACGCCATCTCCAACCAATACCCCTACGCCGGATAAATCTGCCGAGGCTGAAGCTTATTATGAGCAGGGATTGGCCTGCCTGGCTCAAGGCGATTATGACTGCGCTATTTCCAATTTCGATCAGGCTATCCAAGGCCAGCCAGATAATGTGGTTGCCTACAACAATCGCGGGCTGGCTTATGCTGCTCAGACTGATTATGGCCGGGCTATCATCGATTTTGAGCAAGCTATCCAACTCAACCCCGATTATGCCGACGCCTATCTTAATCGGGGAAGTTTGTATAAAGTTTTAGGTAACATCGAGCCTGCTCTGGCCGACTATACCCGGGTTATCGAACTCCAACCCAATGCCGTTGACGCCTATTACAATTTGGGCGTCATTTTCTACGAGCAGGGAGACACAGCGGCAGCCATATCCAATCTTGAAACGGCCCTGAAAATTGGACTGCCCCCAGGCACTAAGACTAAAGCTGAGGGTATGCTGGCACAACTGAAATCGGACCAGACTGACTGCAAATTCGTTAAACTGGAGGTGGTGCCCGATGTTGGTATCCCGACGTTTAACGTTGAATTTCACGGCCCACCTGGAAATCCCGCACTAATTGCAGTTATGCCGGCCAACGCCGGTAAAGATGATACGGGCTCAGTTATTTTGGGGCCTATTCCAGATAATGGGGTTGTTTTTGGACAAGTCCAATATTCCGGTAATGAGGGGCAACCCACACCCAAAGAATTTGAAATCATCATAGGATTTCCAGGCTGTAAAACTTCTCAGGTTATTGCGTGGCCCTAATTGAAAGATGAAGTAGAGCTTTACGGTAAACACAGGAGAGAAAAAAATGAAAACAAAGGATTGGATTTTATCGATTAGCTTATTGCTGATCAGTTTATTCCTCAGCGGCTGTGGTTCCATCATTGGCGGCTATTACTACGATCAGGGAGTCGCCTATGCAGAACAAGGCGATTATGAACAGGCCATCGCCGCCTTTGACCAGGCCATTTATTACCAACCGGATTTTGCCGAAGCCTATCGCGACCGGGGGCTGACCTACAAAAATTCAGGAAATTACCAACAGGCCATCGCAGACTATGACCAGGCAATCCGGATTAACCCCAACTATGCCGTAGCCTATAACAGGCGTGGACTGATTTACGCCGAAGAGAGCGACTCCGGGCAAGCCATCGCCGATTTTGACCAGGCAATTAAACTGGAGCCTGGTTTTGCCCTGGCCTACTACAACCGGGGCGGGGTCTATGCTCACCAAAGCGATTATGAGAAAGCCATCGCCGATTTTGACCAGGCCATCGCCTTGCAGCCTGATTTTGTTGATGCTTACTACAACCGGGGCCTTGCGCTCTACAACGATGGCAACTACAAGCAGGCCATCTCGGATTTTAACAAGGTCATCGAACTCCAACCCGATGCCTCCGACGCCTACTACCACCGCGGCAAGGCCCACGCCGATCTGGGCGACTACGAGCAGGCCATCGCCGATTGCAACCAGGCCATCAAACTGAATCCCGATTTCGCCGAGGCCTACTTTACCCTGGCCCGGGTCTACGCGGACCAGGGAGACAACAGCCGGGCCATTTCCAAGTACACTAAGGTCATTGACCTTCAGCCGGAGTACGCGGAGGCCTATTACAACCGAGGCAATCTCTACGCGGCTGAAGGCGATCTCGACCGGGCCATTGACGATTATACTCAATCTATTTCCTTGCAGCCTGACCATTTTGAGTCGTTCTTCAATCGCGGCAAGCTTTACAGCGAGCAAGGTGAATACAAGCAGGCCATCACCGATTTTGACCGGGCCATTACCCTGCAGCCAGACAGCGCCGAGGCCCATAATGAACGCGGGCTGGCCTTCTTTCGTCAGGATGACTACGACCAGGCCCTGGCTGATTTTGATAAGGCTGTCCGGATCAGGCCGGATTATGCTGGGGCCTATCTTAACCGGGGTAGCGTCTACCATCAACAGAAAAATTATGATCAGGCCATCGCCGATTATAGCCGGGCCATTGAATTAAACCCAGATCATTTTGAAGCCCTCAACAACCGGGGCAACGCTTATGGTTTGCAAGCCAACTATGAACAAGCCATTGCTGATTTTAACCGAGCCATTACTCTACAGCCGGATGCGGCCTCAACATATGCCGCCAGGGGTCACGCTTACGTTCAACTAGAAGATTTTGAAACAGCCATTGCCGATTTTGACCGGGCCATTGAATTGGAGCCGGAGGTGTCTTTGACCTACGCCGCCAGAGGTCGTGCTTACCTGCAACTTAAAAACTTTGAGGCGGCCATTGCCGATTTTGACCGGGCTATTGAACTTGACCCGGAGACAACCTCAATTTACATCACTCGAGGCAAGGCTTATGTGATGGCAGAAAATTCTGAGGCAGCGATTGCCGATTTTGACCGGGCCATTGAATTAGAGCCGGATTTAAGTGAAGCCTATACCGGTAGGGGCAATACCTACGCCTTACAGGGGGATTATGATCGCGCTGTTGAGGATTTAGACCGGGCCATCGAGCTGGATCCGGCTGACTCCGTGGCCTTGATCACCAGGGCAGCAATCTATATTGATCAAGGCAACTTTGAGCAGGCCATTGCAGATATTAGCCAGGCCATTGAGTTGGACCCAACCCTGGTCGAGGCCTATTCGGCCAGAGGTCAAATCTATCTGGGGCTGGGTGACATGGACAAGGCCATGGCCGATTTTGACAAGGCCATCAAAATTGATCCGGATTTTGTCGAAAGCTACTTTAGCCGCGCCTATTTTTATATTCTTCAAGAGGATTACGACCAATCCATTAAGGATAGTGACCAGGCCATTCGCCTGGAACCGGAAAATACGCGGGGCTACCTGCTAAGAGGTTTAGCCTACTATATGCAAGGTTTGCCGGACAAAGCCATTACCGATTACAAAACAGGGTATGATTTAGCCCAAGACGCTGAAATGCGGCAGGCGGCGGCAGACATGCTTAAATCAACTGTGGCGCTTACCCCGGATGATCTGGACGATGGGTTTACCCCGGTATTTTCATCGTACGCGATAAGCCTGAGCCAGGAGCCAATTGCCAGCGAAAATATCTTTGTGCAAAGCTTTGCCTTTGAAAAAACCGACCCGCCAGCCCAGGTTGGCGGCATCACTCTGCTTTTGCCAACCGAGGCGGCCAAATCCGATTTTGACGCGCATTTGCAAAAAGCCAACCAGTCAGGAGAACCGTTCATCACGCGATTACAGGAGACAGAGGGACTGGAAGTGAAACTTCTTGATGGGGTTGCCGATATTGGCCACAGTTCGGCCGGGGTTACGGTGCTGGACCCGGCAGGGTTCCGGTTGGATATTATCGCGCTTCGCCGCGACAACTTGGGCGTATTAATTTACCTCATATATCCCAATGACCGGCCGCCTGAAACATCAATAGTCAACCTGGCTGGTACGCTCGACGCGCAAATTATCAATGTAGCTCCTCTGCCGGTTACCTCCGGCGAGTTGGCTACCTACCACCTTAATCGTGCTGCCATCAATCTTGATAATGGTAATCTTGAACAAGCTATCGTCAATTACACCGCCGCCATCGAAGCCCGGCCTGATGTAGCTGAACCCTACTATGATCGCGCCACAGCTTACGCCAAACAGGGCGAACCCGAACGCGCCATCACCGACTATACCGCGGCTATTGACCTCAACTATGACCATCTCAGTTGGGCCTACAATGACCGGGGGCTGGCTTATCAAAAGCTGGGGGATGATGATCAGGCCCTGGCCGATTTTGACACCGCACTTGAGTTGAATCCGGACTATGCCGGTGCTTACTATAACCGGGCCGTCTTTTATGCCAATCTCGGCGCTGATGAAGAAGCCATTGCCGACTACAGCGCGGCTATCGAGTCGAACCCGGGCTTGGTCAGGGCCTACACCGGGCGGGGCGCAACCTATGACCGGTCAGGAGATTACGAGCTTGCACTGGCCGACTACAACGCGGCCCTCGATCTTGACCCCGACAATGTTGCTGCCCACAACAACCTGGCCTGGACCCTGGCGGTTAACCTGGAAACCGATTTTGACAAAGCCCTTGAACACGCTCAACGAGCCGTGGAACTGAACCCGGACGGTGCCACCTACGACACCTTAGCCCTGATCTACTACAAACTAAAGCAGTATGACCAGGCCCTTGAGAACTATAACCAGGCCTTATCATTTGACGACAATTACCACTCGCGTAAAGGCCGGGCCGAGGTTTACCTGGCTCTGGGCAACCCCACCGCCGCGTTGGAGGATTATCAAGCCTACTTATCTCAGGCTCCCCTGGGGCCAGAACGCACCGAAGTTGAGAAAATAGTCAAGTCCTTACAAACCGACTAATTGAAAAACTGTAAATTTTGGGTATTTACTCAGCAGAAGGCACAAGGCACTCCCAAATGTTTCTATTGGTGTAAAAAAACGGCTTAATAGGAGAAACTAAAATGAGAACCAAACAATTCTATAAAAATGGCTTTATTGTTGCCGCCGTTTACGACCTGCTTTTGGGAGTTGTGTTTTTTTTCTTCTACCAGAATATCTTCAATGCCTTAAGCGTTCCCTTACCCAATAACGGCTCCTACGCCCAACTTTCAGCGGCTTTTGTATTTGTGCAGGGTATCAGCTACTACTTCGTCTTCCAAAACCTGCAACGCAATATTGACATCGTCAAGGTGGGCTTGATTTATAAAATCGTTTACAGCGGGGTAGCCTTTTACTACTGGGCTATCGGTGGGCTGCCTCACCCGATGTTTGCCCTCTTTGGCTTCCTTGACCTGATCTTTGTGGTCTTTTTTGTACTGTACCTCGCAGATTACATAACTGTCATTCAGGAAGCGAGGTAAAACATGGAAACGGCTCACATCAATCTACTCTTTGCCTGGCTCTGGATCGCGCTCGGTTTTGTGTCCGGCTCGATGATTGGCTTCAACTTCAAATTCTTTCAGGACGGCTGGATTGGCGGTTATTCCGGCCTCAGGCGCAGGCTCTACCGGCTGGGTCATTTCTCCTTCTTCGGACTGGCCTTTGTTAACCTGATGTTCTACTTCACCATCCAATCACTTGCCCTCTCCGGATATCTGGTTACCGTTGCCGCGTGGAGCTTTATGGTTGGCGCGGTGACGATGCCCATCTTCTGCTTTACAATGGCCCATTATCCCAGCCTAAAAAATCTGCTATACATTCCCGTGATCAGTCTAATCGTTGGGGGCTTTATTACCTTTTGGGAGGTGATGCAACTATGAAAATTGGATTAATTGCCATGAGCGGCATAAGAACCCATAATGAAGAACTGGCCCGGTTGGGCTTAACCCTGCCCGCCTTTGTCGAGCGGGGCAAGGTCATCGCTTCGCTGCCCAGTTTATCGTTGTTAACCCTGGCGGCGCTAACGCCAGAACGAATTGAGGTAGAGTACCGTGAGATTGCCGATATCAGGGCAGAAACCTTTTTGCCGGATGACTACGACCTCGTCGCCATTAGCTCCTACTCGGCTCAAATCTTTGAAGCTTATGAACTGGCCGACCAGTATCAGGAGAAAAACATTCCGGTGGTCATGGGGGGGCTGCACGTTACGGCTCTGCCGGAGGAAGCCAAACAGCACTGTGCCAGTGTTGTTGTGGGCGAAGGCGAAGTCCTGTGGCCGCACCTATTGTCTGACTTTGAGCAGGGTGATCTAAAACCCTACTACCTCCAGTCACCCCCGGGGAGCTATGATTTGGCCGATGCCCCAATACCCCGCTTTGACCTGCTCGATCCCAACATCTACAATCGGCTCACAGTCCAGACCAGCCGGGGTTGTCCCTGGCGCTGCGAATTTTGCGCCAGTTCCATCTTGTTGTCTCCGCGTTACAAAATAAAGCCCGTCTCAAAAGTAGTTGCGGAAATCAGGGCCATCAAAGATGTGTGGCACCGGCCCTTTATTGAGTTTGCCGATGACAACACCTTTGTCAACCACGCCCATTATAAAGAGTTGTTGCGTGCTCTGGTTAAAGAAAAAATCCGTTGGTTTACTGAAACAGATATTTCTGTAGCCAACGATGATGAACTCCTCGGCCTAATGCGTGACTCCGGCTGTAAACAAATCTTGATCGGCCTGGAAAGTCCCCGCAAAGCCAACCTGAACAACATCGAACTGAACGCGAACTGGAAAATGAAGCAGTTCGACGGATATAGAGAGGCGATTGCTAAAATTCAATCTTATGGAATCACGGTTGATGGCTGTTTTGTGTTTGGGTTGGATGGCGATACCCCGGAGATATTTGAAGAGGTATACGATTTCGTAAAAGACTCTGGTCTTTACGAGGTCCAGATTACATTTTTAACCGTTTATCCGGGTACGCCGCTATACCACAGATTGAAGCAGGCAGGGCGTATTATCCGCGATGAAGCCTGGGAACTTTGCACCAATCTGGACATTAACATCGTACCCAAAAATATGACGACACAGGAATTGCAGCGCGGCTTTTTGTGGCTTACGGAAAACCTGTTTTCCGAGCAGACGACCAGCCGGCGGCGTCGGGCATTCAAACAAATGCTTAAAACTTCACCCAATTTTAGCCGGATTGCCCAGCAGGCAAAGGAGTCAACCTTAATACAGATGTGAGGTTGAACAGAAAATCTTGAGGGTAAGATTGGCGAGGGCGATTCCTGGCGTGGCAAACCCTTGAGGTTATGGATATCACGGCGTTATGCGCTTGCGGTGTGCCTTCTCCTGCTCCTTTGAACCTATGATAAGCACAGCTTCAACATAGGGTGATTCCACCAACATCTGCACCAGCTCAAAAAACAGCGTAACGTTTGATACCACATCATCTGCACGCATACAAGAGTTGTGGTAGCTCGGGGAACGGGATTTAAGCTCAACGATGAAAGAACTCGCTCAGCTTCAATTCAAGTCTTTTACACAGAATAGCTTCTCGCCGATAAGGTTGCCTCGATCCAGTGGCCGTTTAACACGCTTTTTGAGCCGGTGCAAAAGAGTCAAAAAAAATGTTGCTTACGGCCCTACCGAAACATCGGTTGTGGCTGTTTGAACGGCCACGTGCCCGGTGTGGAGCAATGAGGCCCAATTGCTGATGATCCCGGCAGGCGCAGCGTCATCACGTACTTTAGCGGTAACAATGATGTCTGCCGATTGGCCGGGGAACAGCGGGCCAATGTCGGCAGTGAGCAAATTGCCCCACAATTCTACCTGCCCAATTGTGGAAGTTGCGCTCACCGGCGTCAGCGGTTCCGGCAACAAATCCGTGATCATTACATCACCCATTGCCGGTGGGTGGCCCGCCGCTGAGCCAAGTGTATTTGTTACCCGGATGGTGTAGGTGATGATTTCGCCGGGCTGCGCTTGAGTGGGATTGACAGTCAGAGTCGGCATTATTTCCGGGTTGGGAGCAATCTCACCCCCGTACAGCCCCAAATTTACCTCAAACGTCTGGCGATACCCCAGCCTGATGGCCACATCACGAGTCATCGGGCGCAGCCAGGGCGGCGATACCGGGTTAACCAGCCCAATACCCTGTCCCAAACAATCAGAAGCGTAGTAGCCGTTGTCGTCGGTTATCTTTTGGGTTTGCCAGTCTGAACCACTCAATGAGACCGGCAGTTTGGGTTCGTTGCGATAGCCCCAATTGATAGCCACGCCATGCACTGTTACACAAGAAGTGACGGCGCCCCCGCCAACGCCATGACCACCACCGGGGGCTCCATTAATTTGAGGGGGCTGCGTCCGACCCGGCGGCGGCCCCGGAACATCCGGCGGCGGGTTGGGCCGGGGTGGCGGTTGCTGGGCCAGGGCGACTGGCCGGGCTACCCCGGCCAGCCATCCCCCTGTTACCAGAAGTATGAGCGCCAACCTGATCAGACTGGCGAATCCGAGTTTTGTCATTGGCTATGCTCCTGCCCCGCCTGAAACGGGGATAATTCCAACCGTGTCTCGCT
Organism: Anaerolineae bacterium; assembly: GCA_022071955.1. GTDB lineage: Bacteria > Chloroflexota > Anaerolineae > 4572-78 > J111 > J095. The sequence goes on from JAJVIM010000024.1 coordinate 78,072, forward strand.
CCCGAACCGAGGCCGGGAGCGAGACATTGGTGTGGCCGAATTTTACTGCTGGGGCGGCTGAAGCCGGGCCGGAGCCGGTTCCACCCCATCTGTTTGCGCCGGTTGCAGCAGTGTCTGTTTCTGCGTGTTGGAGGTGTTCAGCAGTCTGATGCCGGTCACAATCAGGTCGGGCTTGCCGGGAGTGGCGCTGCACGTGCTGCCGCCGCTGCCGGCAATGTTGTTGGCTTCACCGCCGGGGCCTTCGTCAACGACACCGATACCGGGCGTTGTTTTGTCAAACAGGTCAACCTGAGCATACAGGCGCGCCGAGGCCGGGAGTGGATTGGGCATGTTCTTGATTACGGCATCGTTCAGATACAGGTTGATGCTTTGGCCTGCCCCCAACGTGCTTACGGTGAAGCCGGCTCCCTGCCCAAACCAGTCGTAGCCCTCACCGTGGTTGATGGGCCAGAAAATCGACTGCTCGTTGGGGTTAAAGTACAGGTCTACCCAGAAAGCGCCAACGGCATTGGTATCGCCACAGTTGAGGATGGTCAGCTCGACAGTTGGCTCGGTTGGGGCGGGCGCTGCGTTTGCTTTCATCAGCAACGGCAGATAGATGTTACCGCTGCCCGGAGCCGGGTTGCGCACGGCAATGACGGCGCTCTTCTGCACAAGATCGGGGTGGAAGCCATCGTTGATGTCAACCACGTTCTCAATAATAGCCCCTTCAGACACATCGGCGTTTACCCGGGCTTCAAACGTGATTGTTACCGGTGTGCCCACCTGCACCTGGCCGTTCCAGCGAACTTCGCTGCCAACGTAACCGGCTATTCCACCGGTTGGAGTCACCGGGCCAACATAGGTCATCTCTGCGGGGAGAACGTCGGTAATGGCGGTGGAATGGGCGTGCATATTGCCGGTATTGCTCAGCACAATCTGATAGGTAACCAGGCTGTCGGCCGGCGCAACCGGATTGCTGACCGTTTTTACCGAGCTGGCCAAATTGGGCTGCGATACAACCACCGCGCTATCACTATCGCGGTTGTTCTTGCCATCGCCGGCGATGCGGGCGGTGGTGCTGATCACCGTGCCGTTATCCATTACCGGCGGCAGTTCAACCACAATGGTTCGCTGCCCAAAGAATCCGGCGGGCTGGGACGTGATTAACCAGAAGAGAGTTTTGCCGCTTTGCAGCACCCCACCGCTCGCCGAAACAAAGGTGGTGTTGGCCGGGATATCAATTTCCAGGGAGCCAAAGTTAAGCGGTTCCGTACCGCTGAAGCTGATAGTGTAGGTGATCTGTTCGCCCGGCTGGACGGTGTCGCGGTTGTCGGTCAGGTCGATGAGCAAATCAGTCCCAACCCGGGTGCTGGCGCTGTCTGTAGCGCTGGCCCCGGAGTTATCGATGATGGTGGCCGTATTAGTGATCTCGACGCCGTTGAGAGTTGCATTATCAACCCGAACCGCGAACTGCACCTGGCCGGGCGAGTTGGGCAGCAGATTACCCAAATCCCAGGTAACCACATTCCCAACCACGGTACATCCGCCGGTGCAGCTATTGGCAATGTAACTGGTTCCGGCCGGGATGGGATCGGTAATAACCACGCTGGGGGCCAGTTCATCACCAATCACGTTGTAGTCAATAGTGTAAATGATCTGCTGGCCGGCGGCCACCACGGCCGGCGCGCGTTTATCAAGCGTCAGCGTATGGCTGCTCTGAACCGTGGCGCTGCTGCTGGCCGAGACGGGCGCGCCGCCATTAGCATCGCGGATGCGGGCGGAGTTGGTGATGACCGTGCCGTTGGGCGTTAACGGGTTCACCCGCACCTGCACAGTCAAGTCGCCGCTGTCGCCGGGGCTGGCGTTACCCAGATTCCACTGCACATACGTCCCGCCGCCCTGCTGCAAACAGCCGCCGCAACTGAAGAAGGTGGTGTTGGCCGGGATGGCATCGGTGATGATCACACTTTGGGCCGGCTCGTTACCGGTCACTTCCCAATGGAGGGTGTAGTTAATCAGGTTGTTGGGTGAAACCAGATCAGGCGTACCGCTCTTGGTCAGCGTGAAGCCGTGGCTGCTGTTCACTGTTGTGCTGGTGCTGTCCACATCAGTGGCTCCGCCATTGCTGTCGCGGATAGAGACAGAGTTATTGATGAGAGTGCCGTTGGGCAGCGGGTTGGCGACATTGACGGTGAGAGTGACCACACCGGTTGAGCCGGGGTTGAGCGGGCTGGGCAAATTCCAGCGGACGAGACCACTGTTGCCCACGCCGGGGTTGTTGATCGAAGCTGCGCCGGCGGCGGAAGCAAAGGTAGTGTTGACCGGGGTGTTGTCCTCGATGACGACATTGAGAGCGGGCTCATTGCCGCTGACGGTGTAGACGATGGTGTAAACAATCGGGCTGCCGGGGTTGACCGAGGCGGGAGCCAGCTTGGCCACGGTCAGGCGGTGGCTGGCATTGACGGTGGTCTGCTCGAGGTTGGAAGTGGCAGCGATCCCGCCGTTGCTGTCGGCGATGCGGGCCTGGTTGGAAAGGATGGTGCCGTTGGCCAGGGCGGGGGCGACAGTGACGGTCAGCGAGACCGAACCGCTGGTGTTGGGGTTGCGGGCGCCGAGGGACCAGGTGACGAGATTGCCGGCGTTGAGGCCGCAGGGGGTCGGGCTGCAACTGCTGTAGCTGGTGTTGGCCGGGAGGGTATCGCTGATGACGACATTGAGAGCCTGCTCGGTGCCGATGACGCTCCAGCCGATGGTGTAGGTCAGCAGGTCGCCGGCCTGCACGGGGTCAGCGCCATCAGTCTTGGTCAGGTTGAAACCGTGACCGGAACTGACGGTGGTGGCAGCCGAAGCCAGAACGGCCAGACCGCTGGCATCGCGGATGCGGGCGGTGTTGGTGATGAGAGTGCCGTTGGGCAGCAGGCTGCCGGCGGTGACAGCCAGGGTGAGCGCGCCGGAATTGCCGGGGACGAGATCGCCGAGGGACCAGGTGACAATGTTGCCGGCGACGGTACAGCCGGAGCAACTGCCGGGGACGAAGGTGGTGTTGGCCGGGATGGCATCGGTGATGACCACGCCGGGAGCAGCCTCGTTACCGGTGACAGCCCAGTTGAGGGTGTAGTTGAGGGTCTGGCCGGCCTGAACGATGCTGGGGGCGCTCTTGCTGAGGGTCAGCTGGTGGCCGGAGTTGACGGTGGTGGTGGTGCTGGCCGAGACGGGCGCGCCGCCGTTGCCATCGAAGATGCGGGCGGAGTTGGTGATGAGGGTGCCGTTGGGCAGAGGCGAATTGACCTGCACCTGGAGGGTGACATCGCCGCTTTCACCGGGGCTGTGGCTGCCCAGGTTCCACTGGACAAAGGAGCCCTGCTGCGAACAGCCGCTGCAACCGAAGAAGGCGGTGTTGGCCGGGATGGCATCGGTGATGGTCACATTTTGAGCCAGCTCATTGCCGGAGACGGCCCAGTGAATGGTGTAGTTGATGATGCTGCCCGGCAAAACCGGGTCCGGCGTATCCGATTTGGTCAG
>JAJVIM010000024.1:81585-295492 GCA_022071955.1 Anaerolineae bacterium
TGTTGGCCGGGATGGCATCGGTGATGGTCACATTTTGAGCCAGCTCATTGCCGGAGACGGCCCAGTGAATGGTGTAGTTGATGATGCTGCCCGGCAAAACCGGGTCCGGCGTATCCGATTTGGTCAGGGACAGGGTGTGGCCGCTGTTGACCGAGGTAGTGGTCGCGCTCTGACCGGTCGTGCCATTGTTGCTGTCGCGGATGGAGACAGAGTTGTTGATGAGGGTGCCGTTGGGCAGGGGGTTGGCGACATTGACGGTGAGAGTGACCACACCGGTTGAGCCGGGGTTGAGCGGGCTGGGCAGGTTCCAGCGGACGAGACCGCTGTTACCCACGCCGGGGTTGTTGATCGAGGCTGCCCCGGCGGCGGAAGCAAAGGTAGTGTTGACCGGGGTGTTGTCCTCGATGACGACATTGAGGGCCGGCTCATTGCCGCTGACGGTGTAGACGATGGTGTAAACAATCGGGCTGCCGGGGTTGACCGAGGCGGGAGCCAGCTTGGCCACGGTCAGGCGGTGGCTGGCATTGACGGTGGTCTGCTCGAGGTTGGAAGTGGCAGCGATCCCGCCGTTGCTGTCGGCGATGCGGGCCTGGTTGGAAAGGATGGTGCCGTTGGCCAGGGCGGGGGCGACAGTGACGGTCAGCGAGACCGAACCGCTGGTGTTGGGGTTGCGGGCGCCGAGGGACCAGGTGACGAGATTGCCGGCGTTGAGGCCGCAGGGGGTCGGGCTGCAACTGCTGTAGCTGGTGTTGGCCGGGAGGGTATCGCTGATGACGACATTGAGAGCCTGCTCGGTGCCGATGACGCTCCAGCCGATGGTGTAGGTCAGCAGGTCGCCGGCCTGCACGGGGTCAGCGCCATCAGTCTTGGTCAGGTTGAAACCGTGACCGGAACTGACGGTGGTGGCAGCCGAAGCCAGAACGGCCAGACCGCTGGCATCGCGGATGCGGGCGGTGTTGGTGATGAGAGTGCCGTTGGGCAGCAGGCTGCCGGCGGTGACAGCCAGGGTGAGCGCGCCGGAATTGCCGGGGACGAGATCGCCGAGGGACCAGGTGACAATGTTGCCGGCGACGGTACAGCCGGAGCAACTGCCGGGGACGAAGGTGGTGTTGGCCGGGATGGCATCGGTGATGACCACGCCGGGAGCAGCCTCGTTACCGGTGACAGCCCAGTTGAGGGTGTAGTTGAGGGTCTGGCCGGCCTGAACGATGCTGGGGGCGCTCTTGCTGAGGGTCAGCTGGTGGCCGGAGTTGACGGTGGTGGTGGTGCTGGCCGAGACGGGCGCGCCGCCGTTGCCATCGAAGATGCGGGCGGAGTTGGTGATGAGGGTGCCGTTGGGCAGAGGCGAATTGACCTGCACCTGGAGGGTGACATCGCCGCTTTCACCGGGGCTGTGGCTGCCCAGGTTCCACTGGACAAAGGAGCCCTGCTGCGAACAGCCGCTGCAACCGAAGAAGGCGGTGTTGGCCGGGATGGCATCGGTGATGGTCACATTTTGAGCCAGCTCATTGCCGGAGACGGCCCAGTGAATGGTGTAGTTGATGATGCTGCCCGGCAAAACCGGGTCCGGCGTATCCGATTTGGTCAGCGTGAAGCCGTGACTGCTGTTCACTGTTGTGCTGGTGCTGTCCACATCGGTGGCTCCGCCATTGCTGTCGCGGATGGAGACGGAGTTATTGATGAGAGTGCCGTTGGGCAGCGGGTTGGCGACATTAACCGTGAGGGTGACCACGCCCGTTGAGCCGGGAGGACGATTCCCCAAATTCCAGCGGACGAGGCCACTGTTGCCCGCGCCGGGGTTGTTGATCGAGGCCGCGCCGGCGGCGGAAGCAAAGGTAGTATTGACCGGGGTGTTGTCCTCGATGACCAGATTTTGGGCTGTTTCGTTGCCGGTGACGGTGTAGGCAATAGAATAAGTGATTTGCCCACCGGCCGATACGGAAGCTGGCGCGATTTTGGCCACGTCGAGGCTGTGACTGGAGTTAACCGTGGTTTGCTCTGTTGCCGTGGCGGCCACTCCGCCGTTGCTGTCGGAGATGCGGGCCTGGTTGGTCAGAATAGTGCCGTTGGGCAGCGGATTAGCTACCGTAACAGTCATCACCACTGTCCCGGCGGAACCCGGAGCCGGATTGTTGAGCGTCCAGGTGATAATGCCGCCATTTTGGCTGCAGGCCGCGCCGCCACAACTAACATAGGTGGTACTGATTGGCACTGCGTCGGTGATGACCACGCCCAGAGGAGTTTCGGCCCCCGATACCGCCCAGTCAAGGCTGTAGACGATTTGACCGCCTGCCTGAACCGGGTCGTAGCCCGTGTCGCGTTTGGTCAGCGAGAAGCCGTGGCCGCTGGTGACGGTAGTGGTAGCGCTGCTCTGATCCGCGCCGGTATCCGCATCAAAGATGAAGGCGGTGTTGGTGATGACTGTGCCGTTGGGCAGCGGGCTGGTTACATTGACCCGCAGGGTCACCGCATTGGCATTACCGGGATTCAGCGTGCCCAGAGTCCACGAAATCACATTACCGGCCCCCAAACCGCACGGCGCGGGCGCGCAACTGCCAAAGGTGGTATTGGCCGGCAGCGTATCGGTGATGACCACCGCGGGGGCAGGCTCGTTGCCGGATACGTTGTAGGCCAGGGTGTAGGTCATGGCCTGGCCCGCCCCAACAATGGTCGGCGCGGTTTTGGTTAGCGTGAGCTGGTGATCGCTCTGCACGGTGGTGGTCACCGCGTTGGTGGTGATGGTGCCAAAGCTGCCCTGAATGACGGCATCGTTGACAATCTGGGTGCCGTTGGTCAACGGGCTGTTGATGGTGGCGTAATATTCAACAATTACGTCGGTGCCGGGCGCCACCGAGCCGCTCCAGAAGATGCGCCGCTGGCTGGGGTTGTAGCCGCCAGCGCCACCGCCGCTAACAAAGGGGCCGCTGGAAATGGTCACCTGCGCTGGCAGGGTGTCGCTGATGGTGGCGCCGCTGGCAATCATACTGCCGCTGTTAACCAGGCGAATGGTGTAGTGAAGCAGATCGCCCGGCGACGCGGTAGCCAGATCAACCGCTTTGCTCGACGTGCTCAGATTCGGGGCCGAAGTAATTGTTGTTTGAGCCGGGGGCGTGGTGTCAAAGAAGGGGTTCACGCCGTCGCTGATCTGGGCATCGTTCAAAATGACCGTGTTGTTATCCAGCGGGCTATTAATGCGCACCTGGTAACTGATATTGACCGGCGCGCCGGGGGCCACACTGCCCTGCCACGAGATGCGGTTGTTGATGGAACTGTAGGTAGGCAGCGGTGCGCCCGCGCTGGCGCTCAAGCCGCCGTTAAAGGTAACGTTGGGCGGCAGGGTGTCGAGCACCTGGGCGTTGGCTACCATGTTGCCGGTGTTGGTTAAGGTGATGGTGTAGATCAGCACATTGTTGGGCGAGGCTGTATCCAGATTGACGGTTTTGCGAGAAGTTGTCAGGCTGGGTGACGATGAAATAGTTGTTACCGCCGGCGGGCTGATAAAGAAGGGCGCGTTGACCCCGTCGTTCACCTGGGCCGTGTTGGACACCTGAATGCCGTTGTTGAGCACCGATAGCAGCGTGGCCCGGAAGGTGATGGTCACCGGCTGGGTTGGCGTTACCTGCCCCGTCCAGACGATGGCGTTGCCGCCGCTCACCTGCGCCTGCCCGCTGCTGGCCGATACAATGACCGGGTTCTGCAACTGCGCCGGCAGATTATCAAGCACTGAAGTAGCAGCCACGGCGTTGCCGGTGTTGACCAGCCGAATTGTGTAGGTCAGCACATCGCCGGGCACAGCCGACAGGGTGTTAACGGTTTTGGTCGACGTGTTCAGGTTAGGTACGGACTGGATGGTAGTGATGGCTTGCAGGTTAAAGGGCGTAAAGTTGCCGGCCCCATCAGACACGCGAGCCACGTTGACAATCTGGGTGTTGTTGGGCAGAGGGGTGGCGGCGGTGGCCCGGAACAGAATCTGCACCGTCGCCCCGGCGTTCACATCACCGGTCCAGAGTACGGTATTGGTGGCGGTGATAAACTGGGCCGTGCCGCTGGTGGCCGACAGGAAGGCATCGCCGCCCCAGGCAACCTGGGCGGGCAGCGTGTCGGTCAGCACCACGCCGGGCGCGTTCATATTGCCGTTGTTCTTCAAAATGATGGTGTAAGCCAGGCTGTCGCCGGGCGCAGCGAGCGCTTTGTCTACCAGTTTGGCCGAGGCGCTGGTTAGTACCGGCGACGAAACGATGGTTGTGGTGGCTGTGCGGGTGTAGGTTTGCGGGGTGGGGAAACCGCCGCCCTCGTTGATAATGGCCGTATTGGTGATGACCGTGCCGTTATCCAGCGGCGTGGCCACTTTAACGCGATGGCGCAGGGTGACACCGCCACCGGCCGGCACCGTGCCGTACCATTCGATGCGGTTGAACCCGGGGTTGTAGCTGATATTTCCGGCCGAGGCGAACAGGCCGCCATCAAAGGTGGTGTTGGCCGGGATGGTATCCAGTAACGGCAGCCCGGAGCTGATGTAAGCGTTCATTTTGCCGGTATTGGTCAACATAATGGTGTAGACCAGGCTGTCGCCGGGCGCGGCGGAAGCCCGATCAACCGTTTTGACCGATGTGACCAGATTGGGTGTAGAGGTGATCACGGTTGTTGCCGGCGGCGAGGTGTCGAACTTGCTGAAGCCGTCGTCAATGGTGACGTTGTTGGCAATCACTGTGCCGTTATCCAGCGGCGAGGCCACCGTAACCGAGTGGGTGATAACCACCTGGCTGTTGGCCGGGACCGGGCCGGTGAAAAGAATGGCATTCAGCGCGGGTGACCAGCTTGCGCCGGCTGCGCCGGTTGGGCCGGAAAGATGAGTCACGTTGGCCGGCAGGGTGTCGGTCATTTTGACAGTGGCGTTCAGGCCGCCGGTATTGCTCAGTACGATGGTGTAGGTTAGCACATCGCCGGGGGCGGCCGTGGCTTTATCCACCGTTTTGATTGAGCTGCCCAGGTTGGAGACAATCACCTGGAAGGTGCCGGTGGTTACCGCCGTAACCTGGCCTTCGGTACCCTCGGTGGCGGTGATAATGTAGCTGTAATTGCCGCCCAGCAGACCGGGCCGGGCAAGCTCGTAGGTTTTGGTCAACGTGCTGCTGGCTACCTGGGTCATGGCGGTGTTGGTGACCACCCCGGGGATGCTGATCGTCATGCCGCTGATGTCGAAAGCGCCAAAGGGGTCAGAGGCGGTGGCCCGCACGTAAACGGGATCGCCCTGAATGAAAGTGGGAGTCGGCGCGCCGCCGGGGTAGGCGGCGTCATACGTACCGGCCTGATCGACCTTGATGTAAGAAACAACGGGCAAGGCCACGTGCGACAGATCGGTGAGTGAGTCAAAGTAAACAACAATGTAGCCGTCAGCATCCTCAAGGGTAAGATTCGGATAATTCAAACTGCAATCTGCCCCGGAGGCGTCTATTTTCAGTTGCAGTCGGCTGTTGGCCGCCAGCGTGGTGCCCGCGGGGATATTCAAATTGAAAGTACGGGTATTGAGACCGACCGGCATATCATTAACAATGGCCGTGGCCAGAACAGGCCCACCCACAACACTCAGGGTTACGGTCACATCGGGTAGTTGGCCGCCACATGACAGCGCACTGGTAGAGGGGTTAGATTGAATGCGCAGGATGGCCTGCACCGGTTGGCCGCTGACAAAGGTGAGCGGGCCGGCTAAAGCCTGGCTGGCCGGCATTTGCCATGTAACTGAATGGTCGTGGATGGCTTCACTGCTGAGAATCTGCACGGTACTGGGCGTTAGCCCGGTTGGCCGGTTGCGCGTCAGATCGGTTGGCGTTCGCAAATAGAGTTCTTTGGTCATTGGCGGCGGCGTGTTAAAGCCGATGTCGGTGTTGAGATAAGCGCCGCCCGCCACCACGCCGGTAACAGCCGCCGGGTTGGGGCCGGTGGGCCGGAAGCCGCCGGGCAGGTCGGGGTCAGCGGCATCGGCTAAAACCAGATAGCTGCCGGCGCTGATGCCGCCAAAGTAATAACCGCCGCCGGCATTGGTGGATGTTGTTCTGATGATGGCGTCGCTGCCGTCAATTTTGCCGTTGCCGTTGCCATCGCTGTAAAGCCAAACGGTGATGTTGGGCAGGCCCGGTTCGCCGCTGTCAAACACGCCGTTGCGGTTGGTATCGTGGTAGATCAGATCGCCAATGAGCGCGAAGGGGCCGTAGCCAAAATCGGCCGAGTTGACATCCTGCCCCACGCCCACAAACACAATAAGGGGCGAAACCGCTGCCAGGCCATCGGTGGGCTGGTAACCAAAGAGCGCGCCGCCGAGGTTGAGATTGCTGGCATCGACGGTGACGGTGTACGTTCCCTGCGCCGCATTCTGAAATTGGATCTGAACGTTGTCAATGTAAAAAGTTTCGTTGCTGCCGCTGTAACTCCCGGATGGGATGGAAAAACGAATCCGGGTATTGGCGGCCATATAGGCGCCGATGTTGTAGGTTCGTGAGCCGGAATAGCCGGGGGCGTAATTGCCCAAAAATTGTTCCAACTGCGTCCAATTGGTCCCGCCATCGTTGGATATTTCTAGATTAATTGCATCGGATGGATCAACGGAATTGCCGGATGTTCTGAAGTTAAAGCTTAACACGGCGCTGGAGTTACCGGCCAGATTAACCTGGCGATAGATACTGCTGCCGCCGGTGTCAATGTTTAGTTCTCCCCCAGAAACAAGAACGTTACCTCCGGTTGCGCCACCGCCGCTGCTGTCCGTTTCAATCCAGTTGCCGGTCCAGGTGGTTGTGCCATCGTTGTTGGCGTATGATGCCGTGCTAAAGTTGTCGGCTACGGTTTGGATGGCAGCGCCTGCCAGATTTTTGAAAAGATAGTTGCCGTCGCTGGCGGTGGTTGTTGTGCTAACAACGGTTGTGCCTTGATAAAGGGTCAACGTGACGCCGTTGATGCCCGTTTCGCCGTTATCCTGAATTCCATTGCCGTTCACATCGAGCCAGACCCGGTCACCAATGGTGGCTTTGTTCTTGAAGATGGTACAGCCATCGTTGGTAGCTGGCGTCGCCTCAACATTGCCGGCGTTATCCGTGGCCCGGGTGTAAAAGCAGTAGGTGCCATCGCCGTTGATTGGGGAAAAGTCGAACGTGCCGGATGTGCCGGACGCTGAACCATCGGTGTTATAGGTTCCGCCATTAAAGTTGTAGTAGAGCGTTACCCCGTTGGTGGCGATGCCGCTGGTGGCGTCGCTGGCTGTCCACGGAATTGTCAGTGAGCCGGCATTGATTGGGCCAGCGGGCGGGGTAGCCGCCGAGGTTGGCGGAACATTATCATAAACCGTTGGCGTGTTGCCGGTGCCGCCAGTACCGGACGGCGGAGTCTGGCAGTTGCCCGCGTTGTCGCAGGCCACAGATTGAAAATAATAGGTGCCATTTGTGGTGGGGGTAAAGTTCCATTGGAACGTGGCGGGCGCGTTGATTTGCGCGCCCGTCTGCGCCCAACTGCCGGTGGGGCCGCGGAAGTACAACCTGACATTGGCCACGCCGCTGCCGCTGTCGGTCGCGGTGGCGGTAACTGAAAACGGCGAAGCGTTGGTGGTTGCGGGCGAGATTGCGCTGGAATTGGGCGCGGTGCGGTCTTCGGTGAAGCAGGTTTCGGTGCTGTAAGGGCCCCAAACACTGAAGTTATCTTGCACCCGGACATGCCAGCAGTAGGTTGTGCCATTGGTCAGGTTCCAGGTTGTAGGGGTATAGCTATTGGCTGTGCTGGTGCCAGAGGTAAAATCCTGGCTGCCGCTGCCGCCATATGATCCGCCCTGGAGGCGTAACTGAATTTGAAAGCGGCTCTGCGTGTTGCCGGCATCGGGATCGCTGAAGGCCGACCAGGTAAATGTGGGATTGGCATTATTGGTGTACTCGCCGTTGGCCGGGGTTGAATTGGTGGGCGCATTTGGCGGCTGGTTGTTGATCATTGTAAATTGGGCCGGCGCGCTCCACGCCCCCGGACCGCTGTTGCTGGCTCCGCTGTTGTCCCAGGTGCGCACCCGCCAATAGTAGGTTGCGCCATTCTGCGCGAGCGTAGTGCCGCTGTAATTTTGCGGACTCGTTCCGTTTTGTTGGCCGGAATCATACACGGTGCTGGCAAAGGTGTTGTCGGTGCTGATCTGAATCTGGTAGGCGCTGCCCGCATCGCCGGCATCGGGATCGTTGAAGGTCCAGGCGAAGGTGTTTACAGCCGCCACATTGGTAACCGGGCTGGGCTGGCCATTCATAAGAAGACTTGTCGGCGCATTCGGGGGCAGATTGTAATCAAACTGAACCCGGACAAAATCGTGCCGGGTGGTAAGGGAGGACGAGCCGCTTTTGTACGTCAAAAATCTAAATTTAAAATTATTTGCGTCAGCCGGGGTTGTAATAAAACTGGAGACATTAACATCATAGGATTGATCCGAGTTTGTACTTCCGGGGATGCCGAAGCCAGACTGCCCGGACAAAATGTTTACCCACTGGCCGCTTGAACCGGCCGACTGATCCCATACCTCAAGTTTTGCGCCAGACATATTATTGCTGCGCTGGTACTCAAACGTGATGACGGCTGAGGTGATAACCGCGTCAGTGGGTACGTTTGGCGAAAAAAGAAATTCAATATAGCTGTTTTCATTGAAATTATTGGTGTTCGTTGGCCATCCGCCATCACTAACCATCCGACTGCTATCGCTGGCAGCCAGGTTGGCAATGTCATTTCCACCTCCGGTAGAGGTGAACCTGGCTGCCGAACCATCGCTGGCGTCATAGCCGTCGTCCGCCGTATAAGATGCGGTCCCTGCCCAGGCCGTGCTGACCAACCCCAGCAAGGTCGCCGGAAGCAGAAAGGCCAGAAGCCCCAGAACCGGCATAAATTTTTGGGCAAAAGTTTTTGATTTCATTCATCCCTCCTTAAAACTGACTGACGTGGCAAACGTTTTAAATAAAAAAACAGGCACATCCCGATCTGTAAAAATCGGTGTGTGCCTGTTTATGGGTAGGGGCAACTACTAGCCCCTGTTAGGAGTCGGCAAGGCAGCATATACACGGTCACAGTGAAGCCCTTTCAAACGATGAAAAAGCTCCCTACATCCGCCTTACAACCTTAACCTGTAAATTTACTGCAACCGCAGTAAGACTGTTAGGGGTAAGTAGATATTGGGAAGTAAAAAACTAACTAAAGCTCAAGTCTCTAAAAAAATTTCCAGACACTTGGCCTGATAAAAAAATCACAACCTGAGTTGATTAAAAATGACCATCAGCCTACTACCGATGGTCATTTTAGTGACTCAATAATAAGTGATTTGAATAAGAAATGTACTGGAGAAGAATCTGAAATGGGTTAGAAGTTTAAAAACAGGCCCCCCCTCGATTCTTGACCATCCGCTTAATTGACGGCCACAGGGCGGGCCGCACCTGGCCGGTGTTAAACAATTGAGTCCGGCAGAACCAGCTCAACGGCTGCGTTGGCCAACCCATCGCAGAATTCATTTGCAGGCCGGCGATCTGTAACCAATACGTCCGCGCGGCTCAGCGGCGCCAGGTGAACAAAATGCACCTGCCCAATTTTGCTTGAGTCGGCCACCACCACCAGCCGCCGCGATTGCTCAATCATAATCTCCAGCGCCACGGCATCGAGCTGCCCGTTTACGGTTAGCCCTTCTTTGAGCGTAATCCCGCTTACCCCAATCACCGCTACATCGTAAAAGTGAGCGCGCAGCGCCCGCTCGGCTACCGGCCCGGTAAGGGTAAAATGATCGCGGCGCACATCGCCGCCGGTGCAGGTGACTTGCAGATTGGGTTGATGAGCCAGCTCAAGGGCAATATTCAGCGCGTTGGTCATAATGTGCAGCGGTTTGTGATTAAGCCGGCTCAGTTCACGGGCAACCTGGGTGGTGGTTGTTCCGGCGCCCAACGCCAAAGACTGGTTAGCCTTTAAAAGGCGGGCCGCCGCCAGGCCGATACGCTGTTTGGCCGCCAGGTTTTCGCGGCTGCGCTGCTCAAAACTGTCAAAAGCTGGCAGAGACAGAGGGGCCGTCAAGGCAACCAACCCATACTGCCGCCAGACCACCCCCTCTGCCGCCATCCGTTCCAGGTCACGCCGAACTGTCCAGCCAGAAACCCCCAGTTTGTCAATCAGTTCCCGCACCGAAACCGATTCGTTCTCGGCCAAAATCCGCAAAATCTCTTCCTGCCGCTTTAACAATCTTGAATTTTTCATCCTTGCCTCCGGTCAGGAAATATAAAATGTTTGGCGGAAATGTGCAAAAAATTCGCAAAACCTGCCGGGAAATGTGCAACAAATTCCTTGTTATGCACATTCGGGTGCGCTAGAATGGGGGTAAATCGCATTCCGGCGATAAAACTCTCAAATCACGAGGTGAAAATGTCTAACCCAAATACCCCCAACGCCGCCCAGCGCTATCTGTCTATTGCCGCAGAAATTGTGCAGCAGGTGAGCGCCACCCAACTCGATGCCATTGAGCGCGCCGCCCAAATTTGCGCCGGCACTATCATTAACGATGGACTGGTTTTTTTGTGGGGCGGCGGCCACAGCCGCATGTCCGTGGAAGAAATGTTCCCGCGCATTGGCTCGTTTCCCGGCTTTTTCCCGATGGTTGAGCTGGCGCTCACCTTTTACACCAACGTCACCGGCAGCGACGGGCTGGAGCAATCCTTTTTTATTGAGCGCGCCGAAGGCTACGCCGACGCCATCCTCGCCAATTACGAGTTTGCGCCGCACGACGCGCTGATCTGCTTTAGCAGCACCGGCATCAACGGCGTGGTCATCGATATGGCGCTGCGGGCCAAAGCCGCCGGCCTGCCGGTTATCGCCGTTACCTCGGTGCAGCACGCCAACGCCACCCCCACCCGCCACAGCTCCGGCAAAAAGCTCAAAGAGATTGCCGATGTGGTCATCGACAACTGTACCCCGCCCGGCGACGCCGTCATCGACATCCCCGGCCTTAAGTACAAAGTCAGCCCCACCAGTACCATCGGGGCCACAGCGGTGGTCAACGCGCTCAAAGCCCGCACCGCCGAAATTATGGTGGAACGCGGCGCGGAACCCATTGTGCTCACCAGTCCCCATTTTGTCGATCGACAGGAAGAGGCCACGGCCCAATTGCAGCGCGTGTACCGCGAACACAACCGCCGCAAACACATTTTGCTGGGGCGGAAAGTAGCAAATGACGAAGGATAGCGCGTTATGACCGACCTGCTGCTCGGTATCGACATTGGTACCACCAACGTTAAGGCCGTGCTGGCCACGCCAGAGGGCTGGATAATTGCCCAGGCTCAGGCCGAATATCCCACCCATCACCCCAAACCCGGCTGGGCCGAACAAAACCCGGCCGATTGGTGGCGCAGCGCGGTTGAAGTGACTCGCACCGTGCTGGCCGGCGCGCCCGCCCGCCCCGAGCAGGTGGTGGGCATCGGCGTGAGCGGCCAGGGCTGCGCCGTCACCTTGATTGACGACGCCGGCCAGGTGGTACGCCCGGCCATCATCTGGATGGACACCCGCTCCGAGCCGCAGTGCGAGCATCTGCGCGCCTGCTGCCAAACTGAAATTTTGCGGCGCAACGGCAAGCAGCCCGCCCCCTACAACGCCGATCCCGTACTGCTGTGGCTGCAAGAGCACGAACCGGACTCGATTGCCCTGGCCCAAACCAGCCTGACCACCACCGGTTACCTCAATTTTAAATTGACCGGTACCCCCGTGGAAAATGTCTCGGATGCCAGCATTTTGTTTGCCTTTGATCTGGCCGCGGGCAACTGGTCAACCGAGTTAATTGATGCCTTTGGCCTGCCGCGCCACCTGTACCCGGAGATAGCGCCCTGCGGCCAGGTGATTGGCCACCTGACCCCCGCCGCCGCCGCCGAGTTGGGGCTGCGGCCCGGCGTGCCGGTGGTGGCCGGCGGCGAGGATACCTCTTCGGCCGGGCTGGCCATTGGCGTGACCCAACCGGGGCAGGCGCTGCTGTCGCTGGGTACGGCCGGCACCATTTACATTGTTGAAAACAAGCCGATTGTTCACCCCCACCTGCTGGCCTTTTTGCACGTGCTGCCCGGCCAAACGCTGCTGGGCGGCTCGATGGCGGCGGTGGGCGCCGGCCTGGACTGGATTCGCAAGCTGTTTGGCGCGGAGTTTGACTACGTCCGCCTCGGCGAGATGGCCCGCCAGAGTCCGCCCGGCGCGGGGGGCGTCATTTTTTTACCCTACCTCAGCGGCGAATTGCAGCCCATCAACGACGGCCACGCCCGCGGCGTCTTTTTTGGCCTGAGCATGAGCACTACCCCGGCCCACATGGTCCGGGCGGTAATGGAAGGTGCGGCCTTTGCCATCGCCCACAACATCGATATTGCCGGCGAGGCCGGCTCAACCCTCACCGAACTGCGGGCCGTGGGCGGCCCCACCCAAAGCGAGCTGTGGTGCCGCATCATTGCCAACGTCACCGGTTACCCGCTGACCGTGCTGGCCGATAACGTCGGCGCGCCGCTGGGCAACGCGCTGCTGGCCGCGGCGGGCATCGGCTTAATCAGCGACCCCGCCGCCACCGCCCGCAAGGTGGCCCGCGTGACCCGTCAATTTGACCCCAACCCCAAATTCCGGCAGCGGTACGTGGAGATGTTCCCCATTTACCGGCAGCTCTACCCGCAGCTCAAAACCCAGTTTGCGGCGCTGGCGGCCATCAAAGACATTCACGAGGAACCATCTTAGGACTCGTAAAAATATAAGTTCCCGCGCCATCGCATGTCATTCTGAGGCCGTAGGCCGAAGAATCCCCGGATTAGCGGCTTAATTGGGCAACGGTCGGGGAGATTCTTACCCTAAAGGGCACAGGTCGCTTCGCTCAGAATGACATAACGGAAATTATTATTTACGAACCCTTAGCCTGAAATGACACCTTGAGGCGGAGATGCACAGACACGTGGTTTTCATCCTTCATCCTTCCGCCTTGTTTACAAAGGAGCGGCAATGAACAAACTGAGGTTGCAAGACAAAGTGACCCTCATCACCGGCGCGGGGCAGGGCATTGGCCGCGGTTGCGCCGAAGCCTTTGCCCGCGAAGGGGCCAGGGTGGTTGTGGCCGACCGCAGCGCCGAACAGGGCGAGGCGGCCGCCCGGCAAATTGTGGCCGCCGGCGGCGAGGCCATTTTTGTGGCGGCGGATGTGGCCGAGCCGGCGCAGGTTGAGGCGCTGGTGGCCCGCGCCGTGGCGCACTTTGGCCGGCTGGATGTACTGGTCAGCAACGCCGGTATCGGCGGGCGCAGCCTGGGCGATGGCCCGCTGCACCAATGCACCATCGACGGCTGGGACGCGATTATGGCTGTCAACCTGCGCGGCGCGTTTCTGGCCTGCAAATTCGCTATCCCGGAGCTGCTCAAAACCGGCGGCAACATTGTGACAATGGCCTCGGTGCTGGGGCTGGTCGGCTCGCAGGGGCTGTACGATACCCACGCCTACATGACCAGCAAGGCCGGCGTCATCGGGCTAACCCGCACCATTGCCGCCTATTACGCCAAAGACGGGCTGCGGGCCAACTGCCTGGCCCCCGGCCTCATCGACACCCGGATGGCCGCCCGCACCAAAGCCGATGCGGCGCTGCTGGCCCAAATCGGTTTTTGGCAGCCGCTTGGCCCCATCGGCCAGGTGCGCGATGTGGCCGATGCCGCCATTTTTCTGGCCAGCGACGAAGCTAAATTTATCACCGGCATTGTGCTGCCCATCGACGGCGGCTGGTCGGCCCAGTGAAAGGATTTTAACCCGTGGAAATTTACAGCAAACCCCTGCCCCTGCTGTGGGACGCCGATGTGATTGTGGTCGGCTCCGGCTCAGCCGGCGCGACGGCGGCCATTGCCGCGGCGCGCAGCGGGGCCAGCACCGTGCTCATTGAGCGTTTTGGCTTTTTGGGCGGCACCAGTACCCAGGTGCTGGATACTTTTTACGGCTTTTACACCCCCGGCCAGGTCGCTTACAAAGTGGTCGGCGGGGTGCCGGATGACGTGGTGGCCGCGCTGAAACAGCGCCGCGCCGCCTTTGAACGGCCCAACACTTTTGGCGCGGGCACCGGCATCACTTACGATCCCTTCACCCTGCAAGTGGTTTGGGAAGAGCTGGCCCAGCAGGCCGGCGTGCGTCTGCTTTACCACAGCTTTTGCACCGATGTGCTGCTGGACGGCCAGCGCATTATCGGCGTCATTGTCGATGGCAAGCGCGGGCTGATGAAGCTGACCGCCCGCGTGGTCATCGATGCTACCGGCGATGCCGACGTTTGCTGCCGGGCCGGCGCGCCGTTTGAGCGGGCCGGCGACATCGACCCGGCCCAAACGCTGACCACCACTTTCCGCATGGTCAATGTGGATGTTGAGCGGGCCAAAGCCTTTGGCAAAAAAGCAATGTGGGCCAAAATGGAAGAGGCCGCCGCCAGCGGCGCGTACAATTTGCCCCGCAAAGAGGGAAGCTGGCACATCACCACCCAGGCCGGGGTGATCCACACCATCATGACCCGCGTGGCCGATGTGGACGGCGCCGACCCGGTGGCGCTGACCCAGGCCGAAATTGATGGCCGCCGGCAGGCGCTGGAATACGCCCGCTTTCTGCGCGATTTTGTGCCGGGCTACGAAAACGCGGCGCTGTCGTGGCTCAGCCCGTCGATTGGGGTGCGGGAAACGCGGCGGGTGTACGGCCACTACCGCCTCACCCGCGACGACTGCCTGAGCGCCCGCAAATTTGAAGACGCTATCGGCGCGTGCGGCGCGCCCATTGAGGACCACCACCCCGGCGCGGATACCACCTGGGTCTACCTGCCGGCGGGCATGACCTACGACATCCCCTACCGCACCCTGCTGCCGCAGCAGGTCGATGGGCTGCTGGTGGCCGGTCGCTGCTTCAGCGCCACCCACGACGCCCACGCTTCCTGCCGCTCAATGGCCCAAACTATGACAATGGGCCAGGCCGCCGGCGTCGCCGCCGCGCTGGCCGTGCAAACTGACACCCTGCCCGCCGACCTGCCGGTTTCAGCCTTGCAGGACAAACTGCTGGCCATGGGCGCAAAATTTGGTGAAATCAAGGCGGAAGCAACGTAATTCGTAATTCGTAATTTGCCATTATCCCCAACACGGAGGGAACCCACTCATGACAACCATCGAAACAACCCTTGGCCCCGTTCCGGTTGAAAAGCTGGGCCGCGTTAACGCCCACGAGCACATCATCATCGATGGCGGATTGACGGTGGTCAATACGCCCGATTTTCGGCTGGACAGCGTGGAAAAGGCCATCGAAGAGGTGGGCTATTGGCAGGCAGCCGGCGGCGGGGCCATTGTCGATACCATGCCGTTTGGCTGCGGGCGCAACGTTGACAAGCTGGCTGCCGTCAGCCAGGCCAGCGGCGCGCCGATCATTGTGCCCACCGGCTTTCAAAAGAGCAGCTACTACCTGCCCGACCACTGGCAGCACCGCTACGATGAAGCCGCCATCGCCGCGCTGCTCATTGCCGAGCTGACCGAGGGCGCGGATCGCAACGGCTACGACGGGCCGCTGGTGGCGCGCAGCCCCATCAAGGCCGCTTTTGTGAAAGTGGCCGGCGATTATCAGGTGGTCAAACCAACCACCCGCAAACTTATTCGCGCCGCCGGGCAGGCGCACCGGGCCACCGGCGCGCCCATTTTGGTCCACACCGAGCTGGGCACCGCCGCCCCTGAACTGCTCGATTTGCTGGAGGCGGCGGGCGTGCCGCCCGGCCGGGTCATGCTCAGCCACATCGACCGCAACCCGGACATGCGGCTGCACCGGCAGTTGGCCGGGCGCGGCGCGTTTTTGCAGTACGACACGCCGGGCCGCATTAAATACCAGCCGGAAACGGTGGTCATCAACCTGCTGCGGCAGCTTTTTGAGGCCGGGCTTGGCTCACAACTTTTGTTAGGCGGCGATACCGCCCGGCGCTCCTACTGGAAAGCCTACGGCGGCGGCCCCGGCCTGGATTATCTGCTGGCCGTGTTTACGCCCCGCCTGCGCGCCGAAGGCTTTTCCGAGGCCGACCTGCGGCTGATTTGGGAAGAAAACCCGGCGCGCTGGCTAACCGGCTGAGTAAAGCTGGCCCAAACCGATTTTGTCTGTGCCAAATGCGGGCCTTATAATCAACCGGTAGTGAACCGGTTTTGCAGCAAGGGAGCGTGTACAATGGTCCGCACAGTAGTAGAGTTTGCCCGCCAGTGGTCGCGGGTGCAGCAGGTGGCCGATTATTTTGGCCGGCAAGCATTTTTGCGGCTGGTCATAATTACCGGCGGGTTTGCGTGGCTGTGGATTGGTTACAACCTGCAACTGAACCTGATTGGGCCGGCGGTGGGGTTGGCGCTGATGCTGCTGATGGTCATTGCCGTGGGCATTGTCATTTGGCAGCACCAATATCATTATCTGTGGGCGGTAGCCGGTTATTTGCTGAGTCAGCTTGCTTTTATCAGTTTTCTCATCTGGCGTTCAAACAACCTGGATACGGGCTACATTTTTGTGCTGCTCATTGTGATTGCCGGGGCGCTGACCGGGCCGCTGGGCGCATTTGGCGCCGCCGCCGCCGCCGCACTGGCGCAACTGCTGCTGGCGTTATCGCTGCCGGAGTTAAGCGGCAGTTCGCTGGCGGGACTGATGTTTGTGCAACTGCTCGCCGCGCTGGTTTCCAGCCATGCCACAATGGGGCTGTACACCGCGCTGGAATCGGCGGAGGCCAGCGCCCGGCACGCCACCGCCAGCGCCGAAGAGGCCCGGCAGCATCGCGGCCAGTTACAGCGCACCCTCAAATCGCTGGACATCACCCACAACCAGCTCCAGCGAGCCAACACCGAACTGTTTGAAGCCCGCAACCTGGCCGATCAGGCGCTGCGGTTTAAAGCCGAATTTGCGGCCAAAGTGAGCCACGAGCTGCGCACCTCGCTCAACCTGATATTGGGGTTCAGCGAAACAATGGCCTTTGCCCAGGAATCCTACGGCAAAAAGCTGCCGCCGCCCTACCTGCGCGATGTCACCGAAATTTATCGCAACAGCCGCCACCTGCTGGCCCTGGTTGACGATATTCTGGACCTGTCCAAGCTGGAAGCCGGCCGGATGGGGCTGCGGCCCACCACGGTTAACCTGAGCGAGGTGCTGCACGAAACCACCGAAATGGTGCGGCCGCTGATTGAAACCAAAGGTCTGGCGCTGCAACTTGACCTCCCGCCGGCTCTGCCGGACATCACTCTGGACCGGGTGCGGATCAGCCAGGTGCTGCTCAATTTACTCAGCAACGCCACCCGGATTACCAGTCGCGGCAGCATTACGGTGCGGGCGGTGACCGCCAATCGCGGCGTTACGGTGCAGGTGAGCGATACCGGTCCCGGCATCAAACCGGAGGATTTGGAGCGCGTGTTTGAAGAATTCCGGCAGCTCGACAACAGCGGCGGCGTTAGCAGCACCACCGGCCTGGGGTTGACGGTGAGCAAACAGATCATCGAACTGCACGGCGGTAAATTGTGGGCAGAAAGCGTGTTTGGCCAGGGCAGCACCTTTTCGTTTTTGCTGCCGGTGGGTGCTGCTGCCGCGGCGCAGCGGCTGGTCCCGGCAACCCCTGTCGGCCCCAGCCGTAAATCCCAGCCGGTGCTGGTGGCGCTCGGAGAGGCAGAGTCCGACGAGGTGAAATTGCTGCAGCGCCATCTTGATGGCTACGAACTAGCCGTGGCGCCAACCGTGGCCGAAGCCCGGCGACTGGTGGTGCAAACCAGCGCTCGCGCCGTGATTATTAATGAAGTCTTTACCGCCGCCGCCGAAACGCCGCCGCTGCCGGTGCCGCTGATTTACTGCCCGCTGCCGGGGCCAAAGCAATCTCGGCAAATTTTGCACGTGGATCACTACCTGCAAAAACCCATCACCACCGATGCGCTGCACGCGGCGCTGGCCTCCGCCGCTCCCAACGCCCAAAGCCTGCTGATTGTTGACGACAACCCCAGCGCGGTGCGGATGCTGGAGCAAATGGTAAAGGCCGGCAGCAAGCCGTACCAGGTGTTTCGCGCCTACAGCGGCCACGATGCGCTGGCCCGGATTCAGGCTCAGCCGCCCGACGCGCTCATTTTGGATTTGGTGATGCCCAACCGGGATGGGTACTGGCTGATTTCGGAGTTGAAGCAGAACCCGGCTACGGCCAACCTGATTATCATTGTGGCCAGCGGGCAGGCGGTGGAAGAAACCTGGCACGGCGGAACAATTGCCATTGCCAGCAATAACGGCTTTTCGCCGACGGAAACGCTCAATTATTTACAGGGGTTGGTGTCGGCTATTCCGCCGACGCGGGTGGAGCGCCACGCCACTGCTCCAGCTTGGTCAGCAGCGCGTCCTGGGTAACCGGTTTGGGCAGATAATCCGACGCGCCCAGCGCCGCGGCGATTTCCGGCTCAACCAGCACCGAGCAGATAATGATAGGCAGGCTGGCGGTTTCTGGCGCGGCCCGAAGCTGCTGCAGCACTTCCCAGCCGTCCTGCTGCGGCATCATAATATCCAGCATGGCCAGCCGGGGCTGCGCCGCGCGGGTTTGGGCGATGGCTTCGGCCACGGAGTGAACCTCAATGAGGTGGTAGGGCCGCCCGGCCAAATAGCGTCGAAACAGCTCCAGCAAACCGGCGTTGTCGTCCATCACCAGCACCGGTACGGTTTCCGCCACCGGCAGCGAGATGTTGACCTGCCACGGAGCAGCGGAACTGGCTACCTCAACATGCCCGCCCAGCCCGGCCACAAGCTTCTGGCTCACCTCTAAACTGACCCCGCCGCGCGGCGCGCCGGTTTCGCCGCTGGCCGTCAGGCACAGGTTAACGGATTTGCCGGCGCTGCCCTCAAGCTGCACCTCGCCGTTGTTGGCCCGGCTGAACGCGTGAGATAGCACCCCCATCAATCCCTGGCGCAGCAGCACCCGGTCGGCGTGTACCGGCGGCAGGTCGTTTGGCAGGCGGTTGATAAGCTGAATATTATGCTTGGCGGCTACCGGCTGCAACGTAGCCAGCAGGCCGGATACCAGCGCGGGCAGCCGCAAATCCTCCGGGCTGGCCTGGCTGATGAGCTGTTCGGCTTCTCTATCGGCGGCCTGGCGGCGGGCGGCGGGCGGAGCAGGCGCAGGCGCGGCAAGCTGGGTTTCAAAGCGTTCCCACATCAGTTCGGTTACGGCCTCCAGCGCCCGCTTGTTTTCCCGCCGAAGCTGGCGCACGCTGATCATCAGCTCCTCTACCAGTTCGGTGGTGTTGAGGCCCTGCACGTAGCGCCCGTAGAGCAGATCGTAGGGGCGGCGTTCTTTGGCGTGAGGCGGCAGATTGCCGTCCGGTTTGAGCCGCTCGATGGCGTCAATCAAATCGGCCCGCAGTTGGCGCACGCTTTTGTCCAGGCTCTGGCCCTGCTCGCTGAGGGCGTTGGTCAGCTCCAGATTTTGCAGGTAGGCAAAATCGTACAGGTTTTCCAGCGCCTGGCGGATTTGTTTGGCAAACTCATCGTGACTGAAGGTTGGCATCGGCATGGCACTCTGTTGGCCCAAAAAGTCTTTACGGCCGGCGGCTAAAAATTTTACAATACAGAGCATAACACAGGTATTCCTGTTTTCCAAAACACCTTTTTGAGCCAATCGGCCACTGTCCGGCGACGCCACTTTAGCCGGGCCCAACAAAAAATAATTGTTTCAGCGATACAGCGTGGTAGGGAAGCAAACAGAGATGTTTAAATCAGTGGGACTGCTCATAGTTGTGGCGCTGCTGCTGCCACTGGGAGCAGCCTGTGACGCTCACCCCAGCCCGGCGCCCGAGGTGAGCAACACCGTTCAATCTCCGGTTGGGGCCGCCAACACCGGCGAGAAGGTTGTGTTGCGTTTTGCCAACTGGGCCTCCGCCGAGCAGTCCACCCGCGAAAATATTGAAAAAGTGATCGCCGATTTTGAAGCCTCACACCCCGGCGTGACCATTGAAAATATTGCCATCCCCTTTGATCAGGTCCGGCAGCAACTCATCACCATGGCCGCCGGTGGCAACCCGCCCGATGTCGCCCAACTCAGCGGCCCCTGGTCGCAGGAGCTTGGCCCGCTGGGCGTGTTACGTGACCTGCACGAATTCACCACCCCCGCCGAACTGGCCGACAATTGGGCCGGCGGCCTGCAAGCCGGCACCTACGAGGGCAAACTGTACGCTATTCCCTTTGGCCTGAGTCCCCACGGCTTGTGGTACAACAAAAAGTTGCTGGCCCAGGCCGGCTACAGCGCGCCGCCCCAAACCATGGACGAGCTGAACGACATGATGGCCGGCATGCGCCAGTCGCTGCCGCCGGAGGTGTATCCCATCGGCGTTGACACCACCAAAATTGATTACGCCCTGGTGGGTTTTTGGCCGTGGCTGCTTACCTACGGCGCCCGGCCCATGTACAACGGCGAGATGAATTTTAACACGCCCGACACCCGGCAGGCGTTTGCCTGGCTGCAAATGATCGCC
The DNA here is from genome assembly GCA_022071955.1 of Anaerolineae bacterium. GTDB lineage: Bacteria > Chloroflexota > Anaerolineae > 4572-78 > J111 > J095. The sequence continues at coordinate 102,087 of JAJVIM010000024.1, forward strand.
CAAAACGGTTACACGCCGCTGGGCCAGCAAATCAAGGAAGAGCGCGAACTGATGGCCAAGGGTCAGATTGTGATGAAGCTGGATGGGCCGTACACGGTGGGTATTTTGCGCTCGCTCAACCCGGCGCTGGCCGGCCAGGCGTTTTACGATACCTTTGGCGTAACCACCGTACCGTTGGGCGATGTTGACCAACCCGTAACCCTGGCCGATATTCACCAGCTCGGCATCTCAACCCAAACCGAGCACCCGGCGCTGGCCTGGGAGTTTGTGCAGCATCTCGTCAGCAGCGACATCTCGATTGAGGCGTATCTCATTCCGCTGGGGATGATCCCGCCGCTCAAAAGTACCGTTACCCAAACCCACGCCGCCTACTTTACCGATCCGGTCAGCCAGGCCTACATCAACCAGATTATTCCATCGATGATTGGCGGCCCCTACAACCCGCAGTACGGTGCGGCCCAACAGTATGTTATCCAGGGCATGCAGGAAGTAGCCCTGTCTAATGCCGATATTGACCAGACTCTTGACAACATTACCCGTAATCTGAAAACGCTCTACGGTACGGAATGAGTCTGTGTTGTGTTGATTGCCGCTGAGGTTTTTATGGCACGAGGTTTTTTTATGCAGCCAACCGTTCCCGAAAACAGATCCGATACCCGCCTCTCCCGGTTGGAACAGTTGATGATTTCTGCGCCGCGCAAGGATTTAAGCGACAGCACCTACGCCGTTCTGTTTTTGTTGCCGGCTATGCTCATTTTGGCCGTGGTCATTTTTTATCCGCTGCTACAGGTACTCTATACCAGCGTGTACGACACCCACCTGATGCTGCCGGACGAGCAAAAATTCATCGGCCTGCGGAATTTTACCCGGCTCTTTACCGCCGACCCCATTTTTATCACAGCAGTGCTCAACACCCTGATTTTTACGGCGGCGTCGGTGGTCGGCGGCTTTGCGATGGGTTTTGTTATGGCCCTGCTGCTCAACGAACACCTGCCCTTTCGGCACATTCTGCGCGGCATCGCCCTGATTCCGTGGGTGGTGCCGGGGGTCATTGTGGCTCTGCTCACCCTGTACATGTTCAACGGTGAAGTGGGGCTGATCAACTACACGCTCAAAACACTGGGCCTGATTGATCAATTTATCCCCTGGTTTGGCAGTACCGCCTACGCCCTGCCGGCGATTATTGTAGCCAACATCTGGAATCAGACCCCGTTTTACATGCTGATGCTGCTGGCCGGCCTGCAAACCCGCCCCGAAGACCTGATGGAAGCGGCCAAAATCGATGGCGCGGGCATGTGGGCGCGCTTTCGTTATGTTACGCTGCCCCACCTCAAGGGCATCATTATGATTGTGACCGCGCTGATGGTCATTTGGAACTTTAACAACTTTGACCTGATCTGGACCACCACTCAGGGCGGGCCGGTGAACGCCACTATGGTGCTGTCGGTGTATACCTACCGCCAGGCGTTTCTCAGTTTTCGGCTGGGCTACGCCAGCGCCATCGCCGTGCTGTGGCTGGCCGGGCTGGTCGCTTTTCTGTATTTTTACATCAAGGCGATGGAGGGCGAAAAGAATGCGCAGCTTTGATATTGAGCTGGACCGCCACCGCTCGCTCAAAAACACGCTTGTCAGCCTGCTGCTGCTGGCGATGGTCGGCTTTATTTTCTTCCCCACCTTCTGGATGGTCTCAACCAGCGTCAAACCCAACGCCGACGCCTTTGCCATGCCGCCGCAGTGGATTCCCCGCGCTGTAACGCTGGAAAATTACGTCTCGCAACTGGTAGACCGCGCCGGCTTTGTAACTTACGTGAGCAACGGCGTTTTTGTGGCCTTCACCACCGCGCTGGTCACCATTCTGGTGTCGGTGCCGGCCGGTTACGCCATTGCCCGGTTGCGTTTTTGGGGCAAACGCTGGCTGCTCATTGGCATTCTGGCCTCGCAGATGTTCCCGCCGGTCATCATCGTCATCGCCCTCTATTCCCTGTACCGCGACCTGAGCCTGCTGGACACCTATTTTGGCCTGATCCTCTCTTTCACCAGCCTCAGCCTGCCCTTTTCCATCTGGATGATGGCCGGTTTTATCGAGACCATTCCCCACGAAATTGAGGACGCGGCGCGGGTGGACGGCTGCAACCGCTCGCAAGTGCTGGGGCAGATTGTGCTGCCGCTGATTATGCCGGGACTGGTGGCGGTGGGGCTGTTCTCTTTTCTAAACGCCTGGAACAACCTGATTTTTGCTCTCAGCCTGACCACCAGCCAGGCTATGCGCACCATTCCGCCCGGCTTTTTGCTCACCTACGTCGGCGAATTCCAGTACAAATGGGCCGATATGTTTGCCGGGGCGGTCATCGTCACCCTGCCCACCGTGATCCTGTTTATCGGTTTGCAGCGATTTTTGATCAAGGGCCTCACCGCCGGAGCCGTGAAAGGATAAGCCATGCCGCCCACCTGCCAGCTTCGCCGCCAAACGATTGAGGGCTTTGACGCCCTGCACCTTGCCAACGGCTTGCTCAGCCTGACAATTATCCCGGCGCTGGGCGGCAAAATCAGCTCGATCAAACACCTGCCCTCGCAGCACGAATGGTTGTGGCGCAACCCGCACCTGCCCTGTCGTGCGCCGCAGTACGACGCCTCGTACGTGACGCAGTACGATACCGGCGGCCTTGATGAATGCTTTCCGGCGGTGCTGCCCGGCCCCTGCCCCACCGAGCCGTGGGCCGGCGCGCCCATCCCCGACCACGGTGAATTGTGGGGCCAGCCGTGGGAGTACGAAATTGCAGAAGAAAACCCGCAGCGGGCCAGCCTGCGGGCCACCGCTTTTGGCGTGCGCTTTCCGTACCGTTTTGAACGCACGGTGACGGTTGAGGCCGGCCAACCCGCCTTCCGGCTGGATTACCGGCTGACCAACTTTGCGCCGCTGCCGCTGCCCTTTGTGTGGGCCATGCACCCGCTGCTCAACATTTCGGCGGGGATGCTGTTGCACCTGCCGGTGGAACAGGTGCGGCTGGCTTCTGCCGCCCCGGCGCTGGGCCAGCCCGGCGACCTGCTGCCGTGGCCCGCCGCCGGCCCGGTTGACCTGTCGCGCATTCCGCCGCGCTCGGCGGGGCAGGCCATCAAATTGAATACCCTGCCGCTGACCGGCCCCGGCCCGCTTGAAGCCGGCCTCACCGACCCGGCCAGCGGGCGCAGCTTCACCGTGCGCTTTGATCCCGCCGAGGTAACGCACATGGCCCTGTGGCTCAACTACGGCGGCTGGGCCGGGCTGGCCGATGCGCCGCCCTACTACAACCTGGGCTTTGAGCCGGGCATCGGCGGGGGCGATACCCTGGCCGAGGCGGTGGAACGCAACGAAGTGGGCCTGGCCCCGGCCCGGCAAACCAAACAATGGTCGCTGGAGATAATTTTGGGCTGACCGGGTGAAATCACCCGGGATTGAAACTTATTCCACCCCCACCCGTCGCTGCGCGACTCCCTCCCCCTGCCAGGGGGAGGGTTGGGGAGGGGGTCTATTTTCAAAGGAGCTTTGCCATGACACCACAACCCATCGATACCGCCGCCTGGTGGCCGGTGCAACTGGAATCCAAACCCGATTTTGACGCGGCCATGCAGCGCATTTACGCCTGGCACCGGCAGGAAATCATCGACCGGGCGCCGGTGCGCTTTGTGGCCCACAACGCCGCCTTTAACGTTGAAAGCACCCAACACAAATCGCCGGAAGAGTGGAAACGCATCTGGTTTGATGTTGAGCCGCGCGTTGAGGCATTTGAAAAATCCATCGAAGGGCAAATTTTTCACGCCGAAACCTTTCCCATGTTCGATCCCAACCTGGGGCCGGATATTTACGCCGCCTTTTACGGTGCGGAACTGACCTACGGCGAAGTCACCTCCTGGTCGCACCCCATCGTCAAAAACTGGGATGATATGGAAAAGCTGAAGCTGGATATGAACGGCGTCTACTTTAAGAAAATTGAAGAGCTGATGATCTGCGCGCTGGAACGCTGCGCCGGCAAATATCTGGTGGGCTACACCGACCTGCACCCCGGCGAAGATTGCGCCATGGCCTGGCGCGGCTCGCAGCAGTTGTGCATGGATTTGTACGACAGCCCCGTCGAAGCCAAACAACTCATCAACATCGCCTTTGCCGATTTCCACCGCATTTTTGACCACTTTGACGCCATCCTCAAAGCCTACAAAATGCCGTCAATGTGCTGGATTGGCATCCCCTCTTTTGGCAAATTCCACGTGCCCAGTTGCGATTTTTCGGCCATGATTTCGCCGCAGTTCTTTGCCGAGTTCAGCCTGCCCATTTTGCAGCGCGAAGTCAAGCCGATGACCCACAACGTTTATCACGTGGATGGCCGGGGCGTGGCCCGCCACCTGGATTACATTTTGTCCGTGCCGGAAATCAGCGGCATCCAGTGGGTGCAGGAGCCGGGCGACGGCCAGCCGATCATGCAGTGGGTGCCGCTTATTAAAAAAGTGCTGGCCGCCGGCAAATCCATCATTGTTGATTTGCAGCACAGCGAGCTGGAAGCGTTTATCGACGCGATGGACTCGCCCAAAGGCATCTACCTGTGGATTAGCAGCAACGACGAAGACGAACAACTGGCTATTATCAGGCGGCTGGAGAAATGGAGCTAACCAATGAACTCCCGTGAACGGGTGCAAACCGCCCTAAATCATCAGGAACCCGATAAAATTCCGCTGGACGTGGGCGCCGGTTTTCAAACCGGCCTGCACGTGCAGATGGTCTACAAATTGCGCCAGGCGCTCAAGCTCGATCCGCCCGGCACGCCGGTCAAAATCATCGAACCGTACCAGAATCTGGGCGAAATCAAACCCGACCTGCTGGCCGCGCTCGGCGGCGATGTCATCGGCATTAATCCGCCCAAAACCATGTTCGGCTGCAAAAATGAAAACTGGCGCGAGTGGGAATATTTTGACGGCACGCCGGTGCTGGTGCCGGAACATTACAACACCACCCCGCAAGCCGACGGTTCTATTTTGATGTGGCCCGAAAACGACCGCAGCGTGCCGCCCAGCGGCAAAATGCCCGCCGGCGGCTACTATTTTGACTCGCTGCCGCGCCAGCAGCCGCTGGATGACAGCACCCTGACCGTGGCCGACAACACCGAGGAGTTTGGCCTGCTGGCTGATGAAGACGTGGCCTGGTTTGCCGCCGAGGTCAACCGCGCCTACGAGCAAACCGACAAAGCCATTTACATCAACATTGGCGGCACCGCCTTTGGCGATATTGCGCTGGTGCCGGCGGTCTGGCTTAAAAACCCCAAAGGCATCCGCGACGAGGCCGAATGGTATATGAGCACCATCACCCGCAAAGAGTTCATTTATCAGGTATTTGAGCGTCAGTGCGAGATTGCCCTGCAAAACCTGCAAAAAATCTTTAACGCCGTGGGCAACCGGGTAGACGCCATTTTTCTCAGCGGCACCGATTTTGGCGCGCAGCACGCGCCCATGCTGTCGGTGGCCAGCTACTGCGAGTTGTTCAAACCGTTCCACACCCGGCTCAATGATTGGGTTCACCGGCATACCACCTGGAAAACCTTTTACCACACCGATGGCTCGCTGCTGCCGCTGCTGCCCCATTTCATTGAGGCCGGCGTGGATATTCTCAACCCCATTCAGTGGACGGCCAAAAATATGGACCCGGTCGACTTAAAACGCCGGTTTGGCCGCGAGCTGGTCTTTTGGGGCGGCGCGGTTGATACCCAAAAAACCCTGCCCTTTGGCACCCCGGATGAGGTGCGGGCCGAGGTTAAACAGCGCATTGAAGATTTTAAGCCCGGCGGCGGCTGGATTTTTACCAGCGTGCACAACGTGCAGCCGCTGGTGCCGGTAGAAAATCTGCTGGCCATGTATGAAACGCTGGAAAAATACCGGGAGTATTAGAGGTTACCGTGGACAAACACCACAAACTTCAGCTTATCCGCCAAACCGGCGTCATCGCCATTATGCGGGCCAGCCGCGCCGACCAGTTGCTGGCTGCCGCTGCAGCCATTAAAGCCGGCGGCGTGCGGGCCATCGAAGTGACTATGACCACCCCCGGCGCGCTGGCGGTGATTGGCCAGGCGACGGCCAACTTTGGCGACGCGCTGCTGTTTGGGGCCGGCACCGTGCTCGACGCGGAAACGGCCCGCGCCGCCATTCTGGCCGGGGCCGATTTTATTGTGGCCCCCACGCTCAACGTGGAGGTCATCCGGCTGGGCAACCGCTACGGGGTGCCGGTGCTGCCCGGCTGTTACACCCCCACCGAAGCGCTGACCGCCTGGGAAGCCGGGGCGGATATGATCAAACTGTTCCCTGCCGATGCCCTTGGCCCGGCGTTTGTCAAAGCCATCCGTGCGCCCCTGCCGCAACTGGCACTTGTGCCGGTTGGCGGCGTCGATTTAACCAACGCCGCCGAGTTTATCCGGGCCGGCGCGGCGGCGCTGGGCGTGGGCAGCAGCCTTGTCAACCAGGCGCTGCTTGACTCCGGCGATACGGCCGAGTTGACCCGGCGGGCGGCGGCATTCATCGCTGCCGTTGAACACGGGCGATAAGCGCAATGTAACGAAAGGAGGTGATGAGTCCTGTCCGAACCGGTATTATTGTGGTTTGCACCATTTACTGAAAAGCATGATTGTGATACCATTTTCAAGGGAGAAGACTGACAATGAAGAAGCTGTTAACCATATTATCGCTCCTGGTCATCGTTTCGATGATCCTGATTGCCTGCGGCGGCAGCGCGCCGGCAACCGAAGCGCCGGCAGCCAAAGAAGAAGCGCCGGCAGCGCCAGCAGAAGCGCCGGCAGCCAAAGAAGAAGTCGCTGCCCCCGCGGCAGAGGCGCCGCTGTTTGTGGCCATCAACAAAAGCGCCGACCAGCAGTATTTCATCGACCTGCAAAACTCGTTCATCGAAACTGCCACCGGGCTGGGCGCACAAGCCAAAAAGTTTGACGCCAAACTCGACCCCGGCCTGGGGGTGAGCCTGGTCAACGACGCCATTTCCGCCGGGGCCAAAGGCATTGCCATCACCGTGCCCGACCAGACCATTGGCCCGGCGATTATGAAAGCCGCTACCGATGCCGGCGTGGTGCTGATTGCCACCGATGACGGCATTGTGGACGAAAACGGCAACCCGGTGCCCTTTGTTGGTTTTGACGGCAAGGACATGGGCAAGAAAGTGGGCGAAGCCGCGGCCAAATTGCTGACCGATAGTGGCTGGCTGGCCGACAGCGCCAAGAAAGTAGGCGTGCTGTCGGTTGAAGTGCAGACCCTGTCCGTGTGCAATGACCGCACCGACAACGAGAAAGCGGCCATCATTGCCGCCGGCGTGCCGGAAAACCAGGTTTTCGCGGTACCGTACACCGGCGAAGCGCTGTCGGCGCAGGATGCCGCCGGCCCGATCATCACCGCCAACCCGGACATCACCAACTGGGTGGTCTTTGGCTGCAACGATGAAGGCGTGCTGGGCACGTTGAACGCGCTGGCCACGGCCGGGGCCAACCCGGATGACATCATCGGGGTGGGCCTTGGCGCATACGAAGCCTGCAAGTTCTGGGCGGCGGATCAGCCGTCCGGCTTCAAAGCCGGGCTGTTCATCTCCGGGCTGGATGTAGGCAAGACCGCTGCGACCGTGCTGTACGATGCCGTGGTCAAAGGCACCGAACCGCCGGCCAGCACCTTTGCCCCAACCACCATTGTTGACCCGACGAACTTCACTTCGGTGATGGACCCGGTCTCGCTGGGCAACTGCGGGGCGGAACCGGCCGCCGCGCCGGCTGCTGCATCGGGCGAGACGCCGCTGTTTGTGGCCATCAACAAAAGCGCCGACCAGCAGTATTTCATCGACCTGCAAAACTCGTTCATCGACACTGCCACCGGGCTGGGCGCGGAAGCCAAAAAGTTTGACGCCAAACTCGATCCCAACCTGGGGGTGAGTCTGGTCAACGACGCCATTTCCGCCGGGGCCAAAGGCATTGCCATCACCGTACCCGACCAGACCATCGGCCCGGCCATTTCTCAGGCGGCCAAGGATGCCGGGGTGGTGCTGATTGCCACCGATGACGGCATTGTGGACGAAAACGGTAACCCGGTGCCCTTTGTTGGCTTTGACGGCAAAGATATGGGCAAGAAAGTGGGCGAAGCCGCGGCCACGCTCCTGACCGATAGCGGCTGGCTGGCCGACAGCGCCAAGAAAGTGGGCGTGCTGTCGGTAGAAGTCCAAACCCTGTCCGTCTGCAATGACCGCACCGACAACGAAAAAGCGGCCATCATTGCCGCCGGCGTGCCGGAAGATCAGGTCTTTGCGGTACCGTACACCGGCGAAGCGCTGTCGGCGCAGGACGCCGCCGGCCCGATCATCACCGCCAACCCCGACATCACCAACTGGGTAGTCTTTGGCTGCAACGATGAAGGCGTGCTGGGTACGCTGAACGCGCTGGCCACGGCCGGAGCCAACCCCGATGACATCATCGGGGTGGGGCTGGGCGCATATGAAGCCTGCAAGTTCTGGGCGGCGGATCAGCCGTCCGGTTTCAAGGCCGGGCTGTTCATCTCCGGGCTGGATGTAGGCAAGACGGCCGCGACCGTGCTGTACGAGGCCGTGGTCAAAGGCACCGAACCGCCGGCCAGCACCTTTGCCCCGACCACCATTGTTGACCCGACGAATTTCACTTCGGTGATGGACTCCGTGTCGCTGGGCAACTGCGGGGCGGAACCGGCCGCCGCGCCGGCTGCCGCATCGGGCGAGACGCCGCTGTTTGTGGCCATCAACAAAAGCGCCGACCAGCAATATTTCATCGACCTGCAAAATTCGTTCATCGACACTGCTACCGGGCTGGGCGCGGAAGCCAAGAAGTTTGACGCCAAACTCGATCCCAATCTGGGGGTGAGTCTGGTCAACGACGCCATTTCCGCCGGGGCCAAAGGCATTGCCATCACCGTACCCGACCAGACCATCGGCCCGGCCATTTCTCAGGCGGCCAAGGATGCCGGGGTGGTGCTGATTGCCACCGATGACGGTATTGTGGACGAAAACGGCAACCCGGTGCCCTTTGTTGGTTTTGACGGCAAAGATATGGGCAAGAAAGTGGGCGAAGCCGCCGCCACGCTCCTGACCGATAGTGGTTGGCTGGCTGACAGCGCCAAGAAAGTGGGCGTGCTGTCGGTTGAAGTGCAAACCCTGTCCGTGTGCAACGACCGCACCGACAACGAGAAAGCGGCCATCATTGCCGCCGGCGTGCCGGAAAACCAAGTTTTCCCGGTACCGTACACCGGCGAAGCGCTGTCGGCGCAGGATGCCGCCGGCCCGGTCATCACCGCCAACCCGGACATCACCAACTGGGTGGTCTTTGGCTGCAACGATGAAGGCGTGCTGGGCACGCTGAATGCGCTGGCTACGGCCGGAGCCAACCCGGATGACATCATCGGGGTGGGCCTTGGCGCATACGAAGCCTGCAAGTTCTGGGCGGCGGATCAGCCGTCCGGTTTCAAGGCCGGGCTGTTCATCTCCGGGCTGGATGTAGGCAAGACGGCCGCGACCGTGCTGTACGATGCCGTGGTCAAAGGCACCGAACCGCCGGCCAGCACCTTTGCCCCGACCACCATTGTTGACCCGACCAACTACGAATCCGTAATGGACTCCATCTCGCTGGGCAACTGTTCTCAGTAGTTGATAACTGCTGATGGGGGCGGAGCGGATACCCTTCGCTCCGCCCCCAATTCCGCACCTGCGGCCAACCGCAGGAGAGAGAGTTAATTTATGACCGTAACAACCCAATCACCCTCCAAAGAAGCCAATGGCTTGCGCGGAACCCTCAAAGTTCGCAATATCAGCAAGGCATTTCCCAATGTTCAGGCCCTGGATGATGTCTCGCTTGACATCCGTCCGGGCGAAATCCTCGCGTTTATGGGCGAGAACGGCGCCGGCAAATCTACCCTGCTCAAAATTATCAATGGCGATTACCAGCCGGACGCCGGCACCATTTCAATTGACGACAAACCGCTATCGTTTTCTAACCCCAAACAGGCGCATCAGGCCGGCATCCGCGTGATTTACCAGGAGCCTGAAATTGTGCCGGGGGTTGACGTGGCTGAAAATATCTGGGTGGGCGAGCTGCCCAAGCGGCTGGGTTTTATTGACCGCCGCCAGCTTAACGACAAGGCCAAACGCCGCCTGGCGGAGTACGGCTTTGAAAAGGTTTTGCCCACTCACCTGATGGGCGAGGAGTTGTCGTCTGCCCAGCGACAGCTTGTTGAAATTATGCGGGCGCTCAAATCCGGCGTGCGGGTGCTGGCGCTGGACGAACCCACGTCGTCGCTGACCGACGACGAGGTTGAGCGCCTGTTTGCCCTGGTTAACCGCCTGCGCGATGAAGGCGTGGCCATCATTTACGTGTCCCATCGCATCAACGAAATCAAACGGCTGTGCGACCGCATTGCTATTTTGCGCGACGGGCGGTTGATCGCCGTGAAACCGGCCTCGGAGTTGAGCGAAGCCCAGATTGTGAGCCTGATGGTGGGCCGCGACCTGTCGGACGTGTTCCACCGCCAGCCGGCGGGCACTAACCGGGAAGTGCTGCGCGTGGAAGAGGTATCGAGCAACTGGCACAACGCCGTTAGCTGCTACGTTAACGCCGGCGAGGTTGTGGGCTTTTCCGGCCTGGTTGGCGCGGGCCGCTCTGAGCTGGCCAAAGTGATTTTTGGCGAACTGCCCAAAAACAGCGGGCGCGTTTTTTTGAGCGGCGAGGAAATATCGCCCCGCCGCCCGGACCAGGCCATTGCCAAAGGCATCGGCTTTGCGCCGGAAGACCGCAAGCGCGAAGGGCTGATCCTGATCCGCAGCGTGCTGGAAAACGCGTCGATGGCGATTTTGCGCCAGATCAGCCGTTTTCATCTGGTGCGCAGCGCCCTGGAACGGGACGTGGTTAGCGGTTTTGTGGAAAAGCTGAAGGTCCGCACCCCCTCGCTGGACCAGGAAGTGGGCAAGCTGAGCGGCGGCAACCAGCAAAAAGTGGTGCTGGCGCGCTGGCTGGCGGCCAAGCCCAAACTGCTCATCCTTGATGAGCCAACCCGCGGCATCGACGTGGGGGCCAAGGCCGAAATTTACCGCCTCATCGATGAACTGGCCAACGAAGGGCTGGCGATTATGCTCATCAGCTCCGAACTGCCGGAGATTCTGGGACTGGCCGACCGGATTTATGTGATGCAAAATGGCCGGATTACCGGCGAACTTTCCGGGGCAGAGGCCACGGAAGAAGCCATACTTGAACTCGCAATGGCCGATAATCTGTCGGCAACCCCAACCGGGAGCGCAACACCAAATCAAAAGGGTAATGAACAATGAATCAAGAGTTAACCAAACAAGCGGTATTTCCAAAAAAACAGGGCGATACCTTCAAGCGGGCCATCAGCGCCATTGGCACCGATAACCTTTCGCTTATGTTCGCCATTCTTATCCTGCTGCTGCTCATCACCGTGGTCAGCGGCTGGTTTGGCTACAGCGGCGGCGACAAATTCTTCTCGTGGCAAAACCTGATGAACAGCCTGGCCCAGGCCATTGTGATTGTTGGGCTGCTGGCCGTGGGTGAAACCGTGGTGATTGTTGGCGGCGGCCTTGATATTTCCGTCGGCTCGGTGGCGTCCGTTGGCTCGGTGGTGGCGGCCTCGGTATTGGTTGGCGTCGGTACTTTTGGGTCGATTGCTTTTTTACCCACCAATAATGTGATGGTGGCCGTTTTGGCCGGCATCGTGGCCGGGATGATGGCCGGGGCCATCAACGGCTTTATTGTAACGGTGTTAAAGGTAAACCCGATTATCGCTACGCTGGGCACGCTGGCCGCCTTTGGCGGCGTCGCCTTTTTGCTGGTGCCGGAAGGCAAACCGGTGGGCGTGTTTACCGAGCCCGCTTTCACGTGGATGGCCCAGGGCCGCTTTTTAACCGAAGCCCCTATCCCTGCGCTGGGCGGGTCAAAATGGACCGGTATCCCTGTGTTGACGGTGATCCTGCTCTTTGTGGCCGCCGGCGTGCACGTGCTGATGCGCTACTCTGATTTTGGCCGGGCCGTGTACGCCATCGGCGGCAACGACAAAGCCGCGCGCCTGGCCGGCATCAACCTGTCCCGGGTGCGGATGCAGATGTACATGCTGTCGGGCGGCATTGCCGGGTTGGCCGGGGTGTTGCTGGCGGCGCGGACCACATCGGGCAATCCCATCAACGGCGTTGGGCTGGAACTGCAAGCCATCACCGCCGTGTTTTTGGGCGGCGCGGCCACCGATGGCGGCCGGGGCACCATTTTTGGCACCTTCCTGGCCGTGATTCTGGTTGGCATTTTGAACAACGGCATGAACCTGCTGGGCTTTAACACCTTCATTCAGCGGGTGGCGCTGGGTTTGCTGCTCATCGCCGCCGTGGCCATTTCGCAGTGGCGGCAGGCGCGCGCCGAACGCGCCCGCACCCGCATCGCCGCCGAGGCGTAACCCATCCAAAGCTTCACCTCCACCCTACCCGGCTGTTTTCAGGGATAAAAGCGCTCGCAAAGTCGCCAGGTTGTTAAGAAAACTGGCGTTCTTTGCGCATGGCCGGGGAAACTTATCGGGGGGGAGGGCAACCAAGTCAGCATCAGGAGAGATTATATGACACCAGCCAACTCAACCGTGCGGTTGTGGGAAGAGCCAGTCACCTACCCCACCTACCCCGCCTGCCCGCCCGATCCCAACCCGATGTTTCTGGAAAAGCGCGTGTACCAGGGCAGCAGCGGCAGTGTGTACCCCAACCCTTTCACCGACCGCATCTCTGACGAGCGGGTTGAGCGCAGCTACCGGGGCGTTTACCTGGAAAATGAATACATCAAAGTGATGGCCATGCCCGAACTCGGCGGGCGGATTCACGTGGGGCTGGACAAAAGCAACAATTACGACTTTTTCTACCACAACCGGGTCATCAAACCGCAACTGGTGGGGCTGTACGGCGCGTGGATTTCCGGCGGCGTTGAATTTAACTGGCCGCAGCACCACCGCCCCACCACCTTTGAGCCGCTGGATTCCGCGCTTGAAGAACACCCCGACGGCCGCAAAACCGTGTGGCTGGGCGAAATTGAGCCGATGAACCGCCTCAAAGGGATGCACGGCGTTACCCTGCACCCCAGCAAATCGCTGGTTGAGGTGCAGGCCCGGCTGTACAATCGCACCCCGCTGCCGCAAACCTTTTTGTGGTGGGCCAACCTGGCCGTCCACGTGAACAACGATTACCAGTCGGTCTTTCCGCCGGATGTGACACTGGTGGCCGACCACGCCAAACGGGCCACCAGCAAATTCCCCATTGCCACCGGCTTTTATTACGATGTCGATTACACCGCCGGCGTGGATATTTCGTGGTGGAAAAATATCCCCGTGCCAACCAGTTACATGGTGCTCCAGTCCGAGTACGATTTTCTGGCCGGCTACGACCACGGGCGGCAGGCCGGGGTGGTGCACATCGCCAATCGGCACATTTCGCCCGGCAAAAAAATGTGGACCTGGGGCGCGGGCGAGTTTGGCGCGCGCTGGTACCGCCACCTCACCGACAGCGACGGCCCCTACATTGAGCTGATGAGCGGCGTTTACACCGACAACCAGCCCGATTTTGCCTGGCTGCACCCCTACGAGACCAAAACTTTTTCGCAATACTGGTATCCGCTGCGCGACATTGGGGCCATCAAAAACGCCAACCTCGATGCTGCTGTTAATTTGACCGTGGCGGACGGCGCGGCGGTTATCGGCTTTAACACTTCGGCTCGCTTTGAGGCGGCGCGGGTGGTGCTGCGTGACAACCAGCGCCTGCTCTTTGAGCAGCGCGCCGACATCGCCCCGGACGCTCCCTACCTGCGGCGCGTGCCATTGCCCGCCGATGCCGACCCGGCCACGCTGGCCGTGACCCTGCTCACCGCCGGCGACCGCGAACTCATCAGTTTCAGCCTGTATCGGCCCGATAGCGGCTTCCACGCCGACCCGGCCACCGCCGCGCCGCCGCCGGGGGCCATCGCTACCACTGAAGAGCTGTACCTCACCGGCCTGCACCTGGAGCAGTACCGCCACGCCACCCGCCGGCCCGATCCCTACTACGAAGCCGCGCTCCAACGCGACCCGCTCGATGCCCGCAATCACAACGCGCTCGGCCTGCTCAACCTGCGGCGCGGCAATTTTGCGGCAGCGGCAGCGCATTTCCGGCAGGCCATCGCCCGGCTGACCCTCAAAAATCCCAACCCCTACGACGGCGAAGCCTATTACAACCTCGGCGTGGCCCTGCGCTTTTTGGCAGATGATGCCGCCGCCTACGCCGCGTTCTACAAAGACGCCTGGAATTACGCCTGGCAGGCGCCGGCTTACTTTGCCCTGGCCCAGCTTGACTGCCGCGCGGGTGATTGGGCGCGGGCGCTGGAACACGTGGAGCAATCGCTGGCTACCAACGCCCTCAATTTGCAGGCCCGCAACCTGAAAACGGCGCTGCTGCGCAAACTGGGCCGCGTGGCCGAAGCCGAGGCGCTGGCCCGGGCCACGGTTGAGATGGACCGGCTGGATTACGGCGCGCGCAACGAGCTGGCGCTGCTGGCCGCCGGCCCCGCCGCCGAGGCCCGGCTGGCCGAATTGCGGGCGCTGATGCGCGGCAACCCGCAGAGTCACCTCGATCTGGCCATCGATTACGCCGGGGCCGGCCTGTTTGACGAGGCCAGCGCCGTGCTGCGCCGGGTGTCTGAGGGGGAGGCCGTGTACCCGCTGGTGCTGTACTACCTGGGCTACTTTGCCCACCGGCAGGGCGCTGCCGCTACCGCCGCCGCGTTTTTTGAGCGCGCCGCCCGGCAGTCGCCGGATTACTGCTTTCCCAACCGGCTGGAGTCCATTGCCGTGCTGCGGCTGGCCATCGAGCAAAACCCGCGCGACGCCCGCGCCCGCTACTATCTGGGCAACCTGCTGTACGACAAAAAACGGCATCAGGAGGCCATTGAACTGTGGGAGCAAGCGCGGGCACTGGACGACTCGTTTTCAATTGTCCATCGCAATTTGGGGCTGGCCTACTTCAATATTCAGAGCGATGCCGCTGCCGCCAAAGCCGCGTTTGAAGCCGCCTTTGCCGCCAATCCCGCCGACGCCCGGCTGCTGTACGAGCTGGACCAGCTTGACAAACGGCTCAACGCCAATCCGGCGGCGCGGCTGGCCCGGCTGGAAAACCACCGCCCGCTGGTTGATCTGCGCGATGATTTGACCGTGGAACTGGCCGCGCTCTACAACCTGGCAGACCGCCCAAACGACGCGCTGGCCCGGCTGGAAAACCGCATTTTTCACCCGTGGGAAGGCGGCGAGGGCAAAGTGGCCGAGCAGTACGTGCAGGCGCACCTGGCCCGCGGGCGGGCCGCGCTGCGCGCCGGCAAGCTCGAGGCGGCGCTGGCCGAGTTTACCGCCACGCTCAGCTACCCGGAAAATCTGGGCGAAGGCGTACACGAGGTCTTTACCAAACAGGCTAACCTGTTCTACGCCATTGGTCTGGTTCACGAGGCAATGGGCAACCCGCCCAAAGCCCGCGAGTTCTTTGAAAAAGCCGCAACCGAGCGCAACGACGGCACGGCGCTGGCCTACTACAAAGGGCTGGCGCTAATCCGGCTGAAGCGGGAGGACGCTGCGGCGGAAACTTTTAGAAATCTGGTGCAGGCCGGCGAGACGCAGCTTAAACAAACAGCCGCCATTGATTACTTTGCCACCTCGCTGCCCACCTTCCTGATTCTGGAAGATGACCTGCAACAGCGCCACGAGATTGAGTGCCGGTTTATGATTGGATTGGGTCAACTGGGGCTGGGCGATGTTGACGCCGCCCGCCGTGAATTGGAAACTGTGCTGGCGCTGGATATCAATCATCTGCCGGCGCAAACGCAGTTGGCAGCCCTGTAACCGAAAGCGGCGGTTGGCTATAGTGAGCTCCTCGTCAACATTTGCCAAAAGTATTTAAAACCATAGTGTTACCGCGATAAAAGGCCTTTTGCAGGCGGGTTAACCCGGCGGTTCACCTTAATTTCCGCGCCGGCCGGCTTTGGCAAAACCACCCTGGTCAGCAGTTGGCTCAATCAACAGGCGCAAGGCAGAAGGAAAAAGAATGAAACAGCGGAAGTCACCCTTTACCCTGCACCCCTTGCCGGGGGCAGGGGGTGCAGCCTTCAACCTTTCAATGTGGCCTGGGTGTCGCTGGATGAAAGCAAAGATGACCCCATCAGGTTTTGGACCTACGTTTTGGCCGCGCCGCAAAACGCCGGGGTAGACGTGGCTCAGGATGCACTTGAGTTTTTTATTGCCGCCGAACCCCCGCCTCTGGAAACCATACTGACGCTGGTTATAAACCAGATGATCGCCCGCCGCCCGCCGCCGAGTTGTCGCCCACGGCAGCCTACATCGCTACCTTGCTGAATGCTTTCCCGGCGCCCGCCGCGCCGGTTCCGGTCTCCCCGCCGCCTCAGCCGCTGGTTGAATCTCTCACCGAGCGCGAGCTTGAAATCCTGCACCTTATTGCCGCCGGGTTAACCAACAAGGAAATCGCCGGTGAGCTGGTCATTTCGCCGGGCACGGTTAAGGTGCATACCGCCCCCATTTACGGCAAAATGGAAGTTAACAACCGTACCCAGGCGGTAACTAAAGCCGGTTTGCTGCACCTTATTTCTTCTGTTTAGCGCTCTACCCCCCATCTATTACCCGCAAATATGCCGCGGTGCTGATTGGCGGCAACATCTCCTCTACCCTGCTTACCCTGCTGCTTGTGCCGGTGATGGTCTACTTCTTTGAACGGCTCGCAGCGGAGGTAGTCAAAGAATGATACCCTGTCTATACCTTTTGGGGGATGAAATTTTAGCGGCGGAATGTTATAACTAATAAAGCTGTCGCCAAAAAACAGACCGCGGAAACACAACAGTCGCGGAGAAAAAAAGATTTGAACAGGATAACCCGATGAAAAAACAATATTTCACGTTGATGATAGTTGCCCTAACAATACTGCTGGCCGGTTGCGCCGGCCACGCGGGCGAACAGGCGCTGCGCCCCATCGACGCGGCAGCATGGCCTGCCCCCGCCGCGGCGCAGCCCACCGTTCCACCCACGCCGTTTCCAAAAATCAATTTGGAAGACGTGTGCACCGCCACCCCCGCGCCGCCGGTAACCGCGGCCAACATAGAACCCGCCGGTCTCTCGGTAGCCGCCGCGCCAGAAGAGCCGGCAGCGGACTCAACCCCAACCGCGCCGGTTGGCCTGCCGGATATGAGCGCGCTCACGCCGCTTATCGACGGGCAGGTCAACACGTCGGCGGTCAATTTGCGGCAGGGGCCGGGGCCGGATTACGCCAAAGTGGGCATTTTGGAATTGGGCCGGGTGGTAGATGTGCTGGCCATCAATCCCGCCGGCGATTGGGTTTTAATTAAAAGCAGCAAGCTGACCGGCTGGGTTTACCTGGATTACCTTGACCTGCTGGCCCCCGCCGATAATTTGCCGGTGGTTATGCCCGCGGCGACAACCGGCTAGGCTGCCGCGCCGGTGGCGGTTGTACCCGGGGCCCATGTTTACCGACGACGTTAACGCGCAACTGGCTATTACTTACAATTTTGTGGATGAACGGATGATTAGCTGGCGATAAGGTTAACCCTTTACGTAAGACAGTTTTTCAAGGATGGAACCGCTGCGGATCCGGAATATATCTACGCCTCGAACATGCCCTGTTGCACCGGTTGTATCCACCCAGTTGTATTTCCAACGCATAACGCACCGCTCCCCAAAGCCAAAAATTTCCTCAATTTCAATGTGGGCCTGGGGCGACTCGCGGAAGAAATCCTGCCAAAACCGGGTCACCGCTTCTTTCCCCATGTACACCGTGCCGTCGGGGGCCGGAGCCGTGTTTTCAAAAATACAGTCATCGCTCATCAGTTGCATCATCCCGGCAACATCGTGACGGTTAAAGGCCTGATTGAACTCAAGAACGATGCGGGTTGCTGCCTCTAATTTTGACATGCGGATTGGACTCATATCGATAAAGCCTCCTCTTCAGCACTCATCGCAATTGCACCAGTTCAAAAAGCAGTGTATCTTTTGATACCACACCATCGGCTTGCCGGCAAAATTAATGCCGGCTTCAACTGCCCGGTTTACGGTCAATAATGAAAACGGTTTTTTATCTGATTACCCTGGGATTAATTTTGACTGCCTGCAACGCAGCTCAACCCGTAGCGCCGGAGCAGGCGCTGGCAACAACCCGGACAGCCTGGAACGCCAGCCGGCACACAGTGTGGGATATTGACTGGCCCAACGCGCCGCTGGCCGGCGAAGTTACCGTCGAGGAATGGCGGGCCGGCTCCCGGCTGCGGCTGGAAATTTTGGAGACAAACGCGCCGGATTTATTGGGCCAAACATTGGTGATCAACGGCAACCAGGCCTGGCGCTTTAACCGGCTTGATTTGCCGGCGAGCGAGTCGCCAACAACGCCGGTGTTGTCGCCGGTAACCGATGCCTTTGCCCAAATAGAGCGTCTGTTGGCCCAATCCCCGGCCTCTGCCACCAGCCGCCAGGTAGTGGTTAATACGGTGGCCGCCACACAAATCGAGTTGAGTTTGGCCGCTGGTGAAACACTCCGTGTGGCTGTGGCGCAAACCACCGGACTGCCGGTGTTTGTTGAATTTACCGCCGGCAGCCAGCATGGCCGGCTGCGCGCCCGGTCGGCGCTGCCGCTTGAGCACCCACCCGCGGCTTTGTTTGCCGTCAACTAAAAAAGCGAGCGCGGTTAAATTGCCGCACTCGCTTTTTTTTGAAATGGGTTAGCGTCTTTTGTTTTTCGCCACTTAAAAAGGCAGCGAGTTGCAAGTAGCGGGCGGCGGGTAAAAACGCGCCACTTGCCACCCGCCACTTGCTACCGACTACGACCAGGTGCATTGTGGCGAATATTCCGTGACACTAATGAAATACCGGCAATCAGGCTTTGCCGTTTAAAACGCTGGCCAAGTCCAGTTTTTTGCCGAAAAATGAAACTAACCCCACGTTTGGCAGAGACGAAAGTTCGTTTTCCAGGTCCCAAATAACTTTTTCAGTGGGAATCTGGCCCAGCGCGTGGTTGCCTTCCAGGGTCTGTCGCCGCGAAACCAGCCAGATGTACAGGTCGCCTTCGGTATTTTTGGGAAAATAGCCGATGACGTTTCGCTGCCTGATCAGGTTGATGACCGGCAGGTACACGTTGGTGTACCAACTGACTACCGCATCGGCGTAAGGCATTTCTGAATTGGTTTCAACATCCTTTAGATATTTGTGAACATCGATGTGTTCTTTGGCCAATTGGTAGCAGCCCGGCTCGGTAAAGTGGATGCCGTTGTTGGGGATAAGTTCATCCAGCCGGGTTTGCTCTAAAAATTTGGCGCGCTCAACCTTAAGCGGTAACTGTTTCAAATCGAGCTGGCCGCGAAAAAAGCCCATTAACCGGGCAAACGGGTTGGTGGCCCGCTCGCGCTTGAGATTTTCAAGCACGTCTTCGTCGGGCACGTAGCCAAAGGCATTGTATTCTTTTTCCAGCCTGGCCCGGTGCACAATGAGCCAGGTGTACAGGTCGGCTTCGGTGCGGCCGGGAAAATCCCGGAGTACGGTATCGCGCCGGATCAGTTCCACCACCGGCGTGTAGACGTTGTCAAACCAACTGCCCACTGCTTCTTCATCGCTGATTTCGCACTCGCATTCCATTTCACGCATGTGTTTGTGAAAGGCAATATGGCCCAGCATGCGCCGGTAGCGGCCCGGCTCGGTCAGTTCGATGCCGTGCCCCGGCCGGAGGTCATCAATCCGGGTTTTCTCCAGAAAGTTGGTTCGTTCCATATTCAGCAAAATGTCATCCAGATTGTCATCTTTGCTGATGGGAATGGGGGCTTTGTATTCGGTTACATAGGCTTCGATGGTTTTGGCGTTGTGCAGCCGCGCCACCGAAACCCGGTGGTTGCCATCGCGCACAAAGTAAACATCGCCCACTTTGTACACATCGATGGGCGGCAGGCCCTGCAAATCTGTGGCCACAGCGTCTACCCGGCGCCAGCGCTCCTGGGTTTGGTCGTTTTTGGGCAGAAACGAGCGGGTGAAATCTCGGTAGCGGCCAATGCTGCCGACAATTTTATCCAGTTCAATCTCTTGCAATCCTTTGTAGGATGAGTCTTGTAATCTTAAATTGTGTTTGACCTCTTCAAACGAGAGCAGGTCGGTGGGGCGGCCGGTAAAAAAACTGAGCCATTCTTCGATGAACGCTTTTTGCCGGGCCGCCGTAAAATCGGTTGCTGACTCAGTAGTAAGCATCATATTCATAACTGAATCTCCTTTGGGTGATTACGGCCCTACAGTAGCATTGGGGGGTGAGGTGTTACGGTTTTTATACATTCTCCAAAAAAAATTAAAGGCGCTGCTAAAACAGCGCCCTTGCCATATTTTTGCAATAATATTTTAGCCAATTTCAAAAACTCCCCATCCACTGGATGAGGACAATTTGTGAGTACAGTATATCAGAAAAAAAGTTAGAATTCAATTAGATCGCCGGTAATGGACCGGTTCCCGGCTTTATTTTAAGGCGGGGCATAATTGAGGCTTCCCACGGGTACACAATATAGCGGTTGGTGATGGCGCCATAGTAGGTGGGGCCGGCATTGGGAAACAGGTTAGAGCGCAGCCGGTAGTGGAGTACGGCGGTTTCGTACTGGCAGCCGGCCGCTTGCAGCCGACCCTGCACAATCATTATGGCCCGGCCGTTGGCCCAGATGTCGTCTACCACCAAAATGCGCCGCCCGGTGAGCAGGGTATCGGGCGGGTATTGAATAAACGTGGGCCAGGCCAGTTTCTGGTCAACTTCGTCGGGGAAATAAACCGAGGCCGTTAACACGTGTTTGATGCCCATCGCCTCGCTCAAAATCCCGCCGGGGACCAGCCCGCCGTTGGTGATCATTAGCAGGCCGTCAAATTCACCTTCAAATTGGGGAATCAGGTGATCGATCAATTTGTCAACATCATCCCAGCTTAAAATTTCGTGCTTTAACTGCTGGCTGGGATGCGGGCTTTCCGGCGATTCGTACGATGGTAGATACATGCTGCGCTCGCTGCATACAATTAATGAACGCTTATTTTACGCCTGTTTGCAGGTTCCGTCAATCTTTAAAATTCGCTGTTGCCAATTCTAAAGCGTTCAATCACCAAAAAACCAACGGCGCAAACGGCCATTAAAATGGCGCTCATGGCCAGCGCCTGCCCGTAATTGAGCGCGCCGGGCTGGCCCAAAAAGCGAAAAATAGCCACCGGCATGGTTGGCGTATCCGGCCGGGCAATAAAAACCGTCGCACCAAATTCACCCATGCTGACGGTAAACGCAAACACCGCGCCCACCAGCAGCGCCCGGCTGGCAATCGGCAAATCGATCTCTCGCCAGACCCGGGCCGGCGACGCGCCCAAAATTGCCGCCGCTTCCCGCAGCGAGGGCTGAATGCTGCGCACGGCCGGCAGCAGGCTGCGCACCACAAATGGCAGCGCCACCAGCGTGTGGGCAATCACCACCAGCAGCGGCGAGGTGCGCAGGTTGAGCGGCGGCTGGTTGAGGGCGATGATGTAACCAAAGCCCAGCGTTACCGCCGAAGTGGCCAGCGGCAGCATAAATACGGCATCAAACAGGGCCGAGAATTTGGCCGGCCGGCCGGCGGCGGTGAGCGCCAGCACCACCAGCAGCCCCAGCAGCGAGGCGGCAATGACGGTGCTGCCGGCAAACAGCAGCGAGTTGCGGATGCCTTCGGTGGGCGGCACAAAAAACAGGCTCTGCTGCCGGGCATCGCCAACCAGCAGCGCCCGGTAGGAATTGAGTGAGAGCTGGCCGGCTACCGTTACCGAGCGCAGCACCAGCGCCGCCAGCGGCGTAACCAGCAGCGCCAGCATCAGCCCGATGCTGCTCCCTACCAGCAGTTTTTCGCGGCGGGTGCGGGCGGGGCGCTGGTTGGCCTGCTGCGAGCGCAAATTCAGCGGCCGGCTGCTGCGGGCCTGCAAGCGAGTGTACGCCAGCATCAGCCCAAAAATAAAGATGATCTGCACCATCGACAGCGCCGCCGCCACCGGCAGGTTGAACAAATTGACCGCCTGCCGGTAAATTTCTACTTCTAACGTGGCAAACTGCGGGCCGCCCAAAATCAAAATCACCCCAAAACTGGTAAAACAAAAGATGAACACCAGCAGCGCCGCCGCGCCAATGGCCGGCAGCAGCAGCGGCACGGTAATCTGCCAAAAGGTGCGCCACGGGCTGGCTCCCAACATTTGCCCGGCCTCCACCAACTGCGGGTTGAGATTGGCCCAAAAGCCGCCCACCAGCCGCAGCACAATGGCGTAGTTATAAAACACGTGGGCCAGCAAAATCATGGCCAGGCTGTGCTGAAGCTGCACGGGTGGGGCATCGAGCTGAAACAGCCCCACCAGCAGATCGTTGAGCAGCCCGCGCGGCCCCAGCAGCGCTGAAAAGGCGTTGGCTACCACAATGGTGGGCAGCACAAACGGCACCGTGGCCGCGGCCAGTAACAGCCGTTTGCCGGCAAAGCGGTAGCGGGCAAACACGTACGCGCCCGGCAACGCCAGCGCCAGCGTTAGCAGGGTAGAGAGCGCCGCCTGCCACACTGTAAACCAGAGCGTTTGCAGATAATAACTGCCGGTCACCAGCCGCTCCAGCGCCGACAAATCGAGCCGGCCGGCCGGGGCAAAGCTCAGTTTAAAGATGGACGCCAGCGGGTAAAAGTAAAACAGCAGCAAAAAGCCGCCCGGCAACAGCGCGCTGGCCCACCAAACCCATGTACGATTTTGGACGAAGTGCTCTTTGGGTATTTTGGATTTTGGATTTTGGATTTTCGCCTTACACACCACGAACTTAAAACTCAAAACTCATCACTCACCCAACCCACCTAATTTTAAATGCTACCGCAGCACAGTTTCTGTCCAGGCGTTGAGCCAGCTTTCGCGGTTGGCGGCAATGTCGGCCGGCGGCAGCGTGGCCGGGTCGGTGGCCAGTTGGGCGTATTTTTCAAACACATCGGGCAGTTTGGCGGTTTGATTGGCCGGAAACACAAACATTTGCAGCGGGATATCTTCCTGAAACTGCGGGCTAAGCATAAAATCGATGAACTTTTCAGCCAGCGCCCGTTTTTGTGTGCCGGCCAAAATACCGATGAACTCAACCTGGCGGAAGCAACTGCCATCGGCGGTGATGGAAGCGGTGGGCGCGGCGTCAACCGGCGGGTCGGCAAAGTAGACCTCGGCGGGCGGGCTGCTGGCGTAGCTCACCACCAGCGGCCGAGCGCCATCGTAGCGGGTAAACTGGCCGTAGTAGGCATCTTCCCAGCCGTCAACCACCAGCACATCGTTGGCTTTGAGTTGCTGCCAGTAGGGCAGGTAGCCATCCGGGCCAAAACGGGCAATGGTTGCCAGCAAAAAAGCCAGCCCCGGTGATGAAGTGGCTGGGTTTTCTACCACGGTCAGGCTTTTATATTCCGGTTTGGTCAAATCCTCCAGATTTTGGGGCGGGGTCAGCCCTTTATCGGCAAACCAGCCTTTGTCGTAATTCAGGCAGACATCGCCGTAATCCACCGGCAGCAGCCGGTTTTCGGAGTCCAGTTTGAGCGCGGCGGGAACATCGGCCAGCAGCGGCGAAGCGTACGGCTCAAAAATGCCGCCGTCGATGGCCCGGCTGAAAAAGGTGTTGTCTACTCCAAAAAAGACATCGGCCAGCGGATTTTCTTTGGACAGGATGGCCTGGTTGAGCGCCGCGCCGGCATCGCCGGAGCGCAGAAATTCAATTTTGGCGTTGTTGGCCGTTTCAAACGCAGCAATGACTTCCGGGCTGGCGGTGAAGCTGTCGTGGCTCATCAAAGTGAGGGTTTGCGGTTCGGTGGGGGTGGCGGTGGGTGCGGGCGTTTGGGCCGCGCAGCCGGCCAGCCACAAAGCAAGCAGGGCAATAAAAATAAATTTTGGGTTTAACATTATAATCGTTCCTTTGATTGGTTAGCAGTTTTTTTGTTAGTTTTTCGCCACTTGAAAAGGCTGCGAGTGGCAAGTGGCAAGTAGCGGGTGGCGGGTAAAAACATGCCACTTGCCACCCGCCACTTGCTACCGACCACAGCCAAGTACATGGTTACGAAAAATTTTATGTCACTAACGTTTTTTGAATATACACAACGAGCGCCACGCCGCGCTCAATTTCCACGGTGACCTGGTTGGCGGCAAACTGGTTGCTGATGCTCCAGGTGCTGCCCAGCGACAGGGTGGCGTTGGTGAGCGGCCACTGCACGCCAACCAGCGTTACGCCGGTAACTTTGGCGGTGAGCGGCACCACCGAGAGGGTGTCGCCGGGCCGGCCGGCCAGCGACAGGCAGCCGTGGTCGCGCAGCAGAATGGCTTGCTGCGGCCCATCGATCAGCGCCAGTTGCGGGCCAGCGTAACCGGGCCGGGTGAGCAGCAAAATGTTGGCCAGCATCTGGTCGAGCCGGCCGCCCAGCGCCGTAACCAGCAAAATTTCATCGGGCTGTTGGGCTACGGCCAGTTCCAGAGCCAGTTCCAGATCGGTTTGGTCTTTGTTGGCCGGGTGGCGCTGGATGGCGACGCCCGCGGATTCCATCCGCGTGACCACCTCTGCCGGCAGCGAATCGAGATCGCCGATGATAATTTCCGGGGTCAGGTTGAGGGCCAGCGCATTCAGCGTGCCGCCATCGGCGCAAAAAATGCGGTCGGTGGGGTGCAGGCTGGCTTTAAGCCGCTCTGGCTGGTTCAGTTCGCCGTTGGCAAAAATAACAATACGGGCCATCGTTCATTCCATAAAAAAACCACCCGGCGGGTGGTTTACGTTTTTTTCATCGATGTACCTCCCTACGCCGGTATTACCCGGATCAGGTGTGTCGGTCATCCTCACAGTGTGGGTAACAAGAGGAATTCTCAGCCCGGTTTATCCAGGCCCCCGAGGTGTATATTTAGTTGAGCGGTGATTATACCTTAAGCCGAGTTTTTATTCAAGTTTGCCCAGCCAATGAAAATCGTTGCGCAGGCGGGGATAAAGTTGCTCAAAGCGCTGGTACAGCTCGGTGTAGCGGGTGTGGGCGGCGGGATCCGGCTCGGTGACGGGGCCGTGCTGCACCACCTGCTGGCAGGCTTCGGCCAGGTTGGGATACACTCCCGCGCCGACGCCGGCCAGCAGCGCCGCGCCGATGCCGGCCTGCTCTTTGAGCAGCGATTGGCGCAGCGGCAGGCCAAAGACATCGGCCTGAATTTGCCGCCACACGTCGCTTTCTGCCCCGCCGCCGGCGGCGATGATCTGGCTGGTTGTGCCGCCAAGCGCCAGAGTGAGGTCCAGCGCCTGCCGCAGAGTCATAGCCACGCCTTCCATTACCGCCCGGGCCAGATGGCCGCGGCTGTGGTAATGGGTGAGGCCGATGAAGCCGCCGCGGGCCAGCGGGTCCATGTGCGGGGTGCGCTCGCCGGACAGGTGCGGTAAAAAGATGAGGCCGTTGGCTCCCGGCGGCGTTTGGGCCGCTTCGGCGCTGAGGATGGCGTAAGCGTTGTCGGTGCTGGCCAGGCCGGTGATGCCACGCAGCCAGCGCAGCGATAGCCCTGCCGACAAAATTGCGCCCAGCACGTACCACATTTCCGGCGTGGCGTGGTTAAAAACGTGCAGCCGCGGGTCGGGTTGAACGCTGCCGGGGCGAACCGGGGTAAACACCTGTCCCCCGCTGCCGGTAGTAACCGAGGTTTGGCCCGGCTCAATCAGCCCGTTGCCGATGGCCTGGGCCGGTTGATCGGCGCAGCCGGCCACCACCGGGATGCCGGCCGGCAGGCCCAATTCGGCGGCAGCGGCAGTGGTTAGCCCGCCGGCCACGGCGGTTGAGGCCAACACCGGCGGCAAAATATCGACGGGCAGGCCCACGGCTGATAAAATCGGTTCGGCCCAGCTTTGGCGGCGAATATCAAAAATGCCAGTGCCGGCGGCGTCGCTGATGTCGGTGGCGGCTTCGCCGGTCATTTTATAGCGGAGGTAATCTTTGGGCAGGATGGCCTGCCAGGTTTGGGCCAACAGTTCCGGTTGATGTTGGGCCAGCCAGAGCAGCGTCGCCCCAAAAAAGCCGGTGGCCGGCAGGGTGCCGGTGAGGTCGGCGTATTGCGCCGGGCCGAGGGCATTAATGAGTTGCGGGCAGGTGGTGGCGGTGCGCTGGTCGGCCCAAATGATGGCCGGGTGAACGGGCGCGCCGGCGGCGTTGAGCAACACCGTGCCGTGCATTTGGCCGCTAAAACTGATGGCAGCCACATTTCGGCGGCCGGTTTGGCTGGTTACGGCGCGGGTAATGGCGACGGCGGCCTGCCACCAGTGGTCGGGGTTTTGTTCGGCCCGGTCGGGGGCCGGTTTGCTAATGGGGTATTCGCGGGCCGTGGTGGCTATTGTTTGGCCGGCGTCAGCATCGAACAAAGTGGCTTTGGCGCTGGAAGTGCCCAGATCGAGTCCGAGGAGCAGAGTCATCGTGAGTCCTTTCAGTTACAAAAAAACCTATCCGACCGGATAGGTTTTTGATATTTTTTAAGGTTGGCGGCCTACTGCTCGGCAGTGGAAAGCTGCAAATCCTGATCGGCCTGCAATTGGAAATCGCTGCCAACGATCACCCGAAAATCGACATCACTTTTCAGGTTGGGGCTGCGCCGGATATTTTCTTCTTCAACGTTGAATATGGCCGACAGCAGGCTGAGCGTGTAGCCTTTTTCTTCGTTGTAAACCACAATCACCGACCGGGTGTAGGTGTTGGCGTCGGCCGGGCTGAACTGGACAATATTAAAGCCCTGGTTTTTGAGATAGAGCGCGGTTTGCGAGGCCAGGTTGGGGATGTTGGTACCATTTTGAATAACCACGCGGGCGTTTTCCTGCCCCAAAAAGGTTTTTACTTCTTCCAGCCGCTGGGTTTGTTGTTCAATTTCCTGGGCGCGGGCCTGAGCTTCGGCTTCCTGCTGCTGAGCTTCAAGCTCGGCGGGGGAAGGCCCCTGGGGTACCGCCGGGGCGGTATCGGCGAACATGTCATCAATCAATACTTTGATCTTTTCACGGAGCGGCAGCAGCACCTGCGCCCGGGTTTCCGGCACCACGTAGTTGACCGTGTATTTGAAATCAATCACCGCCGACTGGATGTTATCGGCATTAATATCGTTGGCCAGTTGAGCCAGTTCAACAATATCAACCAGTTGCAGGTCGGTTTCAACGGTATCGGAAAATTGGCTCCACAATTCGGGGATTTTGGGGATCATGTTGAGCTGCAAGGCTTTGTCTCGGATGGCCAGCAATACCTGCTGCTGGCGTTTGGCCCGGGAAAAGTCGGAGCCGGCCGTGGCGCGAGTGCGGGCGTAGCGCATGGCATCGTGGCCGTCCAGATGGTGCTGACCTTCTTCAATATAAAACGGATCGTAACCGTAATTGCTGTCGGGAAATTTGGGGTCGTCGATGGTTTCCGGGGCGTAAATATCAATGCCGCCCAGCGTGTTGATAACATCTTCAAAGCCGCGGAAGTCGATTTGGGCGTAAAAGTGAACAGGCACACCCAGGTTGTACTGCACGGTTTTCATGGCCAGCGCCGGGCCGCCGCCGGGGTAATTGTTCGCTCCGCCCAGAAAATAGGCTTTGTTGATGCGGTCTTCGCCGTAGCCGGGGATCGACACCCACAGGTCGCGGGGAATGGAGAGCATACCGGCGGTTTTGGCGTTGGGGTCAATAGTTACCAAAATCATCGTATCGGTGCGCGAGTAGACCTCGTTGGGCCGGCGGTCAAGCCCCAGCAGCAGAATGTTGATCCTTTCTTTTAACTCGTAGTCGGGCAGGGGCACGCCGCTGGCGCTGGTTTCGCCGCTATCGCCGCCGCGTACGGCCGGCAGCGAGGCGGGCAATTCGTCGCTGCTGCCGGTGAGCGGCAGGGCGGCCACCACCTGCGGCAGCGACAGGTCAACCGAATTGAGGCCGGGCAGATTGGCTCGGACTACGGCGTTTTTGACCGTGTAGTAAAACACGTAGCCCACATAAGCGCCGCCCAGCAAAAAAACAAACACCATGCCGGTGATCAGGCCATTAATAATTAAAGCGGGTAAAAATGATTGTTTATAGGTTTTAGATTCTGTAGCCATAACATCGTCATTATAACACGAGCCTAAACTCAAGCAAAAGTACTTAGGCCAATTGGCGGATAAACTGGGGTTTCAATCCAGCCTTGCCTTGTGATTTTGAGTCGTGTACAATTGGCGGGTCTTTTGGTTCCCATATTCTTTCCGAAAGTTGAAACAAGGAGGGCAGTAATGAATACCAAACGAATAGTAATGGTAGTAATTCTGCTGGCGTTGTTGTTGGCGGCGTTGCCGGCCGGCGCTCAGAATGGTGGCAGTTTCTCATTAACGGTGCTGCACACCAATGATGTTCACGCTCGGGTAGACCAGTTTGATAGCGGCGGCAATACCTGCGATGACGAGGAAATGGCAGCCAACGAATGTTTTGGGGGTGCGGCCCGGGTAAAAACGGCCGCCGACCAGGTGCGCGGAGAAGTGGCCAACACCATTTTGGTTGATGCCGGTGACCAGTTCCAGGGCACGCTCTTTTTCAACCAATACCAGGGCGGTGAAGCCCAGGAAATGATGGGCTTGCTGGGTTACCAGGCCATGACCATTGGCAACCACGAATTTGACAGCGGCCCGGGTACGCTCGGCAGCTTTTTGCGGGGCGTTTCATTCCCGGTGGTTAGCGCCAATATCGATGCCAGCGCCGAGCCTGAATTGGCCGGGCTGATCAAACCCTACACTATTCTGGAAGTAGGCGGCGAAAAAATTGGCGTAGTCGGTGCAACCACCTCGGAAACCGGTATTCTCTCCAGCCCCGGCCCCAACGTGATCTTTAACGATGTTGCCACCAGCGTGCAGGCGGCGGTGGATGAACTTGCCGGGCAGGGCATCAACAAGATCATCGCCCTTACCCACATTGGCTACAATGCCGATCAGGATTTGGCCCGCAGCATAACCGGCCTGGACGTGATTGTTGGCGGCCACAGCCACACATTGCTGTCAAACACCGCCGAAGGCGCGGCCGGCCCGTATCCCACCGTGGTCGATGCCCCGGACGGCAGCCCGGTGGTGATTGTGCAGGATGGCTCCTACGCCAGAGCGCTGGGGCGGTTGAACGTTACATTTAATGCCGATGGCGTGGTCACCGAATACAGCGGCGACCCGATTGCGCTGGACAGCAGCGTGGCCCAGGATGAAACAGTCCAGGCCCGGGTTGACGCCCTCAAAGGACCAATCAACGCCCTCACTGAAAAGGTGATTGGCCAGGCCGCGGTTGACCTTGACGGCGAGCGTACCACCTGTCGCTTTGCTGAGTGTACTATGGGCAACCTGATCACCGATGCGATGCTCCAGGCCACCCAGGGCGAAGGCACCCAGATTGCCATTACTAACGGCGGCGGCATCCGCGCCAGCATCGGCGCCGGCAATGTGACCCTTGGCGATGTGCTGACCGTGCTGCCGTTTGGCAACCTCATTTCCACCTTTGATTTGACCGGCGCGGAAGTGGTGCAGGCGCTGGAAAATGGCGTTAGCCGCGCCGAAAACGCGGAAAATGAAGGCACCGGCCGCTTCCCACAGGTAGCCGGGCTGCGTTACAGTTGGGATCCGGCCCAACCGGTTGGTTCGCGCATTACCAGCGTTGAGGTGAAAAACACGGATGGCAGCTACAGCCCCATCGATCTGGCTGCCACCTACAAAGTTGCCTCTAACGACTTTATGCGCGGCGGCGGCGACGGTTACGAAGTGTTTGTGACCGCCCGCAATACCTACGATTTTGGCTCACCGCTGGATGAGGCGCTGCAAACGTACATTGCCGCCAACAGCCCCGTTTCGCCGGCCCTCGAAGGCCGGATCAGCCAGGGCGAAGGCGCAATGATGGCCGAAGCGCCGGCGATGGTCGAAGAGCAACCTATGATGGCCACCGGCGCCTGTGCTCAGGATTACACGGTTCAGGCCGATGACTGGCTCAGCAAGATCGCCGAGAAATTCCTGGGCGACCCGCTGGGCTACACCGCCATTTTTGAAGCCACCAACGCCGCCGCGGCGGCCGGCGGCAGCTACGATGTGATTGCCGACCCCAACGTGATTGTGGTGGGGCAGGTGGTTTGCATCCCGGCCCAAAACGCCGAAGGTGCTATGATGGCGCCGGAGGCCGACAGCGCGGCCATGGCCGAAGAAAGCCAGGATGCGCACGCCGAAGCTCCGCACTGGGGCTACTCCGGTGACATTGGCCCGGAATTTTGGGGCGATCTGTCTGCCGAGTATGCGCTGTGCTCAACCGGCGCCAGCCAATCTCCAATTGATATTCCCGCCGATTCCGCCACTCAATCGGGGGAGATTCAATTTAACTACCAGCCGACCAGCCTGAACAGTGTTGTAAACAATGGGCATACCATTCAAGTTAATTACGATACCGGCAGCAGCATCGAGGTGAACGGTAAAACCTTTAACCTGGCTCAATTCCATTTCCACGTGCCCAGCGAACACACGGAAGGCGGCGCGCCGGCGGCTATGGAAGTCCACCTGGTTCACAAAAGCGATGCTGGCGAGCTGGCAGTTGTGGGCATAATGTTGGATGAGGGCACGGAAAACCCTGTTCTGGCGCAATTCTGGGATCAAATTCCAACCGAAGAAGCCACCGTAGCTCTGACCGGCACGGTGAACGTTGCCGATATCCTGCCGGCTGACTCGCCCTACTATACCTACTCCGGTTCTTTAACAACCCCGCCCTGCTCCGAAGGCGTAAACTGGTTTGTTATGGATCAACGCGGCCAGGTATCTCAGGACCAAATTGATGCGTTCTCCGCAATAATTGGGCCTGATGCTCGCCCCACCCAACCGTTAAACGACCGGGCGATTAGCCAGTAATAACCCGATACCCAAACAAAAAGGGACGAGCAATTACGCTCGTCCCTTTTTTA
Organism: Anaerolineae bacterium; assembly: GCA_022071955.1. Lineage (GTDB taxonomy): Bacteria > Chloroflexota > Anaerolineae > 4572-78 > J111 > J095. The sequence goes on from JAJVIM010000024.1 coordinate 133,115, forward strand.
TTCCGTTAGATTTTTGGATTGGGAAGATAATTATTTGATGCTGCTGCGAATAATGCGCTCGGTTTCTCGCTTGCAATCAACGCACATCGTTGTTTCCGGGAAAATCTCCAGCCGTTCCGGTTCGATGGCTTTGCCGCAGCGTTCGCAAATGCCGTAACCCCCGCTTTGCGCCTGTTCAATGGCGTGTTCAATATCCTTCAGCTTGTACTCAAGCCCAATAATCAGCGCCTGGGTTTTATCGCGTTCAATCAAATCAGAGGCGGCATCATCGACGTCATCGTGTTCAAACTCGGCGCTGAGTTCGGCCCGCAAGTGTTCCAGTTCTTCAATAGTTTGCTGGCGCTGTTGTTCCAAAAGTTCTAGTTGAGATTTAGTCACTTTCTTACCCATAGCTTCATTGCTCCCTTGAGCAGTTTTCGTTGAAACCTTATCGGCAGGCGTCGCCATTGACGCCTGATGCCCCCAAACACAGGGAATTACCCCGTTTTTAAAGGGTGCAATTTTATACCACAAATAATTCAAAATGTAAAGTGGGGCCACAAAAATTGACGCCCGCCGCCGGCAGTTTTTCCGTTGATTGGCGACGGGCCATATTTGCCCGATAACGATATTGGTTTCATAATCGCCCTTGCCAGAAAATTCAACCCATCGAGCCGTAACCTATGCTGCCTCAAAGCCATATCACCTACACCCTGGCCGCGGTTGACCTGTTGCAAGATAAACTGCCGGCCCTTAAAAATGTTGACTATCGCCTGGTGGCCCTGGCCGCTACCGGCCCCGATTTGATTGATAAACCGCTGGCGGCGCTTTATTTTTATCGCAAGTACAAATCGGCGGTGTTGTTTGCTCACACGCTGCTGGCCCATTTGGCCGTTTTGCTGGTGGTCATCTGGAAGCGGCCCGCCTGGGGGCTGTACGGGCTGGTTTTCAACGGCCACGCCATTTTAGACCGGTTGTGGCTGTTCCACGATACGTGGTACTGGCCGTTTCGCGGCTGGCGTTTTCACGTGTGGGGCAAGCGCGGCAGCGAACAGGCCGACATCAAACTGGCCTATTGGTACGCCTTTACCCGCCGCCCCGAGCTGTGGGGCTGGGAGTTGGGCGGCCTGCTGGCCGGGGTGTGGTTTGTGTGGCGCAACCGGCTGTATCACTGGCCCAATTTGAAGCATCTGCTGCTCACCGGCCGCCTGCCCCGGCGCGCCGGCTCTTAAACGCATCGACAATTTTGTGGTATAATTTATGCCTATGAACGACCGTACTATTTCCCCAAACGCTCAAACCGAAGAAAAACAGTTGGAAACCAGCCTGCGCCCGCTGGATTGGGACGGCTATTTTGGCCAGGAAACGGTTAAAGACAACGTTAAAATCCTCATCGAAGCGGCCAAACTGCGCGGCGAGGCGCTGGACCACGTGCTGTTTTACGGCCCGCCGGGGCTGGGCAAAACCACGCTGGCCAGCATCATCGCTCACCAGATGGGGGTCAATTTGAAAATCACCTCCGGCCCGGCCATTGAGCGCGCCGGCGATCTGGCGGCCATTCTCACCAACCTGCGCAAAGGCGACCTGCTGTTCATCGACGAGATTCACCGGTTGGGCCGCGCTGTTGAAGAGGTGCTCTACCCGGCAATGGAAGATTACGCGCTGGATATTGTGATTGGCAAAGGCCCCAGCGCCCGCAACATCCGGCTCAAGTTGCCCCATTTTACGGCGCTCGGCGCCACAACCCGGCTCGATTTGCTGGCCTCGCCGCTGCGCGACCGCTTTGGGGCCATCTTTCGGCTGGAATTTTACAAGCCCGAAGAGCTGGAGCAGATTGTGCGCCGCTCGGCCACCATTTTAAACGTGCCCATCGAACCCGAAGGCGCGCTCGAAATTGCCCGCCGTTCGCGCGGCACGGCCCGCATTGCCAACCGGCTGCTCAAACGCGCCCGCGATTACGCCGAAGTCCGCGCCGACGGGGTGATTACCCGGCAGGTGGCCCACGAGGCCCTGTCGCTGATGAATGTTGACCCGCTGGGGCTGGACGATTTGGACCGCAAGGTGCTGCACTCGATTATTGGCAAGTTTGGCGGCGGCCCGGTGGGGTTGGAAACCATCGCTGCCAGCATTGGCGAAGAAGGTTCAACCATTATGGACGTGGTGGAGCCTTACCTGCTGCAACTTGGCTTTTTGGACCGGACGCCGCGTGGCCGGGTGGCCACGGCCCACGCCTACAACCATTTGGGCCTGGTCGCGCCCAACCGCCCGGAGCAACCATCGTTGTTTTAGTTGGGGGACACGAAGGTGAAAACGTGGAGTCCAAAACTACAGTTTTGGACTCCTGCACGGGAGAAAATTGGGTAGGGGCGCTTCGCGAAGCGCCCCTACAACATCTCGCAGATTCGCAGATTTTCCGGAGAGCTTACGCTTTGAACCGTCGAGTTGTGATTAATGGATTGTTGTTGGGCCTGCTGGCGGTGCTGGTGTTGGGTTGCGCCAGCCAACTGGACGCAACCGGCCTGCCGTCGCTGCTGGGGTTTTCACCCCTGGCGGGCCCCGGTTGGCCCACCGTCACTTTAGGGCCGGTGCAGCCCGCCCAACCTCAGGCGGTTGAACCGGCCGGTATCCTGTACGTGCTGGATCGACCCGTGCCCAGATTTGCGCCGCAGTTGGTGCCGCCGCCCGATCTGTCACGCTTTGTGGCCGTGCCGCGCCAAAAACAGCGCCCGCCCGGTCAGTCTGTCTCTCCGATTCGTCTTTTGCCCGGCCAGCCGGCCCAGGTTGAAACTGCCATTGCCAGCCTCGGCCCGCTCGTTTCGGTTGAGGTCCGGGTCAACGGCCAGCCGCTCGGGTCCGGCCCCGAAAGTTTTCCGGCCCAGTTGCTCACGCTGCAAATGTGCCACCCCGCCTGGCAGCGACCGGCCGCTACCGGGCTGGTGGAGCTTTGCCCGCCGGAGCAGTTGTCCAGCGCCGGCAGCCTGGATTTGAGCGCCGCCGCCAGCCGGCAGGCCAGGCTGGTGCTCATCCTCACCGGCCAAACGCCGGGCACATACCGGCTCACCCTGACCGCCGTCGACCTCGACGGTCGCCGCAGCCAAACCGAATATCACATCACCGTGGCGGACTCAAGCCTGTGAACGTTGCCGATTTTGATTACAACCTCCCATTAGAATTAATTGCCCAAATCCCGGTTGAGCCGCGCCACGCTTCGCGGCTGATGCGGGTTGACCGCGCCAGCGGCCAGATTTCGCACCACACCTTTGCCGATCTCGTCGATTTTCTCAATCCCGGCGACATTTTGGTGGCCAACGACAGCCGGGTTATTCCGGCCCGGTTGTTTGGCCGCAAAACCAGCGGCGGCAAAGCAGAAATTTTACTGCTCAAACAGCTCGATGACCTTCGCTGGGAGGCGCTGGTTGGCGGCAAGCGCCTCAACCCCGGCGTCACCGTGGAGATTTTGGCAGCGGAGCAGGGGCGCACGGGCGCAGAGGCGCAGGTAATTGACCCGCTACTCGCCACCCGCCACTCGCCATCTCTCAGCGACAATTCGCTATCTCCCATTGCTCTGACCATTATTGAAAATTTGGGCGAGTCCCGCCGCGTGGTTGAGTTTAACCGGCCGGTTAACGCCCGGCTCGATGAAGTAGGCCACACCCCGCTGCCGCCCTACATTCACACTCGTTTGGATGACAGCGAACGCTACCAAACTGTTTTCAGCCGGATTGACGGCTCGGCGGCCGCGCCAACCGCCGGGCTGCACTTTTCGCCGGAGGTGCTGCTGGCTCTGCGCGACAACGGCGTGCTGCTGGATTATGTGACGCTGCATATTGGGCTGGACACCTTTAAACCGGTCAGCGTGGCGCAGGTGGAGCAGCACGCCATCCACCGCGAATTTGCCAGCCTGCCTGCCGCCACCGCCCGGCGCATTAACGATGCCAAACTGGCCGGCGGGCGATTGGCGGCGGTCGGTACTACTGCCATGCGCACGCTGGAAACCGCCGCCCTGCGCAGCGCCGGCGTGCAAGGCTCGCTGAAAGAGGCCAGCACTTTTGACCCCGGCCTGTGCCCGTGGAAACCGGTGGCGGCCATCGAGGAAGAAACCGACCTGTTTATTTACCCCGGCTTCACCTTTCGCGCGGTTGATGCGCTGCTGACCAACTTTCACCTGCCCAAATCGACCCTGCTGATGCTGGTGAGCGCCTTTGCCGGCCAGGATTTGATTCGCCACGCCTACCAAACCGCCATCGAACAGAACTACCGCTTTTTCTCCTTTGGCGATGCGATGCTGATTGTGTAAACAGGCGTTGCTCGCGGCTCGATTCTTGGCTATAATTGGGCCGAATTAAATTTTCGGTAGTACCGTAATTAATCGCGGAACAAAAAATTTCTCGTTTTTTGCCCCCTCCCTTAACCTCCCTTCCCATTGGGAAGGGGGGCCAGGGGGGATGGGTAGAAATGCCACCACGGTTAAGTGTGGCGCTATCAAATTCTCGCTGTGAGGTTAGTACATGCCCTATCAACCCGTCATCGGGATGGAAGTTCACATTGAACTGAACACCGCCAGCAAAATGTTTTGCGGCTGCAGCGCCGAATTTTTTGGCGTGGAACCCAACACCAACGTCTGCCCCATCTGTTTGGGGATGCCCGGCACGCTGCCGGTCATCAACAAAAAAGCTGTTGAATATACCATTCTCACCGGGCTGGCCCTCAACTGCCAGATTCAACTGCACAACGTTTTTGCCCGCAAAAACTACTTTTACCCGGATTTGCCCAAAGGCTACCAGATTTCGCAGTACGAGCTGCCGCTGTGCCTCAACGGTTTTGTGGATATTGATCCGGACGACGGCCCGGCCAAACGTATTCGCGTGCGCCGCGCCCATCTGGAAGAGGACACCGGCAAACTGACCCACGTTGGCGACCACAGCCTCGTCGATTTGAACCGGGCCGGGGTGCCGCTGCTGGAGATTGTCACCGAGGCCGACATCGAGTCCGCGGACGAGGCGTATGCTTACGTGACCAAACTGCGCCAACTGGTGCGCTACCTCGGCGTGAGCACCGGCGATATGGAAAAAGGGGCCATGCGCTGCGAGGTCAACCTGTCGCTGAAAGACGCCAATACCGGCAAGTGGGGCACCAAGGTAGAAATCAAAAACCTCAACTCATTCCGCTCGGTGCGCAACTCCATTGCCTATGAAATTGAGCGCCAAACGCGGGTGCTCAACGACGGCGGCGTGATTGAGCAGGTAACAATGGGCTGGGACGAAAACCGGCAGGTGACGGTGCTCCAGCGCAGCAAAGAGGGCGACACCGGTTACCGCTATTTCCCGGAGCCGGATTTGCCGCCGCTGCAACTGGAGCAAAGCTGGGTCGATGAGCTGGCCGCCGACCTGCCGGAACTCCCCGACGCCAAAGTGGCCCGCTACACCACCAACTACGAATTGAGCCGCAAAGAGGCGCACGTGCTGGCCGATGATCGCGCTGTGGCCGAATATTTTGACGCCGCGGTTGCGGCGGCGGCCGGCGTAAAAGGCGTGTCGCCCAAACTGGTCAGCAACTGGATTTCCGGCGAGCTGTTCCGCCTGCTCAGTGAATCCGGTACGGAGATTGCGGCAGTAAAAATTGCTCCGGCCGATCTGGTAACGTTGATCGGGCTGGTGCAGGCTAACACCATCAACCAGTCGGCGGCCAAAAAAGTACTGGCGGTCATGTTTGACAGCGGGCGACCGCCGCAAAAAATTGTTGAAGAATTGGGCTTGCAGCAAATCAGCGACGCCGGCCAGATTGCCCCCATCGCCCGGGAGGTCATTGCGGCCAACCCGGACGCCGTGGCCCAATTCAAGGCCGGCAAAGAGGGCATCATCAATTTTTTGGTGGGGCAGGTGATGCGCGCCTCGCGGGGCAAGGCCAACCCCAAGCTGGCCGAAAAAGCACTGCGCGATCTGCTGGCCGGGTGATAAATGTCACCTGGCAACGTGATATTTGTTACTGTTTTATTTGAAAAAATTTTGATATACTGAAAATAAATCAGCAAATTGACCAAAGCCTTATCTGTGTTTCACAAGGAGGTGCAACAAAGGCTGAACCTCTGTATTTTCTGGCGAACAACTCTGTAGTGTGTTCGCCTTTTTGTTGGGTAACCCAATAATCTGTGAGACTTGCCCCTATGCGTTTCATAGTTTTGGGAATAAACATAACGGAGTCCAAAACTACAGTTTTGGACTCCTGCCGCAAGCTTTTAAGAGCCAGGGCAGGAATACACCCTGACTCCTGATTCCTGACTCCTAAATCCTGCTTCAAAGGAGACAACTTATGCCAGACAACAATCCTTTTAAAATTGCTCAGCAGCAGCTTGACGAAGCCGCCGCCATTTTAGGGCTTGACCCCGCCACCCACGCCCTGCTGCGCGAACCGATGCGCGAACTGACGGTGACTATTCCCCTGCGGATGGACGACGGCAGTGTGCGGGTTTATCGCGGCTACCGGATTCAATACAACGACGCGCGCGGGCCGTGCAAGGGCGGGCTGCGCTGGCACCCCGATGAAACTATCGATACGGTCAAGGCGCTGGCCGCCTGGATGACCTGGAAAACCGCCGTGGTCGATATTCCGTTGGGCGGCGGCAAAGGCGGCGTTACCTGCAACCCCAAAGAGCTGTCGCCATCGGAGCAGGAACGGCTGGCGCGGGGGTATATTCGCGCCGTGTGGAAAATTCTGGGCGAGCATACCGACGTGCCCGCGCCGGATGTGTACACCAACCCGCAAATTATGGCCTGGATGATGGACGAATATAGCACCATTCGCGGCCATATGGTGCCGGGGATGATTACCGGCAAACCGCTGGAGCTGGGCGGCTCGGAGGGGCGCAACGACGCCACCGCCCGGGGCGGCATCTACACCGTGCGCGAAGCGGCCAAAGTGTTGGGGATAGAGCTGAAAGGCGCGCGGGCGGCGATTCAGGGCTACGGCAACGCCGGTCAATTTGCCCACAAACTGGCCGCGGAGATGCTGGGCTTAAAAGTGGTCGCCGTATCGGATTCGCGGGGCGGGGTGTACAACGACGACGGGCTGGATTTTGAGGTGACGCTGCAGCACAAACTGGAAACCGGCTCGGTGATTGAACTGCCAGACTCCAGCCCGCTGACCAACGCCGAATTGCTGGAACTTGAGGTGGACGTGCTGTTCCCGTCGGCATTGGAAAATGTGATCACTGCCGAAAACGCCGGCAACATTCGGGCCAAAATTGTGGCCGAACTGGCCAACGGCCCCACCACCCCGGAAGCCGATGTTATTTTGCACGACAACGGCGTGTATGTTATCCCCGATTTTTTGTGCAATGCCGGCGGGGTAACGGTGAGCTATTTTGAACAGGTGCAGAACGCGTACAATTTTTACTGGCCGCTGGCAGAAGTTCACGAGCGGCTGGATTACAAAATGACCGCGGCCTTTCACGCGGTTCATCGTATGGCCAAAGCCAAAGAGGTTCACAACCGGCTGGCGGCGTATCTGGTGGCTGTGGAACGGGTGGCCGAAGCGGCCAAACTGCGCGGTTGGGTTTGAGGTGTACAACCAACAAAAAAGAGGCGCGGCAACCGCGCCTCTTTTTTGTGTTAGCGGTTAAACCGGACTACGCCCGTTCTCGGCGTGGCGGTAATTGGGTTGCGGTCAACTGTCGAGGCGGTTAACCCGGCCGAATATTGGATGCCCAAATTGAGGGCGATGCCAATAATCAGGGCTTTGATAAACAGGGATAGGGCTTGGCGGTGCATTGTGCTTCTTTCAATTGGGATATTTATTACGCAAATCAGTGTAACCGATTACCCCCAAAGCTCAATGCGAAATAAGTCCTGCAACAGTTGCGCCGGCTCAAAACGGCAGGTTGGCCGCGCGGGTTATCGCTGCTCGCAGCCAATCCATCCCGCCGATCAACAAAAACGAAATCGCCAGGGCCATGGTGACCGGGACCAGCACATCCCGCCAGGTGCGGGCCAGCGCTTCTCGCCGGGTAATCACCAGCACAATAATCGTGTTGATCATAGTCAGGATAATCAACACCCCCAGCGTGCTCAAAATGGCCAGCGGATAGAGCAGCAGCGGATTTTGCCACAAAACGGCCAGTATCGCCACCCCGCCCGCCGCCAGAAAAGCGGCAAACTCGCGGCCGGTTTCAATGATGGCCGCCGGTTGAGTCAGATCCGGATGCCACACGCTAATGCTGACCACCGGGTAAAAAATTACGCTGATGGCCAACCCGTGCAACGTGCCGGTTACCAGCCGCAGCCAGTTTTGCGAGGCATACAGTTGGGGGATACTCGGCACAAATTCCACAAACGAATTTATGCCGTCAAACGCCATCACCCCAATGAACATCACCAGCGTTGCCAAAATCCAGGTGGGCGGCAGGTCGATGGCGTATTGGCGGCGCAGCGCCAGCATGCCCAGCAGCCCGGCCAAAAAACCCAAATAAATGCCGGTGCAGCGGGCGCACAATGGCAGCGGCACGCCATCGATATGAAACGTGCGGCCGGGAATCTGGTGGCAGATGGCGTAGCCAATGGCGTGCGTTTTGCTAAAAACCGTTACCGGCGGCGACAGCGCAAACCCGACAATCACCAGCAGGCTGAGCGCTGCCAGCAGCCCGTAGCGCCGGCCAAAAACACTGGCGGCGGCCATTACGAGCGCAAATAGCTGGCGCCGTTAACATCCACAATTGCGCCGGTTAAAAATTCTGCGCCTTCAGAGGCTAAAAACAAAATGGTGTGGGCCACTTCTTCCGAGCGGGCCACCCGATTGAGCGGGCTTTGCCGCCGGATGGCCTCGCCAACCGGCGAATCAAGGTGGTCGCGGGCCATATCGGTTTCAACAAAACCGGGCGCTACTGCCGTTACAAAAATGTTGTGCGGGGCCAGGTGCTGCGCCAGCGACTGGCTGAAGGCGTTCAACCCGGCTTTGCTGGCTCCGTAAGCCGTGGCCAGCGGCTCGCCGCGAAACGCCCCGCGCGAGGTAACATTTACAATCCGCCCACCGTGTCCCCGCTCAATCATATGCCGGGCCACGCAGTAGGCCACGTTGGCCGCGCCAATCAGGTTAACGCCAATGGTCGTTTGCCAGGCCGACTGCCATTCGGCGTAGCTAACCTCGGCCAACGGATGATCTTCAAAAATGCCGGCGTTGTTAACCAAAATATCGATGTGCCCCAGCTGCGCCACCACCTGCTCAACCATCGCCGCAATGGCCTCCGGGTTGGCGATGTTGGCCTGAGCCAGTACGTGGCCGCTGCCCGGCAGCGATTGCCGCACGGCTTCGGCGGCGGCGCTCTGCCGGTTGTAGTGGATGGCCACCCGCGCTCCGGCGGCGGCAAAGGCTTCGGCGGCGGCCCGGCCAATGCCCCGCGACGCGCCGGTAATGAGAACATTCCTGTCGGTAAAATTCATCGTTGTTCCCTCCAAAATTGGCTCATTGTAACACACTCCCGTCGGCCCGCACAAAACACTTAATGGGCCTAATTGCTCATTTTTTCGCTTGCTACCTGCATTTAACGGTGTTATACTTAACAAACAATGGCTCAAGTAATGCCAAAATCCCATAATTTTACTCGAATATCAATAAGGACCAGGGGATGGAGATTAAAATCCGCCCTATCAACACATTAACAGACCTTAGAAAGTGTCACGAAATCCAGCGGACGACCTGGGGTTACACCGATTTAATGGTGTTTCCGTATACCCAGCTTATTTCGGCGGCGCATAACGGAGGCGTTTTGCTGGGCGCGTATGATGGCCCCGATTTGATAGGGTTTGTGTACGGCTATCTGGGAATGTCTGGAGCCAAACTGTATCTGTTTTCGCAGCGAATGGGTGTGCTGCCCAGCTACCAGAATCAGGGAATTGGCATGAAATTAAAGCTGGCTCAGCGCGACCAGATGCTGCGCAAAGGCATCGACCTGATTGTGTGGACGTATGATCCACTGCTGGGCAAAAACGCCACGCTGAACATTGAAAAATTGGGTGGCATTGTGCGCCATTACGCCCGCGATATTTACGGCGCGGTCAATAATCCGCTGCAAGTGGGGTTATCTACCGACCGCTTTTTGCTGGAATGGGAGTTGATGAGCGACCGCGTGCGGGAACGAATCCGCAGTACCAAGCCGCGACCCACGGCCAACGAATGGCTGGATAAACATAATGTGGTCAATTTTGCCGCCTGGGAGGGCGATCTGCCCCGGCCAATGGCCTCTGACCTGGAGCTGAACGACGACACCGTGCTGGTGCAGATTCCGCCGGATTTGAACGACATCAAAAAAGTTGATTTGAGTGTGGCCCGTGGCTGGCGCGAATCGACCCGCGATATTTTTGAAACCTATTTTCGGCGGGGCTACGTGGTAACCGGTTTTGCCCAAAGTTCCGGCCCGCAGGTGCCCAATATTTACAAACTGGATAAGATTGAGTTGCCCACTACTTCAGATTTTTCATCGTGGGTTACCGGCGTTACGCAGGAATAACAACTTAATCCGTAACTTTGAGTTCCTCTAACTGTTTCTAAATAAAGCAGCGATGGCTTTTTAGATAACAGGCTAATTAGAGGAACATCTTTTTATGTTTGAAATGGAACAAATTGTGGGGCAAAAAGAAGCAGTCGTTAGATTTGTAACTCGTGAGGATTTACCACAAGTAGCCCAAATTGCCCGGATTACCTGGGATCAAACCTACACCGATACCATTGCGCCCGAGAACCGCTACGAATTTTTGGAACGGGCCTACAAAGTAGAAAATCTTGAGGATTCGATTGACGCGCCGGGGCACTGGTTTTACGTGGCCGAGGTAGATGGCCGGGTTGTGGGCTTTGGCCACTTTCTCAAGCGCTACCATCCCACCCGCGCCCGCGCCGAACTGGTGCGCCTGTACGTGCTGCCGGACTATCAAAACCTGTTTATTGGTAAAACAATTCTCAAGCACGGATTCAAGGCGCTGGCTCAGGCCGGGATTGAACAATGTTTTGTTTCGGTGCAGTCCAGCAACGCCGCTGCGCGCCGCTTTTACGAGCGCCACGGTTTCACCTTCAAAGGCAGCCACGGCCAATTTTTGGGCACCCAGATTATTGTGCTGGTAGAGTACGTGCGGCCCATCACCCCGGCTGATCTGGCCGAATAACGGCTTACGGGTTTAACGCTTGCAGTGGCTGGAAACTGAGCCGGTGGCAGGGCGCCGGTCCAAATTGGGCCAGCGCGGCGCGGTGCTGCCGGGTCCCGTACCCTTTGTGGCGGTCAAAGCCATATTGGGGATAGGTGGCGTGCAGCTCAACCATCAGCCGGTCGCGGGTAACTTTAGCCACCACACTGGCCGCCGCCACCGATAGCGAGATATTTTCAGCCTTGGGGAAGGACTCTTGCGGCAGCAGCACCGCGGGGAGTTTAATGTGGTCCAGCAGCAGCGCTTCGGGGGCGATGGCCAGTTGGGCAATCGCCTGTTGCATGGCCAGCCGGGTTGCCCCCACCACGTTCAGCGAGTCCACCTGCTCCGCCGAAGCCTGCCCCACCCCCACCGCCAATGCAGCAGCCATAATCACGTCAAACAGGCGCTCACGCAGGGCCGGCGACATCTCTTTGGAGTCGCGCAGGTGGGCCAACCGGGCCGGCAGATCAGCCTGATCGAGCGGCAGGATCACGGCGGCAGCCACCACCGGGCCGGCCCACGCGCCCCGGCCGGCTTCGTCTAACCCGGCTACAAAACGATAGCCCTGCCTGAGCAGGGCTATTTCTTTTTGCAAATGGGGCATGGCGCTGCTAACAGCCACTACGCCAGGCGTTTTTCTTTCAGTCGGGCCGATTTGCCGGTGCGGCCGCGCAGGTAGTACAGCTTGGCGCGCCGAATTTTGGCGTGACGGACAACTTCGATGTCGCTGATACGCGGCGAGTTGGCCAGAAACTTGCGCTCGACACCAATGCCGTGCGAAGCAATGCGCCGGACGGTGAATGATTCATTAATGCCGCTGCCACTTTTGGCAATGACAATCCCCTGGAAAACCTGGATCCGCTCACGGTTGCCTTCAACAATTTTTGCCGAAACCTTAACCGTGTCGCCAATGCGCAGATGCGGCAGATTTTCTTTTAATTGTTCAACGGATCGAATTAAATCTACTGCGTGGGCCATGTTACTTACACCTCTATCATCTGATTAAAGCTCAATGGATGGCTGTTTATTTCAATGCAATGAAAAGAGGCACACGGGTGTGCCTCTCGCCACGAAGCGAAATTTTACCATAAACCAATAAAGTTAGGCAAATCGATTGGCAATGTTTATTTCACGTCTGCGACGCCGAACCGTAATAGTGCCAGGCGATGACATAAAGTTAGGCAAATCGATTAACAATGTTTATTTCACCGTAAATTAAAAATTTGAGGGAATTTACCCCCTCCCCAAAGGGAAGGAGGACCAGGGGGGATGGGCCAAAAATGTTACCACGGTTTAATGCGGTGCTATCCCCACCCGTGCCACGCAGGGGTACTCCCTCATTTCGGGCTTATCTTTACCCATAAGTCTGTCAATTCTTTTTTGCCCCTCATCCCCCCTACCCCCCTTCTCCCCGCCGGGGAGAAGGGGGGATTTGTCTTTTGCGGTCAGTTTTCCCCTCCCCCATTTTGGGGGAGGGGGCAGGGGGTGGGGGTTAATCTTATTTACCCGGTTTGCTACTTACGCCACTTATGGGTAACGATAAGCATTTTGGGAGAGGGGAAAACTATTACCGAATTAAATCGAGAAAGTTCATCAAGCCCGACTTACTCCGGCTCGCCTGGCTGCTGGAGTTGGGCCAGATAGGCCCGGTCGGAATCTGACAGGTTGGCCTGGGCCAGCAAATCCGGCCGGCGCGCCAGGGTGCGGGCCAGCGATTGCTCGCGCCGCCATTGCTCTAATTTGGCGTGATGGCCCGATAGCAGAATTTCCGGGATGCCGTGGCCGCGAAATTCCGGCGGGCGGGTGTAGTGCGGGTGCTCCAGCAGCCCGCCGGAATGCGAATCTTTGGCGGTGGCGGCCTCGTCGCCGAGCACGCCGGGGATCAGCCGGGTCAGCACATCTACCACAATCATGGCCGCGATTTCGCCGCCGGAGAGGACGTAATCGCCAATCGACAGCTCGTCGGTGGCCAAATACTGCCGCACCCGCTCGTCGATGCCCTCGTAGCGGCCGCAAATCAAAATCAGACGCTCAAAGTTGGCCGTCATTTCCTGAGCCAGCGGCTGTTTGAGCAGCCGGCCCTGCGGGGTGAGCATAACAATCGGCGGGTAGCCCTGCCGGTGCAGCGAGTGGTAGCCCTCGCCGGGAATATCGATGTTGAGGATGCTTTCAACCGCCAAAAAAATTGGCTCCGGTTTCATAATCATTCCGCCGCCGCCGCCGTAGGGTGTGTCGTCGGTGACGCGATGTTTGCCCGGAGCGTAGTCGCGGATGTTGTGCAGGGCAATATCGATGTAACCGCGCTCGCGGGCGCGGCTGATGATTGAGGCGTTGAACGCGCCTTCAAACATTTCGGGGAACAGGGTCAGAATATCAAAACGCATAAGCCATCACTTGATAATTGAAATATTTTTCCAGCCGGACTCGCCGGCGGGCAGGCTGAACAGCGCGCCGGTATCGAGCGCGGCCAGCAGCCCGGACTCGCTGGCGGCCAGCCGGGTAATGACGGCTCCCGCCGGCAGGCCGAAGGCGTCTACCGGCTGCCAGTTCTGGCCGTTGTCGCTGCTGCTGAACAGACCGCCCGGCCCGGCAATCAGCAGCGCGCCATCGGGGCGGTAGGCTACGGCGTTGAGGCCGGTCAATTCGGCGGGCAGCGAGTCGCTCACGGTGCGCCAGGGCGGGGTTTGCGGGCCGGTTTGCAGCAGTTTGCGCTCGTATTCTGCGGCGACGCTCAACACGCCATCGGCATTAACCGCCGCGCTCAAAATGGAAAGAAATTCATCGCCGCTGGCCACGGGCTGAAGCTGCCATGTTTGGCCGCCATCGTCGCTGCGGTACAGGTTTTGGCCGTAGCCAAAACGCACGTAGGCTCCCCGCCCGTCCGGAGTAAAGGCCAGCACATCGCCGGTGTTGGTGTTGGCCTCGATGGTGAGCACTTTGGCCCAGTTGTCGCCGCCATCGGTGCTGCGATAAACGGCGGTGGGCGTGCTGGCCAGCAGCGTCCGGTCGTCGTCAAAATTGGGCGAAAGCGCCACCCGCTGGGCCAAAAAGCTCAAACTGCCGTCGCCGGCGGACAACTCCTGCCACGTCGCGCCGCCGTTGGCGCTGCGGTGCAAGCTCAACCCGGACGCGACAAAAACGGTTTTGCCGCTTTTTGAGACCGCCACCTGAAACGGCTGGCTGCCAAAATATTGGGCGCGGGCCGGGTAATCGGTGCGCTGCCAGCCGCGCCCGCCGTTGGTCGATTTGAACAAACCCTGCGTTGAATTGATGGCGAACAGCGCCGCGCCGTTGCCGCCGGCGGCCACGCTGTCGACGGGGAATAATTCGGCGGGCAGGTTGGTAGCCGACCAGCGCAGGTTGGCCGGCGGCTGCTGTACCAGCCGGGCGGCGGCATCGCCCAGCACCAGCTCGCCGCTGGCGGTTTGGGCCAGTGCGGTGAACATCGGCTCGGTGGGCGGCTGCCAGTTGAACCAGGTCTGCCCGCCATCGGTGGAGCGGAAAAGTTGGGCCTGGGTTGTGCCGGCGGTGTCGCGGAAGAAAAAGTAAATGGTCTGATCGGTTTTAAAATCGGCTGAAAAAGCGATGCGGGCCGGTTGGGTGACGCCGATTTGGGCCAGCCCGGCGCCGCCAATTTGCCAACCGTAGCCGCTGTCTGCCGAGCGCCACAGCGCCGCGCCGTAAGCCAGCACCGTCATGCCGTCGGGGCTGGCGGCCAGCAGTTGGGCCGGCTGGTCCAGCACCTGCTGCCAGGCCGAAGGCGAGCCATCGGCGCGGCGGCTGGCCCGGAACAGGCCGCGCATTTCGGCCAGTGGCTGGCTGATCAAAATTGATTTGGGGCCGATGGCCACGGCGTAATTGCCGGACGAAGCGGGGAAAGCGGCGTTGGGGTCCTGCGCTACCACCGGCTGCCACGTGTCGCCGGCATCGGTGGAATAGTGCAGCCCACCGTAAACGGTTTCGGCAAAAATGAGGCCGGTTTTGGCAAAATCCGGGGCGATGGTCAGCGAGTCGATCCAAACATCGCGCAGGCCGGTCATGGCCGGCTGCCAGCTTTGCCCGCCATCCACCGATTTATAGAGGCCGCCGGTTTGCCCCGGCAGCAGCACCCCGGCGAACAGGGTTTGGTCGCTGGCAAAATTGGGCGATACAGCCACCGTTTGCACCGGGAGGGGTGGCAGCCCCCGGCCAATATCGGCCCAATTCTGGCCAAAATCGGTGGAACTGACCAGCCGGGCTTCGTGCGAAAACTGGCCGAAACTGCTGTCAACGCGGGCGATGATGGGGCTGTTGGCCGGCAGTTCAACGCTGAGCAGCGGGCCATCGGGTTGGGCGGGCGGCGCGGCGGGGCCGGCCACATTCACTGCCGGAGTTGCGCCGGGAGCGGCGGTCAGCAAGTTGCCCCGGTCATCGATGAGAAACAGCCGGTCGGTGGCGGGGTCAATTTCAACCAGTTGATAGCGGGTGTCCGGCAGCAGCAGTTCATCGACCACGTTGAGCGTGGCCGCGTCGAGCGCCAGAATTCGGCTGGCCCCCTGGTCGGCCACGTAAACGCGCTGGCTGGCGGGGCTGAAGCGCAGTTCGCCCCAAACGCCCATCAACTGCTGGTTGTAACTGCCCGCTGCTACATCGAGCGCGCGCACGCGCCGGTTGCTGTGGCGCACGGCGCTAACAAAGGCGCGGCGGGCGGCGGGGTCGGGGGCGACGCCGGTGATGCTGATGTTGGTATCGGAGAAAACGAGGGTGGGCTGGCTGGTCACATCGTACACGTACAAATAGCTGCCGGCGTTGGAGCCGGGGACGCCGTTGGAAACCAGGCTGTACAGCCACCGGTTGTCGCTGTCGAGCAGGCTGTCGGTAACGCACGGGTTGGGCGCGAGGCCGTCGGGGCGGGCGGTAGTGCCGGAGATGACTGCTGTGCCGGTGAGTGTGTTGGCGCTGAGCACCGTTACCCCGCAGTTGCTCAAATAGAGGTTGTCGCCGCCGGGGTCGGGCGCAAACTGGCCGCCGGCGGCGATGGTGGTCAGTTCGGCCAGCGTTCCGGCATCGAGCACGGTGGCCGGCAGGCCACTGACGTACAACTGCCGGCGGCCGGCATCGAGCGCCAGTTGGCCGGACCAGCCCCAATTTTTAAAGCCGAAGTCGGCCCAGTTGTTTTGCAGGCGCGTTTCGGTTTGCGGCGACAGGGTTTGCGGGTCGAGCTGGCGGACGCGGTTGGCGCTGTCGGTGACAAACAGGCGGTTGGCGGCGGCGTCAAACAGCACATCGCGCAGGCGGATGGCCGTGTTTTCAATGTCAACCGTCGCGCTGGTCAGGTCAATTAAATAAAGATGGTTGTTGTACGGGTCAACGGCGTAGGCGGCGCTGCCGGTTACCACCACGTCATTCACGTTAGACAGCAGCGGGATGGTGTGCGTTTGCAAAAACGTCTGGCGATCCACCCCCGCCAATGCGGGCTGCTGGCCCGGCTCGCTGCCCCACTGGCCGTTGCTGAAAAAGAGGGTGCGGCCGTCTGGCGACACGGCCATACCTGCCGCGCCGGAGTACGGTCCCAGTTCGATGGGCAGGTCGGCCAGCTCACCGCTGCTGGTGATGCGGCCCAATACGCGAAAACCGCCCTGATCGGTGGTGTAAAATGCCTGCCCGGCCCCCGGAATCGGCAGCAGGTTGAGCACGTCATTTTCGGCGGGGTAGCTGGCCAGCGGCGATAAAGTGCCGGCCTCAAAAATTTCGATGGTGGGGCTGTCGCCGCGGCGGGCCAGGTAGAGCCGATTTTGGCCGGCATCGAGCGCCATCGGCCCGGTGGTAGCGGCCAGCGGCAGGCTGGCGCGCCGGGCCTGATCGAGACTGTTGTTGGACAGGTTGACGGCCAGCAGTTCGGTGGCGGTGGCGGCGTAGAGCAGGCCGTTGCCCACGGCAAAAGCCTCAATGTTGGGGATTTGCTGGCTCACCTGCATCACTTTGCTATCGATGACGGCCAGCATGGGCGGCGCGCCGGAGTAGCGTTCCTGCCAGCGGGCGTACAGCAGGCCGGAAGTGGGGTCAAACTGCAAATCGAGCGGTTCAAACTCGCCCTGATTCAGCCGGACCTGCCGGGTAAATTCGCCGCTTTCCAAATCGAACACGGCCAACTGGTTGCCCTGCTGGAACTCGCCCTCGCACAAAACGTAAATTAGCCCGGCGGACTCATCAAGCGCCAAAAACTTGGGCAGCGGCGCGTTGCCGGCCGGTACGCCCAGGTTGGTGATCTGCTCAATTTGCAGCGGTTCGATGGGTGAGTCGGCCAGCCCGGTGGCCGGGAACAACAGCAGCGCCAGCAGCGCCGCGATCAATTTTAACCCGTTGGTCATGTTTACCCATCCCTTCGGTGAATGTGCCCAAAATTATATCACGCCGGGTAGGGCCGGGCAAAGGGTAGCGGGTAGCCGCTTGAATTATTTTATGGTAGAATGCCTCTATCCCGTGACGTTTGTTCTCTTTCCGCTGCGCCTCTGGAAAAGAGAAAATGACCGAATCTGTTGACCCAACCCAATATTTAAACGCCGGCGTCGAGGCCGCCCGGGCCGGTAAAAAACAGGAGGCCCGCCACTATTTGCGGGCTGTTTTAAATGCCGATCCCAACCACGTGCCGGCCCTGTTCTGGCTGGCCTTTGTGGCGCCCTCGCCGCAGGAGAGCATCCGGCTGCTGGAGCGCGTGCTGGCGCTGGAGCCGGATAACGCGCGGGCCAACGCCGGCATCGACTGGGCCAAACGGCAGTTACCGCCAGCGGAATCGCCTGCCGAAGCGCCGCCGGTTTTCAACCGCCGGCAGTTGTTTGACAGCCCGGAGGGACAAACCCGCGCCCGCAAAGGCGGAATGGCCCAGCGCGCCCGCCGGACGCTCAACCCGTTTCTGGCGTTGTTGCTCCTGCTTGGCGGCGCGGCGCTGATTGTGGCCGGCATTTGGGTGGTGGCATTTGTGCCCCCCGATACGCTGGCCGCCTGGCTGCCGGTAACCGTCGAATCGCCTGTCCCTGCAGCCCGGCCCACGCCCGAAATCGAAACGGCGACCGGCGAGCAAGCGGTGGTCCCGGCCGTGAAAGCGCCGCCCTCGTTCACCGCGCTCGGCGATACGGTGAAGATGCCGGTGCAACTGCGGGAAATGCCGGTGGAAACGTTAACCGTGCCGGACGCGCCTGCCTTTTTTGAGCCGGTGAACATCGCTCCGGTCAGCGTTGTTGCGCCGCTGGAACTGCGAGGGCCGGACGCGGACGCGTTGGGCGGCCCCAAATTGTATGCGCCGGTGGATGCCAGCCTGCTGGCCTACCAGCCCACCTCGCCCACTGAAAAGTGGATTGAGGTGAATTTAACCCAGCAGCGGGTGACCGCCTGGGAAGGTAACATTCCGGTGTTGACGTTTTTGAGTTCGACCGGGTTGCCGGGTACGCCCACCGTGCAGGGACAGTACAACATCTACTGGAAGCTGGAATCGACGCTGATGACCGGGCCGGGCTACTATCTGCCGGATGTGCCCTACACCATGTATTTTTACGCCGGCTACGCCCTGCACGGCGCTTACTGGCACAACAATTTTGGCCAGCCGATGAGCCACGGCTGCGTAAACCTGAGCAACGACAACGCCAAAGCGCTTTTTGAGTGGGCCGATCCGGTGCTGCCGCCGGGGCAATCGCAGGTGGTGGCTTCGGTGGATAACCCCGGTACGCTGGTGGTTGTCCACGAGTAGGCGGAAGTCAGAATACAGATTACAGAAAACTACGAATTACGAATTACGAATTACGTTTCACGTTTCACGCAACACGCATCACGTATTATGCATTTCGACCATATCTGCTGAAATCCAGTTGAGCCAGAACTCACCGTCGTCCGGCGGTGAGTTTTTTATTTGCTTCTCGACAAGCCGGGGTTTTATGGTAGAATATCAGCCTAAATTTAATAATAAAGGAAAGAAAATATGCCCATCAATGTTCAGTTTCGCCGAAGTATGGCGGCGGGGCTGGCCGGCTTAACCCTGCTGGCTTTGCTCGCGGCCTGCGGCGGCGAAACCCAGTCCAGCGCACCGACTCCGGCCGGTGAAACGCCAACTGCGGTGGCCAGTGCGGCTCAAACTGAAGCCACTGCCGAAAGTGCGACACCCACTACCGCACCCACCGCCAACGCCAACGACAACGCTGCTGCAAGTTCGGACTTGCCGGTTGCGCCGGTTGGCCCAACCGGTCCGGCATCGTGTACCCCCATCGAAATTCCCAACAACGCGCTCACCTCCCTGGCCAAAGCCGATGAATGGTCAAAGGGGCCGGAAAGCGCGCCCATCACCCTGATTGAGTACGGCGATTTCCAGTGACCGGGCTGTGCCGGAATCACTCCCGTGTTGGAGCGAATAAAAGAAGATAATGGAGACAGCATCCGCCTGATTTACCGCCATTTTCCGTTGATCACCATTCACGATAAGGCCAAAATTACCGCCGAGGCAGCCGAAGCCGCCGGAGCGCAGGGTAAATTCTGGGAGATGCACGATATATTGTTTGAGCAGCAAGGTAACTGGAACTCGGTATCAGAAGCAGAGATGACCGATGTGCTGGTTGGATACGCCACAGACGTGGGCGTGCCCGATGTGCAACAGTTTCAGGCCGATCTGGAAAACCACACCTACGAAGAAAAAGTGATGGCTGCCTACCAGGAAGCAGTTGATGCCGGATTAACCGGCACGCCGTCGTTGATTGTGAACCAGGTGGTTTTCCCCACGCAGCAGTTTGGCCTGTCGTATCCGGGCATCGATGCGTTTATCAAGCTGGTGTCCCTGCGCGATCACTGGTACACCGAACCTGAACAGGTAATCGATTCCCAGAAAAAATACACCGCCACTATCAAAACTGATAAAGGCGATATTGTGGTGGAGCTGTACAATGATACCGCGCCGGTTAATGTGAACAGTTTTGCCTTTTTGGCCAAAGATGGCTGGTACAAGAATACAACCTTCCATCGTGTGCTGGAAGGCTTTGTGGCCCAGGGCGGCGACCCGACCGGCACCGGCATCGGGTTTCCCGGTTATCGCTGCGATGACGAAGTGGTGGCCTCGCGCAAGTTTGATGGGCCGGGGATGGTGTCGCTGGCCAACAGCGGCCCCAACAGCAACGGCAGCCAGTTTTTCATCACGTTTGCCCCCGTGCCGCAGCTCGACGCCAATTTTACCATCATCGGCAAGGTGATTGAGGGCATGGACGTGGCCGAAAAACTGACGCCGCGCGACCCGCAAACCAACCCCACCGCGCCGGCGGGCGACAAAATTCTGGACATTGTGATTGACGAACAGGGGTAAAACCGGGTAACATTGAGGTTATCTGGCTGTTAATAAAATAGAATAGGAGACAGAAAATGTTGCTTCCAGAATACAACCGGCAATTTTTGGAAAAAGTAAAACGCGGTGAGCCTGTTTTCAACAACTCGGCCAAGTACGGGATTGAAATCAAAACCCTGTCGCAGATCACGGTGCCGATTACCGCCAAAGAGTACTGGCGGGTAGTGGGCGTTTATCACCTGACCGGGCCGGAAAATATGAGCAATCACCATATTTACTGTGACGTGATAGATGGCGACGGCCGGCGCATCAATCAGGCCCGGCTGGTAGTGACTCAAGGGAACGCGGCCCCGCTGTACGCGGTGGTCGACAAACCGGCCAACGAAGCCGGCACCAACTTCCCGCTCTGGTCGCACGATCTGGCTACGGTGGCCGTTTCTTACCCGGCAGACAACCCGCTGCCCAGCGAGTCGGTGGTGGGCATTCGCACCACCCACCCCGACGAGGAACCGGGCAACACCTGGGGGCATCACTCGTTTTACGTGGTGTTCCAACTGACCACCGTACCGGAACCCACCGATAACGGCCCGCAGCCGCCTCTGATTGACGACAATACAACCACTACCCCGCCGGCGCTGTCTCTGGAAGAAACAATCGCGTTGGTTGGCCAGCCTCAGATTATCCCGCTCAACCCGGCCGCCATGTTTTACAAAGTAGCCCAGGATAAAAAACTGGGCGAACGGCTAACCAAAGAGTACGATGTTGAGTATATGGGCAATACCTATCGCGCTCAGATTTATGAAAAAGGAATTGTGTACGCTCAGGTTGGCGACTGGGGTAACGTAAAAGTTATCCCGCGCACCAACTAAGCTCGCTGGTTTTGCCTGCCATTCAAAACGCTCCGGCAACGGGGCGTTTTGCTTGGGGCCACAGAAAGGAATTTGGATGACCACACCTATTGAAGCCATAGTTTATTACGACTACATGTGCCCCTACGCGTTTCGGATGCTGAGTTTATTGACCGAAATGGAGCAAATCCGCGTTGACCTGACGGTAACCTGGCGCTTCTTTTCGCTGGAAGAGAGTAACGCTGTGTCCCGCGGCCAGAGCGCAGACTGGCACATTTGGGAGCAGCCGCTCAATTACGAATCAGTGTTTGGCCGGCCGCACCGGCGCATTCTGGCTCCGTTTTTGGCCACGTACGCTGCCTCGCTGCAGGGGCCAGAGGCGCTGACTCGCTTTCGGCTGGCGGTTTTTCAGGCCTATCACAAAGAAAGACAGGATATATCTGACCCGGCCGTTTTGCTGGAAATTGCCCGGCAGGCGGCGCTGGAGCTGTCTGGCTTTACGGCGCACTGGCAGTCTGCCGCCGCGCGGGATCACCTGCGCGATGAACACCTTAGCGGCGTTGACGCCGGCGTGTTTGGTACGCCAACCATCATCATTAACGGTTGTGAAGCCACATATTTGCGGCTGTCGGCCCTGTCTGAAAATCTTGAAGAGCGACACGCCTGCTTTGAAGAGTTGGTGCGCACGCTGACCCAGCGCCCCTATTTGCGGGAACTCAAACGGGCCAGCGGTGTGTAATTTGGTAAAATAATCATTATGGAGGAACAACTCAATGAAAAATGTTTTGGTGACTGGCGGGGCTGGCTTTATCGGCTCCAACTTTGTGCAGATGATGCTGGAGCGGTACAGCGATCTCAACCTGGTGGTGTACGATAAACTGACCTACGCCGGCAACCCCGACAACCTGCTGCCGGTGGCAAAAAATCCGCATTACAGCTTTGTTGAAGGCGATATTTGTGACGCCGCCAAAGTAGACGAGGTGATGCGCCGGCACAACATCGACACCATTGTTAATTTTGCCGCTGAAACCCACGTTGACCGCTCGCTGATGGAGCCGGGTGGCTTTATCCAAACCGATGTGTACGGCACGTTTGTGCTGCTGGAAGCGGCCAAAAAATACCAGATTGAACGCTATCACCAGATCAGCACCGACGAAGTGTACGGCCAGGTGCTTGAGGGCCGCTCGGTTGAAACCGACTGTCTGCACACCCGCAGCCCCTATTCGGCGGCCAAAGCCGGCGGCGATTTGATGTGTCTGGCCTACTACACCAGCTTCAACCTGCCGGTTACCATCACCCGCGGCAGCAACAACATTGGCCCCTACCAGTACCCGGAAAAGGTGGTGCCCGTGTTTGTAACCAACGCCATCGACGACAAACCGCTGCCGCTGTACGGCGACGGCAGGCAGATGCGCGATTACCAGTTTGTGCTCGATCACTGCGATGGCATCGATGTGGTGCTGCGCAAAGGGAAAATTGGCGAGGTGTACAATTTGGGCACTGGTTCGGAAAACACCAATATTGAGCTGGCCCATCTTATTTTGAAGTTGCTCAACAAACCGGAGAGTCTCATTCAGCCCATCACCGACCGCCCCGGCCACGATCGCCGCTACGCGCTCGATTGCGGCAAGGTCAAATCGCTGGGCTGGCAGAGCCAACACAATTTTGAGCAGGCCGTCGAAGCGACGGTTAAATGGTACGTGGACAACGAGGGGTGGTGGCGGAAAATCAAGGATGGCCGCCACTATCAGGAGTATTACCAGCGGCAATACGCCGGCCGCGAGGTAAACAAGTAATTATTCTCATCTGTCGGGATTTAAGGGGTGAAACCGGGCGACGCCGCCGCTCGGTTTCACCCCTTTTTATTTTCTCAGCCAGCGCGGCAGCCGGTTTTTGATGGCTTGTTTGAGCATCGCCGGGCGTAGCCGCTGCCAGGCGCGGATTGGCTCCGCCGTCGATGGAAATTGGCCGGGCTGCGGCCGGCTGTAAGCCACCACCACGTACTCGCGGGCAATGGTGTCGATATCCGGGCTGTTGTCCGGCAGGGTGCGCCGCAAAACAGCGGCGTGCTCGTAGGGCGTTTGCCACGGGCGCAAATTCAGGCCCATCCATTTGGCCCATTTGACCATTTGCTGATAAAACCAGGCCACGGTTTCCGATTGCAACTCGGCCTGCATTTTGCGCCGCCGCCACAGAAATACGCCGCCGGCCAGCGCCGCCGCGCCCAGTACGGCCAGCCCGCCGCCAACTGCCGTCGGTGGCAGCGATATCTGCCGGTTAAACAGCGGAATTGACAAATTAAAGGCAAAGGGCAGGCCGCCGCCAAAAGCCTCCTCATCAATGGGAATGTTGCCCGGCCGTTCCGGCGTTGGCACGTTTTGCCCGTTATTCTCCTGCAAATTGGCCCCGGCGGCAAAATCCTGCTCCGGCGACGTTTGGCGAATGATGGCCGGCTGTGCGGCGGTGGGTTCAAACTCTATCCAGCCGTAGCGCGGAAAATAAACCTCCACCCACGAGTGGGCATCGCGGCTGAGCACTTTAAAGGCGTTGGTCTCTGAATCGAAGGTGCCCCGGGCAAAACCGGCCGCCAGCCGGGCCGGGATGCCCAGCGAGCGCAGCATCACAATCATCGAGGTGGCGTAGTAGTCGCAGTAGGCTTCTTTTTGGTTGAACAAAATGTAATCCACTTTATCAACGCCGGGCGGTGGGGCGGCAATCGCTTCGTTGTAGGTAATGTTATTGCGCAGCCAGCGCTCGATGGCCTGGGCTTTGGCAAAGTTGTTGCCCGAATCGGCGGTGATTTGGCGGGCCAGCTCACGGGTGCGGTTAGTGATAGACGGCGGCAAATTGAGGTAGCGCTCGGTGACCCAGGCCGGGTAGTCGCTGCCGGCCGCGGCCAGTTGGGCTGTGGTGGCCCGGCTGGCCAGTGAAATCACCCGGTAGCTTTCGCCGCTGTCGATGGTGGCGCTGCTGCGCAAATAAGTGATTTCCTGCGCCCACGGGCTGCCGCCGCCTGTCCAGCTCGACACACCGGCAGTGGTCAGTTGGTCCTGGGTAAAGGCGCTAAAATTGGCCCGCGCCGAACGGTCCAGGTAAACCGGGTTAGACATAGTGTACAGCACGGTGGCGTTATCGCGGTGGAGGGTGTAGGTTTGAGTCACCGGCTCACGCATATCAAAAACGGGCTGGGTGATGGGGTCATCCGGCCCAAACGAGGCTCTGTCTTCGTCGCGGGTCAGCCAGCCATCGCCAGTGTAATAATCGTACACCACCGCCCGCCAGTAGCGGCCAATACCATTTACCTGCACGTCCATCACCGGCTCATCGCTCAGGCGGCGCGGCCCGCCCAGCCGCAGCGATCCGCCAAAGGTGTCGTAGGCGTCGCGCTCGCGGTAGTTCAGGTCGGCAAACAGGCGGTTCCATTCGTCCTGCACATCCCGCCACCAAATGTTGTAGTCGTCCAGCACATCCAGCGTTTTGGCGCTGACCAGCGGCGGCGTTAGCCAGGCAAAGCCCACCACCAGCAGCGAAAACAACAGGCCGTCGCGCAGAAAATCAAAATTAATGTCGGGCCGGTAAAACACGCCCTCGCTGCGCCACTGGCTTTGTTGCGCCTGCAAATTAAAGCGCACAATCAGCACCAGCGCGGCAATAATGTACAAAATAAAGTAAAACGTGAGGGCGGACACGTTGGCGCTGTCTTCCTGAATATCGCCAACGTAATACAGGTTGATCATCAGCACCAGCCCGCCGGGCACAATGGCCGGCCACGGTTTGCCGGAGCGAAAGATAAACCAGATGGTCAGGTAGCCCATAATCCAGACGATCACGCCCATCTGCAAAATGAACATCAGGTTATCGTAGCTGG
Organism: Anaerolineae bacterium; assembly: GCA_022071955.1. GTDB lineage: Bacteria > Chloroflexota > Anaerolineae > 4572-78 > J111 > J095. The sequence continues at coordinate 158,273 of JAJVIM010000024.1, forward strand.
TACCGCCCTGCAACGCGGTGAGGTACCAGTTGTGCAGGCGCATGGCCAGCGTGTCCCATCGTTCCAGCCAGGTGTAGTAGCCCGGCAGCAGCCGGCTGGTTACCCAAAACGACCAGCCAACCCCAATCACAAGGCTGAAAATGTGGGCCACAAACGCCGGCAGCAGACTCCGGGCCAGCATAATGCCCAGCAAAATAACTCCCACCCCCACAAAAGTGAGAATGTTAATGCCGCGAGTCCAGCCGGCCGCACCCACCCCCCAGGTGGCCAGCATAATCAGGGCGGCGGTTAAAAATACAATCGATTTGGTTTCGCTGATGTTGAGGCGTTGGTTCATAGATAACTACAAGTAAATAGTTGTTGTTGGTTACTTTACCCAATGAAGTTTGAAACTTATACTTTTGCCCTCATCCCCCTAACCCCCTTCTCCCCCTGAGAGAAGTACCCCTACGGGGCACAGGTGGGAGAAATTCTTTTGTGTGTTGTGTTTGCCGCCTTCGGCGGCAAACACAACACACAGATTCCATTGCCCCCCTCCTCCGTTTACGGGGGAGGGGGTTGGGGGTGGGGGAAAAGTTTAAATCCCATTCTGATTTCAGTATTGTCATTGGTTATTTGTCATTTGCCGGTTATCTGTCGGGAAACCAATGACGAATGACTACTGACCAATGACAAACGCGTTACACCTACTGCGTTTCTGCCACCGGCGACGACACCGCGTCCGCCGGCGCAGTGGCCGAAGGCGCTACTGCCGGCGCTGTGCCGGTGGCGGTGGGCGTTTCTGTGGGCGTGGCGCTCGGTTCCGTGGTCGGCGTTTCTGTGGGCGTTTCGGTGGGTGTGGGCGGCTCGGGTTCCAGAGTCGGGGTGCTGGTTGGCGTCGGGCTGGCCGGCGCAGGGGTGGGCGTTCCCGTTTCGGTTGGGCTGGGCGTTGGCGGGGCCGGCGGATTATCCACCAGTACCCGCACCCGGTTTTCGGTGGCCCCACCGCTTTGGTCAAACACCACCAGCCGGATGGTGTACGGCCCGTTTTCCAACTGCGTTGTGTCAAACGCGCCGAGCACGCCCTGTTCGATGATCTGATTGACCGGCGGCTGGATCACCACAAACGCCTGCGGGCCGGTACCCACGCCCAGTTCAATCTGGTAGTGTGAAAAATTGGCCGCCGTCGCCGAGCCTTCCAGCGCGGCCACCCCACGCACGGTGCTGCCATCCTGCGGGCTGCTGATCCGGGCCACAATATTGCTCGATGGGCAGTACTCCTCCGGCGGCTGTTCGATGCCGTGCTCAATGGCCCACTGCCGGCCATCGGGTGGATAAACCTGATAGTAGCGCTGCTCCACGTTGGAGCGACAAAACTCGTTGGCCCGCAGGCCGGTGTTGCGGTCAATGTCGATGAGCTGGTGAATATCGTGTTCCGGGCCGAGCGGCGGTTGGTCGCGGAAGAAAATCTCGGTGCGGCGCTGGGGGCAGACCACACTGGGAATTGTACCCGAATCGGCGCACACTTCCAACTCGATAATCGAGTCCGGCCGGCTGAAATCGCGCACCGGCAGTCCTTCGTGAGCGCGTTCCATAAAATTGTGCCAGATGGGGCCGGCTCCGGTCAACCCGCTCACTTCAATCATCGGGCTGCGGTCGGTATTGCCCACCCACACGCCGGTCACAATATCCGGCGTGTAGCCGATGGTCCAGTTATCGCGGTAATCGTTGGTGGTGCCGGTTTTGGCCGCCGCCGGCCGCGACAGTTTCAAATCGCTATTGGGGCCAAAGGCCGGGGTACGGGCGGCGTTATCGGCTAAAATATTGGTCATCAAATAGGCGTGAGCCGGGTTGAGCACCCGCCGCGCCTGTGGCCGCAACGGCTCAATGACCCGGCCGTAGCTATCGGTGATGCTCAAAATGGCGGTGGGCGGCACCAGCGTGCCGCCGGTGGCGATGGCCCCAAACGCGTCGGTCATTTCAATGAGCGGTACTTCGCCGCTGCCCAGCGTGAGCGACAGGCCGTAGTAATTTTCGGTGAGGGTGGTGATGCCCAGCCGGGCGGCCATCTGCTTCAGTGAATCAACGCCGAGGGCTTCCAGCGTTTTGATGACCGGAATGTTGTAGCTGTTGGCCAACGCCGCGCGGAGCAGCACCGGTCCGTGAAACTTGCCATCGTAATTTTGGGGCACATACACGCCGCCCGCGCCGTCCGGGTATTGCACCGGCACGTCCAGCAGCAGGGTACTGGGGGTGTAGCCCAACTGCTCAAAAGCAGCCAGGTAGGTGAGCGGCTTCATTGTGGAGCCGGGCTGGCGCGGGCTGACCGCCATATTCACCTGCCCGTCGATGGCCTCATCCCGAAAATCCTTGCTGCCAACCATAGCCAATACCTGGCCGGTTTCCACATCCAGCGCCACCAGCGCCCCGTTAGATACATTACGACCGGCCAGCGCGTTAACCTGGCGAGTCACTTCTTCCTCGGCGATGGCTTGCAGGCGCGGGTTAAGCGTGGTTTGCACCCGCAGCCCGGCCTGATAGATGTACTCCGGCGGCACAATTTTTTCCAGTTCCTGCCGGACGTAAGTGACAAAATGGGGCGCAACAAAAGCCGCGCCGAGCGGATGCAGCGGCAGATCGGTCAGTTTGGCGGCCTCGGCCTGGGCCGGGCTGATGTAACCGGCCTCAACCATCAGCCGCAGCACGTCGGCCTGGCGGCGTCTGGCCCCATCGGGGTTAACGTAGGGGTCGTGCGTGGCCGGGCTTTGCGGCAGGCCGGCCAGCAGCGAGGCCTCGGCCAGCGTCAAATCTTTGGCCGATTTGCCAAAGTACGTCTGCGAGGCGGCTTCGATGCCGTAGGCCAGATTGCCGTAGTAAATCTGGTTGAGGTAAATCTCAAGGATTTGCTCTTTGGTGTAGCGGCGGTTAATTTCAACGGCCAGCACAGCCTCTTTGATTTTGCGCGTCAGCGATTGCTCGGTGCGTTCATTTTGGGTGAGTAGCACGTTGCGGGCCAACTGCTGAGTAATCGTGCTGGCCCCGGATACAATTTCGCCTTCGCTGAGGTTGTAGTAGAGGGCGCGGGTAATGGCGATGGGGTCAACGCCAACATTAACGTAAAAAAAGCGATCTTCGGTGGCAATGGTGGCGTGGATCAGGTCGGGCGAAATCTGATCGAGGGTGACGGTTGTGCGCCGCCCGCCGGTTGGGTCGATGATTTCCCACAGCAGGTTGCCATCGCGGTCTAAAATTTGGGTGGTGGCAAACTGCACCGAGCGCGAGCGCAGTTCATCGGCGGAGGGAAGCTGGGCGGCAATATAAAAATAGCCCAGCACGCCGGCAGCCAGCCCCAACACGCCCAGCAAAATTACCAACACCGACAAAACCGCCAGCGAACGCACCAGCCAGCGCCACCAGCCCCCCCGGCGCGGCGGTGGCGGCGGAGCGGCGGCCGGGCGCGGGTTGACCACGGTTGGCGGTCGCGCCTGATAGGTGGGTTGTGGCGGCTGGTAGGGGCGCTGCGGGGGAGGGGCGGAGCGCTGCACGCGGGTGGGGCCAGCTACAGGGCGTTGCGGTGGCTGCTTTTTTTGCGGTGGCGGCGAATAGCTGGTGTTTTCGGGGTCGCCGGGCAGCCGGATGGGCCGGGTTTCGTCGCTGTCTGAGCCGGAAACCCGTTTGGATGGCCGGGTAAATTCGTTGTCGGGTTGAGTTGGGTCGGTCATAATTGCTGTATTTCAACCAGTCGCCCTGGTTTTTGCCTCTATTTCGAGTGTCACTCTGAGCCGGAGGCGAAGAGTCTGGCAGATTCTTCGCTCCCATCGGTCGCTCAGAATGACATTTTAGGGAGTTATCAAACCCAGGCCAGTCTGGGTATTGGGGGAGATTATAACCGCGCCGGGGGTGGAGTCAATAAAAAAAGCACAGCCGCCGTCACTGTGCTTTTAATTTAGCCACGAATTCAGTTAAAAATTTGCCGATAAAACGCCAACATTATCTGCTGATAAAACAATCGGGAAAATAACCCCGCTTATTTTTTGTAGCGATAGATAATCCGACCCCGGTCGAGGTCGTAGGGTGACAGTTCAACCCGAACCCGGTCACCCAACAGGACACGGATGTAAAACTTACGCATTTTGCCCGAAAGGTACGCCAACACCGTGTGCCCGTTTTCAAGCTCAACTCTGAAACTGGTGTTGGGCAGGGCTTCAACAATTTTGCCGTCCAGCACCAGTTTCTCTTCGGTAACTTCAGCCATAAATAATCCTTTTCTACTTAAACAAATAACCGAGGCGGAACCGAGTGCCTCGGAAAAGTTGTGTTTTTTGGGAAAGATGAAGGCATCGAACCCGGCACATATTGTAGCAGACAGACATAATCCTGTCAATTTAGCCGTAAATCGACCGGATTCAGCGGCTGCCGGCCTCGCGGGTCAGTTCGTAACACAGCCGCAGCAGGTCGTTGAAAATGGTTTTTTGATTGGCCTGATGCTGCGGGGGAGAGTCTTCGCCGTAGGAAAAGAAATAATGGTCGCCCTGCATCAGCCTTATCTGCGAAGGTTTAAAGTTGAAACCCTGCAGCAGTTCCAGCACATTGTCCATGCCTACAATCCGGTCTTTGTGGCCCAGCGCCACCCGGAAACGGTGCCAGTCGCGGCGGCGGGGCGGGTCGGTGGTGACGCCCAGCAGGTACAGGGTTTGGGCCAGCGTGCCAAAGGGAGTTTGGTTGTAAATGCGCAGGTGTTCGTTTTTTACCTGCGGGCTGGCGCCCGGCCCAAACAGATCGATAACGCGCGACGCCAGTGCATCTTTGACGGTGTTGAATGAGGGCAGGCCAATGCTCACGCCCATCGTTTTGAAAAATGCTTTGCGTTGGGCATCATTGTGAAAGAGCGCCGGGGCCAGCGCGTACAAGGCATACGGTTGGTTGGCCCAGCCGGTGGTGTCTTTAAAAAAGAGCGCCGCGCCGCTCATCGAGTGGCCCACAAACAGGTAAAACGGCCGGCGGGTGCGGTTGACCGGCGGCGGCCACAGCCCAATCGCTTCCAGCCAGAGTTCAATGGACTTCATCAGCGCCGGCGGGCTGCATTGTTCGGCCGATGGCGTGCTGTTGAGAAACGGCGATTGGCCAAAGCCGTTAACATCCAGATTGAAAACCAGAATATTTTTGTGTTTGCCGGTCAGCTTTACCGGCAGGTTTTCCCAGATTCTGTGGCTGCCCGTCCAGCCGTGCATAAAAAAAACAAAGCCGTCAACATCGGCCAGGTAGGCCCGAAAATCATCGTCGCGGCCGGGCACTTTAAAATAGAGGGCATGCCAGTACAGATCGGCCAGGCCGGTTTGCCGGCGAAACCTGTCGAGCGTTATCGACCCGGCCAGCCCGTGGCTGCGGGCCATGTGCGACAGGTAGCAGCGCTCGGTGATCACGTTTTCCTGGGTGTAATGGACGGCGGTTCTGATATTGGCCTGTTTTTGTGATCTTAACATACTTTGATTTTTCTTTAAGCCGGAGTAACCATCAATAGGCCGGGAGTACTGTTTGAAAGCTGATGGGCGATTCTTGGGGTTGCGCGTTGTGTTGTGCTATAATGGCCGTTCTGTAACATCCTACTTTATACAGGGAGTCGAAATGAGTCAATATTATCCGCCACAAGGGCCGATGTATCCGCCCCCCCCGCCCCAAAACCCTGAAAGTAATTATTATGATGAGGGTGATTATGAGTATGAAGAATATGAGGACTCTGCCGATAGTCCGTTAAAAAATCCGCTGGTCGCTTTTTTGGGCGGCGGATGTTTGGTATTTTTATGCATGAGTTTTTGCGTTTTGTCCGTGGCCGCGTTGTGGTTTGCCGATTCGGCGTTGGGGCTGTCATCGCCCACACCCGTGCCCGGCAGCGATATTGGCCTCTCGTTTGATGAGCCGGCCTTCCCCAACGAATCCGTGGTGAGCGACAACGGGCTGCAACTGACCATTCTGGAAGTTAACCGCAACGCTTCGGTTGAAACCGTGCAGCCGGTTGAAGGTCGGGAAACCATCATTGTTACCGTTGAGCTGGTTAATCTGGGTACCGAAGAATCCGCTTTTAACGAGCGCGACTTTAAACTGCTCAACGCCTACGAAGAAGCGTACACGCCCGCGGTGGGCGCGATTGCCGGCGCGCTGGGGCGCGGCACCCTGCCCCCCAATGAAGGGCTGGAAGGTCGGCTGGTGTTTGAAACCGTTGCCGGCGAAACCGATCTGCGCCTGTTGTGGGAATCTGACCGCGGCGGCGCGCCCCGTTATCTTTATCTGGAATGATGCCTGTGCCAAAATTACTGATTGCCACCAACAACCCGCACAAACTTGAAGAATTTGGCGAAATTCTGGCCGGGTTGCCGGTTACCCTCACCAGCCCGCAGGCCGAAGGCATCAACCTGGACCCGGATGAAACCGGCAGCACGTTTGAAGAAAACGCCATTATCAAAGCGCTGGCTTTTGCCGCCGCCAGCGGCCTGCCTACCCTGGCCGATGACTCCGGGCTGGAAATAGACGCGCTGGCCGGCGAGCCGGGCATCTATTCGGCGCGGTATCAAAACACCGCCAAAGATGACCACCCCGGCCGCTGCCGGATTGTGCTGGATAAGCTGGCCGATGTGCCCTGGCCGGATCGCTCGGCGCGGTTCAGGTGTGTGGTGGCGGTGGCCACACCGGAGGGGCTGGTTGGCACCGTTAGCGGTGCGGTTGAGGGGTTTATCAACTACAACATCAGAGGCGAAAACGGTTTTGGGTACGATCCCATTTTTTACTCGCCGGATTTTGGCCAAAACCTGGCCGAGGTTTCGGCCGAGGAAAAACACAGGATCAGCCATCGGGGCCGGGCCGGCCGGGCCGCCGTCCCGCTGATCAAACAGGTGTTCAATTTATAAAAACAGAGGCGACCAACCCGGTCGCCTCTTTATTTTAGGCGCGCTGGCCCAATTTTAACTGCGTTTGAAAGGTTTGCCCGCTGCGTAAAACGTTCAGCGTAATGGTTTCGCCGGCCACATGTTCCAGCAGCAAACTCACCAGCGAGTTGCGGTCGTTAACCGGCTGGCCGTTGAAGGCCACAATAATATCGCCGGTTTTCAGCCCGGCCTGCGCCGCCGGCGAGCCATCAACCACCGCTTCCAGCAGCGCCCCTTCGGTAATGTTAATCCCCATTTCGTTGGCCAGTTGCGGGTTGAGCGCCTGAAACCGAATGCCCAAAAATGGCTGGCGGGCGTCGCCGGATTCAATCAGGTTGCGCACCACCGCCCGGGCAATATTGCTGGGGATGGCAAAGCCCAACCCCTCGGCATCGGCAAAATCACCGCGCACCACCATCGCATTAATGCCGATGACTTTGCCATCGAGGCTGATGAGCGGGCCGCCGCTGTTCCCCTGATTAATGGCCGCATCGGTTTGCAGCAGGCCGGCCATTGGGCCAAGCTGGCGGTTGAAGCCGCTCAAAATGCCGCCGGTAACGGTGTTGCGGTATTCGCCCAGCGCCGAGCCAATGGCGATGACCGGCGCGCCCAGCGGCAAAGTGCTGGAATCGCCCCAGTCCAGCACGGCCGGAGCCTGCCCCGCAATTTTGAGCACGGCCAGGTCAAACTCTGGCGACGCACCAACGACGGTTGCCGGCGCGTTGCCGCCGGTGGCGTACACCACCTGAATATTTTGCGCGCCTTCAATTACGTGGTTATTGGTGACCACGTAGCCATCCTGGCTGATGAAAAAACCAGACCCGCTGCCGCCGCCAAAACTGCCGCCCTGGGTGAGAATGGTCACTACCGCCGGCAGCGCCCGGTTTACGGCGTCAATCACCGCCGAATTTTGGGTGAGGGTTAGCGAGTTGGCCCCGGTAGCTGCCGCGGCCGCGTTTGCTACCGTGTCGGCTACCAACCCGGCTCCGCTGCTACCGGCCGGCCCGTTTCGGCTGGCCAGCGTGTAGCCCACCGCGCCGCCAATAACCGACCCAACGAGTACGCTCGCGGCCACAATTACGGCTAAAACGAGCCAAATTGTTTGATTAGATCGACGTGTCATCGAAAAACCTCCTCTGAAAAGAGCGCCGCAGGCCGGGGGGCTTGGGGGGTAGCTCCCCCCAATAACCATTTTTACCTGTGCCCGGTACGAGGATTCCTGGTGTCGAACTCCCGGTTCTATCGGACTCCTTTTAAAATCAGCGAATGTGCGAATAGCGAATTGCGAATAATTTTTTAAATACCTTGTCGGGCACAGGTCGTAAATCCAAAATCATAAATAGACATAATCTATTTTAAACGACAAGTGGCCGGTTGACAATAACAAAATAAAAATACCGGCTAACGGCCGGTACCGAGTTTGTCAAATTGGCGTTATCGGGCATACTTGCGCCAGGAGGAATTTATGAATCAACCAGAATTTACAGCGCTACAAATAACAATCCTGGTACGAACTCACGATGGGAGTGCGGCGCGGGTAAAAGAATATTTTGACAGCACGCCGTGCCAGTATCAATTGCAAGATACAGTGGCCCGGCAGCTCAAAATGCAACTGGCCGAAGCCGAAGTGGATTTTGACGAGGTGATTGTTAGCATTGATAACCCGGCCGAGCAAGCCACACGCGTGCGCTCAAAATCATCGCTGATGAATCGCCTGTTGGGCCGGGAGTAGATAAAAGTTAATTCAACGATGGCGTATTTTGTGATTCTCTGAACCGGTAGCCAACCCCCCATTCAGCCAACAGATAGTGGGGCTTTTTGGGTGAGGACTCAATTTTTTGGCGGAGATAGTGAATATACAGTTTGAGCGATCCCAAACTGGTATCTTTTTCTGTGCCCCAGATTTCTTTGATCAATTCTTCGTGGGTGACCACCCGGCCTACCTGCCGCAGCAAAATTGAGAGCAACCGGAATTCGGTGGGGGTCAGTTTGACCAGTTCGTTGCCCACCTTCACTTTTCTGGACTCAAGGTCAATCACCAGATGGCCATCGTTGTAAACAGACTCACCGGCCGCGGAGCGCAAGTTTCGGCGCATTAAGGTGCGGATTTTGGCCAGCAGAATGGGGATTTCCAAAGGATAGCGCAAGTAATCGTCGGCGCCCATTTCCAGCGCTTTGATCACCCGCTGTTCTTCGTGGCGCGGGCTGGTAACCAGCACAAAGGGTACGCCCAGTTCTCGCAGGCGGCGGCACGTTTCAAAGCCGCTCATGGTTGGCAGTTGCAGGTTTAAAATTACCAGGTCCGGCGACTCATGCCAGGCAATTTTCAGGCTCGATGGCCCATCGGCGGCGCAAAATACCTGATAACCGTCATCTGCCAGAGAGGGTTTTAGATTTTGTAATTGCACTGCGCCATCGTCAATTAGTAAAATTTTGGTCATCACTCTTCTCCCAGGTGGGTAACGAAAAACCAAACTCTGAACCTTGTCCGTTACAGTGTTGAGCCCACACCCGACCTTTTTGCAATTCTACCAGTCTGCGGGTGGCATACAACCCCAATTGATACGACGAGGGGATGTTCATTTGAGAAAACCCAACTGGATAGTACGATTGAAATACATAATTTAATGATTGCACCGGAATGGGTTTACCGTCATCACGGATGGCCACCTGCACCTCGGCTGTATCGGCTGTCAACGAAACGGCAATATTGTTGCCAACCTGGCAGCGCCTGATGGCACTGATCAGCAGGTTGGTAAACACCATTTCCACTTTGGTGGGGTCGGCGGCAACAACCGGAACCTCCAACGATGTTGACAGAGAAAATTTCAGACCCGGTTTTTCGTTTTTAACCAGATCCAAAATTCGTTCAACCAGCGGCGGCAGCGCGACCGGCGTTGTTGAAACGCACAGGTTATCCTCAACTTCTAACCGGAGTGTTTTTAGTAACTCGTTGGTAAAATCGGTTAAACGCTGGCTTTGGTTCCACATTTTGTTGAGCAAATCCTGCTGTTCCTGCGGGCTCAAATCCAGGGTTTGCAGACACCGAATAGAAGTTTGGATGATGTGCAATGGGTTTCGCAGCAAGTGCGAGGCCATATCAGCAAATTCAAAGTTGAGAGTTGAACTGTTCACGTTATACCGGTTGTTGGTGGTTTGGCCCAGAACTCGATCAACGGCTTGCAGCAATGCTTCTGGCACTACCGGCCAAATTACATAATCTCTCACGCCAAGTCTCAGCAGCTCAACACCAATCTGGGCAGTTGAATGTTCTACAACAAGAATAACAGGGACACTAAATTTAGTATCGGCAACTTGTTTCAAAAAAATAGTTGCTGCGTCGGGGCGTAAATGGAGTACTAACAAATCGGGGGCAACCGCCAAAACCTTTTTCAGGCCGTCGACCTGGTTTTGGGCCGTGAATATCAGGTAACCTCTGGGTTGTAATATTTGTTCGGCGATAGCCCGCAGCAATGTGGCATCGGGCTCTAAAATGAGGATGCTTTTAGGAGTCACACCCGCCTCGTACTAACCATTATTTAAGTAATATTATGAGGAAGTTTAACAGGACTTAATGAAAAAGATGTATAAAGACAATTAGAAAAAAGTTAGAATTTTGTGTTGATTTCTATAATCTCGTACTAGTCAAACCGCAAAAAATTTGGTACACTGCTAGTGATTAAATACACAACGCGGCTACCCCCGGGAGACTACTTTGAAGCCCAAAGTTTTGTTTATTGACGATGATTACGACCTGACCGAACTCATCAAGCTGATGCTCAGCAAGATGAAGTTTGATGTGGAAACAGCCAACAATGGTATTGATGGTTTAAAACGAGCGTATGTTTTCAGGCCCGATGTGATTGTTCTTGACGTGATGATGCCGGATATGGACGGCTGGCAAACCTGCCAACGTTTCAGAGAAATGACCGATGTCCCCATTATAATGCTTACGGCGCTCGGTTCACAGGAAGAAGTGATCAAAGGGCTTAACCTTGGCGCAGATGATTACCTGGTTAAACCCATCACCGCCGATGAACTGGCGGCCCGGATTCGAGCGGTGCTGCGCCGGGTGTCCCGCTCCGATACCAACGGCGGCAAAAAAGCGGAACCCATTCTCAGCCAGGGCAACCTGGTGGTCGATTTGGACAAGTATGAAGTCACCCTCGATGGCGAGCGCATCGACCTTAGCCCGACCGAATTCAAACTGCTGGCGGTATTGATGAAGTACAAAGGCCGGGTGCTGCCCCACGAATTTCTGCTCACCGAAGTGTGGGGTTCGGAGTATGTGGGCGAAATTGATTATCTGCGCCTGTACATCAGTTATTTGCGCCGCAAACTGGAAAAAGACCCATCCAACCCCACCCTCATTCACAACGAATGGGGAGTTGGCTACAGATTTGGTTAGGGGCTACCGCCCCTTTTTTGTTTTACCCAAAATTTATTAACTGAGGATTCTATGACCACTGACGACAAAAAAATAATTTTTTCCCTGATTGGTGTGGGCAAAGTAGTGCCGCCCAACCGTCAGGTGATCAAAGATATTTCGCTCTCGTTTTATTACGGAGCCAAAATTGGGGTGCTGGGGCTAAACGGCGCCGGCAAAAGTACCGTGCTAAAAATCATTGCCGGGGTCGATGGCGACTTTACCGGCCAGCGCATTATTTCGCCCGGTTACTCTATTGGCTATCTGGAGCAGGAGCCGCTGGTAGACAGCGCCAAAACCGTGCGCCAGGTGGTTGAAGAAGGCGTGCAGGAGATCATCGATTTATTGGCCGAGTTTGATGAAATCAACGCCAAATTTGCCGAGCCAATGGAGCCGGATGAAATGGACGCCCTGCTGGAGCGCCAGGGTGAGGTGCAGGAAAAGCTGGACCTGACCAACGCCTGGGACATTGACAGCCGGCTGGATTTGGCCATGGACGCCCTGCGTTGCCCATCCGGCGACACGCCCGTGTCCGTGATTTCCGGTGGCGAGCGCCGGCGCGTGGCCCTGTGCCGCCTGCTGCTGCAAGAACCGGATATCCTGCTGCTGGACGAACCGACCAACCACCTCGACGCCGAGAGCGTGGCCTGGCTGGAAAAGCATCTGCAAAATTACCAGGGCACGGTCATCGCTGTCACCCACGACCGCTATTTTCTGGACAACGTGGCCGGCTGGATTTTAGAGCTTGACCGCGGCCACGGCATTCCCTGGCAGGGCAACTACTCTTCCTGGCTGGCCCAAAAACAGCAGCGGCTGGCCAAAGAAGAAAAGCAGGAATCGCTGCGGCAAAAAACGCTGCAACGCGAGCTGGAATGGATTGGCATGGCCCCCAAAGCGCGGCAGGCCAAAGGCAAGGCCCGCATCAACGCCTATGAAAAGCTGCTGGACCAAAGCCTGGAAAAAGCCGAGCGCGACTTGGAAATTTTCATCCCGCCGGGGCCGCGCCTGGGCGATATTGTGGTGCGCGCCGAGGGCGTAGCCAAAGGCTTTGGCGAGCGCCTGCTTTACCAGGATTTGCGCTTTGACCTGCCGCCGGGCGGCATTGTCGGTATCATCGGCCCCAACGGCGCGGGTAAAACCACCCTGTTCCGCATGATTGTGGGCCAGGAACAGCCCGATGACGGCAGCCTGTCCGTGGGCAGCACGGTTAAGTTTGCCTATGTTGACCAGAGCCGCGAGGCGCTTGACCCCAAGAAAACGGTGTGGGAAGAGATTAGTGGCGGGCAGGAGCAGCTTGATTTGGGTGGGCGGCTGGTTAACTCGCGGGCATATGTGAGCCGCTTTGCTTTTGCCGGCAGCGACCAGCAAAAGCGCGTCGGCGACCTCTCCGGCGGCGAGCGCAACCGGGTGCATCTGGCCAAACTGCTCAAATCCGGGGCCAACCTGCTGCTGCTGGATGAGCCAACCAACGACCTCGATGTGAATACGCTGCGGGCGCTGGAAGAGGGGCTGGAGAACTTTGCCGGCTGCGCGGTGATCATCAGCCACGACCGCTGGTTTTTGGACCGCATTGCCACTCATATTCTGGCCTTTGAGGGCGACAGCGAGGCGGTTTGGTTCCCCGGCAACTACAGCGACTACGAAGAAGATCGCTGCCAGCGGCTGGGCAAAGCCGCCGACCGGCCCCACCGCATCACTTATCGCAAGCTAACCAGGGATTAGCCAGCCTCACGCCAAGGCGCAAAGTCGCCAAGAAAAAACACTGCGTCTTCGCGTCTTTGCGAGAAAAATCAATGACCGAAAACGAAATTGCCCAGCAAATTGTAGATGCCGCCTACAAAATCCACACTAAATTTGGGCCGGGGCTACTTGAGTCGGCGTATCAGGCAATGTTGGCCTACGAATTGCGCCAACGCGGGTTTTGTGTCGCCACTGAGCAACCTGTCCCGTTAATTTACGAAGGGGTGCAACTGGATGTCGGTTATCGCGCAGATTTGCTGGTGCAAAATAAAGTGATTGTCGAACTGAAATCAGTTGAAAAAGTTGCGCCGGTTCATAAAAAACAGTTGCTAACGTACTTGAAAGTTGCTGATAAACGATTAGGGCTGCTAATCAATTTTGGCGAGGCGCTGATCAAAACGGGGATTACCCGCGTTGTCAATCACCTGCCCGATTAATCGCACGCGAAGGCGCAAAGTCGCCAAGAAAAACAAAAAAACTTGGCGTCTCTGCGTCTTTGCGAGAAAAATTTTGCGAGAGATAAATGAATTACACCCTCCAGCTAACGGATGCCCCCTCCGCCGACGAGCGCAATTATCTGCACCAGCAGCTCAGGGCGCACAACACCGCCGTTTCGCCGTACCACCGGGCGGCGCGCCAGCCGGGGGCCATTGAGCCGCTGGCCCTGTTTGTGCGCAACGAGTCCGGGCAGATTATGGGCGGGCTAACCGGCGACACCTTTTGGAACAACTGGCTGGAAATTGCCGACCTGTGGCTTGATGAATCGCTGCGGGGGCAGGGGCTGGGCCGGGAGCTGCTGCGCCGCGCCGAAACCGAGGCCATTGTGCGCGGCTGCACCCAGGCCCACCTGAAAACCTTCAGCTTTCAGGCCCGCGGTTTTTATGAGAAATACGGCTGGCGGGCAATTGGCGTACTGGAAGATTATCCGCCGGGCGAAACCTTTTTCTGGCTGCGCAAGGATTTTGGCCGGCCCGCCGAGCGCGTTTCGTTTAAAAGCGTGCAAACTGACGACGATGTATTGGCCTACCTGGCGCAGATCAACCGCAACCACCCGGCCCGCTATCAGGTGATGGCCCACCTTGAGGCGCAATTGGCCGCCCTGCCCGGCGATTCACCGCGGGTGGTAGAGTTGTGCCACGGGCCGGGCATGCTGGCCCGGCGGCTGGTCAGCCGGCTGCCGCAGCTCCACTACACCGGTTTTGATTTTTCTCAGCCGTTTGTTGAATTTGCCCGCCGCCAGCTTGCGCCCCTTGCCTCCCGCGCTGCCGTTATCCGCGCCAATCTCAACGCCGATGGCTGGCCGGCGCAGGTGCCGCAGCCGCTGCACGCGATTGTGTCGCTGCAATCGCTGCACGATTTGGGCGGCGAGGCCGAAGTTAGCCGCATTTACCGGCTGGCCCGCGGGCTGCTGGCCCCCGGCGGCCTGTTTATCAACGCCGATTTGACCGCGCCGGAAGGCGGGGCCGTGGCCGATAACCCCGGCCGGCTGAGCGTTAGCCGTCACCTTGACTTGCTGCGCGAATACGGTTTTATGCGGGTGGAATGCACGTTACAGCTTGATGATTTTGCCTGCGTGGTGGGCCGGCCATAACCTGCCGGCAGCCCCCCGAAATTTTCACGCCAAGGCGCAGCGGCGCAAAGAAAAAACCTTTGCGACTTTGCGTCTTGGCGCGAGATTACTTACCCATTCCGCCGCCACAGCCAGATCAGCGCCGCCGCCACCACCGCCAGCAACCCCGCCGAAATAACCCCAAAGCCCAGTTGCCGTCGCGGCGAAACGGCCAGCACTTCCAGCGGGGTGGGTGGGGGCGTGGGGGTGGGCGTCGGCGTGGGCGCTACCGCCAGCGGAAAGCGGCGGTCCGGCGCGTGGGCCTCGACCAGCAAAAAGGTTGGCCCGCCAATGTAGCAGCCGCCCAAACATTCTGCCGGCGGCAGGGTAAGCTGGTAGCGCCCCCGGCTGGCAGTGATAGCCTGCGCCTGGCCGGTCTGGTCAATCAGCAACCCCTGGCTGCCGATGGCTTGCAGGGTCAGCGGGCGCGGCTCGTTGGCCCAGTTCCATAGCACCGTCACCGTGTCGGCGGGGCGCTCAAACACCACCGCCACCACGTCCCCCTGCTCAAAATAATTCACCTTTTGCCAGCCGGATAAGTAAGTTGTGACCAGTTTGTAGGCTTCAAACGCGGGCCGGCGCGATTTATCGCCGCGCAGCAGGCCAAAGGGCTGCACGTCTTCCGGGTGGTCGGCGCTGTTGTACAGCTTGTAAATTTGCACCCGTTCCGCGCCGGCGGCAAAGGCCAGCGCGTGCACCTGCAACATAAAACCGGCCTGCTCCGCCAGCGAGGCTTTGAAACGCGGCTCGCGGTGGGGCGGCTCGGCAGGGTCGTTGCTGGGCGGGGCGTTGGTTTCGGCCAGCCAGATGGTTTTATTGGCCAGCCCAAATTGCTGCAAAATGAGCCGCACCCGGTTGAGCACATCAAAAATCTGGGCCGGTTTGTAGTAGAGGTGGTAAATTACGCCATCAAAATAATAATTGTTTTGCGGCGCGGCGGGGTCGGCGGTGATGAGCTTGAGCATGCGCTCCAGATACGGCTCGCGGTCGTACTCGTCGTCCCACCACCAGGTGAGGCCGGGCAGGTAAACTTTGGCGGTGGGGTCAACCGCTTTAATGGCAAAGTAAGCGGTTTTGTGCAGGGTGACAAAATCCGCCACGCTGCCGTTCCAGGTGGAGCCGGGATGGTTGGGGTCCCACACGTCCGGCTCGTTCCAGATAATCCAGTGGTGAATGCGGCCCTGGTACTGCTTAACCAGCTTGCCGACAAAATCGGCCCACAGCGCCATGTCCGGCACATCTTTGGCGCTGGGGTGGGCCGGGTCGTTGGCCGGATTGGCCGGGTCGCGCGCCCAGGCCGGGGTGCGCACAATCAGGCCGATGACCTGCCGCCCGGCGGCCAGATCGGCCTCGATGAGCGGGTCTGGCACGTTGGCCGGCTGCCAGTCATCGGGGCCGGCAGGCTGGATGATGTCCCAGTACAGTTTGATGCGGGTGAAACCGGCGTTCAACTCGTTGGCGGCGGTAAAGTCGTCAAAGGTTTGCACCAGTCCAAAACGCGGGTCGGGCGTGGGCAGCGGCGATTGGGCGGCGGACTGCTGGCTCACGCCTGTTAGCAGAGTCAGCAGCCCAGCCAGAATCAAAAAAAGGGTGCAGCGAGGGAATTTAAACGGTCTGTTCATTGCTCATTTTCAAACATTGGCCCTCACCCCCATCCCCCTCTCCCATTGGGAGAGGAGGAAAGTTCTTTTGGGGTTGAATTGGGCAGTTTTGCTGCCCAATTCAACCCCCTTTTTTGCGCTCCCCCTCCCCAGTCTGGGGAGGGGGATGGGGGGTGGGGTAAGTTTTGGAAGTTATGCCGAGTTGCACAGCGTGTACTCATTGTTTCAGCCCCAAATCGAGCGCAATCCACTCGGCTACCTGCCGGTTGGCTTTGCCGGTGGGGTGGCCATCATCTTTAAACGCCGTGCCGGCGGCGGCATCGAGCTTGAGCCACTCATCGTAGTTGAGCACCTTTAGCCCAAACTCCTCAAAATACGGGCCGATGGCCTCAAAATAGTCGCCCTCATCCGGGTAAACCACCACGTAAAACTGGCTGGTGGGGTAACGGCGCAAAAATTCGTTGCGGGCTTCGGCAATGATGCGGGCGGTGAGCCAGTAATCGCCGGCCCGCAGTGGGCTGGGGATGTTCAAATTATAGTAATGGGCAAATTCGGTTTGGCCCAGCCACTCGTACAGGCTGGAGAGCAGCGGCCGCCCGGTGCGAAAGCTGCCGAGTCGTTCCACCTGCCCGCGCCAATTGACCGCGTAATAGGGCATTTCTTTGCCCCAGGCGTTGTATACATACATTGAGCCGATGGCCCGCTCGACGTGGGCGTCAATAAAAATATACAGGCCGATGCCCTCGCGCTCCGGCACTTCGGCGCTGAGGTCAGCGCTTTGCAGGCGGGCCAGCATTTGCTGCGGGCCGTAGCCGCTGAAGCCGTAATTGTAAGCGCGGTAGCGGGGCGCGAGCCGGGCCAGCCAGGCCGGCAGGGTTTCGGTGGCGGCCACGCCCTCGCCAAAAGTGAAGGAGTCGCCAAAGGCCAGCAGAAATTTGTCGCGGGCCGGGCTGTCGTCAGCCGGGGTGATGCGCCGGCCAAACTCGTCAATCGAGTAGGTGGTGTCGTAAATCAGCGTGTCGCCTTCTTTTTTGATCGACTCAACCTGCGAGTTGGGGCGCGGTTTGTAACCCAGCAGCGGGTCATCGGCAAAAAAGTTGGCGGTGGTGTAGCTGCCCTCAAAATGGATGGCCGGCGGCGCGGGCGCGCTTTCGGCGGCGGTGGGCGGCGGCGCGGGCGGGTGGTTAAGCCGGTAGAACACAATTTTTTCCAGCCCGATGAGCAGCAGCGCCGTCAGCCCCACGCCGACCAGCACATTAAACAGTGTGGTCAGCGAGCGGCTGAGCGCCAGCACCAGCCCCACCAGCAGCAGGGCCGTCTCAAAGCCGTAAATGATAACCACGCTGCGCGGGCTGAGCTGGCCATCGCCGGAAAAGAGGGCGGTCAGCAGCCGGGGATTGGCCAGCAGGCCAATGGCCACGCAGGCCAGCCCGGCCAAAAAAACTGTTTTGGGTGAGGGTTTAATGCGGTTGAGATTCATAGACAATTACGGTTTGTAATTTTGGGCCATTTGCACCGCCCGCAGCGCATCGATCTGCCCCCAGCCAAAAACGTTGTTGGGCGCGCCGGTAACGCCGCCGCAGGCGCACGGCGCGGGAGCGTTCACCGCTTCCAACTCGGCGGCCAGCGGCAGGGTTGATGGCACTGCCACGGCGCAGCTATCGTTGACTACGGTGGGCCGGGCCGACTGGCGAATGATGTCTTCCGTGGCGTCAATCCGGCCGATCAGCGCCGGGTTGGCCGACCAGATGAGGGCCACCAGCCCGGTTACGTGTGGGCCGGCCATGCTGGTGCCATCGGCCAGGGCGTAAGCGCCGCCCGGCACGCTGGAGCGAATGGCCGCCCCCGGCGCGGCGATGTCCGGTTTGAGCAGGGTATCGTTTGGCGGCACCGGGCCGCGGCTGCTAAAGCCGGTAATCTCGCCGGCGTCGTCTACCGCGCCCACGGAAAACACATCATCGTAGCGGGCCGGCGGATCGAGCACCGTTTCGCAGGCCGGGCCATCGTTGCCGGCGCTGACCACCATCATGATCCCGGCGGCGCGCAGCGCGGCGGCAGCCGGCTCCAGCACCGCCGCGTCGCAGCCTTCGTAATCGGGGCAGCCCCACGAATTGTTGATCACGTGCGGCGCTTGGGTCACATCGCCGTCGGTGAAGGGGTTGCCGCCGACGGGGTAGGGCGCCAGAAAAAATTCCATGCAATCGGTGTAGCTGGCCGGGTTGCCGATGCCGCGCCGCATGTTGCGGCAGCCTATCCACTGCGCGCCGGGGGCCATGCCAATCTGGTTGCCGCCGCCGTCGTCGCCAACCATCGTGCCCATCGTGTGGGTGCCGTGCTGGTCATCGTCAAACGGCGCGGGCGAGTTGTCCCAGGCATCGCGCCAGTTGAAATTGGCGTCGATCTGGCCGGGGCCGGTGTAGCCCCGAAAATGGGTGAGCAGAGCCGGATGGGTCATTTCGTAGCCGGTATCCTGCCCGGCGATGACGATACCCTGCCCGGTAATGCCCTGCGCCCAAACCTTGTCGGCGTTGACCTGAGCAATGTTCCAGCCGGCGCCGCTGCCGGTTTGGGGGGCGTTGCCGTAGGGCAGGTTAAAGGTGATGGGGTACGGGCGCACGTTGGGGTTGCGCAGCACCCGGGCCACGCCCGGCAGGCTGGCAAACTCATTCATATGGCGATGGCTGGCGTCAACCCGAATCATATTAATCAGGTAAAAAGGGCGATAGGCCAGCCCGGCTGCGTCGAGCGCCTGCGTGACCGGCGGCTGGGTTCGCCGGGCGGTTTCCAGCAGCCGCTCGCGGACAAACTCGCGCCGGGCCGTGGGATCGGCAATGGCCGCCGCCTCGCTGAGATCGGCCTGCTCCGAGAGGATGATGAGAAAGCCATCGTTGTAAAAGCCGGGGTAGCCCACACCGAACCACAACCCCAGCCAGAGCAGCGCCAGCGCCAGCGCCGATACCGCCACGATCAGCCCAAAATTTTTGGCGCGCGGCAGCAAAAATTGGCGGCCGGCCCACAACAGCGCCACCGCCGCCAGCGCCGAAATTAGCAGCCACAGCCGGGCGGCGCTTTGCCACGGCTGGGTCAGCAGCGGCAACTCGTCGCGGGGGTCGGTAAAAAGCAGCGGCGCGGCCCGGTAAGCGATGGCCACAAACAGCCCCGGCCAGACACCGCCCGACAGCGCCCGCAGTTCGATGAGCAGCAGCCCCAGCGGCAGCAGGGTCAGCGGGCGCATGAGCGCCCACCAATCGCCGTGGGGCAGCAGTTGACTCAGGCTGGCTGCCAGATAAATGAGCAGCGTAACCAGCGCGGCCAGCCATTTTTTGTGCTGAAAATTAAAGGTGATGATGCCCAGCACCGCGCCAAAAAAGAAAATCAGCTCCGGCAGGTTGGCGGCAAAGGCGCGCAGCAGCAACATTTGCGCTTCCCAGCTATCGCCGAGCGCGCCGGTTACGGGCCAGCCCAGCGTGATCAGGGCGATGATCGCCAGCGCGGCCAGTCCGCCGGTCAGCGTGGGGCGGTCAAAGCCAAAGGCGTGCGACAGCAGCCAGCCGGGCACGCCGGCGGCCAGCAGCGCCAGCCCGCCCAGCAGCAGCGCCACAAGTGTCAGCGCCAGCACGTTTAAAATCGCTTCCAGGCTGCCGCCCGGCTCGGATATCGCCCGGATGAGGCTGGCCGCGCTCACGTACAGGGCCGTGGCCAGCAGGGCCAGCGCCAGCGGTTTAAAGCCGATCCAGTTTTTTTGGCGGGCCAGCAGCGCCAGCCCCGCCGCCGGCAGGGTCAGCAGCAGCGTTAGCCCGAGGGCAAGAAACAGCCGGCCGGTCAGTGTTAGCTCCGGCAGCAAAAGCGCAGCGACGACTTGCAGCAGCACCGGCGCAACCGCCAGCCAGCCGAGCATCAGCCCAAACAGCCCAAATTGCAGCGCCGAGGGCAGCGGCAACTGCGGGTTGGGCGCATCCGATAAATTTTTGGGGGTCATCCGGTAACGATCTCTACTTTCAGGGCGGCCAGCACGGCCTGAATGGGGTTAATGAGCGTGGCTCGCGGCGAGCCGGCAAAGAGCAGCCCCACTACCCGGCGCTGGTCATCGAGCACCGCCGAGCCGGAGTCGCCGCCATCGCTCATGCCGCTGGCCATCAGTTGGTCGGTGAAGGTGGCCATGCGGCCGTTGTAATCCACCGAGGTGGTGACATCAATCTGGGTGATGCGCCCCTGGGTGAAGCCGGTGGTCCGCCCGGTTTTTTGCAGCGTCGTGCCGAGGGTGGCTGCGGCGACGCCGGTGGGCAGGCCAATGTTGAGGATGCCGGCCACACATTGGGCCGGGTTGAGCGGCCGGGCCAGCGCCGCATCAACCAAATTTTCGCCGGGCGACGTGCGGTAGGCCATCAGCCGGTGGTCAGAGCCAAAAAGCGAGGCCAGTTTGTTCATCAGCTTTTCCACGGACAGGAACAGGCCGGAGCGGGCGCTGTCGCCGCCAAAATCCAGCGGCACAAACTCGGCCAGTTCGGCAATTTTATCTTCCAGTTTGCCGCCGTCGTAGCGGCCGGGCTGGATGATGGCATCGCCGGGTTTGGCGTTGTTCACGTTGGCCAGCACGTGATTATTGCTGAGGATGAACAGCTCGCGGCCGCGCCGCACCAGGCAGCCAAAGGTGCCGGCGGTCACCTCAAAATGGGCCAGCGACACGCCCGGTGGAATCTGGCCGCGCCAGCGATCTTTGGGGGTTTGGGCCTGCCCGGCCAAAAATTTGCCGGTTTCAACCACATCGGTTTTAACGCCGTTCAAATCACGGGGCACTTTGTCGCTTTCGGCCAGTTGAGCTTTGGGCACTTTCTGGACCACGTTGACCACCACCGCCACGTCGTCGGTGAGGCCATCGCTGGTTTCTTTGTAACCCACGCCCACGCCCACCACATTGCGGCGGGTAATTAAGTGGCGCAGATTTTGCTGCTTCATCGAGCGGGCCAGGTCTAAATCGGGGATCATGATTTACCTCACAGGGCTTTAAACGGGCCGGTTTCCTGCACGTCGGTCGGCACGCCATCAATTTGGGGCGGCACCACGTCGGCCGGGGCCAGTTGGGCCAGCGGCAATTTGATAGAAACGTTGACAATCAGAGCCAGTTGGTCGGTAAAGTGGCCATCGGTTTCTTTGTAGCCAATGCCCACGCCCACCACATTGGGCAGTTGCAGCAGCCGCTGCTGGTGCCGGTTTTTAACCTGCTGAATATGTTCGATGGCCGGGTTGTTGTTCATAGAATTCTCCGTCAATGCAGCTTGAGCAATTATACCGCAGAATTGAGCCGGGTGAAATTAGCGCCATTTTGTGCGCCGGCCAATTTGCCCCATCTGTCCGGCTCAGGTAAAATGTCGCCCGGTTGTGCCCACAATCGCCCCATCAGTTAGCACTCCATTCAAGCGAGTGCTAAAAATTGTTTCCCGAATTTGCCATTTAAATTCAGTTGAGGTATGATGTTTTTCGCTTTGGCACTCTTGTTTGTTGAGTGCTAATTTTATGCAAAAAACATTAAAATTCCAATATTCAGGAGGCATTAATCCATGAATCTGAAACCGCTTGGTGATAGACTGATCGTTCAACCCATCGAGCAAGAAGAAGTAACCGCCAGCGGCATTGTGCTGCCGGAAACCGCCAAAGAAAAGCCGATGCAGGGCAAAGTTGTGGCCGCCGGCCCCGGCGCCCGCAAGGAAGATGGCTCGCGCGTGGCGATGGACGTGAAAGAAGGCGACACTGTGCTGTACGCCAAGTACGCCGGCACCGAAGTTAAAATCGGTGACAAAAAATACCTTATTCTGAAAGAAACCGACGTTCTGGCGATCGTCGAATAAAAATTCAAGGAGAATCTGAATAATGGCTAAACAACTCGCTTTTACCGAAGATGCTCGCCGCCGGCTGAAAGCCGGGGTAGATATTCTGGCCGATGCCGTTAAAACCACGCTTGGGCCAAAGGGCCGCAATGTGGCCCTGGACAAAAAATGGGGTGCGCCGACTGTGACCCACGACGGTGTTACCGTGGCCAAAGAAATTGAACTGGAAGACCCGTTTGAAAATATGGGCGCGCAGCTCCTCAAAGAAGCCGCCACCAAAACCAACGACATCGCCGGCGACGGCACCACCACCGCCACCGTTTTGGCGCAGGCCATTGTTAACGAAGGGCTGAAAAACGTGGCCGCCGGGGCCAACCCCATGCTGCTCAAACGCGGCATCGAAAAAGCCTCCGCCGCCGTAACCCAGGCTATCCGCGATATGGCCATCGAAGTTAAAGGCAAAGATGACATTGCCCACGTCGCCAGTATCTCCGCCGCTGACGACGAAATTGGCAACCTGATTGCCGACGTGATGGACAAAGTTGGTAAAGATGGCGTGATCACCGTGGAAGAAAGCAAGGGCCTGGCCTTTGAAACCGACTACGTTGATGGTATGCAGTTTGATCGCGGCTACATTTCGCCCTATTTCATCAACGACTCCGAAGCGATGGAAGCCACCATCACCGACCCATTCATTCTGATTTACGACAAAAAAATCTCCTCGGCGCAGGATATGCTGCCGATTTTGGAAAAAGTGGTGCAGGTTGGCAAACGCGACCTGGTGATCATTGCCGAAGATGTTGACGGCGAAGCGCTGGCCACGCTGGTGCTCAACAAACTGCGCGGTACCTTCAACGTGCTGGCCATCAAAGCCCCCGGCTTTGGCGATCGCCGCAAAGCGATGTTGCAGGATATTGCCGTGCTCACCGGCGGGCAGGTCATCACCGAAGAAATGGGCCGCAAGCTCGAAAGCGCCACCCTGAACGACCTGGGCCGCGCCGACAAAGTCAGCTCGACCAAAGACGACACCACCGTGGTGGGCGGCGCCGGCTCCGATGACGCCATTCAGGGCCGCATCAACCAGATCAAAGCCGAAATCGACGCCAGCACCAGCGATTACGACCGCGAAAAGCTGCAAGAACGACTGGCCAAACTGGCCGGCGGCGTGGCCGTTATCGGCGTGGGCGCGGCCACCGAAGTTGAACTGAAAGAAAAGAAACACCGCGTTGAAGACGCCCTGAGCGCCACCCGCGCCGCCGTGGAAGAAGGCGTGGTGCCTGGCGGCGGCGTCGCCCTGATCAACGCGCTCAACGCCATCAAAGGCCTGAGTGACAGCAACCCCGACATTAATACCGGCATCGCCATTGTTCGCCGCGCGCTGGAAGAACCAATGCGCCAATTGGCTCGCAACGCCGGCCGCGAAGGCGCTATTATCATTGAAGAAGTGCGCCGCCGCAACCAAAACGGCACCCGCGTTGGCTACAACGTGCTGTCCGACGAATACGTTGATATGGTTGAAGCCGGCATCATCGACCCGGCCAAAGTGACCCGCAGCGCTGTGGAAAATGCGGCTTCTATCGCCAGCATGATCCTCACCACCGAAGCGCTCATCACCGACATTCCCGCGCCGGCCCCGGCTGCCCCGCCGATGGACCCCGGTATGGGCGGAATGATGTAAGCCTGATTGGTTAATAAAAAAGCCCCGCAGCAATCTGCGGGGCTTTTTTTATTGGTTTGGGTTAAAGCTCCACAAAATTCATGAACCAGTTTGTTTGCCCCATCCCCCCTACCCCCCTTCCCATTGGGAAGGGGGATTTTGCATCTGGTGTCAATTTCGGGCGCGAAGCGCCCGAAATTGACACCGAATTGCTTTTTCCCTCCCCCGTAAACGGGGGAGGGGTAGGGGAGGGGGTAAAAACGGAATAATATTTCTGCGGGGTTTTCAGCAAAAAACAAAACGACCGCTGTGACAAGCGGTCGTTTTTATCTGAGCCTACGGGCGGATTTGAACCGCCGACCTACGCCTTACCAAGGCGTTGCTCTACCTACTGAGCTACGTAGGCAAACATTCAGTTGAAAATTTTCAACCAGTCGGGGCGGACGGATTCGAACCGTCGACCTCTTGAACCCCATTCAAGCACGCTACCGGACTGCGCCACGCCCCGAGATGAATTAACAATTATAAATTATCAATTACCAAGGTTTCCGGTAAACCCGGGGTTAAACTAAACCCGGAAATTTGATAATTGGTCATTGAATTGGTAATTGTTAAGTCGGGATGGGCGGATTCGAACCGCCGGCCTCTTCGTCCCGAACGAAGCGCGCTACCGGGCTGCGCTACATCCCGAAATGCCGCGCCTTCAACGCACAGCAGAGAAGAATTATAGTCCCAACCGGGATTTTGTCAAACTTCCTCCTGGCCGTAAAACAGTTTCATCTCGTCGTACACCCGGCTGACCCCGGCCCGAATCCGCTTTTCAATCATCGATTTTTCACCCTGACGGTAGGGGAAATAATCAATCATCTGGCTGATCACCACCGCGGCTTCGGCTTTGGTTCGGCCGGCTTTAAATTGTTTGCGTACTTTGGCGCGCATCGAGCGAATGTAGTCCGATACCGGCTCGCTGGCTTCAACATTGCACAGCGGGCCGTGGCCGGGCACAATCATGGCGTATTTTTGCTTGCGCAGCCAGCGCAGTTTGGTGAGCCATTCCTCGCTGTCACACTGGCCCAGCGCCGGATGCTCGTTAACCACTACCAGATCGCCGGTGAACAGGATTTTTTCTTCTGGCAAAAAGACGCCGCTGGTGGCCGGCGTGTGGCCGCCCATGTGGATAAAATGGATTTCCCGGCCACCGCGATTCATGAGCAGCCGGCCGGTAAAAGCCAGTTCGGGCTTGATAATGTCGATGTCATCGAGCTGTTTTTGAACGTCCGGCCGCTTTTTGAACAGGTTTTTGGTGCGTTCAATAAAGGTGTCTTTGTAGTTGCTCATCTCTTTCCAGGCCACTTCATGGGCCAGAATAGGAGCATCAAAAAACTGATTGCCCAAAATGTGCGCCCGATGGTGGTCGGTGTTAAAAACGTACAGCACCCGGCTGCTCAATTTGGACACCGTTTCGGCCCAATGTTTGGCTTCGGTGGGGATCATTGGGCTGTCGATCACAATGGCGCCCTCGTCGGTTAAGATACAGCCAACATTGGCCCCTTCATAGTCCAGGTCAACAAATACGCCATCGGCAATTTCTTGGATCATAATTGGTTTGATTCCTCCTGTGCGCAAGCAGCGCGTAGTGTATCACAAATGATTGCGATTATCAAGCCAAATGGCTTAAAGACCCCTTTTGAGGTATAATATGTCGATTAAATTTCTGCGTCATCTCCCCCGTTAAACTGGAGTAACTCAATGGAAGTTGGAACCGTAAGAAACGTTAACATTGAAAACGAAATGAAGGTGGCCTATCTGGATTACGCCATGAGCGTAATTGTGGCCCGCGCCCTGCCAGATGCCCGCGACGGGTTGAAACCGGTCCACCGCCGTATTTTGTATGCGATGCACGATATGGGAATGCGGCACAATACCGCCTACCGCAAAAGCGCCCGCGTGGTTGGCGACGTGCTTGGTAAATACCACCCCCACGGCGACTCGGCCGTGTACGATGCCCTGGTGCGGATGGCCCAGGATTTTTCAATGCGTTACCCCCTGGTTGACGGCCAGGGCAACTTTGGCAGCATCGATGGCGACAGCGCCGCCGCCATGCGCTACACAGAAGCCCGGCTGGCCCGCATCACCCAGGAAATGCTGGTTGATATCGAAAAAAATACCGTTACATGGTCAGATAATTTTGACGGCAGCCTGCAAGAGCCAGACGTGCTGCCGGCTCGTTTGCCCAACCTGCTGCTCAACGGCACCTCCGGTATTGCTGTGGGGATGGCCACCAATATCCCGCCGCACAACCTCACCGAAATCTGCGACGCTCTGGTTTACCTGATTGACAACTACGACAACCTGGATGACGTGACCGTTGAAGAGCTGATGCAGTTTGTCAAAGGGCCGGATTTCCCTACCGGCGCCCAGATGTTTGGGCAGGAGGGTCTGCTCAACGCCTACGCCACCGGCAAGGGCCGGGTGACCATGCGCGCCAAGGCCAACATTGAAGAGACCAAGGCCGACCGCTACCGTATTGTTGTCACCGAAATTCCGTTTCAGGTGAACAAAGCCTCGCTGCTGGAGCGCATTGCCGATTTGGTGCGCGATGGCAAAATCAAAGATATTTCTGACCTGCGCGATGAGTCTGACCGGGCCGGGCTGGCCATTGTCATCGAACTGAAACGCGGGGCGCAGCCCAAAAAAGTGCTCAACCAGTTGTACAAACACACCACGCTGCAATCCACCTTTGGCATCAACATGCTGGCCCTGCTCGATGGCGAGCCGCGGGTGTTGCCCCTCAAACGGGCGCTCATGGCCTACGTCGAACACCGGCAGGTGGTCATCACCCGCCGCACCGAATACGATCTGGGCCGCGCCCGCGACCGCGCCCATATTCTGGAAGGGTTGCGCATCGCTTTGGGCAGTTTGGATGCCATCATCAAAACCATCCGCGAAAGCCAGGACGCCGAAGACGCCCGCGCCAAGCTCATTGAAAACTTTGGGCTGTCGCTGGTGCAGGCGCAGGCCATTTTGGATATGCAGCTCCGCCGGCTGGCCGCGCTGGAACGGCAAAAAATCGAGGACGAATATCAGGAGGTGATGAAAACCATTGCCTACCTGGAGGATTTACTGGCCAACCCGGACAAAATTCTGGCGCTCATCCGCGAAGACCTGATTGAAATCAAAGAAAATTACGGCGACAAACGCCGCACCCTGATTGTGGCCGATGAAACCGGCGACTTTAACGAAGAGGATTTGGTTAAAGACGAGGAAGTGCTGATCTCGCTGACGCAGCGCGGCTACATCAAGCGCGTGCCCAGCCAAACCTACCGTTCGCAGGGGCGCGGCGGCCGCGGTGTTACCGGTATGACCACCCGCGACGAAGACGTGGTGGAATTTCTGTTTGCCGCCCGCACGCTCGATACCATCCTCTACTTTACCGACAAGGGCAAAGTTTACTCCGAGCGCGCCTTTCGCATCCCCGATGCCAGCCGTACGGCCAAAGGTATCTCCATTGTCAACCTCATCAACGTGGACCCCGGCGAAAAAATCACCGCCGCGCTGCCCGTACCCAGTTTTGAACAGGCTGAATATTTGATTATGCTCACCCGCAAAGGCCGCATCAAACGGACCGATGTCAGCGCCTTTGAGTCGGTTAGGCCCAGCGGGTTGATTGCCATTAATCTTGACGATGACGATGAATTGGGCTGGGTTAAGTTGACCGAAGGCGACAACGAAGTGATAGTGGTGTCGCGCAGCGGCCAGGCCATCCGCTTCCTTGAAGATGAAGTTCGGCCGATGGGCCGGGCGGCGGCCGGCGTCAACGCTATGCGGCTCAAAGGCAAAGACGAAATCTGCGGCATGGACATCATCGAGGAGGACGCCCATTTGCTGGTCGTCACCGAACATGGCTTTGCCAAACGCACGCCCCTGGCTGAGTACCCGCAGCATCACCGCAGCGGGCAAGGCGTGCGGACGCTGGCCAAAAACGCCAGCCGCACCGGCCAGATTGTGTCGGCCCGGGTAGTTAACGAAGAGGGCGATCTCACCCTGATTTCGCAGGAAGGGATGATGCTGCGCACGCCCATCAAAGATATTTCTGAGCAGGGCCGGCCCACCCTGGGCGTTAAAGTGATGAATATGAAAGCCAACGATGTTGTCGCGTCGGTGGCCGTGTTGGCGCCCAAAGGGCAAACTCCAACCGAATAATTACGTTGTTTGAACGCTGCGCAGCCCGGTGATTTTTCTGCCGGGCTGCGTGTTTGCTTAAGCTTCCAGCTATCGCCATTTGCCGCTGCCATCTCTTTTACCCAAACTTTGCCACAGGTCAGATCATGTTAAGAACCCGAGTCGTATCAGCGTTGATAGCTATCCCCATTGTGGTGGTAGCGATATTTGCCGGCGGCGGGTGGTTTTTGGCGGGGGCGCTGGTGGTGGCGTTGATTGCCGGCTGGGAATATGCCCAGATGATGCAGCTTGGCCGCTACGCGCCGGCAACGTTCATTATTTTGGCGCTGATTGCGCTGCTGGTTGTTGGCAGTTACTTTCCCGCCGTTCAGTTGCTGCCGCTGACCCTCAGCCTGGCGCTGCTGGGATCGCTGGCGTGGCAGTTGTTTCAGCACTCGGAACACCCCACCGCCGATTGGGCTTTAACCGTGGCCGGCGGGCTGTATATCGGCTGGGGCATTGGCCACATTGTCGCCCTGCGGCAATTGCCCGCCGGCCTGTATTGGGTGTGGCTGGCCTTGCTTTGTACCTGGGCCGCCGATACTTTTGCCTACTTTACCGGCCGGGCCATTGGCAAACACAAACTTTGGCCGCGACACAGCCCCAAAAAAACCTGGGAAGGGCTGTTTGGCGGCATCGCGGCCAGTGTGGTGATGGCTCTGGTGCTGGCCGCTTTTGCGCCGGAACTGTTCTGGTTCACCGCCCTGGCTGTGGGCCTGCTCACGCCCATCGCCGGCCTGTTTGGCGATCTGGCTATCTCGCTGATGAAACGGGATGTCGGTGTTAAAGACTCGTCCAACCTGTTTCCCGGCCACGGCGGTTTTCTGGACCGGATTGACAGCGTGTTGTTTGTCAGTGTGGTGGTGTATTACGTGGTAAGTTATTTAAATTAGCAGGGTTTCCCTCATCCCCCTACCCCCTTCTACCCTTCGGGCACTTCGTCCCTTTGGGAGAAGGGGGATAATGATCGGTGTGTTGCCGGGCGGCTTTGCCGCCCGGCAACACACCGGAACTTTATCGCCCAACTCGGAGAAATTATGATGACCGACAAAAAACCAACGCTCGTCCTCATCGATGGCCACGCGCTGGCGTACCGCGCCTATTTTGGCATGCCGGCCACCTTCAGCACCGCCGCCGGCGAACCAACCCACGCCGTTTACGGCTTCACCAACATGCTGCTGGCCGTGTGGAAAGAGTTTGAGCCGGATTACTTCATCGTCACCTTTGACAAAGGCGATACCTTTCGGCACCAGATGTACACCGAGTACAAAGCCACCCGTGAAAAAATGCCCGATGACCTGCGCAGCCAGATTGAGCGCATTGAGCAGTTGGTGCGCGCTTTCAACATGCCCGTTTTCACCAAAGAAGGCTACGAGGCCGACGATTTGCTGGGTACGCTGGCCAACCAGGCCGCCGGGCGCGGTATCGAGGCGCTGATTGTTACCGGCGACCGCGACGCGTTCCAGCTTGTTGCGCCCAACATCAAAGTGATCATCTCCGGCCGCAAATTTGCCGACCGCGAACTGTACGACGAGGCCAAAGTGCAGGAACGCTACGGCGTTACCCCAACCCAGCTCATTGAGCTGAAAGGGCTAACCGGCGACACCAGCGACAACATCCCCGGCGTCAAAGGCATCGGTGAAAAAGGCGGGGCCAAATTGATTCAGGAGTTCGGCACGCTGGAAGGCATTTACGCCAACCTCGATAAGCTTGCTGCCGGCGCCCGCAGCAAGCTGGAAGCCGAGCGCGACAGCGCCTTTCTGTCGCGTGATCTGGGCCGGATTATCACCGCTGTGCCCGGCGTTGAGCTGAACGTTGAAGCCGGCAAAACCACCGATTTTAATCTGGTTGATGTGGCCAACCTCTTTGTCGAGCTGGAATTTCACACCATTTTCAACCGCATCCCCGGCGCGCCGCCCGATAAACTGCCGGAAGATATTGCCACCGTTGCGCCGCAAACGCCCGCCGGCCCCATCGCCTCGGACGGCGATTACATCACCGTCGATACCCCGGCCAAACTGGCCGATCTGGTGGCCCGGCTCCGCCAAAGTGACCGGCTGTCCGTGGATGTTGAAACCGACAGCACCGACGAAGTGCAAACCAACCTGGTCGGCATTGCCATTACCCCACGCCCCAACGTGGGCTACTACATCCCGGTGGGTCACGGCGTGGCCGCTACCGCCCCCACCGAGCCAACCGGCCAGATGTCCCTCTTTGGCGAGCCTGCGGAACCCGAACCGCCTGTTCAGCCTTCAGCCTTCAGCCTTCAGCCTTCGCAATTACCGCTGCCTGCGGTGCAGGCGGCGTTGGCTCCCATTCTGGCCGATGGCCGCATCACCAAATATATGCACAACGCCAAGTTTGATATGACCGTGCTCCAGCGGCACGGGCTGCCGGTGGCCGCGCCCATTTTTGACACAATGGTTGCGGCCTGGCTGGGCAACAACGCCCCCGGCGCGCGCTACGGCCTCAAAGATTTGGCCCGCGAGCAACTCGGCATCCAAATGACCGAGATCAGCGAGCTGATTGGCAGCGGCAAAAATCAAATTACAATGGCCCAGGTCTCCATCGAGCAGGCCACGCCCTACGCCGCCGCCGACGTGGACATGACGCTGCGGCTGGCCGAATTTGTGCAGCAACCCCTGCGCGCCAACGCCGAATTGCAGCACATTTTTGATACGCTGGAAATGCCGCTCATCAGCGTGCTAAAAGATATGGAACTGGCCGGCATCAAGCTCGATACCGCCGCGCTGCGGCAAATGGGCCGCGATCTGGCCAGCCGGTTGTCGGAACTGGAGCAAAACATCTACCGCGTGGCCGGCGAAGAGTTCAACGTCAACTCCACCCAGCAGTTATCAGACATTCTCTTTAAAAAATTGGGGCTGCCCACCGGCGGCCTCAAAAAAACCAAAAGCGGCCACTACTCCACCGCCGCCGGCGTGCTGGAAAGTTTTAGCGGCCAGCATGAAATCATCGATCTGATGCTGGAACAACGCACGTTGAGCAAACTCAAAAGCACTTATGTCGATGCTTTGCCGGCGCTGATCAATCCGCGCACCGGGCGGGTACACACCAACTACAACCAGGTCGGCATTTCCACCGGGCGGCTCAGCAGCAGCGAGCCGAATCTGCAAAACATCCCCATCCGCACCGAGCAGGGCCGCGAAATCCGCCGCGCTTTTGTGGCCGAACCGGGCTGCCAGCTCATCTCCGCCGACTACTCGCAGGTAGAGTTGCGCATTTTGGCCCACATTGCCCGGGACCCCGGCCTGCTGCACGCTTTTGCCAACGATGAAGATATTCACGCCGCCACCGCCGCCGCCGTACTGGGCAAACCCATCAATGAAATTGACAAGTACCAGCGCCGCATTGCCAAAACGGTCAATTTTGGGTTGATTTACGGCCAAACCGCGTTTGGGCTGGCGCAGGGCACCGGCATGAGCCGCGATGAGGCCAGCGAGTTTATCAAAACCTATTTTGAGCGCTACCCCGGCGTCAAAAACTACATCGATACCACCCAAAAACTGGCCGCCGAGCAGGGCTATGTTTCGACCCTGCTGGGCCGCCGCCGCGATTTTTCGCAGTTGGCCGGCCTGTCGGGCGCGCAGCGCGCCCGCGCCGAGCGCGAAGCCATCAACATGCCCATTCAGGGCACCGCCGCCGATATTATGAAACAGGCCATGATCAACCTGCACGCCGAACTGATCCGGCGCGGCATGCAAACCAAAATTCTGCTGCAAGTCCACGACGAGCTGGTGCTGGAAGCGCCGGACTCAGAAGTGGATGCGGCGGTTCAGCTCACCCGGCAGGTAATGGCCGGCGCATTTGAACTGAGCGTGCCGCTCAAAGTGGATGTTGAGGTGGGCCAAAACTGGCTGGAGATGAATTGATTTTTACAAACAAAGTCTATACAAATTTTTCGCTATCTGTTATTATAAAAAACGGCAAAAGTGTTAGTGTCTTTAGTTTTTTGCCACAAATTTTCTTGCAACGTGTTGCGTGTTCCGTTTACGGCACCTTTTTTTCGCAACACGCACAAGTCAGCAGGTGGCGAAAAATATGTGACACTAACGCAAATGTTAAACTTTTTTGGTTTTGTGCCGATACAAAAAGCACTTATTGATCCACCTTTGGCAAGGCGATGCGCTAATGAGCGACTCTGATATCCTCAACGATATCTTTGATGATAATGACGATGACGACAACTATCTGTTCGGAGCGGAGTCTGCGCCGGGCCAGGTTGACATTATCACCGATCTCGATGTGGACGATGAGCCGCAACCGCCGGTTATCACCGTAACCGTTAGCGACGACAAGCTGTCGGCCTATTTAACCATGTCGCAATCCCCGCCCCACCCCTACCACATTACGGTTGACCAGATTTACGACGCCCTGGCCCAAGCCAAAGTGGAATATGGGGTTATGCTCGATAAAATTGACCTCATTATAACCAATCAGGAATACCCCTCGCGCGAATTGATTGCCGTGGGCAAAGAAATGGTGCCCGGCGTTGATGCGGAACTGGAGTACCTGTTTGCCGTAGACGGCGGCGGTCGACCCAAAGATATGGGCAATTACGTTGACCATTACGACCTCAACCTGGTAGAAAATGTCACCGCCGGCCAGGTGCTGGTTAGAAAAATCCCCCCGCAGCCGGGGACCGATGGGATGTCGGTGTACGGCCAGCCGCTGCGCGCGCCCAAAGCCAAAGATGTTCGGTTGCCGGCCGGCAAAGGTACGGCGGTTTCCGAGGAAAATCCCAACGAACTGCTGGCCCAAACCGATGGTTTTGTCCGGCTGGATACACGCTCTTTTAACAAGGTGGTGGTTGAAGGCGTATTTACCGTTAACCGCGATGTTGACCTGTCAACAGGCAATTTGGAAATTGAAGGTTCAATCCAAATTCGGGGCAATGTCCGTGAAGGCTTTCAGGTAAAAGCGACCGGCAATATCAAAGTGTCCGGTACCGTTGAATCGGCCATGCTGGAGTCCGGCGCTAATGTGGAAATTCTGGGCGGGGTGATCGGCGGCAAAAACGGAGCCACCATCACCGCTGCCAACGACATCACCGTGAAATTTGCCGACAATGCCACGATGACCGCCGGCGGCAACATATTTGTGGGCGACGAGGCCGTTACCTGCACCCTGCACGCCGATAAAAATATTACGGTTGGCGGTCGCAGCCAGGGTTCGGCTGGCGCGATTATCGGCGGTACAATTTCGGCCGGATATGAAATTAAGGCGGTGAGCATTGGCACCGACGCCGGGATTTTAACCCGGTTGCGCGTGGGCGATCAATCCGGCCTTGTGGCTCGCAAGCAAAACATGCAACTGGAATTGAAAAACGGCAAAGATAAACTGGCCGAACTCGGTACAATGATCAAATCGCTGGCCAAGCGCCAGTCCGAGCGGGAACCGGCGGCGGAAGTGCGCCGCCAACAAAAATACGCGCTCGAAACTCAGCAAGCCGAGCGCTACCAGCGCATGCAGGCCATGCTGGCTCAGGCCGAACGCGAGGGGCTGGTTACGTCGGCCACGGTCATCGAATCGCTGGAGCAGCAGCTCACCGAAACCCGCACTACGCTGCAACGGGTTGAATCCAGCATAGAAACGCTCAAACAGCGGGTTGAAGCCAAAGCCAGCATCGCCGACTCGCTCAAAAATAAAAAAACGCTGGAACAGTTCCAAACCGCCCGCGAAAGTATGATCACCAAACTGACCGATCTTGAAAGCCAACTGGCCCAACGCTCGGCCAATCCGTGGGGCAACCTGCCCTGGGCCATTCGCCGGGAGGTGGAACTGATTCAGGATCAGCTCAAAACCATTAAAACCCAACTGGCCGCGCTTGAGGCGGAAGACGCCACCGACCAGCGTATCAGCGATGCGTTGGAACAGCTTGGCGCGCAGCAAAGCAACGCCCAGCACGAAATGGCGGCCTTGCAGGCGGAACTGGACGCCCTCAATCACGAACTGGAGCAATCGACGCAAAAAATCCCGCGGATCATTGTTTCAGACAAATTGTGGGCCGGCACCGAGGTGGGCATCGGCAACCGCCGTCGCCGCTTTACCCGGGACCGAACCGGTGTTAAACTCCAACTGTCAGAAAACGACGCCATCATTGTGTTGAATCTGGTGTAGCGATTTTTACGGAGCAAAACCGATGGATTTACTCAAAAAGGTGGAATTGTTACTCAACGCCAAAACCCGCTCGGCGCTGCCCCGGCGCAGCCGCCACAGCCTGGCCGACGACGAGGAAGCGGCTTTGCTGGCCGAGATTCGGCAGGCATTGGGTGATGTTGAGGCCAAAGAGCGCGAGCTGGCCGGCCGCATTCAGGTGGAGCAGGCCGGGGCTACTGCCGCCGCAGAACGCGGTGACATTGAAAACCATCTGGCCCACACCCGCCGTGCCGCCGATTTGGAATATCACCTGCGGCAGGAATCGACGATGGCCATCAATTTGGAAGAAAAGCTGGCCGCGCTGGAGGAAAAACTGGCGCAGGCGCAGGCCGCTGTAGACCGTGAAGCGGCCAAAGCCGCCCAACGCAGCGCCGCCGCCGATGCCGTGATTGACCGCAGCGAGGCCGGCCTCGATGAGCGCATGCAATCCATCCTCAATTCGTCGCCCCCGCCGCCAAAAGACGTGGAACTGAAAACCCGCAAATCAAGATTGTCGGAGTGAAACTTACCTATTTTTTGTCCCGCTCGCTTAAATACCCCAGCACCGCCTCCAGCCCCAGCAGGTAACTGCGCCAGCCAAAACCGCTGATCTGCCCCACACACACCGGGGCCAGCATACTTTTGTGCCGAAATTCCTCGCGGGCATGCACGTTGCTCAAATGTACCTCAACCACCGGCAGTTGTACCGCCGCAATCGCATCGCGCAGGGCGATGGAGGTGTGGGTGTACGCGCCGGGGTTAAATACCACGCCATCGGCCCAATTGCGGGCCTCGTGCAGCGCATCGATGAGCGCGCCTTCGTGATTGGATTGAACCGCTCGTACCTCAACGCCGCGTTTGGCGGCGATGGCCACCACGTGGGCGTTAATATCCGGCAGGGTTTTGCTGCCGTACACGCCCGGCTCGCGCGTGCCGAGCAGGTTTAAATTGGGGCCGTGCAGTAACAAAATTGCGGTCATCAGTCATCTCTCCCTAAAAACAGGATTCAGGAGTCAGGAATCAGGCGGCTCCTGCCCCGGCTGTTAAAAGTTTGTGGCAGGAGTCCAAAACTACAGTTTTGGACTCCATCTTCATTCTCAGCGTGTAACTACTCAGCCGCACCATTCTGGATGTCATTCCCGCGTGTTTTTAGCGGGAATCTACCGTTTTGGCCTTCAGTGGATGCCCGATAAAGGCATTCGGGCATGACGGCTGAGTAGTTACCTCAACGTTTCGATATTGGTTCAATGTTATGGTAGGGGCGGTTCGCGAACCGCCCCTACCGCACATTTACTCGTTTTTATCGGTGCTTGTTTCTTGAGTCCGAATCGCCGCCAGCACCGCGGTGTGAATATCGCCGCTGCTGGCAATGACCCCGCGATTGTTGGCCATTTGGGGGCCGCTGGCCAAATCGAGCGGCCGGCCGTGCATATCGCTGACCCGCCCCCCGGCTTCCTCGATGATCAGCGAGCCGGCGGCGTGATCCCAGATTTTTTCGCGGTAATCCGGCTGTTTGGGCGAAGGCAGCCGCAGGTAGAGGGCCGCGTCGCCGCGGGCCAGCACGCCGTACTTGGCCTGGCTGTCCATGCGCAGCGATGGCGCGGTGATGCCCGCCGCCGCAGCGATGGCTTTTTGCAGTGGCTGGTCGCCGTGGCCGGACTCAACGCTTTCAACAAAACGCAGCCTGTCGCCGGCAGAGGCCGCCCGAATGGGCGCAAAATCGCTGCTGCCCAGCCGGGCCATCGCCGCGCCCTGCCCCCGAACGGCCACAAAAATCACCCCCGCCGCGCTGGCCGGCTCGTCCAAATCCAGCGGCAGATTGGGGCAGGCCAGCGCCGCCACCTGCACCTGCCGCCTTTCAATCAAAGCCAGGGCGATGGCGTACTGTTCGCGGCGCAAAAAGCCTTTGGTGCCGTCGATGGGGTCCAGCGTCCAGAAACGCGACGCTACCGGCCCGTTGCCGGCATCAATCCAGCGGCAAACGTCATCGGGCGAGGCAAAAGCGTGCGTCTGCTGCACGTAATACAACACCTGCCCCAGCCGGTCGGCGTTTTCCGGGCGCTGCAACTGGGCCGAGTCCTCTTCGGCCACAATCGGGTCGGCGGGAAAGGCGGCGGTCAGGTGGCGGCACACCAGCGCCTGCGAGCCAAAATCGGCCACGGTCACCGGGCTGCGGTCGCCCTTTTCCAGCGCGCCGGGTTGGGCCATTTCGGCCTGCACGGCGGCGCACAGCCGGGCCGCCAGCGTAACCGCCTCGATGGCCACCTGCTTTTCGCGGGCGTAGTCCATCAGCCTGCTCCCAGTTGCCGCGCCGCCAGCAACAGGCCGATGATGGTTTTGGCGTCGTCAATTTCGCCGCGATAGACCATGTCCAGCGCCTCGGGCAGGGGCACGGTCAGCACTTCCAAAAATTCGTCGGCCTCAAGATGGTTGGGGCCGGGGGTGAGGCCGGTGGCCAGATAAATGTGGATGTACTCGGTGAGGATGGCCGGCGCGGAATAGTAACCGATGAGCTTTTGCCAGTGGGCGGCCTGATCGCCGGTTTCTTCCAGCAGCTCGCGGCGAATGCCCCGGTCGGGGTCTTCGCCGCGTTCCAACGTGCCGGCCGGGAGTTCGATGACCCACTTTTGCGCGGCGGCGCGGTATTGTTTAACCAGCCGGACTTCGTTTTTGTCGGTCAAGGCTACCACCGTTACCCCGCCTTTGTTGATGGCGATTTCCCGTTTGGCCTGGCTGCCGTTGGGCAGCTCCACCTGTCGCACCGCAAAATCGAGCACTTTGCCGGTGTAGAGTTGTTCTTCGCTGATGGTTTTTTCTGGGATCATAGCTTCTCCTTCAACACTGCCAGCACATCCTCTTTGCGGATGTTATCAAAAATAGCCACATCGCCGATGGCGCGCGGCAAAATAAAACGGATGGTGTTGCCCTGCCGTTTTTTATCGGTGAACATGGCCGCCCAAATGTCTTCCGCCGGGAAGCCGGGTGGCTCGATGGGCAGGCCGGTTTGGGCCACCAGCGCGGTGATGCGCTCGGTGGTGTCGCCGGCGCACAGGCCGAGCCGCGCCGCCAGCCGGGCGGCGCACACCAGCCCCGTTCCGACCGCCTCGCCGTGGCGCATTTGAAAATTGGCCAGTCGTTCAAAGGCGTGGGCAAACGTGTGGCCCAAATTGAGCACCGCTCGCCGGCCGTGCTCAAATGGGTCTTCCTGCACCACCTTCACTTTAACGCCAACCGAGCGGGCCAACTGCTCCGCCGATAATTTTTGCCCGCCGCCCTGTTCCAGTTCGGCAAACAGATCGGGCGCATCGATGACGCCGTGTTTGATGACTTCGCCCATGCCGGCGCGGTACTCGGCTTCCGGCAGCGTGGCCAGCACAGCCGGGTCGATGACCACCATTTCCGGCTGTTTGAACGCGCCAACCAGATTTTTGCCCTGCGGCAAATCGACGCCGGTTTTGCCGCCCACGCTGGCATCCACCATCGACAGCAGCGTGGTGGGGATTTGCACCAGCGGCAGGCCGCGCAAAAAAGTGGCCGCGGCAAAGCCGGCGGTATCGCCCAGTACCCCGCCGCCCAGCGCGATGATGGTGCTGTGGCGGTCAAGTTTGGCTTCGACGAACAGGTCGTACAGGTCGGCCACGGTGTCGAGCGTTTTGTGCTGTTCGCCGTCGGGGATGTTGATGCGGCCGGCCTCAAAACCGGCCTCGGTCAGGCCGGCCAGCAGCGGTTCGGCGTGGTGCTGGCCCACGGTGGGGTTGGTCACCACGGCGCAGCGACCGCGCCGGCCCAACTCGGCCAAACGAGCGCCGGTTTGCGCCAGCGCACCGTCGCCCAGAAAAATGGGGTAGCTGCCGGCGGGGTGGGTTACGGTAATGGTTTGCATAAAATACTCCTTTGAAAACAGGATTCAGGATTCAGGAGTTAGGAATTAGGGAACCTGCTCCAGTTGTTAAAAATTTGCGGCAGGAGTCCAAAACTATAGTTTTGGACTCCGATTTTATAATTGCCGGCAGATTTGGGCGGCGGCTTCGTCCGGCGACAGGTGGGTCACGTCAACGTGGTGCGGGATGCGGGCGTAGGCCGGGGCGCGCTGTTCCAGCAGCGCCGCCAGCCGGGCAAAACGGTCCGCGTCGCGTTCGGCGAGCATGGGCCGGTCTTCGCTGTGACCGATGCGCCGCCACAGTTCATCCGGCTGGCAATCCAGGCAGACAACCAACCCGCCGGTCTCCATTTGGCGCAGGTTGGCCGGGTTAACCAGCGCCCCGCCGCCGGTAGCGATGACCAGCCCGGCGCGGGCCGAAAGTTCGCGGCAGAGGTCGGCTTCCAGTTGGCGAAAGTAGGCTTCGCCGGACTCGGCAAAAATCCGGCTGATGGGCCGGCCTTCGCGCTGCTCAATCAGGCTGTCCATGTCCACAAATTCGCGGCCCAACCGCGCCGCCACCAACTGTCCCACGGTTGATTTGCCGGTGCCCATAAAACCGGTAATAACGATGTTTTTCATTGGCAAAAATTATCCCCTCATCCCCCTACCCCCTTCTCCCCATTGGGGAGAAGGGGGATTTGACTTTTGGGGTCAGTTTGGGGCGGCTTTGCCGCCCCAAACTGACCCCGCATTATTCTCCCCTCCCCCACTTGTGGGGGAGGGGCCGGGGGTGGGGGAAAACTTCCGATCAAAATAATTTAAAATTGGCCGCGTCTACCTGCTGCGATTGGTGCATCAGCACTGCGTTCATCAATTCGATGGCCAGCCGCGATTCAAGCGTAACCCCGGCCCGCACACCCACGCAGGGATCGTGCCGCCCTTTTTGCAGTTGAAAATCAATCTCTTCCAGATTTTTGCGCACCGACTGCTGCGGTTTGACAATGGTTGAAGTCGGTTTGAAGCCGACCCGGCAAACCAGCGGCCGGCCGGTGGTGATGCCGCCGATCAGCCCGCCGTGGCTGTTGGCCTGGTAGCCGTCGCGGCGGATGGGGTCGTTGTTGGCGCTGCCCCGCCGCGAGACCACTTCAAACCCCGCGCCGATTTCACAGCTTTGCACGGCGTGCAGCCCGCCCAGCGCGCCCATCAGCCGCACTTTGAGGCTGTGGTACAGCGGCTCGCCCAGCAGCGGCGGCACGTTGACCGCCACCACCTCAACCGCCGCGCCAATCGAGTCGCCGTCGATGCGGGTTTGTTTGATCAACTCGCCGGCAGCGCGGGCAAAATCGGGATCGATGGACGGAATTTCGGCGGCGAGGATGGTTGCTTCGATGCGGCTGATTTCGTCCGCAGCGATGGCTCCCGGCTCAAACAGGTCGGCCAGCCGTTTTGTGGCGGTGAGTGGCCCTACCTGGCAAATCGATGACAAAATGACCGTGCCAAACTGCTCGTGCAAATAGAGACGGGCAACTGAGCCGCCAATCACATCAGAAATGGTGGAGCGATAGCTGCTGCGCCCGCCGCCGCGAATATCAACAAAACCGCGCGATTTGTGATATTTGACCAGATCGGTGTGGCCGGGGCGCACCTCGCCGGTGGGGCCGGCAAACTGCTCGTAGTGGGCCGATTTTTTGGAGGTAGACAGCACCATCGCGGCGATGGGTTCGCCGGTGGTAAAGCCGGTGTCGTAGGCAGTGGTTTCGCTGGCGCTGCCGTCTGCCTCAACCGTGATTTGCGGGCCGGCCAGCAGTTCATCGAGGTTGTCCTGGTACAGGCCGGACAAAAAGACAACTTTGTCGGCCTCATGGCGCGGCGTGCCGTGTTTGTTGCTGCCGGGCCGCCGCCGGTCCAGAAAATGCTGCACCGCCTGCCGCGAAATTTTCAGCCCCGGCGGGCAGCCAAAAATAATGGTTGTTACCGCCGGGCCGTGCGATTCGCCCGCGCCGGCCACGGCGAACAGGGGGCCGCCTAAAATTTCCATAATCAACATCCTTTGGAATCAGCGAGTCAGCGATTGAGCGAATCAGCGACTCCATACCACATAATTTCGCTGATTCGCTGACTCGTTCACTCGCTCAATCTGTGACCTGCGGGTCAATTTTTAGCCCGGCCATGCAGGCCCGCCGCATCACCTCGACATTCGGCTGCTGGCCGGTCCACTGTTGAAAGGCATATGCGCCCTGATGCACCAGCATGCCCAGTCCATCGATGGTGGCCGCGCCGGCCAGTCGCGCTCGCGCCAAAAAAATGGTTTCCAGCGGGTTGTAAACCAGATCGCAAAAGGTGGCGTCGTTGGGGATGGGCACATCTTCCGGCCAGGGGCAGTTTTCGGGGTGGGGTGACATGCCCACCGAAGTGGTATTGACCACCAGATCAACGTGATGGTCCATCTGGCGCAGGGCTTCACTGGTGAGCGGGGCAAAGGCCAGCCGGCTGTCGGGAAAAGCCTCGGCCAGGTCATCGACCAGAAACGCGGCCCGCTCGGCGGTGCGGTTGAATACCGTCACCGCGTCGGCTTCGGCCCGGCACAGGGCAAAAACCACCGCTCGCGCCGCGCCGCCGGCGCCCAGCACAGACACACGCCTCCCTTTGGGGTCACAGCCCGCCTCCAGCAGCGAATTGAGAAAGCCGACGGCGTCGGTGTTGTAGCCCAGCATGCGGCCATCCTTTAAATGGATGGTGTTGACCGCGCCGATAATCCGGGCGGCGTCGCTGAGTTCATCCATGTAGCGGATGACCGCCTGTTTGTGCGGCACCGTGACGTTGACGCCCACAAAATTGAGCGCGGCCAGCCCCTGCAGGGCATGGCGTACGTTGCTCGGCTGCACCGGCAGCGGCACGTAGGCCCAATCCAGGCCCAATTGCGCAAACGCGGCGTTGTGCATGGCCGGGCTGAGGCTGTGTTCAACCGGCCAGCCGATCAGCCCCACCAGGGTTGTTTTGCCGGTGATAGTGCTGTTTGCCATAAGTAGTCAACCTGATGAATGCGTCTGATAAACATCAACAAGTGAGTGAGTCAGCGAAACGTAGGGGCGCTTCGCGAAGCGCCCCTACCAATTTTCATTTTTGGGCGCTGTCCCCCGGCTTGCGGCGTTTTTACCCCTGCCAGCGAATATCTGCGCCCAGCGTTTGCAGCGTTTCCACAAAGCCGGGAAAACTCTCGTGGAGTTCGTCCGCGTCGTCGATAACCACCGGCTCCGTGGCCGACAACCCGGCTACCGCCAGCGACATCGCCAGCCGGTGGTCGCGGTGGCTGCGTACCTGGCCGCCGTGCAACTGCTGCGGCCCGCTAATGGCAAAGCCGTCCGGGTGGGCGGTGATGGCCGCGCCCAGCTTGCCAAACTCCTCCACCACCACGGCGATCCGGTCGCTCTCTTTCAAGCGCAATTCGGCGGCATCGCGCACCAGCGTTTGGCCGGCGGCGTGCAGCGCGGCCACGGTAAACACCGGGAACTCATCGATCATGCGCACCACCACCTCGCCGCAAACTTCAACCCCGGCCAGCGGCCCGGCCTGCACCCGCAGATCGGCCACCGGCTCGCCGGCCTGCTCGCGCGCGCCGTTCAGTTTGATGGCGCCGCCCATCGCTTGCAGCATGTCCAGCAGGCCGGTGCGGGTAAAGTTGGTGTTCACCCCGGCCAGCTCGATGGTGCTGCCGGGCGTGGTCAGCGCCGTCACCAGCAAAAACGCCGCCGCCGACATATCGCCGGGAACGGTGAAATCAAGCGGTTGCAGGCGGAAGCCCACCGGGTTAAAAGTGATGACTCCCCCAGCGTCGGTCAGTTCCGCGCCCATACCGCGCAACATGCGCAGGGTGTGGTCGCGGGCCGGGCCGGGCTGGCGCAGCGTTACCGGCCCCTCCGCGCCGAGCGCAGCCAAAAGCAGCGCTGTTTGCAGTTGGGCGCTGGCGACCGGCATCTCGTATTCAATCCCGGCCAGCCGCGCCCCGGTAATGGTGAGCGGCGCGTGGCCATCGGTGGTCTCGATGGTTGCACCCATCTGCCGCAGCGGTTGCGCAATGCGCTCCATCGGCCGGCGGCGCAGCCCCGCGTGGCCGTCAACCACGGCGGTAAACGGCTGGGTGGCCAGCAGGCCCATCAAAAAACGCATGGTGGTGGCCGAGCCGCCGCAAAAGAGCGGCTCCGCCGGCGGCTGAAATCCGGCCAGCCCGCGGCCATGCACGGTCAGCGTGGCTCGGCCCGGCCCGGTCGGTTCGATGTTCACGGCAATGCCGAGCGCCCGGACGCAATCGACCATGCGGGCGGTCACGCCGGCATTCAGCCAGTTGCGGGCGGTGGTCACGCCATCAGCCATCGCCCCCAGCAGCAGCGCCCGGTGCGAAATCGATTTATCGCCGGGCAGGGTTACGCGGCCGGTTAAATTTTGGGAAGGATTAACAATCAGTTTCATAGATACAAGTCCCGTCGCTGGCGGGCGGCCTGTTCCATCAACTCCCGCAGCGAGGTTTCGTCGCCGGCAGCGATGGCCGTCGCAAAGTCATCGAGCCGCTGCCGGGCCAGGTCGATGAGCTGGCCTACCGCCGCCCGGTTGGTCAGCAAAATGTCCAGCATCATCGTGGTGTCGGTGGCCGCCACCCGCGAGGTATCGCGGAAGCCGCCGGCCCGTACCTGCCAGACCGCGGGGTCGGTGGCGGCGACGCTTTGCGCGGCCAGTACCAGCGAGGCGGCCAGCGTGTACGGCAGGTGGCTGATAGCCGCCACCGCTTGATCGTGGCGGGCCGGCTCCAGTTCCAGCGTTTTGGCCCCGATGGCCTGCGCCAGTTGCCGCACGGTGGCCGTGGTTTCCGGCGCGGTGCGCGGCAGCGGCGCGAGCACCCACGGCGCATCGCGGTACAGGCTGGCTTCGGCGGCGGCCATGCCGGCAATTTCTTTGCCGCACATGGGGTGCGAGCCGATGGGCTGGAGGCCATCCGGCAGGGCGGCCATCGCCTGGGTGATTTGTTGTTTGGTGCTGCCCATATCGGTGATGATGGCCCCGGCTTTGAACAGCGGCGCGTATTCACGCAGTTGGCGCAAAATGGTGCGGATCGGCGTGGAAAAAATAACGATGTCCGCCGCGCCGAGCGCCTCGGCCGGATCGAGCGTGGCCGCATCGACCACGCCCAATTCCAGCGCCTGAGTTACAGCTTCCGGGCGGCGCACCAAACCGACAACCCGGCGGCAGACCCGATTCTCTTTGAGCGCCAGCCCCAACGAGCCGCCCATCAGCCCCAGGCCAACAATGGCGACGGTAGATCCTTGCAGTATTTTAGTTGAAATAGGACACCCCCATAAAAAAGGATGAAGGATAAAGGCTGAAGGATGTTAACGGCCGGACTTTTGCTTGACTTTTTTGACAATAGTCACGAAGATGGCGATAAGTTCTTCGGTTTCAGTGTGTAAAGTCGCTAACCGTTCTTTGGGCATAATGCCAGATTGGCCCAACAGTTCCAGCCAGTAGGCGGTTTCTTCCAATTCCTGTAGCCCGCCCTGAATTTTGTTGATGAAGTCGGCATCAGACTTGGCGCGCTGCGCCTCTCGATAGTGCGCGCCAACTGATGTCCCTGATTGGAGCAATTGTTTGCCCAGCACTTGCGCTTCGGTTGTTTTGGGCAGGGCCGCGTACAGTTTGATAAGCCGCAAGGCATA
This sequence comes from Anaerolineae bacterium, assembly GCA_022071955.1. GTDB lineage: Bacteria > Chloroflexota > Anaerolineae > 4572-78 > J111 > J095. The sequence goes on from JAJVIM010000024.1 coordinate 201,974, forward strand.
ATTTCTGGTACGGGCGACTAAATCTGGCTCAGCTTGACTCATCCTTCCGCCTTCAAATTTTATCCTTTAGATCGTTCGCCCCACCGCCTGGGCCACAGCCCGCACTTCGGTCATCAACTCGGCAAAGCGGTGCGGTTTGAGCGATTGCTCGCCATCGCTGACGGCTTCGGCGGGGTTGGGATGCACTTCAATGATGAGGCCATCGGCGCCGGCGGCCACGGCGGCTTTGCTGGCCGCTTTAACCAGCGTCCATTTGCCGGTAGCGTGGCTGGGATCAACCACCACGGGTAAATGGGTCAATTCTTTGAGTACCGGCACGGCGTTAATATCGAGCGTGTTGCGGGTGTATTTTTCAAAGGTGCGGATGCCGCGCTCGCACAACACCACTTTGTGGTTACCGTTAGACATAATGTATTCGGCGCTCATCAACAACTCTTCAATCGTACTCATCATTCCCCGTTTCAGCAAGACCGGTTTATTGGTCTTGCCCACGGCATTGAGCAGGGCGTAATTTTGCATGTTGCGCGTGCCGATTTGCAGCATATCGGCGTATTCGCAGATCAAATCAACCTGATCGGGGGCCATTACTTCTGTCACCACGTACAGGCCGGTGGCTTCGCGGGCTTTGGCCAGAATTTTCAGCCCCTCTTCGCCCATGCCCTGGAAAGAGTAGGGCGAGGTGCGTGGTTTGAACGCGCCGCCGCGCAGCATATGCGCGCCCGCCTCTTTAACCGCGTAGGCAGTTTCCAGCACCTGCTCCATGCTTTCCACCGAGCAGGGGCCGGCCATCACAATGACCTTTTCGCTGCCAAATTCGTGGCCGTTGATGGCAATTTTGCTGTCTTCGGGGTGAAAATCACGGCTGGCCAGCTTGAACGGTCGCAGCACCGGCACTACCCGGTCAACGCCGTGCATGCGGCTGATGGCGCCTTTATCTAACTGGCGTTCATCGCCAATAACGCCGATGATGGTCCGTTCTTCGCCGCGGGACAGGTGCGTGCGCAGCCCCAGCTTGTCTACCCGGGTGACAACAGCGTCAACATCGCTGTCTGTAGCATTCATATTCATGATGATAATCATTTTTTCTCCTCATTAGACCTGCTGTGTATTTTGTCAACGCTGGCGGGCGCGCGGCCCGTCAATTTCCCCGTTAAATCCAATGGTTGTTTATAGAAAATAACACCTCCCTGGCTGAACCAAAAAAAAGGGCGCAACCGGTAGTGGGTTGCGCCCTGAAATTGGTTCGACAAAATGATGTCAGTTACCGATCAGCACGCTCCCCGGTGCGCTCCAAAAGTAATACCAAAAATAAAAAACGCCCGCAACAAACGTAGCGAGCGTAACAAACCAAATAGCGCCATCGGCCTCATGATGCGGACGCCGGGCGACTTTTACTGCGGTTTGAATTTTGATCTGCTGGCGAAGCTGCCGGGACATATCAGTACCCTTACAATATTGGGTGCATCATAACATACAACCCGGGCCGTGTCAATCTTTTTTTGCCCGATTTTTTCACCTTGCACCGGCCAATTGAGTTATGTTATAATCATACCGCCGCTTGCAAAAATCGATGCAAACCGAAAAATTATTGGATGAAAGTTACAGGTTCGTTGAAAATGGAGGCATTGAAATGGTCATTTTGCGGATCGAACACCCTGTTCCGGATTTTGATGGGTGGAAGCAGGCTTTCGATAGCGACCCTGTTGGCCGGGAGAAGTCGGGCGTGCGCCATTATCAGATTTTGCGAGCAATCAACGATGCCAATTACGTGATGATCGATCTTGAATTTGACACCGTGGCCCAGGCCGAAGCTCTGCTCGCCGCGATGCGGGTCATCTGGGGGCGCGTTGAGGGCAAAATTATGATGAATCCTCAGGCCCGGATTGTCGAGGTTGTGGAAACTAAATCATATTGAGTTCAGGGTACTTTATGGAGGATGTTTGTGGACGCACCAAAAATTGAGCCTGCTGTTGACACCGATCAAACGCCAGCCGCGCCCGCGCTGCCGGAAACGCCGCCTGCCGCCGAAGTAGCCGGCCTCAGTGTGCGCCCGGTAAATTTTGCCAACAAAAATCGAGCCAAACTGCTCGTGGCCCCACCCGAGTTTGACCCCCAGGCGGTGATCCGGGCGCTGGAACTGCCCCAACCCAAGTCGGTGTTGCTGCTGGTGGGCGATACCGCTACACTTCAGGGCGATGACGAAGCTCATTTGGTGCAGCTTTTTAGCCGTGGCGTCGCTCGCGCCCTGGCCGATATGAATGCGCTCATCATCGATGGCGGACGGCAAACGGCGCTGTCAGATTTGATGGGGCAGGCCGTGGCCGACCGGGGCCGCAAATCGGCGCTGCTGGGCGTGGCCGCCGCCGACCGGGTGAGCTATCCCGGCCAGCCCGATGCCGGCGCAAATCGCGAGCCGCTGGATTCCAACCATTCCCATTTTATTTTGACCGATGGCAGCGAAACCGACACGCTTTTTAAAGTGGCGGACGCGCTGGCCAACCCGCGCTCGGTGGTGACGCTGTTGGTAGGCGGCGACAGCCAGGCCAGGCGGCAAATTCTGGAAAGTGTGCGGCTGGGCTGGCCGGTAATTGCGCTGCGCGGCAGCGGCGGCCTGGCCGATGAAATTGCCGCGCTCAACCGCAAGCAGCCGGCCTTTATCCCCGCTGCGGACCTGGCCGAAATCATCATCGATGGCAAACTGTACGTTGCCCAACTGCGCGGGCCAATCAGCGCCTTTCAGCGGCTGTTGGAGCAGGTGCTCAGCCTGCAGGACGCCGACGACGAGTTGAGTACGCTGGAACTGGTGTGGCAGCGCTTTGCCATGTACGACAAAAACGCCAATTTGCAGCAGCGCGATTTTAACCGTGTTCAGGTGGCGATTCTGGCGCTGGGCGTAATCGCCACGTTTTTGGCGCTGCTGGAGACCACGCTGAAAATTAATGCCGATGTGCTGACCAACCCCACGTTTCGGGCCATCGACCAGGTGTTGTTTTTTGTGTTGCTGCTCATCCCCATTACTATCACCGCGTTGATTGCCGCCGCCAATCGCTTTAGCGCCGGTAACAAATGGATTTTACTCCGCGCCGGCGCCGAAAGTTTGAAAAAAGAGATTTACCGCTACCGCACCCGCGTTGAAATTTACAGTGACCGCGAAACCCGCAGCGTGTCGCGGGAAATGAAGCTCCACCGCAAAGAAGAAATGCTCAGCCGCAAACTGATGCAAACCGAAGTGAACGTGGCTGCGCTCAAACCCTACACCGGGCCAATCCCGCCCGCCAACGTGGCCGTTCCCGGCGACGATGGCCTCAGTTTTCTCACCCCGGAGCGGTACATCACCTACCGCGTTGACGACCAGCTCAACTATTATCAGCGCAAAGCTGTAAAGTTGGAACAGCGGCTCAAGCGGTTGCAGTGGTTAATTTACCTCTTCGGCGGCGTCGGGACGCTGCTGGTGGCTATGCGGCTGGAGCTGTGGATTGCGCTGACCACCGGACTGGTGGCGGCGTTAGCCACTTACATGGAATACAAAAAAATTGAAGAAACGCTGATGCGTTACAACCAAACTGCTACCGAGTTGAGCAGTATTCGCAGTTGGTGGGTGGCCCTCTCGTCTGAAGAGCAAGCCGACCCGGCCAATCTGGACAAGCTGGTGGGCCAAACCGAAACCACCATTCACAGCGAACACGCCCAGTGGGTGCAGGAAATGCAGGACGCCATGGCCGAACTTCGCGCCGAGCAAACCGAGGAGTTGAAACGGCAAAAAGAAAACACCACGTCGGAGTCAAGTTGATGGTAGCGCAATGTAAAATCGAGGCAACTTGAAATAGCTCAAACCTTGCCTAAAAAACAGACAGGATTAACAGGATTTACCCCGTGCCGGGACGGTGCATGATGAGGTAAAACAAAATCCTGTTAATTCTGTTTAAATTTCCCAAATTATCCCAAAGTATCGCAAATGAATCCCAATTTGATTATCTTCAATGCCAAAATCTTTACCGCAAACCCGGCCCAACCCTGGGCCGAAGCCGCGGCCTGCGCCAACGGCCAGTTTGTGGCCGTCGGACGCACGGCAGATGTGCTGCCGCTGGCGGCCGCAACCACCCAAAAAATCGATGCCGGCGGCCGGCTGGTACTGCCCGGCCTCATCGACGCCCACATTCACTTTTTGCAGGTGGCCATCCGCCAGCAACAGGTGAGCCTTTTTGGCGTCACCGATTTTGCCGAGGTGCGCCGGCGGGTGCAGGCCGCCGTTGAACAGGCCCAACCCGGTGACTGGGTGCAGGGCTGGGGCTGGGACGAAAATCTGTGGGATGTCGCCCCTACCGTCGCCCTGCTGGACGACATTTCGCCGCGCACGCCGGTGGCGCTGGCCCGCATGGACATGCACACCTGGTGGGTAAACAGCGCCGCGCTCAAACAGGCCGGCGTCACCCGCAACACGCCCAATCCCCCCGACAGCAAAATTGAGCGCGACGCCGCCGGCAACCCCACCGGCCTGCTGCGCGAGTGGAACGCCATCGCGTTGGTGCAGCCCTACATCCCCCGGCCCAATGCTAGCACGCTGCGGCAGTGGCTGGTTGACGCGATGGCCCGGCTGCACCAGTTTGGCATCACCGGCATCCACGACCAGCGGGTGGAGCGCGAAGGGCGGCAGTCGTTCCGGTTGCTGCAATCGTTGCGGCGGGCCGGCCAACTGAAGCTGCGGGTTCACATAAACATCGCCGCCGAATTTCTGCCTCAGGCCGCCGCGCTCGGTTTGCAGCCCGGGTTTGGCGACGACCGGCTGTGGCTGGGCCACGTGAAGGCCTTTGCCGATGGCACAATGGGGTCGCAAACGGCGCTGATGTTGCAGCCGTTTGAGGGCGATTCGGCCAACACCGGGTTGGCCATCACTCCGGCCAGCAAACTCACCGAGCTGGCGGTGCAGGCGCGGCAGGCCGGATTTTCGCTGTCGGTGCACGCCATTGGCGACCGCGCCGTGCGCGACGTGGCTCAGGTGATGAGCGAATTTCCGCCCGATTCGGCCGCCGGGCAGTTGCCACACCGGATTGAGCACGTGCAGGTTATCAATTCCGCCGACTTGCCGGCGCTGGCCCAACACGCTATTTTTGCCAGCGTGCAGCCGGTCCATTTGATAACAGATTGGCGCACCGCCGACAAAGTGTGGGGGCCGCGCGCCCGCTACGCCTACGCTTTTCGCTCGCTGTTGGAGCGCGGCACGCTGCTGGCGTTTGGCTCGGATGCGCCGGTGGCCCCCGCCGACCCGCTGCTGGGTATTTACGCCGCGCTCACCCGGCAGGATGAACAGGGCCTGCCCGCCGGCGGCTGGTACCCGCAGGAACGCATCGATCTGGAAACGGTGCTGCACGCCTACACCACCGGCCCGGCGGCGCTGGCCGGCAAAACTGATGTGCAGGGCAGCATCGCGCCCGGCAAGTGGGCCGATCTGATTGTGCTCAGTCACAACCTGTTTGAAATTGACCCGGCCGATATTCCCGCCGCCAAAGTAGAGGCCACCATATTTGCCGGCGAAGTTGTGTTTGAACGCTAACGGGAGAAAAGTGATGCCTTTCCCTCATCGAAAATTGCTCACCGGCCTGCTCGCGGCGGCTGCACTGCTGTTAACCGGCTGCGCCGGCTGGCACTTTTTTGATAAAAGCCAGGTACCGGTGGTCACCGTGAGCCAGGGGCTGCGGCCGGTGATCTCGTTTACGCCGGATACCGCCTACGAACTGAGCGTGTATGAGGGCGAAGAAGATGGCAACGGCTTTGGCGTAATCTGGTCGGCCCGCGGCCCCGGCGGGTACGAAAACAACCTGCGCTCGCCGGTTACCTACGGCGTGCCGCCCGCCGGCTCGGAAATGCGCGATGCGCCGCCGCTGGCAGAGGGCCAAACCTACACCGTCACCGTATTCCGCAAAGACCCCAAAGGCTCCGGCGATGGCTTTTTCAACACACGCCATCGCTACGTGGGCCAGGTAACGTTTGTCGCCGCTGCCGAATAGCGGTTGCGCCAGAAATTGCCCTCGCCAGATTTGATTTCCCCGCGCGTTTTTTTTATCATACCGCCGCCAATTCTTTTTTTCGAGGAAACTTATGACCCCATCGCTGCCCTCGCTTAACCCTATTCCGGCAGATATTGACGATGTTTTGCGCGGCCTGCTCCATGCGCCGCCCGACCCGGCCATCGGTGACTGGTTGCAAGAGCTGATCCAGTACAGCGGCCATTTGAGCGCCGCCGACGACATGCGCTGGCGGCTGCTGGGCATGGTTTGGCTGGCCACGGTGTATGATATCGAGGCCGGCTGGCCTTATTTGCGCTGGCTCAACATGAGCGAAGAAACCATCTCCGGCCACCTCAGCGAAATGCTCATTGAGGCCGTCGATAACCTGGGCGCGCACGTGCCGGTAGCCAACTGGCTGGCGGCCGTCAGCGATGACCGGCTCCGCTTGTTTTTCCGCGACTTCTACCTGATTCCGGCCCAGCGCCACATGGCCCCGCTGCTCAGCCGCCTGCTGGCTCAGCCGGACCGGCCGGAAACCGGGGTGTGGCTGGTCAACTACTGCCAGGGCACCGCCCACAACGATGGCAAATTTATGCGCCCGTGGCGGCTGCTGACCGCGGCCTGGTTGGCGGCCAAATTTGATCACGCCGCCGGTCTGGCCAGCCTCAAAAAGCTGACCAATGGCGCGGCTTCGCTGCCGGCCGAGGACAACGCCCTGCTGATGAACGCCGCCGAGCAAACCAACGGCATGGCCGCCCTGATTCAGATGATCGCCGATTGCCCGGACAAATCGGTGCAAACGATGCTCCGCGATTTTGGCCACCCCAACCTGCCGGCGCTGGCCCGCGATATTTTGGAAGCCCAGCCGGATTACGCCCACCTGGCCGATGCCGCCGAACTGGTGGCCTTTGATGCCGCCATCTTTCGGCGGGTGCAGGCTAATTTGCAGGCGGCTAATTTACTGCCCGGCGCGGCCAAAATCCTCAACCTGGCCTGCGGCCCGCTGGCCGAGCAGGCGCTGCTGCTCAGTTCGGCCGGGTACAAAGTCATCGGTGTTGATTTGGACCTGCCGCCCAAATTTTTGCCGGCCGGCGGCCTCAAGCTGTGGTTTAAACGCCGCCAGCACCATCGCGCATGGCAGCAGGCCACCGCCGCCTACTTTGAAGCATTGGCCCAGCAGGTCGGCACAAAGCTCAAGTGGAACAACGCCGCCATCAAACTGGCCGATTTGACCCGGCTGGCCGAAGCCGAAGCAAGTTTTGAGGCTGTGATCTGCCTCAATCATCTCCAGCATGCGCCCAATGTTAACGGGCTGCTGGCCGAAGCGGCGCGCGTGCTCAAACCGGGCGGGCTGTTCATTGCCAATATTCGGCCGTTTGTCAGCCTTACGGGGGCGCTGCAAGTGGATTTGAACACACCGTGGGGCCATTTGCGCGATTCCGCCTGGGCCGAAACCGCGCCGCAACTGCCGCTCAATCGCTGGCGCGAGGCGCAATTTAAGGCGGCGCTGGAGCAGCATTTTGCCACCGTGGACTGGGAGCCGGAAAACGAACCGCAAACCCTGCGGCTGCTGACCCCGGATATTCGGGCGGAACTGGCCGCTTACTCCGAGGACGAGCTAACCCGCAAGCAAATCTGGGTTGTGGCTCACAAGGGTTAAAGTTGTTTGCCGCGCCAGCCAAATTTTTACCCATTCTTTATGGAGAATGCATTTGCTGTGCCGATAACCAACATAGCATAATTGGTTGTAAGGACACCGGCATGAGCTATCCAACATCCGCAGAAATGGGCCGCCGCTACGAGTTCATTGTCAACAACTCCAAAGAGTTTATGACGCTGATGAACCGCGACTACGTGTATGAGGCCGTCAACGAAAGCTACTGTCGCGCTCACGGCAAAAGCCGGGAGGACATTGTTGGCAAAACCGTGGCGCAGGTGTGGGGCGAAAGCATTTACCTGTCTGCCCTCAAACAGACCATCGACCGCTGTTTTGCCGGCGAGGAAGTGAATTTTCAGGGCTGGCTGGGGTTTAGGGCGCTCGGCGAGCGCTACATGCACGTTACCTATTACCCCTATCGCAACAGCCACGGCATTGTCAGCCACATTGTGGTGGTCTCTCGCGATGTGACCGAAATGAAGCTGGCCGAAGAGGCGCTCAACCAGGCTCACGCCCGCAACGAACAGCTTCTGGCCTCCATCCCCTCTATTTTGATTGGCGTAGACAGCGCCGACCGCATCACCCACGTCAACCACCCCGCCGAAACCGCGTTTGGCATCAGCGCCGCTGGCTGCGTGGGCAAACTGTTTTTTGACTGCGGCATTCAGTGGGACTGGCACGAAATTGTCACCCGCATCAGCGAAGGCCGGCAGGGCATGAAACCAACGGCGCTCAGCGATGTAAAATACACCCATCCCGACGGCAAAGAAGGTTTTTTGAATATCACCGTGAAGCCGTTTGGCGAGGAAACCGGCCAGCGAGCCGGCTTTTTGCTCATTGGCCAGGATGTGACCGAGCGTAAAATTTTAGAAAGCCAGCTCAGCCAGGCCCAAAAACTTGAGTCGATTGGCCAGTTGGCCGCAGGCATTGCTCACGAGGTCAACACCCCCACCCAGTACGTGGGCGATAACATTCGCTTTTTGCAGGATGCCTTTGCCGACCTGTCCGGGGTGCTGGCGGCCTACCGTGAGATGTTGCGCTCGGCCAGAGGCGGATCGATGTCTGATGCGCTGGTGGCCCAAGTGGAGCAGGCCGAAGCCGCCGCCGATCTGGAATTTTTGCTCACCGAAATCCCGGCCGCCATTCAGCAATCCATCGAAGGCGTGGAGCGGGTTTCTGGCATTGTGCGGGCCATGAAAGAGTTTTCGCACCCCGGCGTGGACCAAAAAAGCGCCATCGACATTAACAAGGCCATTGATGGCACGATTACCGTGGCCCGCAACGAGTGGAAATACGTGGCCGACATCAGCACCAATTACGATCCCCACCTGCCGCTGGTGCCCTGCCTGCCCGGCGAATTTAACCAGGCCATTTTGAATGTGATCATCAACGCCACCCACGCCATCAGCGATATGCAGCGCAGCGGCAGTCGGGAAAAAGGGCTGATCTCGGTGCAAACCCGGCGCGATGGCAACTGGGTTGAAGTGCTGATTTCAGACACCGGCACCGGCATCCCCCCCGACATCTGGCCCAGAATCTTCGATCCGTTTTTTACCACCAAAGAGGTGGGCCACGGCACCGGGCAGGGGCTGGCCATTGCCCACACGGTAATTGTTGACAAGCACGGTGGAACCATTACTTTTGACACCGAACTGGGCCGGGGCACAACTTTTCACATTCGGCTGCCGCTGGATGGCGCGGCTGAGCTGTTCCGGTCTCGCCCGGCGGTACAGGTGGCCATTGCTTGAGTTTGGAAGGCACAATGAACGATAAAATCTTATTTGTTGATGACGATGCTAATCTGCTGGCGGCGGTTAAACGGCGGTTGCGCAAAGAGTTTGATATTGCCGCCGCAGTTGGTCCGGAGCAGGGTCTGGAAATGGCCCAAACCGATGGCCCGTTTGCCGTGGTGGTGGCCGATATGCGTATGCCCGGCATGAACGGCATTGAGTTTTTGAGCGAAATCAAACTGCGCAGCCCCGATACGGTGCGGATGATGCTCACCGGCAACGCCGACCTGCAAACGGCCATCGACGCCGTGAACGAGGGCAACATTTATCGGTTTTTAACCAAACCCTGCGCGCAGGAAATAATGGTGCGGGCGCTGGAAGCCGGGCTGGAGCAGTACCGGCTGATTACCGCCGAGCGTGAACTGCTGGAAAAAACGCTCATGGGCAGCCTGAAAATGCTCAGCGAGATTTTGAGTCTGGTCAACCCGCTGGCTTTTAGCCGGGCCACACGGGTGCGGCGCTACGTGCAGCACATTGGCCAGCAGCGCCAGTCGCCGCCGGGTTGGTGGCAGTACGAGGTGGCCGCGTTGCTGTCGCAGATTGGCTGCGTTACCCTCAGCGCCGATTTGCTGGACAAAGCGTACGCCCGGGCTACCCTTTCAGACGATGAACAGCAGGCCGTGGCCAATCACCCCGTTGTGGCCAGCAATCTGCTCTCTAAAATTCCACGGTTGGAGCAAATTGCCCAAATGGTGGCCAACCAGCAAAAACCCTTCTGCCTGTTTCCCACTCTGGAAACATTGCCCGCCGCTGATAAAGCCATCGCCTTTGGCGCGCAAATCCTCAAAGTTGTGCTCGATTTTGACCAGTTTGTGATCAACGGCATGTCCAAACAGGACGCGCTGGCCCGGCTGCGCACCCACCCGGAAGAGTACAACCCGGAGCTGGTGGCCCAGCTTTCCGGCTTTCATCTGGACGATGTCGGCGAAATTGCCAAAATGCTACGAGTGAAAGATTTAAAAACCGGCATGATCGCCGACAGCGATATTCGCGCTCACAACGGGCTGCTGCTGGTGCCCAAAGGGCAGGAAATTAGCTACCCGGTGCTGGAACGATTGCGCAACTTTGCCCGCCAGATTGGCATTGTTGAGCCGGTGCGGGTGCTGGTTCAGCAGCAGGAAACAGGCTGATCGGTTTGTCAGCCGGCTGCTTTTTTTGTATGCTACCGGCGTGAACACGCACACCCCACCCCCAACAATTAATCGGCCGCCGCCGCGCACGCCCAGCGATGGATCGCTGGAGGGGTTGCTGCTGGTGCTGTGCCTGGTGTGGCTGGTGGGCAGCCTGCTGGCCATTTTTTTGTTTTCGCTGGTGCTGGCCCCGCCGTGGCTGCGTTACTGGCGGCTGCGCAACGGCGGCGAATTTGCCGCCGGGGTTATCGTTCGCCACGATGTTGGCCTGAGTTGGGTCTCGTACCTGTACCGCTTTAGTCCCGCAAATTCTCCCACCCCAACTGAAGCCGCGCTAACCGGCCAGATGAGCCTCCCCGCCGGCCAAACCGAACTGCTGCCGGCCAACACACCGGTGACCATTCGCTATTTGCCCGGCAGCCCGCATATTTCGGCCATCGAACCTTATTTTCGAGCGCCGCCGTCAACGTCGCTGCTGTATTTGGGCTTTGGCTTTGGCTGTTTGCTGCTGGGAGTGGCGCTGTTTCCGGGTCGATGGCGGGCCTGGCAGGCGGTGCAGCGCTGGCAGCGCGACGGGCTGGTTGTTCCGGCCAAAATTATCCGGCGCTGGCGCACGGTAGACAACCGCGACCGCGACCTGTTTTGCGTGGCCTACCAATTTGAGGTGGCGGGCGCGCCTGTCGTCGCCGCCGAATACAATCGCCGGGCCTACGATACGCTCAAAATTGGGCAAACCTGCCCGGTCAAATACCTGCCGGAGTCGCCCCAAAGCTGCTTTTTGGTGCTGGTTTATTGAATGGAACTGGGCGCGTAGAGCTGCTGGAGTTTGGCGGAGATATAGCGGCCAACAATAATGGCCAGCATAGCCGCCACGGCAACCATGCCCCACTGTTCAAGCGAGAGTTCCAGCCCGTACGCCCCAAAGAGGGTGATAAAAATCATGCCGGGCAGCCGGCCAACAATATTGGCCACAAAAAATCTGCCAAACGAAATGGGGCTGGTGCCGGCAATGTAGTTGGTGAAATTACTGGGAATCAGCGGAAACCAGAAGCTGATCATAAAAAAGAGCATGCCCTGCCGCCGCACAATACTTTCCCAGCGATACAGAATTCCGGCCGGGACAACTCGCTGCACAAATTCCTGCCCGGCGGCGCGGCTGATCACAAATGCCAGTTGGCTGGCGCCCACCCCGCCAATAATGTTGAGCAGCAGGCCCTGCTGAAAACCGTACACGTACCCGGCGGCAATCATCAGCGCGTGGCCGGGGATGATCACCGTTAGCACTTGCAACGCCAAAAGCGCTACGTACAGCAGCGGCCCCCACATGCCCAGCGGCTCTAAAAAGCGGCTGATGGCCCCTTTATCTTCCAAAAACTGAACCAGCGCGGCGATGTCGGCGCGCCACCACCAGACCAGCCCAATAATCAGCAGGGTTCCGGCCAGTGCTGTAATCCAGCGCGAGGATTTGAAAAGGGAAGTTTCGGTTAGCAAGTTCATCGGTGCATACTATACTCAGGCTCGCTATTTGTGCAACCGGGGCAAAAGCGGTTAAATCATAAAAACGATGGGTGCGCCCGCCGTCGCTGACTTTAAGCCGAGTTTGGCCCAAATATCGGTTTTTTGGGGAGTTGTACCCGGTTCATCGTACCCGCTTTGGTTTAAAGCCAGATGAGACAGACGCGGAACCACTTTTTGACTCGGCCGGGAGAATCACGCAAACTGAAGTTATCTATTGCCCAGCGGTAGCTAGATTTGCATTAAACCGTGATAACATCTTTGGCCCATCCCCCTAGCCCCCCTTCCCAAAGGGAAGGGGGGAAATTAAGGAAACGGTGTCATTTTCGGGTGCAAAGCACCCGAAAATGACACCTGATTTCCCAGTCTCCCCTCCCCCGCTTGCGGGGGAGGGGTTGGGGGAGGGGGCAAAATCGAGAAATTTTTGGTTCTACGGTTAAGTGTGACTATCTATCACCCATCTATTGAGCAAATTGATGACCAACCTGTTCAAATACCTGTCAATTTTGATAATACTGGCCGGCCTGCTGGCAGCGACTCCCGCCGCCGCGCGCCAGCCGTTGCCCCAGGCCGACAATTTTGCGCCGGCAGCCTGCATGTTTGAAGTCCCGTTTGTGTCATTTATGAAGCCCGAGCAGATGGGTTTTGAGTGTGGTTACGTGACCGTGCCCCTGCGGCACGAAAACCCGGCCGGCCCCACCATCCAACTGCCGGTGGCCATCCTCCGCGCCCGCGGCGACAGCCCCCGGCCCGACCCGCTGTTTCTGGCTCAGGGCGGCCCCGGCGGCGATGCTTTCAGCGTGTTTGCCCTGACGGCCGTTAACAGCCCGCTGCTGGCCGAGCGGGACATCGTTATTTTTAACCAGCGCGGCACGCTGTACGCCAAACCGTCGCTGGTGTGCACCGAAACTTTTGACGAGCTTGACACGGCGCTGGCGTTGCCCCGTGACCAGGCCGACAAGGCCGGCATGCAGGCCTACTCCCGCTGCCACCGGCGGCTGCTGGATGAGGGCGTTGACCTGTCGGCGTTTAACAGTTTGGAAAACGCCGCTGATGTCGATGCCATCCGCCGGGCGCTGGGCTACGAGGTCATCAATTTTTACGGCGTTTCCTACGGCACGCTGCTGGGGCTGCATCTGCTGCGCGATTTTCCAAACAGCGTCCGCACCGTCATCCTCGATAGTGTGGTGCCGACGCAGATTAATTACATCACCGAAGTGCCGCAGGTAACCGAGCGGATTTTTGACAAAATGCTGACCACCTGCGCCGTCGACGCTGCCTGCGCCGGCCAGTACCCCAATCTCGACGCCGAGTTTGGCGTGCTGGTGGAGCAGCTCAACCGCCAGCCGGTCACCATCCCCGTGACCGATCCCGACACGGGCGCGTCGGTTAACGTGTATGTTGACGGCAAAACGTTTATGGACATGCTTTTTCAGGCGTTTTACCTGCCGGATATGTACGCCATCTTCCCCCGGCTGATCAGCGATATGGCCGCCGGCCGCTACGATTTTTGGCAAACTATGTGGCCCATCATCATTTTTGACCGCACGTTCAGCGAGGGCATGTTCTACTCGGTGATTTGCGCCGAAGACAGCGATTTTAGCCAGGCCGATGTCTCGCTGGCCGGCATTCGCCCGGCCATTGCCGATTACGCTCTCAACGATGTGCAGGAAGTGCTGGATGTGTGCCGGCTGTGGGGTGTGCGCCAGTTGCCGGCCGCGGTGGACGAGCCGGTGGTGAGCAGCGTGCCCACGCTGGTGCTGGCCGGCGAGTTTGACCCCATCACCCCGCCCGCTTTTGCCCGGGCTGCCGCCGATACCCTGTCGCACAGTTATTTAATTGTCGATCCCACGTCCAGCCACGGGGTGGCGTTCAATGACAATTGCCTCGACGGAGTGTTGCAGGATTTTTTGAATAACCCCGGCCAGCCGCCCAATGCCGTATGTGTGGAGCAGCACCAGCCCACCGGCTTTGTGCCCAAAAACGCGCTGGTGGTGCCGCTGCTCTCCGGCCTCAACGCGCTGGATGGGCCAACGCTGGTGCAAACCGGCGTGGCCGGGCTGCTGCTGGCGCTGGTGCTGTCGGCGTGGTTGGTGTGGCCGCTGGTGTTGCTGGTCAACTGGCTGCGCAAAGCGCCCGCCGCACCTCACGGGCGGTGGCTCGGCCGGGCTGGCAAAGGGGTGATGCTGCTGTTTGGCGCGCTGGCGGTTGTTTTTGTGTCCGGGCTGGCCTTTTTCGCGCTCAGTTCCATCGAGTCCACGCCGATGCTGCTGCTTTCGGCGCTTTCCGCCCGGAGCGCGCCGCTGTTTGTCATCCCCTACCTGCTGGCGCTGCTGGCGGCAGCCGGGCTGTTGCTGGCGCTGTTGGTTTGGGCCAGGCGTGTCTGGTCGGTTTGGGGCCGGTTGTATTTTACGCTGGTGGCGGTTTGCGCTGTGGCTTACGTGGCCATGCTGGCTGTCACCGGGATGATGTCAGTTTTGCTGTAAAAATTATAACGCCGCAAGGATTATCTGCATGCCGATCATCGATATCATCTTGATTTTGGATATTGTTTTTCTGCTGCTGGCCGGACTGTTGTTTTTGGCCGGCTGGTTCATGGGGACCGCTGTCGCCCGGCGGCTGGCACTGCCCATTAAGGTGTTGCTGGTGCTGGCGCTGCTCAGCTACATCGGCACCGAAATGGGCATTGGCCACGGCGACAATCTGATTTGGGGCGTTGTGCTGGTGGTGGCGCTGGTAGTAATCTGGTACCTTATCAGCCGCCAAAAAAAAAGTAACTGAGGCCAAAATGTATGGTAACACTGTTGCAGACAACCTGTCGCCGGCGGAGACCGAGGGTCTGGCTGGCGCGATAACCGGCCCGCTACGCTCGCCGGGGCAAATCTGGCGGCAGGCGCTGAGCCTGTACTGGCGCAATTGGCCGGAACTAACGGCCATCGCCGGGGCAGGCTACATTTTGCTGGTGATCGGCGCTCTCATTTTGGGGGCAGGCGTCTTTTGGCTGGCGTCGCTGTCCACCGTGCCGGGATCGCTGCTGCTGGCGGTTTTGCTGGTGGCCGGCGCGCTGTACCTGAGCCTGATTCACTGCGCCATTCTGGCTGCTGTCGCCCTGAGTCTGTTTGAAAACCGGCCCTTTTCGCTGCAAGAAATTTTTGGGCCGGTGCTGCGGCAGGGAAAAAATCTGGTTGTGGCGGTGCTGGTGCTGTTGGCAGCGGCGGTGGTCGTGCTGGTTATGGGCGGGATCCCGGTATTGGGCTGGCTGGTTGCGCCGGGCGTGCTGTTTTATTTGGGCGTGATCGGCTCACTGGCGCCGGTCGCGCTGGTGGCCGAAGCTCTGCCCGGCGCGTGGGCTGTGGCTCGCGGCTGGCGGCTCAGCCGCCTACATTTTTGGCGCACTCTGCTGGTCATCGGTGGGCCGATGCTGGCTGGCTGGCTGATTTTGGCGCTGCCGACGCTGGCCATGCTGGCCCTGAATTTGCCGCTGCAACTCACCGATATCTGGCTGCCGCTGCTGCTGGGCGTGTTTGTCACGCCCGTTTACGCCGCCGTGGCCGCGTTGGCCTATGTTGACCTGCAAGTCCGCCGCCCCGAACAGGCCGCCAACCCCGCCGGGTTGGTAACGCCGGCCGAGCTGGGCAAGTTTGCCTTGCTGTCGGTGGGGGTGGTGCTGGTGGGCGGGGTGTTGGCCGCCGGGGGGTACGCGGCGGTGGCGCTGGCGCCGGTGGCCGCCAACGAACTGGCGGCGCAGGAAGCGGTTGGCAGCGCCGCGCCGGATTTTGTGCTGGACTCGCTCGCTGGCGAGCCGGCGTCGCTGGCGCAGTTCAAAGGCAAACCCACCATCATTAATTTTTGGGCCACGTGGTGTCCCCCCTGCAAAGAAGAATTGCCGGCGCTGGAACGGGCCTACCGCCAAAACCAGGCGCAGGTCAATTTTGTGGCCATCAGCGTGAAAGAAGAAACCGACATCGTGCGGGGCTATGTGCAGGCCGAGTCGTTGGGGCTGCCGGTGGCGCTGGACACCAGCGGCGCGGTGGCCGACCGTTTTCAGGTGCGCGGGTTGCCAACCACTGTTTTTTTGGATGCCGATGGGGTGATTGTGGGCCGCCATTTGGGCGGTTTAACGGATGAGTCGCTGGCCGGTTATCTGGCGTCGCTGCTGGCCCGGGAGTGAATTTTCGGAGGGCGTAGGTTGGGCTGTAAGCGCCTCTACCGACCAATATTATTTAAAATAAGAAATAGTCGGGGTCTAGCTTACCCTCCCCGCTTACGGTTCAGGGGCGGATAGCCACTAAATTTCTGGGATGCATTTCATTCACCCTCATCCCCCCGGCCCCCTTCTCCCTTAGGGAGAAGGGGGAGAAAGGAGTTTTGGTTGTGGTTTGGGCGGCTATGCCGCCCAAACCACAACCTTTTAATCGCTCCCCCTCCCCAAATTTTTGGGGAGGGGGTTGGGGGGAGGGGGAGCGAAAGGTATTTGTTTAACCCAGCGTGTTGATGTTGTTCAAATCCTCAAACGCCTGTTTCAGACGGGCATTGAAAGTTTCCTCGCCTTTGCGCAGCCACACCCGGGGATCGTAGAACTTTTTATTGGGTTTGTCCTCGCCTTCGGGGTTGCCAATTTGCCCCTGAAGATAGCCCTCTTTGTCCTGATAGTAGCGGCGAATGCCATCCCAAAAGGCCCACTGGGTGTCGGTGTCCAGGTTCATTTTGATAACGCCGTAGGAAATGGCTTCGCGGATTTCGGCCAGGCTGGAGCCGGAACCGCCGTGGAATACAAAATTGACCGGTTTTTCGGCGGTGCCAAATTTTTTCTGAATGTACTGCTGCGAGTTGTTGAGGATGACGGGCCGTAACTGCACGTTGCCCGGCTTGTACACGCCGTGAACATTGCCAAACGCGGCGGCCACGGTGAATTTGTCGCTCACTTTGAGCAGTTCTTCGTAGGCATAAGCTACTTCTTCCGGCTGGGTGTAAAGGCGGGCGCTGTCAACCCCGGTGTTGTCAACGCCGTCCTCTTCGCCGCCGGTCACGCCCAGTTCAAACTCCAAAGTCATACCGATTTTGCTCATGCGCTCCAGATAGCGTTTGCAGGTTTCAATATTTTCTTTGATTGGCTCTTCCGAGAGATCAAGCATGTGCGAACTGTACAGCGGCTTGCCGTGTACCTTATAAAACGCCTCGCCGGCAGCGAGCATACCGTCAACCCAGGGCAGCAGTTTTTTGGCGGCGTGGTCGGTGTGCAGAATAACCCGCACGCCGTACAGTTCGGCCAGTTGGTGGACGTGGTGCGCCGCCGATACCGCGCCGGCTACCGCCGCGCGCTGGCCATCGTTGCTCAACCCTTTGCCGGCAAAAAAGGCCGCGCCGCCATTGGAAAACTGAATAATCACCGGCGAGTTGACCTCGCGCGCGGTTTCCAGCACGCCGTTAACCGTGTTGGTGCCAGTAACGTTCACCCCCGGCAGCGCAAACTGATGGGCTTTGGCGTAGGCAAACAGTTCCGATACCTGGTCGCCGGTGACAACTCCGGCTGCAATTTTATCTTTGAGACTCATTATTTTTTTCCTTTCGTTCTAAAAATTAACTCAACCTGTTACAACTGTCTATCGCAGGCTTTTGATGTAGTTGATCAGGCCGTTGGTTGATGAATCGTGGCTGGCGACTTCGGCGTCGCCTTTGAGTTCCGGCAAAATAGCTTTGGCCAACTGCTTGCCCAGTTCCACCCCCATCTGGTCAAAAGAGTTGATGTCCCAGATAACGCCCTGGGTGAAAATTTTGTGCTCGTACATAGCAATCAGCGCGCCGAGCGTTTCCGGGGTGAGTTTTTGGTACACAAACGAATTGGTCGGTTTGTTGCCGGCAAAGGTTTTGGCCGCTGTGAGCAGGTCCAACTGCGCCCCGGAGACCCCCTCTTTTTCCAGTTCGGCGCGGGCTTCGGCCGGGGTGCGGCCTTTCATCAGCGCTTCGGTTTGGGCCAAAAAGTTGGATAGCAGAATGGGGTGGTGCTCGCCGAGCGGGTTCTGGCTTTGCGCCGCCGCCAAAAAATCGCAGGGGATGAGCTTGGTGCCCTGGTGGATAAGTTGGTAAAAAGCGTGCTGGCCGTTGGTGCCGGGCTGACCCCAAATGATCGGGCCGGTGCTCGCCTCCACCGCCTGCCCCTGCCGGGTAACGCTTTTGCCGTTGCTTTCCATATCGCCCTGTTGAAAATAGGAGGCAAAATGAAGCAGATACTGGTCGTAGGGCAAAATAGCCTGCGATTGCGCCTGGAAAAAGTTGTTGTACCAAATGCCCAGCAGCGCCATCAGCACCGGGATATTTTGCTCAAAGGGCGTGCTGCGGAAATATTCGTCCACTTTGTGCGCGCCGGTGAGCAGTTCTTCAAAACGGTCCATGCCCAGATACAGCGCAATCGACAGGCCGATGGCCGACCACAGCGAGTAGCGGCCGCCAACCCAATCCCAAAATTCAAACATGTTGGCCGTGTCGATGCCGAATTTGGCCACGGCTGCCGTGTTGGTGGACATGGCCGCAAAGTGGCGGGCAACGGCCGCTTCGTCTTTGGCCGCGGCCAAAAACCAGGCGCGGGCCGAAAAGGCATTGGTCATTGTTTCCTGAGTGGTAAACGTTTTGGACGCCACCAAAAACAGGGTGGTTTCCGGGTTGACCAGTTTGAGCGTTTCGGCAATGTCGGTGCTGTCTACGTTAGAAACAAAATGGACGCGCAGATTGGGGCTGCCGTAGGCTTTAAGCGCCTCGGTGACCATTTTTGGCCCCAAATCTGAACCGCCAATGCCGATGTTCACCACATCGGTGATGGCCTTGCCGGTGTACCCTTGCCACGCGCCGGAGCGGACAGCCTCGCTGAATTGGCGCATTTTGGCCAGCACCCGGTTAACTTCGGGCATCACATCCTGGCCATCTACCACAATGGGCCGGTTGGAACGGTTGCGCAGCGCGATGTGCAGCACGGCTCGCTCTTCAGTCACGTTGATTTTTTCGCCGCTGAACATGGCCTCAATTTTTTCGGCCAGCCCGGCTTCTGTGGCCAGTTGCACCAGCAGCGAAACGGTTTCCTCGGTGATGCGGTTTTTGGAATAATCAAACAGAATGTCTCCAAACCGGAGCGAAAATTTTTCAAAACGATGGGGGTCCTGGGCAAACAGGTTACGCATGTGAAGGGGGGCGATTGCCTGCTGGTGTCGTTGCAACGCCTGCCAGGCCGGCAAATTTGTCACTGAGGCCATGTTATTCTCCTTTATTGAATAAATGCTGACAGCCACGGAGTTGCCCCATACGTTAACCTATAAAACGGGTATTTGTCAATTTTAGGGGTGTTCACGCGCCAATCCCCGGAGCCGAGCAGCACAGCGTTGCGGCAAAAAAAAACGCGCCGAAATGCGTTTCCGTCGCGTTGCTACAAGAGCCTCCGGTCGGATTCGAACCGACGACCATCCGCTTACAAGGCGGGCGCTCTGGCCAACTGAGCTACGGAGGCGAGTATTTTGTATGGCACTGTGCCATTATAATCGGTTGAACTTTTTTTGCAAAATGAGATAAATTCAAAGCCGCCGGACAGATTAACGGTGGCTTGGCTCAAAATTTGAGCCTCGCTCGGGGTGTGTTAAAATCACAATCACAGATTATCAACGGCAAAACAGGCAGAAACCCATGCCCATTTACGAATATCAGTGCCAAACCTGCGGCGCGCAATTTGAAAAGTTCTTCCGTTCGCTGGCCCGGGTAACGGATAACATCACCTGCCCCGAATGTCACGGCCCGGATGTGGAGCGGCTCATGTCGGCCCCGGTGGTTCACGCCGGCGGCAGCGGGTCGGCCGGCAGTGACCTGGCCGACAGCACTCCGGCCTCGCCGTCGGTGTTTGGCCGCAAAGAGCTAAAACAGGCCGAAGAACAAAAGCGCCAGCTCAAAGAGCAGGTGGCGTATGAAAAAAAGCAGGCGAAAAAATAAGTTGGGTGAGTGGGGTGAGTTTCCCATAGGGGGCCTTTGGCTCTGAGTTCGTGTTGCGTGTTGCGGGTTGCGTAATTCGTAAAACGTAATCCGCAATTCGTAATTCACAAAATCGTTGTCTCGCTGATTCATTCATTCGCCATTCGCCATTCGTCATTCGTAATTGTTGTTCAACGGAGGTGTTCTATGCTAGTTGTGCACGTGCATGTGCATGTCAAACCAGAATTTGTGGAAACTTTTATGGCGGCTGCGGTTGAAAACGCCCGTAACAGCGTGCAGGAGCCGGGCATTGCCCGCTTTGATGTGATCCAGCACAACGACGACCCCACCCGCTTTGTGCTGGTTGAGGTTTACCGCACCGTTGAGGACACCGTGCGCCACAAAGAAACGGCCCACTACGCCACCTGGCGCGACACCGTGGCCGAAATGATGGCCGAACCGCGTCAGGCGGTAAAATTTACCAATATTTTTCCGGCAGATGAGGGCTGGTAATGCTTCAATTTGAATTTGCCACCGCTTCGCGCATTATTTTTGGGGCCGGTTCGCTGGCCGATGTGGGCAGTTTGGCCGCCAACCTGGGCCGGCGGGCGCTGGTTGTTACCGGCGGCGACTCGCTGCGGGCTTCGGCCCTGCTGGATTATTTGACCCACGCCGGGGTGAGTTTTGCCACCTTTGCCGTGCTCGGCGAACCGACCACCGAGACGGCCCGCGCCGGCGCTCAAAAAGCCAGCCGCGAACGTTGCGAACTGGTCATTGGTTTTGGCGGTGGCAGCGTCATCGATGCCGCCAAAGCCATCGCGGCGCTGCTGACCAACGGCGGCGATCCGCTGGATTATCTGGAAGTGATTGGCCGCGGCCAGCCCCTCACCAAAGCCTCGGCGCCAACCATCGCCATTCCCACAACCGCCGGCACCGGCGCAGAAGTTACCCGCAACGCGGTGCTGCAATCGCCGGAGCATCGGGTAAAGGTCAGCCTGCGCAGCCCAACGATGCTGCCCACCGTGGCCCTGGTCGATCCCGAACTGACCCACTCGCTGCCGCCGGCGCTCACCGCCAGCACCGGCCTCGACGCGCTGACGCAGGTCATCGAGCCGTATGTTTCCAACCTGGCCAACCCACTCACCGACGCTATTTGCATCGACGGGATTTCACGGGCGGCCCGCTCGCTGCGGCGGGTTTTTGCCAATGGCGATGACCCTGCCGCCCGCGAGGACATGGCCCTGGTCAGCCTGTATGGCGGGTTGGCCCTGGCCAACGCCCGGCTGGGCGCGGTGCACGGTTTTGCCGGCCCGTTTGGCGGCATGTTCGATGCGCCGCACGGCGCGGTTTGCGCCGCGCTGTTGCCGCATGTGATGCAGATGAACGTGCGGGTGCTGCGGGCGCGCCAGCCCAACAGCGACGCGCTGGTTCGCTACGAGGAGATCGCCCAGATTGTTACCGGCAATCCCGACGCCACCCCGTTTGACGCGGTTGTTTGGGTGCAGGAGCTGTGCCGCGATCTGCGCGCGCCGCGGCTGGGGGCGTATGGCCTCACCGAAAAAGATTTCCCTCGGCTGATTGACATGGCCCAAAAGGCCAGCAGTATGAAAGGCAACCCCATCAAACTGACCCCCGCCGAGTTGCAGGAAATTCTGGAGCAGGCGCTTTGATGCGAGCCTTGTGGTTTGATGGCCGCCTGCAACTGCAAACTGATACACCGCCGCCGGAACCGCCGCCGGGCGAGGCGCTCATTCGCACCCAACTGGCCGGCATCTGCAATACCGATGTTGAAATTGTGCGGGGCTACAAGGGGTTTAGCGGCATTTTGGGCCACGAGTTTGTGGGCTTTGTTGAGCGGGCCGATAGCGCCCCGGAGCTGGTGGGCCGACGGGTTGTGGGCGAGATCAACGCCTACTGCGGCGAGTGCGCTACCTGCCGGCGCGGCCAGCCCACCCAATGTCCCAGCCGGACCACACTGGGCATGAATCGCCGCCACGGCGCGATGGCCGATTATTTTACGCTGCCGGCCAAACTGCTCTATTCTGTGGCCGATTCTCTGCCGGATGAGTGGGCCGTGTTTGTTGAGCCGCTGGCCGCAGCCTGCCAGATTTTGGAACAGGTAACCATCAAACCCACTGACCGGGTGGTGGTGCTGGGCGATGGCAAATTGGGGTTGCTGGTGGCCCAGGTGCTGCAACTGACCGGCTGCCAACTGCTGGTAATTGGCAAACACCCCGGCAAACTGGATATTTTACGGCGGCGCGGCATCGCTACCCGGCTGGTTGCCGAACCGGTAACAGGTTATGCCGATGTGGTGGTGGAGGTAACCGGCAGCGCCGCCGGTTTTGCCGCGGCCTGTCAATTGCTCCGCCCGCGCGGTATGCTGGTTCTTAAAAGCACCTTCCACGGCGATGTTCAACTCGATTTGAGCCGGCTGGTGGTTGACGAAATCACCGTGGTTGGCTCGCGCTGCGGGCCGTTTCCGGCGGCGCTGCGGCTGCTGGAACAGCGCCTCGTCGATGTGGAGCCGCTGATTCACGCCACCTACTCCCTGGCCGACGGGCTGGCTGCTTTTGAGCGGGCCGTTGAGCCGGGCGTGCTCAAAGTGCTGCTGTCGATGGCCTGACCTATTGTTGAACAATAATCCGCTCGATTTTATCCCCCACCTCAATGGAGCGGACCACGTCCATGCCCTGTTCAACCTGCCCAAAAACGCTGTACTCGCCATCTAAAAATGGGGTGGGGGCCAGCGTGATGTAAAACTGGCTGCCGCTCGAATCGCGGTTGGGGTTAACCTGATCCGGCAGACGGGCCATTGCCAGCGCCCCTTCGCCGTGTTTTAACGTAAACTCGCCGGGGATGGTGTAGCCCGGTTCGCCCTGGCCGGTGCCCAGCGGGTCACCGCCCTGAATCACAAAGCCCGGCTCCACCCGGTGAAACGTCAACCCGTCGTAAAAACCCTGCTGGCTCAAAAAGATGAAGTTGTTAACGCTTTCCGGGGCGTTGACGGCATCCAGCGAAACCACAATATTGCCTTTGCTGGTGATGATGGTGGCCTGATAAACCTTATTGGGATCAATGCTCATGTCCGGTTTGGCGCTGTAATAATTGGCCCGGTCGGCGGGCGGCACCTGCGCCAGCGGGCCGGGCGGAGGCAGCTCGGCCGCGGTGCCTGTGGCGGTAGTGGTGGCGGTGATCACGTTGTTTTCCGGCGTGGGCGCGGGTTCGGAGGTTGGCGGCGGGGCAGCGGGCGGCTGGCCCAGCTCGATGACCGTGGTGGGGCCGCGCACTTCGCCCAGCACCGATGTAGCCGGATAGCCCTCGGCTTCAACCGTAAATTTGGCCCAGTCGTGCAGCTCCAGCCGGTCCGAATCAAATGCCAGTTGGGCCACGCCTTCGGTATTGGTTGTACCGCTGACCGTGTAGCGAACATCGATCTGGGCCGTAATGTTGGCCCCGGCGATGACCCGGCCGGTTTGGGCATCCTGCACTTTAACCTGATGCTCCACCGGAGCCGGCGTGCCGGCACAGCCGGTGAGTCCCCAAAAAACAACAAGTAAGCCCCAAAGGGTGTTTCTGCGAAACGCGCTCATGCCAGTGTGAGTCCTTGAATAAGATTTTTCCCCTCCACAAATAGCACAAGTTGAAAAATTTCACAAATTATCTGCCGGGCAGGTTCAACCCCGGCCGGCGGCCCGAATACCGGGACAAATCGATTTTTAAGATGGATTTAAGGTTTGGATAAGCTTTTTTTAAGGACTTATGAATTTGTTTGTGATAACATCTCACTATTCATAACCAAAACCAGTGGGTACACTAGGTGATAACGCCGCCGGAACCCAGGCCTCCTCAAACTAATACCTGCCCAACAATTGAATCCCGATTGAGCCAGGCTTTGTAACACGCAACGAACTGCGTAAACGCTAGAAAAGATCGGAGGTGCTATGGCTAAACAGATAGAAACTGTTATCATCGGTGGCGGGCAGGCCGGGCTTGCCCTCAGTTATTACCTGACTCAACAGCAGCACGAACACATTGTGCTGGAGCAAGCGGCCGAAATTGGCCATGCCTGGCGTAATGGCCGCTGGGATTCCTTTACCCTGGTGACCCCTAATTGGGCCTTTCGCTTGCCCGGGGCGGAATATCAGGGTGACGCCCCACACGGTTTTATGCCGCGCTCAGAAATTATTAGTCACTTTGAACATTATGTGGCACAGTTCAGGCTTCCGGTCCGTTATCGTGTTCGGGTTACCGCAGTCTCGCCAAAGCCAAACGGGCGCGGTTATCTGGTCAGCGCCGATGACGCAACCTTTGAAGCGGCCAACGTAGTGATTGCAACCGGGTTATTTCAGCGACCCCGGTTACCAGTTTTTTGCCCCAACTTGCCGCCAGAGATCATGCAGCTTCACTCCGGCCAATATCGCAGCCCGCAGTCGCTGCCGCCCGGCGCGGTGCTGGTAGTCGGCAGCGCCCAATCCGGCTGCCAAATTGCGGAAGAACTTTATTTGAGCGGACGCCAGGTTTATCTGTGCGTGTGCAGCGCGGGCCGCGCTCCCCGCCGCTATCGGGGCAAAGATATTTACGAGTGGTTGAATCTGAGCGGCTTTTTGGCCAGGACGGCTGATAAACTACCGTCGCTGCAGGCCCGGTTTGCCGGCAATCCCCACGTTTCCGGTAAAGGCGGCGGACGCACTCTTAATTTGCATCAATTTGCCCGGGATGGCGTGGTGTTATTGGGCCGTATCGCGGGGGCGCAGAACGGCAAAATTATGTTGGCCCCAGACCTGATGGAGAACCTTGCCAAAGTTGATAAATTTGAGAGCGATGTGCTCAAAATGATTGACACCTACATCGAGCTGAACGGGCTGGCCGTACCGGAAGAGCACGTGCCTCAACTGCGCGATGGCTATCAGGCAAATGTTGTCCGCGAGCTTGATTGCAAATCTGCCGGTATCAGCACGGTCATTTGGGCGATGGGTTACGCCTTTGACTTTAGCCTGGTCAGGCTCCCAATTTTTGATAACGATGGATACCCGATGCAGCAGCGCGGAGTTACCGGTTATCCCGGTTTATATTTTTTGGGGTTGCCGTGGCTGCACACCCAAAAATCCGGCCTGCTCCTCGGAGTGGGAGAAGACGCAGCTTATCTGGTGTCCAAAATTGTAAATCAAAGAAAATAGAGGGTTGCACTACAGCAACGGGAATAAAAATGAGGAGATCACGCTTGTCGCGTAATTGTCGGGCTGTAAGCCCAACCTGCAATTTCTACATTCGCTGACTCGCTTATTTTCACAGGAGTGCTACCGAAGCTGCGCCACAGTAACGGAGAATGAGAATCTTTCACCCCCACCCGTCGCTGCGCGACTCCCTCCCCCTGTCAGGGGGAGGGTTGGGGAGGGGGGCTATTTTCACAGGAGATAGGTAATGAATAATATGGTTATCACTATTTTGGAGGCGCAGGTTGCGCCCGACAAATGGGCGGTGCTCGAAACAGCCTACCAGTCCGCCATCGAAAAGCTGGATCGGGGAATTGTTGAAACATTCCTTATCCAAAGCGCGACAACGTCGGAGATATGGCGCATCATCACTGTTTGGCGTAGCCGTGAGGCTTTAGAGGAAATACGCAAATCCGGCGAGACGCCGCGCGGCATTTTAATATTTCGGTCAGCCGGGGCCGAGCCTGCGCTATCGGTCTTTGGCGTAGCCGCCCATGCTGCCGCTTAACCGTGCCCGGGGTTGTGCCGGATGAAGGGATTTTTCAACCTAATCGGTTTAATTGCTGGTATCTTTCTCTTCGCGGTGCTGGTGGATCAAATCACGCCGCTCAAACAGCTCGACGCGTACTTGAAAGAACACCCTCAACCGTGGGCCGGCCTCACGTTGGGCGCGGCGGCGGTGGGTTTTGGACTGCTCATTTTGGTTTGGATCAGTTGGGGGCAGCTCACCGGCCGCCCGATGAGCGAGGATGAAGCCCGAGAATTTATGAGCCGGAATGCGGGTACGCCCGTGGTCAACCGCGTTTTTCGGGGCAAAGCCGCCGGGATTGCTACGCCCGAAGGAGTGGCCACGTTTCGCCAGGTTAAAGATGCGTTTCGCACCGGCAACTGGCTGCGCGATCCCCGTATGCGCGTTTTTTGTGTTGGCACGGTTGGCCTGCTGCTCCTGCTGCTCGGCGGCTTTGGCTTTTTTGTGGTGACCGGCCCGCCCGCCGTCAAAGTTATTTGCGCCGGGGCCTTGCTTTACGCTTTTGGACGGACAGCCTGGGCCTTTTGGCAGGCGTAACGTAACGGAGCGTTCTATTCCAGCTCAACATCATCCGGCGCCCGGCCAAATTTGGCGGCGTGCAGCGAGTCGTAGGCATACGGCGACTGGTGTCGAAAATAGGTGTTATACAACTCGGCGTAGTGGCCGCCCTGCTGCATTAAATTGTCGTGGCTGCCCTGCTCGATGATTTGCCCCTGTTTGAGCACCAAAATCCGGTCAACCGCGCGCACGGTGACCAGCCGGTGAGCAATCAATATCGACGTGCTCTGTTTGAGGATCAGGTCCATCGCTTCCTGAATTTGGGCCTCGGTAAAGGGGTCAACACTGGCCGTGGCCTCGTCCAAAATAAAGATAGCCGGCTGCTGGGCCAGCACCCGGGCCAACGCCACCAACTGCCGCTGGCCCATCGACAACCGGCCGCCGCGCTCGCCAACATCGGTGTGCAGGCCGTTGGGCAGCGTTTCCAGCCACTCGCCGCCGCCAATCTGGCGGGCAATAGCCTCGATGCCGGCCTCGCTCAGCTCCGGCCGGGCGTAGCGAATGTTATCGGCCACGCTGCCGGCAAACAAAAACGGTACCTGCGACACAATGCCGAGCTGGCGGCGAAAACTTTGCAGCTCCAGCGTGCGGATGTCCTGCCCATCGATGCAAATCTGGCCGCCCTGAAATTCGTAAAAACGGGTGAGCAGTTTGACAATGCTGCTTTTGCCCGCGCCGGTGTGGCCCACCAAAGCAATGCTTTCGCCGGGCGCAATCCGCAGCGAAAAATTGCGCAGCACCTGCTCCTGTTTGCTGTAGCGAAAATCAACCCGGTCAAAGGTGATTTCGCCACGCAGCTTGTGCGCTGCCGGGCGATTGTTGGTTTGCTGCACGGTCGGTTGGGCGTCGATGAGGGCAAAAATGCGCTCGCTGGCGGCCAGCCCGGCCTGAAACTGGCTCCAAAAGGCCGAAATGTTGATCATTGGAAACCAGAAGCGGTCGACGCTGGCCATAAACAGGTACCACGCCCCCACCGAAACCAGCCCGGTTTGCACCGACAGCCCGCCCCAGTACAGCAGCGCCGCAATGCCAAAGCTGGACATCACGTTGAGCACCGGAAAAACGTTGCTCAGCACAAAACCGCGCCGCAAATTAACCTGATAACTTTGCTCGTTAACCTCGGCAAATCCGGCGTAAATGGCGGCTTCCTGCCGAAAATTTTTGGCGATGCTGATGCCGGTAACCGCTTCCTGAATGGCTGCGTTCACGTTGCCCAGCGCCCGCGACGATTTGCGGGTAACAAAGCGGGCCAGCCGCCGAAAGAAGAGCGTCAGCATGACTACAAACGGCCCCAGCGCCAGCAGCGCCAGCGTAAGCTGCCACGAAATAAAAAACAGGATGGCCAGCAAAATCACCACCAGCAAAACCTGGGTGGCCAACTCGGTGATGAGTTGCACCACCTGAATAAATTCCTGCGAGTCGGTGGTGATGCGGCTGATGATCCGGCCCGATTCAAACTCGTCAAAAAAGGACAGATCGTGGTTGATGGTGGCCGTAAAGGCATCGCGCCGCATATCAGAAACCACATCGCCAATAATCCGAATCTGGATGCGTCGCCGCACCCAATTGGCGGCCCACACCCCAACCCCGGAGAGGAACATCAGGCCTACCAGCACGGTAATCAGGGTGACACCCGGCTGGCCGGCCAGCGCGCCCATTCCCCGCGACACAATCAGCGGCTGGGCCACCCCGGCCACCGAAACGAGCGTAACATACACTGTCACCCAGACCACCTGCCGGTGGTAGGGAGCAAAATAACTAAAAATACGCCGCATCAACTCCGCGTCGGAGTACTGGCGGTCATAAGCTTCGGTATCTAATCCGGAAAAAACACCCATGAGACCTCAATGACGAATGACGAATTATGAATGACGAATGATGAATTATGAACGTTTACTCTTTTGGATGATTGTGAACAGAATTTTGGTAATTTCTTCTGTTTCGTTGAGAATTGGTGTCATGCGGTCAACAGACACCAATTCCGCATCAACAATCAAGCGAAGCCAATATTCGGATTCACGGGCTTCTTTTAGAGCAAGGTTTATTTTGTGGACAAAATCGGGATTGCTTTGCCCGGATTGTGCCTCAGCCACATTTGCTCCAATCGAGGTGCCAGCCCGAAGCAACTGTTTTCCAATTACGCGTCCCACCTCATCTTGCTCGATGACTCTGAACAACTTGATGATTCGCAGTGAGTACGCTCTGGTGCGCTCGCAAATATCCTGCCCTTTGTAATTTTCTGCCATGTATTGTCACTCCTGGAATTTTAAAGTTGGCAAACTTTTGGTCATTGGTAATTCATAATTCGTAATTGCTAATTGTATCTTGCAAAAATGCGGCGGTAGGCTTCGTTTTTGGCCAGCAGTTCCTCGTGGCTGCCCATCATCGATACCCGGCCCTGGCGCAGCACAATAATCTGGTCGGCCCAGCGAATTTGCGACAGCCGGTGGGTAATGAGCAGTGTGGTGCGGCCCTGCGCCGCCCGTTCAATGGCGCGTTGAATGCGGTCTTCGGTGGCGCTGTCGATGGCGCTGGTCGAGTCGTCTAAAATGAGGATGCGCGGGTTGGTTAAAAATGCCCGGGCCAGCGCCAGCCGCTGCCGCTGCCCGCCCGAAAGCGTGACCCCGCGCTCGCCAACCAGCGCGTCGTAGCCATCTTCAAAACTCATAATAAATTCGTGGGCCTGCGCCGCTTTGGCCGCGGCTACAATTTCGTCGCGGCTGGCGCCGGGACAGCCAAAGGCAATATTTTCGGCGATGGTCCGCGAAAACAGGTAAATGTCCTGCTCGATGATGGAAACCTGCCGGCGCAGCGCGGCCAGATTCCACTCGCGGACGTTGCGCCCGCCGACAATCACCTGCCCGGAGTCGACATCGTAGGTGCGGTTGAGCAGTTTGATGATGGTGCTTTTGCCCGCGCCGGTTTGGCCGGTAATGGCCACGGTTTGCCCCGGTTTGATCTCAAAGCTGACCTCCCGCAGCGACGACGCGCCATCGTTGTTGTAGCTGAAGGTTACGTTATCAAAGCGAATGCTGCCGTCCATATCGCCGCTGTAGCCGCCGGCGTTCTGGTCAACGTCGCTGTGGGTGTTGATCAGCTCCAGTACCCGCCGGGCGCTTGAGACCCCAGCCGAGACGTACGAGTAGGCAAACTGGGCGGCAAAGGTAGGGAACCCAAACATCAGCAGCATG
This sequence comes from Anaerolineae bacterium, assembly GCA_022071955.1. GTDB lineage: Bacteria > Chloroflexota > Anaerolineae > 4572-78 > J111 > J095. Next base: position 231,512 of record JAJVIM010000024.1, read on the forward strand.
CCGTTAAAGGCCACTACATCGCCCACGCCAATCTGTCCCTGGTTAAACAAAATCAAACTGTGCAGCAGCCCCCCGGCAGACAGCAACCCGAGCAGCAGCAGCGGAAAGAACTTGGCCTCAACATCGCCCTGCCACACCAGCACGTTGCGCCAATCCCGCAGCACGGCGTCAAACCGGCCCAGTTCGTGGGATTCCTGGGCCGCGCCTTTTACGGTTTCGATGCCGTCAATGGCCTCGGCCAGCACGGCGTTGAGCTGGCCAAACTCACGGCGCACGGCTTCGGTGGCCGGCCGCAGCCGGGTGAGATAGTGCCACAGGGCAAACACGTACACAATGGCGTACAGCGTCGGCGTGAGCAGCAGTTGAGTGTTGATGGACGGCACCAGAAAAAACGGGGCAATCATAAAAAAGGCCGAGCCGACCACCAGATTGACGCCGGGGTTGAACAGCAGGTTGATCTCGCGCACATCGTTGGTGGCGCGGGCCATTAAATCACCCACGGCCTGGCCGTCGTGAAACGACATACTTTTGCCCACCAGGCTCAGGTACAACTCGTCGCGGGTGTCGCGCTCAACGCGCTGGCCAATGATCTCGCTACTAAAGTTGCGCCACAGCATCAGCACGCCGCGGATAATCTGCGAAACGATCAGCCAGAAGGCAATCCAGCCCAGTTGGGTCAGATTATTGTTTTTAACAATGGCGTCAAAGCCGCGGCCAATGAACATAAAAACCAGGCCTGCGCCGATGCCGTTGCCAAAGCCGCCGACAAACACCCCCCAAATATGAAATTTGTGGCGCAGCGCGTACGACAACAGCCAGCGCCACGGGCTGCGCGGATCGGAATGCCATGAGCGCTCCACCGAAAATTCGGCGGGCGGAGCAGTGATTGCGGCCATAGAGTCCTCTGAAAATTTTATTTGGTTAGCGGGAAATCAATCGGCGTCTAATGTTTGCAGCCGCTTCAGTTCTTTATCCAAACTGAGCCGGGGCTGCTGGGCAGAAACTACCGGCACAACCAGGTTGTAATCATCAATCTTGCGGTTTATTTTTTGCAGCCGCTCTAAAAATCGGGCGGTGGCTTGCTGCCAGTGGGCGGCCGAATCGGGATCGGCCTGAAATTGCCGCCACGCCGCGGCCAACTGGCGGCGAGCCTCGTCAATCTCCCGGCGAATGGCCTTGCCCCGTTCAATCCAGTCCGGGGCCAGCCCGTTGCGCTGGAGCAGCCCAAAAACCCATTCCTGGCCGGGTTCCAGATAGGGGTTTTGATTAAAGTTGAACGGTTTGCCCGCGCCGGGCAGATGGTCAAATTCGCCGTGGGCCATCGCGTCCTGAATGCGCTGCTCCACCAGCGCTTGGCGTTCCTCTTCGCGGCGTATGCTGTCGGCGCGGCCGGGTTTGTCGGCGGGATGGCGGTAATCGTGCAGTTTGTCCGGGAGTTGGGCCAGCCGTCGCCGGCGCTGCTCGTTTGATTGGGTCATGCGGCGTCACCTGTTGCTGGCTGCGGCGTGTAGCGGCGGCCCGGCAGCGGCACCAGCCGGGGCACGCGGCGACAGTAGTCGGCATAGGTGGGGCCAAATTCGGCCACCATGCGGCGCTCTTCGTAGCCGGAGCCAATGTAAAAATAGAGGCTGAACAAAATGTAAGCGATCAGGCTGTTCGTGGTCATAAATGGATTGAGCCACAAAAAAATCAGGCTGAAGGTGTACAGCGGATGGCGCACGTAGCGGTAAAATCCTCTGAAATTGAGCGGCGCGTTATCGGCGGGGCGGTCGGTGACCAGTTGGGTCAATCCCAAAAAATGGAACACTCCCGTTTGCAGCAAGGTGACCCCGGCGGCGGCCAGCGCGGCCAGTTGGACCAGCACCATCAACCAGCGCCACGGCGACGGCACAATATACAGCGTTTTTTGCGGCAGCAGGGCCATCAGCGCCAGCATCGGCAAAAAAGTGACCACCGCCAGCACGTTGTACACCAGCCGGTACCAGCGGTCGGCCGCCGGCCCAAATTGCCGGCGCAGCCAATTTTTCACCGACAGGCTGGCCAGCCAACTGTGCAGCGCGCCGTACAGCCCAAAAAAAAGAGTCAGAATAACCATGCTGGCAAAAATGTTCATTGTTGGTAGGCTGCCGCCCGCGCCAGAAAATTCAAAGTGATCTCGGCCACCTGCTCCAACTCCTTATCCAGAATGACCACGTGATTTGAGTTTTCCATCCAGTGAAACTCCTTGAGCGGCGAGGCCGCGGCCTCAAACAGCCGTTCCACCGCCCGCAGATCAATATCGATGTCATTCCGGCCCTGCACCACCAGCAGCGGCTGCCGGATGTACTCCAGCCGCCGGTTGACCTCCCGCTGCAGGCGATGCAATTGATGCAGCGCCGGAATGGGATTGACGCCGTAACCCTGCCAGTGGGGGTTGAGGTTATCCAGATCGCCTTTGCGCACCTGTTTGACAAATGGCCGGGCCAGATAGCTCAGCGTTAGCGGCCGGCGCGGAATTTTGATGGCCGGCGCGAAGGCCAGCACGCCGGCAATTTCCGGGCGATGGCTGGCCAGGTGCAGCGCCAGCACCGCCCCCATCGATTCACCGCCAACAAACACTTTGTCGCAGTGGCCGGCCAGCAATTGGTAGCTTTCGTCCAGCGCGGCGGCCCAATCCTGCCAGCGGCAGCGGTTCATTTCGGCCGGGGTGGTGCCGTGGCCCGGCAGCAGCGGCCCGGCCACGGTGTAGCCCTGCCGGTGCAGAATTTGCCCCAGCGGGCGCACCTCGGCGGTGGTGGCCGTGTAGCCGTGCGACAGCAGCACGCCTACACGGCCGTTTTCCCACAAAAAAGTATCGCCTTGCAGGTGGGCATTAAATATCATCAAAAACAAATCCGAGGCTCAGGTTGGGTAACGCAACGTCGATATTGTAGGCGGAGGCAGGACCGGATGCAAAAATTGGTGTTATTTGGCCAAAGGGAGTTTCTGGCTCACCGGCTCAGATTCGGTTTTGTTCAATTGGGCCGGCAGTATGACCTGTTCGGTGATCAACCGCGCGCCGCGATTCCAGGTAATGTAGTTCCAGGCCCACTGGAGCATCACCAGCAGTTTGTTGTCAAAGCCAACCAGATACCAGATGTGGATAAATGTCCAGGCCAGCCAGGCCAGATAGCCGTTGATTTTGAGCCGGCCAATCTGGGCTACGGCGGCATTGCGGCCAATCACGGCCAGGCTGCCTTTGTCGAAATATTCAAACGGCTTGGTCGTGGGCTGGCCAGTTAACCGCGCTTTGATCAACCCGGCTACATATCGACCCTGCTGCATAGCCACCGGAGCGACTCCCGGCAGCGGCTGGCCGGTTTGGTGGGCAAAATGGGCCAGATCGCCAATGACAAAAATGTTGGGCTGCCCGGCCAGCGACAGGTCCGGTTCGACCATCACCCGCCCGGCCCGGTCGAGCTTGACGCCGGCGCGGTTGGCCAGCACCTGCCCCAGCGGCGAGGCCTGCATTCCGGCGGCCCACAGCACGGTGCGGGTGGCAATCTGTTCGGTGCGCTCACCCTGTTTCACCACCACCGCGTCGGGCCGAACATCTGTGACCAGCGCGTCGGGGCGAACCGTAACGCCCAGTCTCTCCAGCGCGTGTTGGGCTTTGGCCGATAGTTCCGGCGGGTAGGGCGGCAGTACCCGGTTGGCGCCTTCCAGCAGCAAAATATTTACCTCGGTTGGATCGATGTTGCGGAAATCGCCTTTGAGCGTTTTATTGGCCAGCTCGCCCAGCGCGCCGGCCAGTTCCACGCCGGTTGGCCCGCCGCCGACCACTACAAAGTTCATCCACGCCCGGCGTATTTCGGGGTCGGATTCACGCTCGGCGGCTTCAAACGCGCGCAAAATCCGGCTGCGGATGTCGAGCGCATTTTCGATGGTTTTCAGCCCGGGCGCGTCGGCGGCCCATTCATCGTTGCCAAAATAGTGATGGCTGACGCCTGTGGCCACCACCAAAGTGTCAAACTGGATTTTGCCGTCGCGCAGCAAAATTTCTTTGGCCTGCGGGTCAATATCGAGCACTTCTGCGTTGAGCACCGTTACGTTTTTGTTGGCGCTGAAAACAGCGCGGATGGGATAGGCAATATCGCCGGGCGACAGGCCGCCGGTAGCGACCTGGTACAACAGTGGCTGGAACAGGTGAAAATTGCGCCGGTCGATGATGGTGATTTTGGCCGGCGCGTTTTTGAACGCCTTGGCGGTGTACAACCCTCCAAACCCACCCCCAATAATGACAACGTGATGTTGTTTTTGCGTTTGCATAACCGTTCTCCTGTGGTTGCGGGCTTCTGAGCAGGGCCGGTGAACTCACAAGCCCAACGCTGCGTTCCAAAAATTGGCCCCGTTCTTTATTTTTGCAACAACAGCAGGTGTGAGGCCACCGCACCTGCTCAGAAGAAGTATTGTGCTATATTTCACAAATAGAATACGCTGATTAGATTAAAACAATATTAATAATTATAAAGTTGTTTAATTGAGTCAAATTGTGATTTTCGGCCTTTGCCCAAAAGGGGAAAAAGGAGCCAGAAAATACCAACACTGGCGGCGTCTGGCAGGGGTCAGGGTGGGGGCAGGGGCAGCACCAAATCAAATTGGGCGTGCCAGGTGATGCCGTTGGGGCCGGATTTTTCAACCAGTTTGGCAACGGGCGGCGGCGGGGCGGCGGGCAAATTGCTCAGATACGGGTCGTCCGAAAAGTAGAGCTGGGTAAAAAAGGGCGCTTGCCCGGCGCGACTGATCCGAAAATGGATGTGGGCCGGCTGCAATTTACCGTTGCGGAGGTAGCGGCCCGGCGCGATAGTGGCAAATTTGTAGCGGCCGCCGGTATCGGTGCGGAATTGGCCGCGCAGATAGAAATTGGCGGAGGTGTCGTAGCTGCCTTCGGGGCTGGTTTGCCACACTTCAATCAGCGTATCCGGCAGCGGCGTCCGGCAATCGCTGGCAAATACCCGGCCAAAGATGATCAGCCGTTGGCCCAGTGCCTCGAAATCCGGCGGCGATTGCGGCCGGGTGGTTTGCGGCGCGCCGGAGCGATAACCTCCCCGCGAACCGGCTGGCGTAAGCGGGCAGTTTTGGGGAATGGATACGGCTGGAGTTGGGGCGACAGTGGGCAACTCAACAAAGCCCGCGCCGTCGCTTTGCGCGGTGCTGAAAAACGCAATCACAACCAGCAGGACAATCCCGCCGGCAAAAAACAAAAGGTTGGGCAGGTTTTGCATCGCCGGGTCCGTTGCAGAGGGCCACATCATTACTCCGGTAGTATGCCCGGCGAAACCGGCAAAATCAAGCCTCAAACACAATCCGGCCGTCGCTCACGGTCAGTACAGGCTGAACCTGGCGCAGTTCTGCCGGCGGCACCGCAAAAATATTGTGCGACAGCAGCACCAAATCGGCCAACAGGCCGGGCCGGAGCTGCCCTTTCTCCTGCTCTTTAAATTCGGCAAAGGCGGCATCGGCCGTGTAGCTTGTTAGCGCCTCGGCCAGCGATTGGCGCTGATCGGGCAGGCCGGGCTGCCACGGCTGGCGGTTGAGCGCATAGTAGAGTCCTTCAAAGGGATTGGCGGAGGCCACCGGCCAATCGCTGCCCAAGGCCAACCGCGCGCCGGCCAAGCGAAGGGTTTGCCAGGCAAAGCTGCACGCCCAGCGCTCCGGGCCAACCCGCTGCGGCCACGGGTCGGGGTCGATGGCGTTGAGCGGAGCGTGGGCCGGCTGCATGCTGGCAATCACGCCCAGTTGGGCAAAGCGAGGCAGGTCGCCGGGGTGAATCAATTCGATGTGCTCTACCCGGTGGCGGCTGTCGCGGTGGCCATTGGTGCGGCGGGCCGCTTCAAACCCATCGAGCGCGCGGCGCACCGCGCCATCGCCCACGGCGTGAACAAAAATTTGCAGCCCCAGCCGGTCGGCCTGGGTAGCAAATTGGGTAAAATGCTCGGCGGCAAAGAGCGCGCCGCCGGTGTCGCCGGGCCGGCCGGCGTAATCATCAATCAGCAAGCCGGTGTAGGTTTCGATGACGCCATCCATAAAAAATTTCACCGCGCCGCCGCGTACCAGCGGCGTGGAATTTTGGCGCATCTGCGCCGCCTCGGCCAGGGCATCCAGCGGGGTGGTGGGGGTAACATGATAGGGCACGTAAATCCGTAGAGTCAGCTCGCCGGCGGCTTCCATCTCTGTGTAGACGGCCATTTGTTCGGCGTCGCCATCCATGTTGTGGACACTGGTTAACCCAAAGGCGGCGGCCCGGGCCAGCCCCTGTTTGAGTAGTTCGCGCTGGCGGGCGGCATCCGGCGCGGGGAGGCAGGCATCAACCAGATTGAAGGCGTCCGGTTCGACCAGTTCGCCGGCGGCGCTGCCGTCCGGCTCGCACCGGATGAGGCTGTTGGGGCCAACGGTCGGCGGGTTGTGCAAAATGCCGGCCTGGCGCAGCGCCATCGTGTTGGCCCAGGCGGTGTGGCCATCGTAAGAGGTCAGCAGCAACGGCCGGTCGGCCACAATATCATCGAGCTGGTGGCGGGTGAGGGTTTGGCCGGGCAGTGCGCTGTAGCGCAACCCCTGCCCTTTAAACCACGATTGGCGCGGATGAGCGGCGACAAATTTGTGGACAGCCCCGGCCAGTTCGGCCAGCGATGACACGCTGCCGAGGTCGATGTCGCCCAGTTTGAGCGAGCCGAGCCGCAGGTGAAAGTGGCTGTCGATGAAACCGGGTAGCAACGTGCTGCCCTGGCCATCGATGCGGCGAGTGGCCGGCCCGGCCAACGACTCGCTGTCGGCGGTGCGGCCCACAAAAACAATGCGGTTGCTCCGCACGGCTACGGCTTCGGCCTGGGGTTGGGCCGGGTTGGCCGTAAAAACCCGGGCATTTTGGATAATAAAATCGGCGTGGGCCATGGTTGGAATCCCTGAGTTGAGCAAATCTGCCAATAAATGAATTCACGAATGGTAGGGGCGCTTCGCAAAGCGCCCCTACGCAATCATTTGCTTATCTTTTCCCAAATTTGGGGGATAGTAGTGTGTGCTATTGTAATATAGCGTAGGTAATTTGCAACTGCACGTTGATGGTCACATCGCCGGGGGAGATGGGGCCGCCGCCACCGCCGAAGCCATTGTTTTTGGCGGTATAGTTCTGCTCGGTGATGTAATACGCGCCACTGTCAACCACCTCGCTGATTCTCTGCACCTGGCCCACGGCCACATCGTTGAGTTTGGCCAGTTCTTCGGCGCGAGCTTTGGCGTTGTCCACCGCCTTGGTGCGGGCCTCGGAGCGTATTTTGCTGGGATCAGCCAGTTTGAATTCGATGTTGTTGATGTTGTTGGCCCCGTTTTCAATGGCCACGCCCAGCAGATCGGTGATGCTGTCGAGCTTGCGGACAGTGACCTGCACGCTGTTGCTTACCTGGTAGGTGGCGTCGCCGGGCACGCCAGCCGGAGTATAAGGCCGGTCAACATAAACGCTATAATAGGAAGTCTGAATATCTTTGTCGGCGATGCCTTCATTTTTGAGCGCGGTCAGCAACGCTTCCATTTGCTCGCTGGCTTTTTGGGTGGCCATCTTCACATCGGGGTCAGATACCTGCACGCCCATGTAAACAATAGCGATGTCTGGCCGGGTAGTGACCACGCCTTCACCCACCACGGTAATGGTCCGCGGCATTTCCGTTTGCAGCGCGGGCGCGGCCTGCGCCGGCTGCCCCAACCCAAGGCCGGCAGCGACGGCCATCAGGGCAGCAACCCCCAAAATAATGGCAGCGATGAGATACATTTTTTTAGTCATTTGAAATAGCTCCTTTTTGATTGTAACCGGGCGCTTTGCGCGCCCAGGTGTAAGACGTTTGTTGTTTCAGTTTGGTTCCACGTTGCGGCCGGGAATTTGCCTGCAAGATGCAATAGTAGCAGAAAGCGGCGCTCGCTGCCGGATGGCGCGGCGACGACCGGCCAACTGCGGGGTCGATGGCTGAGCGTTGGGTAGTAATTTGCTGATTCGTGGGGGCTTTTCTATCATACAGCCGGGGTGAGTGAGGAGTGTTAAGTTTTGAGTTTTAAGTTTCCCATAGGGGCCTTTGACTCTGAGTTCGTGTTGCGTGTTGCGTAAAACGTCATTCGCCATTCGCCATTCGCCATTCGCTGATTCGTTCATTCGTCATTCGTCATTCGTAAGTAACTACTCAGCCGTCATGCCCGAATGTCTTTATCGGGCATCCACTGAAGGCCAAAATGGTCGATTCCCGCTAAAAACACGCGGGAATGACATCCAGAATGGTGCGGCTGAGTAGTTACATTCGTCATTCGTCATTCGTCATTGTTTTTTGGAGCGTGCATTGAAACTGGCTCTGGCTCACGATTGGCTTAACCAGATAGGCGGCGCGGAAAATGTGCTGGAAGAACTGGTGGCAATGTTTCCCGGTGCGCCGGTGTTTACCACCATCTACGGCCCGGCCCAGATGCCGCCGGCTTACCGCCAGTGGGACATCCGCGCGTCGTGGCTCAACCGCGCCCCGGCGGTGCATCGCCATCACCAGCCGTATTTGCCGCTCTATCCGGCGGCGGTGCGCAGCCTGGATTTGGCCGGGTTCGACGTGATCCTGTCGAACAAAAGCGGGTTCATCCACGGATTAAAACATTCGGCGGGGCAATTGCACATTTGCTACTGCTTGGCCCCCACCCGCTACGTGTGGACCTACGGCGAATACGCTCGCCGCGAAGGCTTTGGCCGCTGGCTCGGGGCGGTGATTGGGCCGGTGATTAACCGGCTGCGCCAGTGGGACTACCGCGCGGCGCAACCCACGCCGCCCGCCGGCGGGCAGGGCGTCGATCACTTTATCGCCATTTCCAAAGATATTCAGCAGCGCATCAAAACCTACTACAAGCGCGAGTCGGTGATTATTTACCCGCCGGTCAATACCGGCCGCTTTCAACCTGTTGACAATCCCGCTGGCGATTATTATCTGGTGGTGTCGCGGCTTATCCCCTACAAACGCATCGATCTGGCGGTGCAGGCGTTTAGCCGGCTGAACAAGCGGCTGATTGTGGTGGGCGATGGCCGCGATCGGGCGCAACTTGAGTCGCTGGCCGGCCCCAGCGTTGAGTTCAAAGGGCGGCTGCCGTGGGATGAGGTGGTGGCGTTGATGGCCAACTGTCGCGCGTTTTTGTTTCCGGGCTTTGAGGATTTTGGCATCGCGCCGGTTGAGGCCCAGGCCGCCGGCCGGCCGGTTATCGCGCTGGCCAAAGGCGGGGCGCTCGATACGGTGCTCGACGGCGAAACCGGCCTGTTTTTCCACGAGCAGTCAGTGGAGGCGCTCATCGACGCGATTACGCAGTTTGAGCGGTTCTCGTTTGATCCCGCCGCCGCGCGGGCCAACGCCGAGCGCTTCAGCATCGGCCGGTTTCGGCGGGAGTTGGGCCAGTTTGTGGCCGAAAAGTGGGGGGAGTTCAACCGGTCAATTTGAGGCCGGGACAGTGTAAACAATGTCGGTGTTGTGCCGAATCTGGAGGCCGGCGGCGGTTTGTTGCAGGCTGAACGCGGTCAGCGCGTCCGGGCTTAATTCGATAACCTGCCGGCACGGCCAGCCGTATTGATTGCACCGAAACAGCGCCGGGCGATGCTCCGGCCCTGACAGCACCCCAATGTAATAAATTGAGTCGTTAAACCGGGCCGATTGCAGCGTAAATGTTTCGCCGCTGTAGGGGGCCACCAGCGGGCCAAGCAGGGTTAGCGTGGCCAGCAGCACGCCCAGCCCCAGCCCGGCCAGCACGCCGACCAGCCCGGCTCGGGCCGGTTGGCCGGCAGCCTTGCGGCCAAGCTCAACCAGAAAGGCCAGCACCAGCAGGCCATACGGCAAAGCCAAAACCGCGGCAACACCATCCAGCCAGACCAGACTCCAGTAGGTTTGGCTGGCCACAAACCCGCCGGTCATCAGTGATAACCCAACTGCCCCCAGAAAAAGGTAAAGGGACCAATGCGGCTTTTTGAACAGGTAGTTCATTATATTTCTCCCCGGCGCAGTGTGTTAGGGCGTGTTGACTTTTGGTGCGATTGGTCATTCTGAGAAGCGTAGCGACGAAGAATCTCCAGTAACGTGGCCCCAATAAGCTGCAAATTGGAGACTCTTCGCTCCTGCTGGTCGCTCAGAGTGACAGAATCCAAAATCTCAACAGAACCTAGTATTCGCCGATTTTTAAAATTTATCGCAAAATGGGCTGACGGGCAAAGGCTGATAACTGGTTTTGAATTTTGAGCCTGTAAACATTTGGCTTATACTTTAAGTTCGCAATTCCGCCAATCGCCGGATGTTTCTCGCGCGGCGGTGTGCTACACTGGAGAACGTTGACTTGGAACTCAAACAGTACGCGCTGATTATCTGGAAACGAATCTGGATACCGCTGGCGTTGGTTGTGCTGGTGGGCGCGGTGAGCCTGCTCACGGCCAAAACGCCGCCGCCCACTTACAGCAGCAGCATGCGTTTTACGGTGGGAGTGGTGCCGCAGGAACTGCCCGACCAGTTCAGCTACGATAACTACTACGCCTGGCTGTCGTCCGAATATCTGGTGGATGATATGACCGGGCTGGTCAGCAGCCAGATGTTTGCCAGCGATGTGAACCGTCACCTGCAAGAGCAGGGCAGCGGCGTGCAAATTCCGCCGGGCAGCATTGGCGGGGTAACCATCGGCGGCAAGCAGCACCGGATTTTGAGCCTGAACGTAACCTGGGGCAATCCCGATGAACTGGCTCAGATCACCCAGGCCATTGTAACCACGATGGAACAGGACAGCGGCCACTACCTGGCCCAGTTAGGCACCGCCGGGGCGATGATTCAGGTCATCGACACGCCCTCGCCACCGGGCCAAAATCCGCCCTCGCTCACCCAGCGGCTCGATGTGCCGGTGCGGTTGCTGCTGGCGCTGGTGGCCGGGCTGGCGCTGGCATTTCTGCTGGATTATCTGGACAGCAGCGTTCGCGGTAAAAGTGAACTCGAAGCGATGGGCATTGCGGTGCTGGCCGAAGTACCGAAGAAATAATTATCAATTATCAATTACCAATTATCAATGAATAAATGACCAGTGACAAATAGCCAGTCCGGATGATCAGTGGTGAGTGACCACTGGCGAGTAGTAAAAAGGATAGATTGAAATGGAAATCAGTGATTATTTACGGATATTGCGCAAACGGGGCTGGATCATCATTGTGGTGGCCCTGGTGGCTGCCGGCAGCGCCTACGCGTTCAGCAAAATGCAAACGCCCATTTACAGCGCCACGGTCAAATTGAGCGTCGTCCCGGCTCGCGCCACCGACTGGGGCTCCAGCAACAGCCTCAAAGATTTGCTCCGCAACTACGCCGAGAGTATTCGCACCCACACCATGGCTCAGGAAGTGATCAACCGCGCCCAGCTCGATATGGACACCAGCAGCTTTTTGGGCAAATTGTTTGTCAACCCCGATAGCTCAACCTTTACCCTGGCCCTGGAAGCCCGCGACCGTGATCCCGAAGTGGCAATGGGCATGGTTGATACGATGGCCCAGGTGTTTATTGAAGACCGCGACCAGTGGAATCAGCGCCAGGACAAACGCGACCGCATCGACGTGACCATGCTCGACAGCGTGTACAATCTGGGCTACGAGCAGTACTCGCCGCAAACGCGTATCAATGTGCTGGCCGGGGCGCTTTTTGGCGCGCTGGTGGGGGTGCTGGTCATCTTCTTTTTGGAATGGCTGGAAATGGACATCATCCGCTCGGCCGGCGATGTTGAACGCGTGGTCAGTGTGCCGGTGCTCGGCTCAATTCCACCCGCAGCCGGCGATAAAACCGCAGCCGGCAGCGAGAAAAAAGGCCGCCAGTTGGTGCCCGGTTTGGGCGGCAGCCACTAATCAACCCGGAAAATCTATTTTTTGAGAGAAGCCATGTCCCTAGACTCGCTCATTACCCTGTCTGATCCGCGCTCGGCGGCGGCCGAAGCCTACCGCACCCTGCGCACCAACCTTGAATTTTCCAGCGTCGATGCCAAACTGCACACGCTGCTCGTTACTTCATCGGCTCCCACCGATGAAAAAAGCATCACCGTGGCCAACCTGGCCGTGGCCATGGCCGATGGCGACCGGCCGGTGATTCTGGTTGACGCCGATTTGCGGCGGCCGGCGCAGCACACCATATTTGGCCTGCCCAACGAGGCCGGCTTCACCAACCTGTTTAAAGATGAAGCGGCGCTCGCCAATCCGCCGCTGCAAGCTGTGCCCAACACCAGCCTCAAAGTGCTGCCCAGCGGGCCGCTGCCGCCGATTCCCGGCCAATTGCTGGCCTCGCAAAAAATTGGCGCGGTCATTGCCAAACTGGCCAGCCTGGCCGAAGTAGTGATTTTTGACGCTCCGCCGATTGTCACCGTTAACGATGCCTCGCTGCTGGCCTCTAATGTTGATGGCGTGCTGCTGGTGGTGCGAGCCGGCGGCACCAAACGCGACCACGTGAAGGCTGCCAAAGACCGCATCGAAAAAGTTAACGCCCGGTTGGTGGGCGCAGTGCTGACCAACGCCAAAATCGATTCATCGTTGCAGTACAGTTAGCCAGGCCGGGGACGCATTGAGAAAAAATGCGTAGGGGCGGTTCGCGAACCGCCCCGGCCAGATACGAGTGAAAAAGGAGTCCAAAACTACAGTTTTGGACTCCTGGTACAATTTTTCAGAGTTGGATTGGGAGTTTTCTGATCCCTAATTCCTGACTCCTGAATCCTATTTTCAACGGAGGGAAATTTATGAAGGGGTTGATCTTGAGCGGCGGCAAAGGGACTCGCCTGTACCCGCTCACCTTTACCAGCGCCAAACAGTTAATTCCCGTAGCCAACAAACCTGTCCTGTTCCGCGTTATCGAGGCCATCCGCGATGCCGGCATCACCGAAATTGGCATTGTGGTGGGCGACACCGCCGAAGAGATCAAACGGGCCGTGGGGCGCGGCGGGCAGTGGGGCGTGGAAATCACCTACATTCCGCAGGATGCGCCGCTGGGGCTGGCCCACGCGGTCAAAATTTCGCATGATTTTCTGGGCGATGATCGCTTTGTGATGTTTTTGGGCGATAACGTGATTCAGGGCGGCATCAGCCCGCTGATTGCCCAGTTTGCCAGCAGCCAGTACAACTCGCAGATTGTGCTCACCCGGGTTGACCAGCCGCAGCAATACGGTGTGGCCGAACTGGGCGAAAATAATCGCATTATCCGCCTGATTGAAAAACCCAAAGAGCCGCCCAGCGATCTGGCGCTGGTGGGCATTTACATGTTCGACTCCCATATTTTTGAGGCGGTCAACGCCATCAACCCCAGTTGGCGAGGTGAGCTGGAAATTACCGACGCCATTCAATGGCTGGTCGACAACAAGTACAACGTCTTCCCGTACATTCATCGCGGTTGGTGGATTGACACTGGCCGCCCCGGCGAAATGCTCGAAGCCAACAGCCTGGTGCTGGAAGAACTCACGCCCAAAATTGAGGGCTACGTTGATCGCGACAGCGAAGTAGACAGCCGCGTCACCATCGAAAAAGGAGCCGAAATTATCAACAGCGTGGTGCGCGGCCCGGCCATTATCGGCCAGGATACCCGGCTGGTCAATGCCTACGTTGGCCCGTTCACCAGCATTTACCATCACTGTGTGGTTGAAAACGCCGAGATTTCGCGCTCCATCGTGCTGGAAAACAGCCAGATCCGCAACATCAACCGCCGCATCGAAGACAGCCTGATTGGCCGCAATGTGGTGCTGCACCGCTCGCCCATCCGGCCTCGCGCCTACAAATTTGTGTTGGGTGATTACTCCAACGTGGGGCTGCTGGGCCAGGGCGGCGATTGATTATCCCAAATTTATTTTGGGATAATTTGGGATAACTTGGGAAAAACACAGCGTCGCCGGTAATTGAGCCGGCGACGTTGTGTTAACCTGAATTTGGAAAATTCATTGATTTGTCATTCTGAGCGACCGCAGGGAGCGAAGAATCTCCAGTTTCGAGCTGAATTTGGCGGTATTATCACAGATTCTTCGTCGCTTCGCTCCTCAGAATGACCGTTGCCTGGAATTATCGAACTCAGGTGGGTACACTCGATGGACGTGCAAATCATTCGCAGCAAAAAGCGAAAAAAAACCGTCAGCGCCCGGGTGGTGGATGGTGTGTTTGTGGTGCAGGCTCCGGCGGTTATGTCGCCGGGAGAACTCCAGCCCATCATCGATAAATTGCAGGAGCGCTGGCAGCGCCGGCAGCAAAAATCGGAGCTGGACGACGCTGCTCTGCAGCGCCGGGCGCAGGAGTTGAACCGGCAATATTTTGGCGGCAAACTCAAGTGGGAGTCGGTGCGGTGGGTGACCAACCAAAACAAAAGCCGCTACGGTAGCTGCACCCCCGCCGACGGCGCCATCCGGCTGTCGCACCGGGTGGCGGCGATGCCGGCTTTTGTGCGGGATTATGTGCTTGTCCACGAACTGGCGCATTTGCTGGAAGCCAATCACGGCCCCAAATTCTGGAAACTGGTTAACCGCTACCCCAAAACTGAGCGGGCGCGCGGTTATTTGATGGCGGTGGGGTTGGAAGAGGTGGGGGATTAACTGAACTGCGGATCGAGCGATTTTAACCGCGTCAGCCCTTCGGCCAGCGCAATTTTAGCCTCAAAGCCCAGCAGTTCGCGGGCTTTTTTTGTGTCGGCCACCAGCGCCGAAACGCCCGCCGCCCCGCCCGGGTTAACAATGGTCTGCGCTTCTTTGCCGGTAACGTGTTCCAAAATGCTGATGAGCTGGCGAATGCTGGTGCCGGTGCCGGTGCCAATGTTGATCACCTGCCGGTTGATGCCTTCGGCGGTAGCGGCGGCGGCCAGCGCCTGCACCACATCATCAACATAAATAAAATCGCGGGTCTGTTGGCCTTCGCCGTAAATGATCACCGAACCTTTTTGCAGAATCTGGCGCAAAAATTGGGGGATGACCGGCGGATAAGTGGGCGGAATCGGTTGGCCCGGCCCGTAGGCGTTAAAAATACGCAGCGCCACCGTTTCAATATTCCAGATTTCGCCGATGGTGCGCACGTAGCTTTCGGCGGCCAGTTTGCTGGCCGCGTACGGCGAGTCCGGGTGAGGCAGCAGCGACTCATGCACCAGCGGTACGCCCTGTTCGCCGTACACCGCCCCCGACGACGCCAGCACGACCCGTTTAATGCCGGCATCGCGCATGGCTTCCATAATGGCTACCGTGCCGCTCACATTGGTGCGGTTGTATTCCTTGGGGTACAACACCGATTCCGGCACCGTAACGCGCGCCGCCAGGTGGTACACACAGTCAATTTTGTTGAGCAGCCGCCACACTTTGGGCTTGTCTTCCACGTCGCCGCGGGTAAAATTGACCGCCGGATCGAGCCGCGCCGCGTCGCCGGCGCTCAAATCATCGAGCACACGGACGCTGTGCCCCTGTTTAACCAGATAATTTGCCAGCGGCGCGCCCAAAAAACCCGCCCCGCCTGTTACCAGAAATCGCATTGGCCTGTCCTGTGGCTACGTGCCAACCGCGCCGCGTTCAACTTCCCAGGGGTAGATGATCCAATCATTGGTTTCAACGGCAAAAAAATCGGGTGACTGGTCCGGAAAACGTGAGCGCTGGGATTTGTAGTGAATCACCACCGAATAAGGCCGGCCGCCGGCCTGTTTAACCCGCTCGGTCACGTTCACCGCCTGTTTGCCGCGGTCCCAAATATCATCGACAATCAGCACGGTTTTGCCCCGCAGTGAGCTGTCGGCCGGGAACTGCATAAACACCGGCCAATCCAGGTCGTGCTCCTCGTCCTCGTAAAAATCCACAGAAGCCACCAAAACCTGGGCAATGCCCAGCCGCTCGGCGATGATGGCCGCCGGCACAATGCCGCCGCGGGTAATGGCCAGCACCAAATCATAGTTGTAGGTCATCAATCGCGGAATGAGTTCGCCGATCAGCCGGTCAACATCATGCCAGGTCAGATAAATTTTGTCCACGTTTTCCATAGTTAACGCACCACCAACACTGTTTGTGAAGCCGCATTGTAACATAAATGATGACGCGGGGCTAACGGATGTACCCGGAATTTTGGAAATCTGGGTACACCAGGGGGGATTCGGGGGGATACCCCCCGCGCCCCCCAGTCTGTCCTGAAATTTCGAACAGACGCGGGGCTAACTCACTCAACGGTGATGAGCGGCCTGATTTTGGCCAGCGTGGCCTCGCCGATGCCGCTCACCTGCGTAATTTCCTCGATAGACGTGAACCTGCCCGCGGTGTCGCGGTATTCAATAATCCGTTTGGCGATGGCCGGGCCGATGCCCGGCAACGTGTCCAGTTCGTCGATGGTGGCCGTGTTGAGGTTGATAACCCCGCCGGCCGGGGCTGGCTCGATGGCGTTAGCCCGGGCTTTTTCCGGCGCCGGGCCGCCCTGAATTGGCGGCGGCGGGTTGGTTTCGTCGCGGCGCGGCACGTGGATTTGCTGCTGATCCTGTACCTCCAGCGCCAGGTTGATGCGGGTGTGGTCGGCCTCGGCGGTGAAGCCGCCGGCCGACTCAACCACATCTTTGATGATGCTGCCCGGCGGCATAAAATAGACATCTTCGTTGGCCACCGCGCCGGTAATGTACACCCGCACCGGCCCCGGCGTAGCGGTAGGCGTGGGCTGAGTTGTGGCCGTGGCCGTGGGTTGAGGCTCAACAGTGGCAATTTCGATGGGCGGCGGGGCCGGCTGCCTCAAATAGAAAACACCCGCGCCGGTAATTGTTACCGCCGACAGCAGCCCAAATACAAGTCCCCGGTGTTGGTCGAGCCAGGTTGGCATAATTTTTCTCCTTTGAAAACAGGATTCAGGATTCAGGATTCAGGAATTGCGAATGGCGAATTGCGAATTGCGAATGGCGTTTTACGCAACACGCAACACGAACTCATAACTTAAAACTCAAAACTCAAAACTTAAAACTCGCCCAACTCTCTTCATCCTTTACCCTGCTCCAACTTTATCACACCCCAGGCTCAAAAGGTGGCTCAAAATCGGGGGTAAAACCGCCCTTTTTGAAAACTCAACCTTAAAATATACAATCAACTCAAAATACTCTTGTGAGGCAACCTAATGACCGATACCCTGACCCAACTGCAAACCGCCGTCCGAGATTTTAGAGACGCCCGCGACTGGCAACAGTTCCATTCGCCCAAAAATTTGAGCATGTCAATTGCCATTGAAGCCGCCGAGCTGATGGAGCATTTTCAGTGGCTCACCACCGAGCAGGCCAGCCACCTGGCCATGCACAACGCCGCCGCCCGGCAGGCCATCGCCGAGGAGCTGGCCGATGTGCTCATTTACTGCCTCAGCCTGGCCGATACGCTCCAATTTGATGTACCCGGCCTGATTACCGACAAGCTGGCCAAAAATAACACCAAATACCCCGCGGAAAAATATCACGGCCGTTTTTAACGGGAATGAGAGTCTGCCCAAAATTTTAGGCAGACAGGGGGGAATGGGGGGACACCCCCCATTCCCCCCGGCCTGCGGCGCTTCTTTTAAGATTCTGGACGCGCTCAGGGAATGATGCCCTATTGAAAAGTCAATTTTAATTTGGTACTATTGAGCAGCATTTCCAGCGTTAGTTGCAAGGTTTTTGCAACGTTGCCGTGCTACAATACCTTCAAACACAACAGCAAACGGGTGGACATTAACAATGATCGTCAAATTCTGGGGCACACGCGGCTCGATTCCCACCGGCATTACCGCGCCGCAGATTCGAGCCAAAATTCAGCAGGCGCTGGCCGGCGCGGCCGGGCTGGACCTGGCCGACGAAGCCACGCTCAACCGCTATTTGGAGCGGCTGCCCTTTACCGTGCAGGGCACGGTTGGCGGCAACACCCCCTGCATCGAAGTCCGTTCCGGCGACCAACTGCTCATCATCGATGCTGGCTCCGGCATCCGGCTGCTGGGGCTGGATTTGATGCAGCGCGGCTTTGCCGGCGGCCGGCGCCAGGCCGATATTTTGGTCACCCACACCCACTGGGATCACATTCAGGGCTGGCCGTTCTTCCCGCCGGCGTTCATCCCCGGCAACCGCTTCACTTTTCACAGCCCGTTTGCCAACCTGTTTGAGCGGCTAACCCGCCAGCAGTCGCCGGAGTTTTTTCCGGTGCCGCTCTCGTACATGAGCGCTGCGCTGGAATTTGCGCCGATCACCCCCGAACAGTGGCAGGCCATTGGCCGTTTTCGGGTGCGCGCCACCCGCGTTTCTCACCCCGGCGAAACTTACGCCTATCGCATTGAAGATGGCCAGTCGGCGCTGGTCATCGCCACCGACTCCGAATACAAGCGGGCCGACCCCACCAGCACCGAAACCTTTGTTGACTTTTTCCACCAGGCCGACCTGCTGGTGTTTGACTCGCAATACAACCTCACCGAGGCGCTCGACAAGCCGGATTGGGGCCACAGCACGCCCATGATGGGCGCCGAGCTGGCTTACCGGGCGCATGTCAAACGGCTGGCCCTCTTTCACCACGATCCCACCAGCAGCGACGACAAAATCTGGGGCGGCAAGGAACAGGCCGAAGCCTACCTGCTGCGCCGTCACGTCCCCAGCAACGCCTGTGAAATTATGGTCGCTTTTGATGGACTGGAGCTGGAAATCTGATGGAACCCGCCGCGACCGCCCCGGAAACCAATCTGACTGTGGAACGGCTGAAAAGCCTGTACGAACTCATCCGCCGCATGAATTCGGTGTACGAGCTGCCGGAACTGCTGGAATTTGTGGTGGACCGGGCGCTCAATTTGGCCGGCGGGCGGCGCGGGCTGCTGCTGCTCAACAACAGCGACGAACTCACCCCGCACAACGTGGCCGTTGTCCGCGGCGAATCGCTGGATATTGACGATTTGGAGCGGGTTCAAAAATTTATCAGCACCACCGTCATCGCCGATGTGCTCAAAAAAGGCGAAGCCCGGCTGGTGCTCGATTTGCCCTCGGACGCCCGCTACGAAGGCCAGGCCCAAAACACGCTCAAATTCAAACAGGTGCGCTCGGTGCTGGCTGTGCCGCTCCGGGCCGAATCGCAGCAGGTGGGGCTGCTCTACATCGATCATCCCCGCAAAGCGGCTTTTGGGCAGGATGAGCTGGACTTTCTCAACGCCTTTGCCAACCAGGCCGCGCTGGCCATCAATCGGGCCAGAACCCATCGCCGCCAGGTTGAAGAGCTGACTCTGCTCAACGAGCTGAGCCGCAGCGTGGTGAAAGTGCTGGATTTGAACGAGGTACTCACCCGGATTGTGGCCGAAGTCAGCCGGATTTTGGATGTTGAAGCCAGCTCGGTGCTGCTGCTGGATGAGGAAAGCGGCGAGTTAGTCTTTTCGACGGCGGTGCAAAACGGCCGCCGGCTGAATATTTCCACCCGGCTCAAAAAAGAGCAGGGGATTGCCGGCTGGGTAATGGCCCACGGCCAGCCCATATTTGTGAACGATGTTCGGCACGAAACGCGCTGGTTTGGCGAGGTGAAACCGGGGTTTGAAACCCATTCGCTGCTATGCGTGCCGCTGCACATGGACGGCCGCTCGGTGGGAGTGCTGGAAGCGCTCAACAAAAAGGGGCCGGGCGGCTTTAACAACGGCGATATTACCCTGCTGTCGGCTTTTGCCGCCTCGGCCACAATTGCCATTGAAAACGCGCGCCTGTTTCAGGAGGCGCGGCAGGCGCGCCAGTTGCGGGCGCTCAACGACATCGCCATGAAGCTGAGCAGCACGCTCGATTTGAACACCATTTTGGATGAGGGGCTGGCCCAACTGCTAACGGTGCTCAAAGCCGAAGCCGGCGCGGTGCTGCTTTCAAACCCGCAGGCGCAAACCGATGTGTTGTCGGTGCAGCTTGGCCCGGAGGCGGCGCTCGATGAAAGCCGGCAGGCGCGGCAAACCGAGGCGCTGGCCGGGCTGGCAAGCTGGCTGCTGGAGCAGTCCATCGACGAGCTTGGCGCGGCTAACCTGTTTGTGTTCGATGCCGCTCACCCGGTCGCACCGGCGCAGGCGGCTATTTTTGCCCGGGCCGGCGTGGCCGCGCTGGCTATGACTCCGCTGGAAGTAGGCGGGGTGGTGGCGGGCGGGCTGGTAGTGGCCGGCGTGCAGCCGCACACCTTTAGCCTTGAAGAAACCAGCCTGCTGGGCAGCGTGGCCCGGATTATGGGACTGGCCGCGCAAAACGCCATCAATTACATGCAGGTGCAGGCCCAAACCGGCCACCTCAAATACCTCAACGAAATTGGCAGCATGCTCACCCGCAGCCTCGATAAAGACAGCGTGCTCAAAGTGATCATCGAAGGCGTCAACAGCCTGCTCCAAACCGAGCTGACGTCGGTCTTTTTAATTGACGACGCCAGCAACGAGCTGGTGCTGCGTTACACCACCAAAGGCAACGCCGATATTCGACTGCCCGCGCCGTGGCAGGGTATTGCCGGTTGGGTGGCCAGCCACGACGAACCGGCGCTGGTGAACAATACCCACGATGACCCGCGCCACCTGCGCCAGATTGCCATCGACACCGGCTACCAGGCCGATTCGATTTTGTGCGTGCCGCTGAAGGTAGAGGGGCGAGTCATCGGCGTGGTGGAGGTGCTCAATAAAACCGGCGGTCAGCAATTTACCACCTACCACCAATCGCTGCTGCTGGAGTTGAGCCGTTGGGCGGCCATTGCCCTGCACAACGCCCGCCTGTTCGACGAGCGCATTCAGGCTTACGAGCGCCTCAACGCCGAGCAACAGCGGCGCGTGGTCGCCGAAACCCGTGGCGCGATGGCGGCGGTAATTTTGGATATGGCCCACACCATGAATAACGTGGTCGGCGCAATCCGGGCCTGGGCGCTGGCGCTGGAGTACGCCGCCGACGACACGCCCGCCGCGCCGCTGGCCGGCCATCGCAAAGTGATCAAACAGATCCGGCAAAATACCGAGGAGGCGCTCAAATTGATGGGCACCATGACCGGCCCGCTGGAACAGGTTGAAGTGACGGCGGTGGAGGTGCATCGGTGTTTGGATGCGGCGGTGCAAAGCTGCTGGTGGCCGGATAATGTAACCCACGCCAAAAATTACGAACCGCAGTTGCCGCCGGTGGAGGCCAACCCCGAGCGGCTGGAGGCGGTATTTCACAACCTCATTTCCAATGCGGTGCAGGCGTTGGGCCAAACCGGCGGCCGGGTTGAGCTGGCCACCCGTCACGCTGGCGGTCAGGTGGAGATCATCATCGCCGATAACGGGCCGGGCATCCCGCCGGAATTGCAGCGGCGGGTGTTCAACCCCGGTGTGTCCGGTAAAGATGGCAGTTTGGGCATCGGCCTGTGGCTGGTGGAAACATTTGTGCACCAGTTCAACGGGCGGATCAGTTTTGTCAGCGGGCCAACCGGCACTACTTTCACGGTTAGCCTGCCGGCGTTATAAAACTCTCATCCCCATCCCCCTGACCCCCTTCCCCAAGGAAGGGGGAATATTGAATGCGTGTTGGCGGCGCAGCACAGCTGCGCCGCCAACACGCGAATGCGAACCCCCTCCCCCAATTTTGGGGGAGGGGGCAGGGGGTGGGGGCTTTTGCAACATCTCTTGGGGAAAAGGGATTTCTGATTAGGAGCTAACGATGAACAATATTCTGGTAGTTGAAGACCGGGCCGATTGGCAGGATATTTTGTGCACTACGCTCGCCCAGCACGGGTACAGCCCGCTCTCGGCGATGTCGTATGCTGAGGCGGTAGCCGCGCTCGATAGCAGCCGGTTTGCGCTGGCCGTGATTGACCCGGTGCTGGACATGGCCAACCGCTTCAACCGCGATGGCCTGAGCGTGATCCAGCGCATCCGCGATACCCAGCCGCACCTGCCGGTTATTATTTTGACCGGCTCGCTGACCCACGATATGGAAATTACCCTGACCCAGCTTTATCCCGGCGCGCCCGTCCTGTTCAAAGAACGGTGGGACTCGCGCCAGTTTAGCCAGTTGGTTGACCAGTTGGCAGGCCAGCAGCAGCCAACCCTCCCGGCGCAACCGGCGCAACCCGCCCCGTTGGCGGGGTCGCTGCCGGAACCGCCCCCGGCCAGTATGGCGCTCGGCCGGCCGCGGGTGCTGCTGGTAGAAAACCGGCCAGACTGGCAGGAAATTGTGGTTGACGTGCTCAATAACGCCGGTTATTTTTGGCGCGCGGCGGGCAGCGCTCAGGCCGCCCTCAATGAGCTGGACAAAGAGGGCTTTCATCTGGTGATTCTGGATTTGAAACTGCAGCAGGCCAGCCTGCCGCTTCGCTCCACCGAAGGCTGGCTGCTGCTCGATTATCTGGTTGAGCGCCACCCCAAAACCAAAGTGCTCATCCTCAGCGGCCGGGCCACCCCCACCGACGTGGCCGACCTGCTGACCCAATATCCGGTCATCGGCTTTATTGAAAAGAAGAACTTTTCACCGCAGGCCATTCTCGATGCCGTAAAGCAGGCCAGCCGCGCTCCCGGCCTGCGGCTGCAAACGCTGGGGCAGTTTCAAATCTGGCGCGATGGCCAGCCCATCGGTATTTGGGAGCGGCCGCAAGCCGAAACGGTGGTCAAATTGCTGCTGGTGCGCCGGGCGCGCGGCGAACGGGCCGTGGCCGCCGACGAGTTGATCACCCGCCTCTGGCCCGACGCCGACGAAGAGAGTGGCCGCAAAAAATTGCTGCCGCTCATCAGCAACGCCCGCCGCACGCTGGAGCCGGACATCGAACCGCGCGACTCGAATTTTATTGTGCGCTGCGCCACCGGCTACTATTTTGATATTGGCGAAACCGTCAGTTGGGATTTGCTCAGCTTTCGCGAGCACGGGCGGGTTGGCGCGCAGTTGGTTCGGGAAGAACGCTGGGCCGAGGCCGTTGCCGCGCTGGAGAAAGGGCGCGAGCTGTACCACGGCGATTTTTTGGTGGAAGACCGCTACGCCGATTGGGCCATCGACATCCGGCGGGAGGTAACCACCGATTACTGCCAGCCCCTCACCAACCTGGCCGATGCCTACGCCGCGCAGGGGCAGTACGCCGCGGCCATCGGCGCCTGCCGCGAGGCGCTGGCCAAAGACCCGCTGCTGGAGAGCATTTATCGCCGCTTGATGCGCTTTCATTATTGCAGTGGTGAAAAAGGGCAGGCGCTCAAAGTGTACCGCGACTGCCTGACTTTGTTTGAGGAGCTGTTTGGCGAAAGCCCCACCCCGGCCACCCGGCAGTTGCAGCAGGCCATCGCCAATGATGAGCCGATCGATTGCCGGAGCGGCGGCCGCGAATAATATTGGCAGACTGCGCCCAATTAACCTATAATTCCCCACTATGACCAACTCAATTATTCAGGTGGAAAACCTGCACAAAAGTTATTTGATGGGCCGCGAGGCGGTGCCCGCCCTGCGCGGCGTTTCCATAAATGTGGCCCGCGGCGAAATGCTGTGCCTGATGGGGCCGAGCGGCTCCGGCAAAACCACGCTGCTCAATTTGCTCGGCGGGCTGGATGAACCGGGGCGCGGCCACATCACCATTGACGGCGAAAATGTGGTCTCGATGAAAGAGGAGCAGTTGGCCCAACTGCGGCTGCGCAAACTGGGCTACGTGTTTCAAACGTTCAACCTGCTCAATAATTTTACCGCCTTTGAAAACGTGGAAGCGCCGATGGTGCTGGCCGGCAAATATCGCCGCCGCGAGCGCAAAATCCGGGTCACATTGCTGCTGGAACAGGTGGGCCTGTCCGACCGGATGGATCACTACCCCAGCGAGCTGTCCGGCGGGCAACAGCAGCGAGTGGCCATTGCCCGCGCGCTGGCTAACGACCCGCCCATTGTGATTGGCGATGAAATGACCGGCGACCTCGACTCGGAGACGGGTTTTGAGGTGATGCGGCTGGTGCGCCAGCTCAATCAGGAGCACGAAAAAACCGTCATTTTTGTTACCCACGATCCGCGTATGGCAGAATTTGCCGACCGGGTGATTTATATGCTCGATGGGAAAATTGACCGCGAGGAGCGGTTTAACGGCCACGGCCCGGTGCAGAAGTCGGCGCTGGTGCATGCGGCAAAATGAATTGCGAATTGCGAATGAGCGAGTCTGCGGGTAGCGGGTGGCAGGTAGCTGGTTACGCAACACGCAACACGAACTCAGAGCCAAAGGCCCCCTATGGGAAACTCAAAACTCCTCACTCCTGCACCCCTGTAACCGTCAGCCTTACTTCAAAATATAGTAGGTGCCTCGTTTTTCGCCAATTTTGAGCAGTAGCCCTTTGTCAACCAGGTCAGATAAATCCAGCCGCAGGGTTTCGGCGTTAACATCGGGGCAGAGCTGGCGGTAATCGCTGTTGGTAATACGGCCGCTTTGCTCCAGGTAGCCCATGGCCTTCAGTTGGCGCTCGTTCATGTTGGTGGGCCAGCGTTGGTAGGCCGGCCGCCGCTCGCGGATGTTGTGCAGCCGCACCGTAAATGCGTAGGGTTTGGCCTCAAAATTGGGGGCAGAATGGCCGTGTTCCAGCATTTCTTCAATCATCCGGTCGATGCCCAGCCCCAGTTCTTCAATATACCCCCACTGAAACAGCCCGGCCACCAGCCGCGGATTGCGCGAAAAATGCTCATCGACAATGTTATCCAGGGTGATGTAGCCGGGCAGCCCGCCGGGACTGATCACTTCCAGCCGGTCGGTGTACATGCGGATTTCTACGCGGCGGCCGCTCATGCGGTAATCGCGATGGCACACAGCGTTAACCAGCGCCTCGCGCACGGCAAACGGGGGGTATTCCGGCATTTCTTTGCGGCGCAGGCCCTGCACCACGGCCTCGGTCTGCATCTCTTCGGCGACAATATTCCAGGCCCGCTCGACCATGCGCGCCAGCGGCCCTTCAATTTCCACCCGGCGGCCGTAGCCGGCCAACCCATCACGGCCACGCGCCTCTTTGCCCAGAAATTTCACAAAGACAATGCCGCTCTGGGGCAAAAATGATTGCGGATGCTTGCCAAACAGCAGCATTCCGGCCACGGTGGGGGTGCCATCTTCCAGCATGGCGCCAATTTCCACCAGATGGTCGGTCAGCGAGCCTTTGAGCGGCCGGCCGCCGCGCTCCTGCCGCAGCCGCAAATATTCATCGAGGGTGGCTTTATCAAAATCGACCAGCGTAGTGTTGGCGACCGGTTCGGCTTCAAAATCGCCGCTGGATTTGGTGGCGGCCAAATGGCGAATCACCTCGCCGCTGGGGGGCTTGTTGAGTGCGCCGGAGCGAACCAGCACCCGGCCATCAGACAGAGCGTGCAATTCCGGGCTGCGGGCTACTTTTAGCGCCACCACCATGCCGGTGGGGAGCTGGTACTGTTCCCATTCGGTCACAACCGGCGGGCGGCACATGGTCATCGCCTGAATCAGTTCATTTTCCGCGCCGTCGTCGGTGAGGTAATCCACAATTTGGCCGTGCTGGTCAACCCCCAGCAAAATCACGCCGCCGTCGGTATTGGCCAGAGCGACCATTGTTTCGGCCAACTGATCGGCGTCTGGCCGGGCAATAAAGGCCACCGTTTGTCCGGGACCGCGCTTTAACCATTTTTCTAGCATGCTGCGTACCTTCTGGTACAATTATTAATTATCCGGCAGCAAATGTCAATAGGTTTCGAACATTTGTTGTAATCCGCCCGGCTTCGTGTTATTATGGCTGCCTGTAGCACGATGAAATTTAGCGTGGCGACCGGGCGGCGTAGCCGCCCGGTCGCCACGCTTCCAGAATCCCCCTTCCCACTGGGAAGGGGGGCAGGGGGGATGGGGTGGCAAAGTGGCGGCCCAAAACTAAAAAGGAGACCGAACAAAACAATGACATCCAGTGGAATGATGACCTACCAGCAGGCCCAGGCGCTGCTGAAAAAAATTGTGCAGGCCAAAAATCGGGATGAACTACAACAAATTATCGCCGACAACATCAGCTCGTGTGACGGCGTATTTTTTGCGGAATTGGAGGCGATGGTGGCGCGTTTTCGAGAGCGCGGCGACGAGTCCAGCGCCCGCAAACTCAAGGAACTGGGCGATTATATGGCCCGGCTGCGCTTTATGATTTAACTACCAGCCCCGCTCGTCGTTATCGCTGCGGCGGGTGATCCAATCCTCCCGCGCCGCGCCCACCGAATCGCGGCTGCCGGCGCGGGCCAGCAAAATCAACCCCACAATCCCCAACCCAACAACTGCGCCGGCCACCCCGCAAATCGCCACCAGCATGAATACTGTCATATTTTTCTGAATCCAGGCGTGTTCCGTTAAAAACAAAGAATGTTTCTTACCGCAAAGAGCGCAGAGGACGCCGAGTAAAATCTTGAAAAACTTTGCGTTCTTGGCGATCTCTGCGGTTATATTTAGCAACCGTCCCCTAAATGGGCAGCTTGACATCGTGTTAAAAAATCTGTAGACTAAATCTAGTAACGTTATGTAACGTTGCTGCGCAATCGAGTTACTCAATTGCGCCCGTATCATACCACAGGGACTCAAAAGACGCATGGCGGCCAGAAAAAACAAAGTGCAACCGGTACCAATTACCGAGCAAATCCGGGCCAGACTGCAACCCTATCAGCGAGAAATCATCGGCGGCGGGTTGATGCTGTTTACGTCCATCACCCTGCTCAGCCTGTTTTCGCTGACAGAGGGCCGGTTGAGCACGTGGTGGGCCGAGCTGTTTACCCGGCTGTTTGGCTGGGGGGCGGTGCCGGCGACGGTGCTATTGGGCGCGTTTGGCGTGCTGCTGCTCATCAGCCGGTTTAAATATGAAGACCAACCCTTGCCGTTTGATGTTATTGTGGGGCTGGAATTGTTGTTTGTGACCACGCTGGCGCTGGCTCACCTGTTGGCCGTTGAGCCGGGCGACTTCGCCGTGCGGCTGGCCCGGCAGGGCGGCGGCGGCGGTTTTGTGGGCTGGGGCGTGAGCAACTTCTTTGTAGAACTGGTCGGCGGGACGGGCGCTATTTTGCTGCTGGCGCTGCTGGCGCTGCTGGCGCTGGCGCTCACCTTTCGGGTAGGCATGGCCGATGCCGCGGCCTGGGCCGAACTGCTCAATTCCTGGGCCAGGCGCAAGCTCGATGAACAGCCGCTCAACCAGCCGGCGGTGCCGGTGGCTGCGCCGCAACTCAAGCCCATCCCCGCCGCGCCCAAACCCAAGCCGGAGCCAAAAATCAAGGCGCTGCCCGCGCCATCGATGTCTGTGGAAACGGCGCTGGCCACCATGCCGCCGGCTCGCCGCCAACTGCCGCCCATCGATTTACTGGCCCCGCCCGCGCAAGACCCCACCCGCGGCGCGAACGCGCGTTATCAGGCTCAGATTATCGAAGATACCCTGCGCGGTTTTGGAATCCCCGCCGAGGTCGCCGAGATAAATTCCGGCCCCACTGTGACCCAGTTTGGGCTGAAACTGGGCACGCTTGAGCGCAAACTGCCCGACGGCGACGTGGTGCAGCAGCGCATCCGGGTAAACAAGGTGGCGGCGCTCAGCAACGATCTGGCGCTGGCCCTGTCGGCGGCGCCTATTCGCATAGAAACGCCGGTGCCGGGCCGCCCGCTGGTGGGGATTGAAGTGCCCAACGCCGAAAAAACAATGGTCTCGCTGCGGGCAGTGGTGGAGGATCAGCATTTTCAAAAAAGCCGCAAACCGCTGCTGATGGCTCTGGGCAAAAATGTGGCCGGACAGGCGGTGTCGGCCTCACTGTCAGAAATGCCGCACCTGCTCATCGCCGGGGCTACCGGTTCGGGCAAATCGGTGTGCGTGAACGCGCTCATTTGCACCCTGCTCATTACTTACGCCCCGGAACAGCTCCGCTTTTTAATGGTTGACCCCAAAATGGTCGAGCTGACCAGTTTCAACGGTATTCCGCATTTGATCGCGCCGGTGGTGACCGATTTTGATCAGGTCGTCGGCGCGCTGGCCTGGGTTACCCGTGAAATGGAACGTCGCTACAAATTGTTTGCCAAAATCGGGGCGCGCAGCCTGGGCAGCTACAACAAAAAAGTGTCTACGCCCGCCGAGCGGCTGCCCTATCTGGTGGTGGTCATTGACGAGCTGGCCGATTTGATGATGATGGCCCCCGATGAGGTTGAACGCTCCATCGCCCGGATTGCCCAAATGGCCCGGGCCACCGGCATCCACCTGATTATCGCCACCCAGCGCCCCTCGGTAGACGTGGTGACCGGGCTAATCAAAGCCAACTTCCCCACCCGTATCGCCTTTGCCGTGACCAGCCAGATCGACAGCCGGGTGATTTTGGATACGCCCGGCGCGGAAAAATTGCTTGGCCGCGGCGACATGCTCTACATGGCTCCGGATTCGGCCAAGCTGGCCCGGCTGCAGGGCTGTTTTGTTTCCGATGTAGAGATCAGCAACATCGTTAATTTCTGGAAGGCGCAGAGCAGCACGCCGACTCAGGCCGTGGTTAACGGCGAGCGCGTCGATGTGGAGCCGGAACTGCCGTGGGCCGATATTATGGCCGAGGCTGACAAAGACGACATGCTGGAAGAGGCGGTTAAACTGGTGGTTGAAAGCGGCCGGGCTTCCACCAGCCTGCTCCAGCGACGGCTGGGCATTGGCTACCCGCGCGCTTCGCGGTTGATGGACCAGCTCGAAGAGGAGGGCATCATCGGCCCGGCCAACGGGGCCAAACCCCGTGAAGTGCTGTGGCAGGATGACGAAGACGCTGCCGATGAGTACGCCGAATTTGAGCAGGACCTCGCCGGATAACACTTCCAGATTCTTTCGGCGCGCGGGTCAGAATTGGCCGGCGCGTTTTTTTTTGCCTCGTAATTCTCTGGCAGGAAATTGGGCTTGGTGCTATAATAT
This sequence comes from Anaerolineae bacterium, assembly GCA_022071955.1. Classification (GTDB taxonomy): domain Bacteria; phylum Chloroflexota; class Anaerolineae; order 4572-78; family J111; genus J095. The sequence continues at coordinate 260,331 of JAJVIM010000024.1, forward strand.
CGCCACTTATTTTGGTAGAATCACGCAGAGAGGTGATTAGATGTCTGGACATAGTAAATGGAGCACCATCAAACGCAAAAAAGGCGCGGAAGACGCTAAACGCGGCAAGCTGTTCACCAAGCTGGCCCGCGATATTACGGTTGCGGCTCGCCACGGCAGCGGCGACATTAACGCCAACCCGGCCCTGCGCATGGCCGTTGACAAAGCGCGAGGGGCCAACATGCCCAAAGACAACATTGAGCGGGCCATCAAAAAAGGCACCGGCGAGCTGGAAGGCGGTGAACTTGAGGAGATCACTTACGAAGCCTACGGGCCACACGGCGTGCCGGTGCTCATTCGCTGTTTAACCGACAACCGCAACCGCGCTCTTTCCGATGTGCGCCGTATTTTTAACAAAATGGGCGGCAACATGGCCGAAGCCGGTTCGGTGAGCTGGATGTTTGAAACCAAAGGCCACATCAGTATTGAACGCGACAAACAGGACCCGGACGAGCTGTTTATGCAGGCTGTTGAAGCCGGGGCCGAAGATGTGGAAATTGGCGAAGAATCGTTTGATATTTACACCGCCGCCGCCGATCTGCATGCCGTGGTTTCGGTGCTGGAAGAGGCCGGCCTGACCATCGACGAGGCCGAATTGCTGGAAATGCCCAAAAACGAGGTTGAACTGGGGCCGGATGAAACCATCAAAGTGATGGCTATTGTTGAGGCGCTGGAAGAGTTGGATGACGTTGACCAGGTCTTCTCTGGCCTGGCCATCAGCGATGAAGCCATCGCCGCGATGGAAGCAGCCTAGTGCGAGTGCTTGGGGTTGACCCTGGCACAGCCATTACCGGCTGGGGCGTGGTTGAAGGCGACGGCGACGCCCTGCAAATGATCGCCGGCGGGGTCATCACCACGCCGGCCGGCACGCCGCTCCCCCAGCGGCTGCAAGTGATTTACCGGGAACTCACCCAATTAATTGAACAATGGCGGCCCGAATCCGCCGCCATTGAAGAATTATTTTTTAGCAAAAATGCCAAAACTGCGCTGGCGGTGGGCCACGGGCGCGGCGCGGCCATGCTGGCGCTGGCCAACGCCGGCCTGCCCATCACCGAGTACAAACCGCTCGAAGTGAAGCAGGCCATCACCGGCCACGGCGGGGCCGATAAAGTTCAGATGCAGCACATGGTCAAACTGCTGCTGCAACTCGATGATATTCCCCGCCCCGATGACGCCGCCGACGCGCTGGCCATTGCCATTTGCCACGTTCATTCCGCCCGGCTGCGGCTGCTGGAGTAGAGGCCATTTTTTATGATTGGTTCGCTGCGCGGTGAAATCATCGATAAAAGTGAAGAGAGCATGCTCATTGAAGTGGGCGGCGTGGGCTACGTGGTGCTGGCCCCGGTAACCCTGCTCGATGTGTTGGAGGTGGGCGTGAAAACGCTCATTTACACCCACCACCACATCCGCGAGCAGGAGATGACTCTGTTTGGCTTTGCCGACAAAGAAGAGTTGGAGCTGTTTCGCACGCTGCTCAAAGTGCAGGGCATTGGCCCCAAAGTGGCACTGGCCATCCTGTCGCACATCCCCGCCGAAACGCTGCGCCAGGCCGTGGCCAGCGGTGAAGCGGCTATTCTGGCTCGCGTGCCCGGCATCGGCCCCAAAAAAGCCAAGCAGATTGTCTTTCAATTGAAAGATAAAATTGGCTACGAGGATATTTTTGTTTCCGGCGCGCCGGCCTTCAGCGATACCGATGGCGAGGTGATCGCCGCGCTGACCGCGCTGGGCTACAGCGTGGTTGAGGCTCAGGCCGCCCTGCAACAGCTCCCCGAGGCGGTCAAAAAAGAGACCGTCGAAGAGAAAATCCGCGTGGCGCTGGGCAGCCTGGCCCGGCTGTAATTTTCCCTACTTGCCAATACAAAACTTGCTGAAAATCGTATCAAGCAAATCCTCGGTGACGGTTTCGCCGGTGATTTGCCCCAGCGATTCCACTGCCTCGCGCACGTCAATTGAAACAAGGTCCGGGGTGAGGCCGGCCTGCTGACCCTCAATCGCTGCCTCGGTGTGGTTGAGCGCCGACTGAATCAGCGCCTTGTGGCGCGGGTTGCTCATCAGCGGGGTATCGGCGGTGGTGACGCTGCCGCCCAGCACCAGCGCCTCAACGGCCTCCTCCAGCCCGTCGATGCCGATGCCGGCCAGCGCCGAAATCCGCACCCGCGGCGTGGCCGGCAAAAAATCGGGCGGCGGCTCAATGGTTTCATCGGCCAGCAGATCGGTTTTGTTGATCACCAGCAGTGCCGGTTTGCCGCGAACGAGTTGCTCAATGTCCCAATCGCCGCGGGATACCCGTTGGCTGCCGTCAACCACAAGCAGTGCAATATCGGCCTGGCGCAGCGCCGCCTGGCTGCGCTCGATGCCAATACGTTCCACGGTATCGCCGGCCTGGGCGCGAATACCGGCCGTATCGACCAGCACCAGCGGTATCCCGCCGATGTTGGCCGTTTCTTCCAACGTGTCGCGGGTAGTGCCGGGAATTTCGGTGACAATGGCCCGGTCGCCGCGCAGCAGGGCGTTGAGCAGGCTGCTTTTGCCCACATTGGGCTGCCCAACGATTGCCGCTTTAACCCCCTGCCGGTAAATTTGGCCCATATCTGCGTTTTTGAGTAACTTTTGCAGCATTTTACCGACTTCAAGTAAAGGCGTCACAATATCCTGAAAAGGGATTTCGTCTTCAACAAAATCGATGCTGGCCTCCAGAAACGCCAACTGGTCCATAAGCTGGCGGCGCACCGCCGCAACCTGGGCCGATAACCCGCCGCTGAGCTGCTCGGCGGCCACGCGCAGGGCGGCCTCGGTTTTGGCTTCAATCACATCGAGCACGGCTTCGGCCTGCGACAAATCCAAACGGCCGTTCAAAAAGGCGCGCAGCGTCATTTCGCCGGCTTCGGCCGGGCGAGCGCCCAGGCTCAGCACCAACTGCAAAATGCGGCGCAGCGGCATCGGCCCGCCGTGGGCCTGAATTTCTATCACATCCTGGCGGGTGTAGCTGTGTGGCCGGGGCATGTGCACCACCAGCGCCTCGTCAACCGTTTCGCCGGTGGCCGGGTCGATGATGGAGCCGTAGTGCAGCCGGTAGGGTTCAAAACGGGTCTTTTGTCGCGCCGACCGGAATAATTTGTGGGCAATCGCCGGCGCATCCGGGCCGCTGATCTTGATAATTCCTACGCCGCTTTGGCCTATTGACGTGGCAATGGCGGCTATGGTATCATCTAAACTGTACATAATTTGGGTAGACTCCCCGGTTAAGTACACAGAGTATCCACAGATTATACCATAAGCGCTGCCGGAATACTTGCGTGGTCAGGTTGATCGGTATGAGCGAATAGTGTGTCCCACAATGACCACTCTACGTGGATGGCTTAAAAAACTCTTAGGGTTTTTCTCATCCAGCATAAGCAAAAAAATTATCACTCCTTATGCCATATTAACGTTAATTCTGGCAGCTTTGGGGATTTTTGTGGTTGTCTGGCTGGTTGGCCGCTCGTTCAATGAGCGGCTGGAAAACCAGCTCAAAGAAGCCGCCCAGGTGGTAAGCGATGAAATTGTTAACAGCGAACGGGTTCGGTTAGAGATTGAGCGGGTGGTTGGCAGCACCATCGGCGTTGCCGAAGCCATTGTTGACCGCGACACCGACTCGCTGAGCGAACTAATTCAGCCGGTTATTGCCAATGCTCAAAGAATTGACAGCATCATTATTGTTGATACCCAGGCCAAAGAACTGATCCGTTTTCATCGCCAGGGTACCGGCCCCAACGTTTTTGTGGAAACTATACCCAACAGCAGGCTTGATTTATCGGAGTGGCCCGTGCTGCGCGAGGTGCTGGCCGATCCGGACGGCGGCAAATCGGTGCAGTTGGTGCGTGATCCGGAAACAAACGAGTTGATTATTTATACCATTGGCCCGGTGCGCACCAACGAAGGGACGATAGGGGCGGCTCTGATTGGCACCTATTTGAGCAAAGAGCTGGGCAATTTGCGCAACCTGGCGCTGGCGCAAATCACCCTGTTTGATGAAAACGGCGCTGTGCTGGCCTCTACCTTTCCGCTGGACCACGAGCAGTTGAGCGCCGCGTTTTCATTTTTTGACAGCCAGCGCTATCGCGAGGTGCTTCAAAACGACAAAGTAACCCTGCTGGACCAAACCACCATTTCTGAGCAGGGCGCCGATGGCGACGTTAACATTAGTGACCGCGGCTATCGGCTGGCATACGCGCCGTTTCGGCTGCGCGGGCAGGTTTACGGCATTTATGCCGTGGCGCTACCCACCGCTTTTGTCACTGATGCCATCGGGCAGAGCCGAAATCTGCTCGTGATTATCTTTTCGGCGGGTGTGCTGACCGTTTTCCTGATTGGTTATGTTGTGTCGCGCCGGATCAGCCAGCCTATTTTGCAGTTGGTCAAAACCGCCGAGGAAATTTCGGCAGGCAACCTTGACCAGCGAACCGGCCTGAACCGGTCGGACGAAATTGGGATTTTGGCCAGCACGTTTGATAAAATGACCGCCCAGTTGCAGCATCTGCTGAAAGTGCAGGAAGAAGAGGCCAGCAAGCTCAACGCCATTTTAAACAGTATTGCCGATGGGGTGGTGGTGCAGGATATGCAGGGCAATATTGTGATTATGAACCCCGCCGCCGAACAGATTTTGGCGGTGATGGAGCACAATTATTTGCGGCGCTCGTTGCAGGCCGTTGGCGAAATGGAGCCGGTTGAATTACTGCAAACGGGCGGCCAGGGTGGGTCATCGTTATTGGGCTATTTGAGCGGGTTTGCGTTTAAAGAAACGCACCGGTTTGAAGCCGGGCAAAAAATGTTCAGCGCGCTGTCCGCGCCGGTGGTTTCGGCGGATAATAGCGAGCTGGGCGCCGTGGTGGTGCTGCGCGATATTACCCGCGAGTACGAATCTGAAAAATTGAAAGATGACTTCATCACCAGTATGTCGCACGAGCTTCGCACGCCGTTAACGGCCATCAAAGGCTACAACGATTTGTTGAGATTAACCGGAGCCGGCCAACTCGAGGCTCGCCAGATTGAATTCATTGACACCATTGGCAGCAATGTGGACGACCTGCTGGAAATCATTCAGCAAATGCTCGATCTGTCTCAAATTGACGCCGGGAATCTGGGGATTGACCGCGAACCGGTCGACCTGACCGAGTTGATTCAGGATGAAGCTGCCACCTGGGAAGAAAAAATGAACGAGCGGGATATGGTTTTTGTAACCAATTTACCCACGGAAGTTATTTGGGTTGAAGGCGATCATGTGCGTTTGACGCGGGTAATGCACAATTTGATTAAAAACGCCCACAACTACACTTTGCCCGGCGGCCGGGTGGCGGTCAATGTAAGCCACGCCAACGGCGCGGTACAGGTAGATGTGGAGGATACCGGGGTTGGCATTTCGGTGACCAATCAGCGGTTTTTGTTTACCCGCTTTTTTAGGGCCATTCACGAAGAGCACACCTTTGAAATCAGCGGGGCCGGCCTGGGCCTGTACACCAGCAAGGCTATCGTCGAGGCCCACGGCGGTAAAATGTGGATGGAGAGTGAATTAAATCACGGGAGTACGTTTAGTTTTTCACTGGCGACCATTGCCGTTCCAACGGCAAACGGGGATGATCTTTTTAATTGATCGTTATGACCAACCGAGTTACAGAACCTCAGCACCCGGAAAATGAAACCGATTCAGTCTCGCGGCGGGTATTGGTTGCCCTTCTGTTTCTGTTGTTGAGTTTTCTGTGCGTTTTCTGTTCTTCCTATTCCGCCCTGTTTTTTGTGAACCGGGATCAGATTGCTGGCGGGATTAGGGCCAGAAGCCAGGCCGATTACGGGCCGGGAGTTTTGGTTTTGCTGGCCCCGGTAGACCGCGACCAGATTATTTCTGAAATTATACAGGATGAAGCCGACCTGCAATCGACGCCGGTGCTGGTTGAAGCCGGCGCGGCATCGGTGGCGCTGCTACCCAAAATTACGCCGGTGGAAATTCTCTTTACCCCCACATCCATTGCCGCGATACCCACTTTTACCCCCACCGCGTCGCCCACCCCGGAGCCGGGAGAAAGGCCCCCTTCGCCCACAAAACCGCCTGTTGGGCCAACATCTACTACTGCCCCAACCCAACCATCGCCAACACCGGTGCCCTCAACCCCGCAACCGCCAACGTTAACACCGCCGCCCACGGCCACTTCTGTGCCGTTGCCGCCCACCAACACGCCCACGGTTACACCGGTACCGCCCACCAGCACACCCACAGCCACACCGGTGCCGCCCACCAACACGCCGCCGCCTCCGCCGCCTACCAACGCTCCCCCGTCTGTTGGCGATGACACCGCAACTGTGGCCGAAGGGAGTTCGATAGTTATTAATGTGCTGGCCAATGATTCTGATAACGACGGGCTGCTGGTTGTTGGTTCGCTGACGGTGACCATCAACCCGGCACACGGCACGGCGGTTGTCAATTCTTCAACCGGACAGATTACTTATACGCCCAGCGCTAACTACAACGGCACAGACACGTTCCAGTACCGAATTTGTGATAATGACGGCGCGTGCAGTTTGGGCTCGGTGACGGTGACCATAACCCCGGTCAACACCGCGCCGGTTGCTGTTGATGACTTCCTTTCCCTGCCAGAAGACACGCCCACCACGCTGAATGTGCTGGCCAACGATTCCGATGTCGATGGCCCCACATTGTTTATCTCGGCGGTTGGTTTGCCGGCGGTCGGTTCCGTGGTTAATAATTCAACAAACCTGTTTTACACCCCGCCGCCCGATTACTTTGGGCCGGATGTTTTCACTTACACGGTGAGCGATGGTCTGTTAACCGATACGGCTACGGTATCGCTAACCGTTACCCCGGTCAACGACCCGCCAATTGCCCGGCCGGACACAGCCTTTACCGCCGAAGATACTTCTGAGAGTATAGATGTGCTGGCCAATGATTCCGATGTTGATGGCGATGTGCTGACAATCATTTCTGTGTCTACGCCGGCCAATGGCACCACGACCACCAACGGCCGGGTTGTTCTGTATTTCCCAAATCTCAATTTTGACGGTACAGACATTTTTACTTACGTCATCAGCGATGGCCTGGTTACCGCCACAACCACAGTAACGGTTAATATTGTTGCCATCAATGATCCCCCAGTGGCCGCGGCCGATACGTATTCGATGGCGGCCAACACGGTTCTGTCGCAGCCGGCCCCCGGCGTGCTGGCCAACGACACCGATGTTGACAGCCCAACTCTGCAAGCGATATTGGTCGGTGGGCCATCATCCGGCAGCCTGACGCTAAATTCTAACGGCAGCTTTACCTATACGCCGACGCTCAATTTTACCGGTGTGGTAACCTTTACCTACCAGGCCAACGATGGCAGCGCCAGTTCCAGCCCGGCCACCGTCACCATCAATGTAAATTAGGGCGCGTAACTAATTTAGCAAAATTCAGACATGATGACAGATGGTTGCCGGTGATCATATTTCCCCATAATACGAAGAAATGAACGCAGCAAAACTCCGACAATTTGGAATCGCACTGGCCCTGGGCACAATTTTGCCGCTGGTACTGCTCTTCGGCCTGTCGGCGGGGCCGGCGCAGGGCGCGCCCCTGTTACAGGCGCCGGTGTTATCGGTGAGCAAACAGGGAGCCAGCAACTGGTCGCAACGGGTAAAGTTAACCTTTACCGGTACCGTAACCACAACACTCACCGATTTTCCGGTGCTGGTGGTGCTCAACAGCAGCCGCATTAATTACGCCCAGACGCGGCCCAACGGCGAGGATATTCGCTTTGTAGACCCCAGCGGCAACCCGTTGAACTACGAAATTGAAGCCTGGAATCCGGGCGGCAGTTCGTATGTGTGGGTTAAAGTGCCGCAAATTGTTTCCGCCGCTGATTTCATTTGGCTGTATTACGGCAACCCCACCGCCCCAGACGCCCAAAACCCCGCCGCCGTGTGGACCAACAATTTTAGCGGTGTGTGGCACATGGATGCCAGTTTTAGGGACTCCTCCCCTTTTCACAACGATGGCCAATCGATCCGGCCGCCCACTACCACAGCGGCAGGCCGGATAGCCAGTGCCCAGAATTACACCACCGATCTTGTTTACATAAATGTTGGCTCTAATGCGAGTGTGGACGACACCTTTTCCGGGAGCGGGGGTACTCTGTCGGCCTGGATTCGGCCCAGTAATTGGGGTAAAAATAACTACGGCCGCATTGCCGATAAATCGACCAATGTTGATGCTACCGATGGTTGGGGAATTCAGCTTGATTCGCCCGGACGAACCCTGCGTTTTGAACGAGACTATTCCATTTCACAGGGAGCGTGGCTGGCGGCTGATGATGCAATTCAACTCAATAACTGGCAGCATATAACACTGGTTTATCAGGATGGGGTCGCCAACCAGCCGCTAATGTACATTAACGGCGTGCCGGTCACTGTTCAGCTTGCTAACACGCCCAGCGGCAGCATCCAGTCAGACGCTAACCAGGACCTGTGGCTGGGTAATTTTTCCGGTTCATTGAATAACACAGCTAATGACCGCGCCTTTGAAGGTATCATCGATGAGGTGCGCCTGGCGCGGGGGCAGCGCCCGGCAGATTGGAATCTGGCAGAGTACCGCTCAACGACCGATACGCTGCTGCGGTACGATCCGCCGGAAAATGTTAATTCTACCGCGGGCGGGGTGGTCGGTGCGCCGTTTACGTACACGCTGACTGTTTCAAACACGGGCAATCAGGCGGCCACCGGCGTGGTTGTATCAGATACGGTGCCGGCCGGGGCCAATTACGTTTCCGGTGGATCGTACACGGCCGGCAGCAATACCGTCACCTGGACGGTGCCCTCAATTTTGCAGCAAAGTGCGCAAGCCGTAACGTATGTGGTTACCACCTGCCAGTTGAGCCTGTATAACGATGGTTATCAGGTGGTTGCCAGCAATGAAGGGGCGACCTCGGCGCCGGGCGCACCGGTTTTCTCTTTGTTGACCCCACCGTCGTTGACCGCCGCCTTTGCCCATTCGACGGTGATTTTGGGCCAGTCAACTTTTTTCACATCAACCAGCACCACTAATGGCGGCCCCATTGTTAGCCGGAGCTGGAATTTTGGCAACGGTCAATCCGCTACCGGCTCATTTGCCTCGACGACATTTAATTCGCCGGGCGTTTATACGGTAACGCTGACCGTAACCGACACCTGTGGTTATGTTAATTCGGCCAGCCAGCCGCTAACCGCGTCTCTGCCGGTACTAAATTTGAGCAAAACAGCTCAGCCTCAACCCCCGGCCATCGGCAGCCGCCTCACCTATACGCTGGTGGTAACCAACAGCGGTTTGGGCACAGCCACCGGGGTAACTATTTCTGACACGCTGGCGATAAATGGCCAGTTGGATACCGGCAGCATGGTTATCAGCCCCCCGGCTGCGGGTGGCTCAACCGGAGCGCCGCCCCAGATTGCCCGCGGCATAACCGTTGATCCCGGCGCAGCCGTGACGGTGACATACGCGGTTACCGTTACCGATGGGCCAACCCTGGCCAACACCGCCGCCGTCACCAGTACCCAAACACCCTCGCCGGTTACAGCCGGGGCCACTATTCCGGTGGCCTTTCCAGATGTCACCATCAACAAAACGGTAACCCCAACGGTCGCCGTGCCGGGCCAGACTATCACCTATACCCTGATTTACACCAATCTGGGGCCGGGGCTGGCCAAAAATGTGATCATCACCGATCCTGTGCCGATCACTTTAACCGGCGTTGTCTCGTCGTTTAGCGGTGCGCTGCTCACCCCGCTGCCCGGCCCCAATTTTAGCTGGCAGGCAGCGACGCTTTCGCCCGGTTCTGGCGGCCAGATTACGCTGGTTGGGCAGGTTGATCCGTTGCTGCAAGCCGATACCGCGTTTACCAACACCGCCCAAATCACCAACAACTTTGAAGCCGGCAGCGCGCCAAATTCCAGCTCGGTGGGGGTGACGGTGTCGCTGCCTCGGGCAAGCTTCAGCGCGGCAACGTATCTGGTGAGTGAAGCGGCCGGTGCAGCGGTTATCACCGTTAATTTGAGCATTGCTCCCCGCACACCGGTGAGTGTAACCTACACGGCCAGCAGCGGCACGGCCACCGCCGGCAGCGATTTTACGCCGGTGAGCGGCCAACTCACGTTTTCGCCCGGCACAACGTTGCTCACGTTTACGGTGCCCATCACCAACGATATTATTGATGAACCCAATGAAACAGTGCTGCTGGCCTTGAGCGCCCCCCACGGGGTGATTCTGGCTTCGCCGCAAAATGGGGTGCTGACGATTATTGATGATGACGCGGTGCAGTTGGGCCTCAGCAAAACCGGGCAGCCGGCGCTGGTGCGAGCCGGCCAGCGGCTCACCTACACCATTGTTGTGAGCAATGCCGGCAACGCGCCGGCCACCGCCGGCATACTTTCCGATGCCATTCCAGCGGGCACCCAGTTTATCGCCAGCAGCCTGTCCATCCAGCCGCAGAGCGCCGGTTCGCCGGGCAGCCTGCCGGCGCTGGTTACCAATCTGTCTGTTGCGCCGGGCGGGCGGGTTACCGTTACTTTTGCCGTAACCGTGACAATACCCGCTACCAACGGCGCAATATTAACCAACACCGCGACTGTTACCAGCAGCGAGTCGCTCCTGCCGCTTACCACAGTGGCCACCAATACCGTGCTGGCCATCCCGGCGGTAAGTGTGCAAAAAAGCGGGCCGGCTACCGCCACGGTTGGCAGCCAGCTCAACTATATTTTTACCGTGACCAACCCCGGCGACACCCTGTTGCAGATACAGTCCGTAACCGATAACCGGGCCGGCCCGGGGGTATTCTCCGGCGGCGACAGCAACAGCAACAGTCGGCTTGACCCCGGCGAAGCGTGGCAGTACACCGGCTCGTACACGGTGCTGCCCACCGATGCATCGCCTATCACCAACACGGTAACGGTTACGGCTACCAGCCCCACCGGAATTCAGGTGACAGCCAGCAGCCAGCACAGCACCAGCCTGGATTATGCGCCGGTGCTGGCCCTCACCAAAACCGGCCCAATCAGCGCGACAGTGGGCCAGCAGGTTGTGTTTACGTTTACTCTGTCTCACGCGCCCACCAGCGATGGATCGCCGGTACACGCTGTGTCCGTGATCGACAACTACGCCGGGCCGGCCGCACTGGTGAGCAACGGCAACGGTAATTCGCTGCTGGAATTGGGCGAAACGTGGGTTTACACCGCCGCCTACATCATTAAACCCACCAATCCCAATCCGCTCACCAACACTGGCCTGGCCATTGGCCGCGATGGCAATAATAAGCTGGTTACGGCTTCGGCGCAGCACGTCACCAACCTGAGCGGGTTTGACCCCAGCCTGTTTGTCGATAAAGATGGCCCGGTCAGTGCTCAGGTGGGCGATACCGCCATCTTTACCTTTACCGTTATCAACGTGAACTTGCTGGCGGTACAGTTGTATAATTTAGGCTCGATCAGTATTGCCGCCGTGGGCGACGGTTCGCCCATCAATATGACTTCGGTGACGGACTCGGTGGCCGGGCCGGGCACGTATGTTAGCGGCGATTTTAACAACAACGGGCGGCTCGACGGCGCGGAAGCCTGGGTGTACACCGCTGCTTACGTTATCCCCGCTACCGGCGCAGATACGCTGACCAACACTGCAATCGCGCTGGGGCTGGACCAGGATGGCCAGCAGGTTTCGGCCAGCGATGTTCATTTAACGGATATTATCTACAGCCCGCAGTTGCAGTTGGTGCGCACCGGGCCGACCACGGCCACTGTGGCCCAAACGCTAAACTTTACCTACACGGTCAGCCACGCGCCCGCCAGCGATGGCTCGGCGGTGGGCAGCCTGAGCGTGACCAACTCGCTGGCGGGCGCGGCGGCGCTGCTGCCGGGCGGCGATGTCAATAGCAACAGCCGGTTAGACAGCGGCGAAACCTGGGTGTATACGGCCAGTTACACCGTGCGTTTCATCGACCCAAAACAGTTGGTAAATACCACTACTGTTCAAGGCCGAAATACCGACGGCAACTTGGTGATTGCTCAGGATAGCTACACTATTGTGGTGGATAAATCCGGGGCCAGCGGCGGTTTTATTTATTACTTCCCGCTGATCTTCAAAAATTGAATGCTCGTAACTCGATAAAAAAAGATCGATGGCTCAATTGGCCATCGATCTTTTTTATTGGCAAAGCAGGCGGCTAAAATTGGGCTTTAATTCAGCGCGTCGTAGGCAAAACGCTCAATATCGGTCTGCCCGTCGGGGTTGGTGACCAGCAAATCATAATTTCCGCTCACCAGCGCGTTGGCCGGAATCAGCACATCAAAACTGGTGCTGGTGGCCGGGCGGTCGCGTTCATCAACAAACACTTCTACAGTCAGGCTGCCATCATCGAGCTTGAGTTCCACCCGGAATTTAAGCTGTTTGGGAAAGAAATTTCGACCCTGCACAGTGAGCAGCACGTCCTGATTGATCCGGCCCGATGACGGGCTGACCCGGCTGATTTCGGGCGGCGAGGGAATGGCGGTGGGGGTGGCATCGCTGGGCGGCCACACATCAGTCCGAATATCGAGCCGGCCGGTGGGGTTGATGACCACCAGATCGTACCTTTCGCTCAGCACCATCGCCGACAGCGGCGCTTGCCCCTCAAAACTGGTTGACGTGGCGGTGGGGCCAATTTGCAGAATAACAGTGGTTGGCCCACGCAGTTCGGCGCGGAAACCCTGCGCTCGCGGGTCAAAATTTTCACCGGTAACCACCACCAAAATCTTGCCGGCCCCCATATCGGCCGTGACGTTGACGTTGCCAATTTTGGGCGTGGTTGGCGCCGGGGTGCGGGTGGGGGTTGGCCGGCGGGTGCCGGTGGGCGTTGGTTCGGGGCGGGGTGTGGCGGTGGGCGGCGGAAACGGCAAATAGATGGTTTGGCCGGGCACAATGGTAAACGATTCCAGGCAGTTAACCTGCTGCAAATCGGCCACGCTGACCAGAGTCCGTTCGGCCAGCAGATTGAGCGTGTCGCCCACCTGTACCTGGTACAGCACCCAACTGGCCGGCGGTTGGCACGGGCCGCCTTTTTCGGCAACGGTGGGTGGCGGCGCGGCCAGGACGGGAGTATCGGTAGCGGGTGGCGGTGGGATGGGCGTTTCCGTTTCGGTGGCGGCGGGCGGCGGCGGCGCTGGCGTTTCGGTGGCGGTGGGCGTGGGCGAAATTTCAACCGGCGCAACTGCCACAGTCGCTGTGGCGGTGGGCGTATCGCTCGGTGGCGCGGGCAGGGGCGTGTTGGTGGCCGGTGCGGGCGTGGTAGCAACGATCACCGGCGTGGGGCTAACCTGCGCCAGCGGCGTTTCTTCTGGCTGGTTATCCTGCATGGCCAGCAAAATTGCTCCAATCAGCGTTAAAATAACTACCAGCAGCGTTCCGCCGCCGATCAAAAAACGCTGCAAGGCCGATGAACTGCCATTTCCGTTGGATTTTGAGGCCATAAAAGTAACCTGTTAATCGATATTAAGATCAAGCGGCGGGATGTCTACTTCCAGCCAGGGATCATCAAACTGTTCGCTCACGGGCAGCAAAAAGTGAAAAATAGCGCCCTCGCCCATTTCAGACTCTACCCAAACGCGCCCGCCGTGGGCCTCAACCAGTGATTTGACAATGGACAGGCCGACGCCGGTTTCGCCCAGCCCTTCAATGAGCGGCCGTTCGGCGCGGTAGAAGCGCTCAAAAACGCGGTTCAAATCTTTCTCGGCAATGCCGCCGCCGGAATCTTTGACCGACACGCGCAAAAACGGCGGGGTGACGGCTTCGGTGTTTACATCGCCGTTGTCCTGATAAATATCGGTGGAAATCTCGATGAGGCCGCCGGTGGGCGTTGATTTGATGGCATTGCTGAGCAGGTTGTTCATAATTTGCCGCACCGAATCGGGGTCGGCTTCTACCGGCGGCATATCGCGCGACAGGTTCATGTTGAGCGTAATATCGTTTTCTTCCAACTGGGCGCGGGCGTTGATAATGGTGTCTTCAATCACCTCAACCATATCCACTACCGACGGCCGCAACTCAAGCTGACCGGCGTCAATGGCGGTTACGCCGATCAGATCGCTGAGCATCACGTTCATCCGCTCGATGTTGGCTTTGATGCGCTGCAAAAATTTACGCTGCATTTCACCCAGCGTGCCCACCGATTCGCCCACCAGCAGGTCGGTGTAGCCGGTGATGGAAGTCATCGGCGTGCGCAATTCCTGCGAGAGCGAGGCGATAAATTCATCGCGGGCCTGCTGGCTTTCGGCCTCGGCGGTCACATCGTACAAAATTGTCACCGACCCCTCTTTTTCGTCGCTGTCGGTGGAGGCCATTGGGCTGATGGTGGCCCGGAAAATCCGCTCGCCAATTTTCAGCGTCGATGTGACCATCGGTTCGCGGCCGGCCAAAAACTGGTCGAGCATTTTTTGCCAGCGCTCATCTTTTACTGCTTCGGCCAGGGGGCTGCCCATCAACTGCCGGTTACTTTTGTTGAGCATTTCGCTGGCCACGCTGTTGACCCGGTTAATTTTTTGCTGCGAGTCGGCCACAATCACGCCGCAGCTCAAATCTTCCAGTTCGGCGCTGGCCTCGGAACTGCTGAGCGCGGCCGGCACCACGGCAAACTGCTGGCTGCGGGTGCGGGCCTGTTTGAGCGCCCGGGCCAGTTTGCGGGCGCGGTCGTTGCTGGTGGTCAGCGCCTCGTTGAGCCGTTCAATTTCAACGGTTTCCTGCTCCAGATGCTCAATTTTTTCCAGATAACTCTGCCGTTCCGCTTCGAGCGCGGCCAGTTTTTGTTTTTGGGTCTCGGCCACGGCGGCAATTTCTTTGGCCTGGCGTTCGCGCAGCTTTGTTTTTTCGATGATTTCGGTTAGTGCCGCGGCGCGCTGGCGGGATTGGCTCAATTCCTGCTCAAGCTGGCTTTGCTGGGTTTCGTACTGGTGCAGCCGCTGGGCAAACAGCGATACTTCTTCGCGGCTCTTTTTCAGCTCGGTTTCCATCGCGGCCAGCTTTTTGCCCGATTCCAGTTCCTGATTGCGCAGCGTCCACGACAGGTGCTGCGATTTGGACGAGACCGTGGCATATTCTTTGGCGTGTTCAATGGCCACCACCGTTTGGCCGGCCAGAGTTTTGCACAACTCGGCTTCGCTGTCGGTAAAGTGGCGTTTGGAATGAGCGTTGCCCAAAATCAGCACGCCGATGGGGTCGGCGTTTTTGAGCAGCGGCTGGACAATCAGCGGCCCCACATCGGCCGCGCCCATCAGCGTAAACAGCATCCTGATTTGGGTGTTGTCCTGATATTCGTCGATGACGACCTGATATTTGCGTTTGATGGCGTGTTTGATGATTTGCTGGTCGTTCACCGGGAACGTCACCGATTCGCCGCGTCCTTTGCGGCTGGGGTTGTAAATGGATACCAGCCGCAGTTGCGACAGGTCGTTTTCGGTTTCCGGCAAAGCGATGGCGCACTGTTCGGCATCCAGCGCTTTGGCCACGCTTTGGGCCGCCCCATCCAGCACGTGTGATAGCTCCAGCGAGGCGGTGATGGAGCGGGTGGCCTCAAACAGGCTGATCAGCCCTTTGATCTGGTCCAGCGAGATTTCGCTCAGGTTTTGCAGTTCGCGGCTGCGGGCGTTGAGCGTTTGCAGCGCGCCGTTGTACACGGCCACGGCAAAGAGCGGGTAGGCAATCAGTTCCATCACCCGCACCCAGAGCGGGTTGTGCGGCTGGGTGTAATTGCCGCCCAAAAAAACGTGCAGCACGTAGCCCACCAGCAGCGTGGCAAAACTGAAAATGGCAAACATACGCTCGTCATCGAGGTTGGTGGCGCAGTTGATGGCCCCAAACAGCACCAGCACCACCTGCCAGCCCACAAAAAAGATTTCCCACGGGGTCTGGTTAAAATCGGGGCTGTCCCAAAACAAAACCGCCAAAAAGTAAAAAATAAAAGCGAAAACCGTGTTTACCGCCAGCAGCGTGTTGCCGGTGAGGCTGTTTTTTCTGAAATAGGGGGTAAAGCCCCACACCAAAAAACCCAGGCTGGTAATAGCCACCACGCGCTCAAACGGCGGCAGCCAAAAGTTGGCAATCTCCGCGGAGCTGCGGCCGATCATTGCCAGGATAAACAGCATCACCCGCAGCAGGGTCAGGCTGCCAAAGGCAATGGTCAAGCGGTAAGCGCGGAACGAATCAAGGTGTTTCCACTGCCACCAGGCCAGCACCAGTGCGGCTTCTATGCTGAAAAATGTGAACAAATAGTAGGCCAGGGCCAGGGCCGGGCTGGAAAGAAAGTTAAACACGGCAGGTTACTCCAAACGGAGTGATAATTTTATGGTAATCTGTTTAAGGTTTGATCATTATACCATAACTGAAATAGTTACGACAATAAGATTTGGAGGCTAACAGGGGCGTTACGGCGCGGAAACGCCGTATATGCGGCGATAGGCGGCCAGGTTTTCGTACACCCGCCGGATGTAGGTGCGTGATTCCCAAAAGGGGATGGTTTCGACAAAAATGTCCAGGTCGTCGGAGGTTTTGATCCAGTCCAGCACATTGCCGGGGCCGGCGTTGTAGGCGGCCATCGCCGCCAGGGGGTTGTCTTCAAAAATGCCTAACTGCTGGCTGATGTACCATGCCCCCAATTTGATGTTGAGGTAGGGCAGCCACAGCATATCGGGGTTGTAGGGGCCAAAATCGCTGCGCTCAGCCACGTATTCGCCGGTGGTGGGCATTACCTGCATCAATCCGCGCGCGCCGGCAAACGATTCGGCGTCACGCTCAAACAGGCTTTCCTGCCGGATGAGCGAGGCCACCAGCGCCGGGTCAATCTCCAGCGCCGTGGCTTCTTTAACAATGACGTCTTCGTAATAGAAGGGATAGTACATGCGCTGGATGAAAATAGGCACGTCTTTCACAGTATCCGCCGGCGACAGCGAAATAAGCCGGCCGGTGGCCAGAATCGATAGCTTGCCCAGTTCGTGGGCGTTAAAATAGACGGCCAACTGGTACATGGCCAGCGGGTTGTCGCGGTAAGTGGTCCGGGCCGTTTCAAACTCAACCAGCGCCTTGTTGTGCAGCCCCAGTTTGAGCAGCCCGTCGCCGCGGCGAAAAGAGGGGTTGTTTTGAATGGCTTCGTGCAGCAGCGACAGGTTGGCGGCGGTGGTATCAGTGATCCATTCGCGCAGCCAGGCTTCGGCTTCCTGCCGTTCCTGCTCCAGCACATACGGGCTGGGCAGCGCCAGCGGCACCGGCGCGGGCAGTTGGCCTGTCAGCCGGTCCTGGGCGCGGAGCCGGTAATAATCGTACGAACCATCGGCGATTTCAGCCAGCACTTTTTGGGCTTCATCGTGCTGCCCCAGATTTTCCAGCGCGCGGGCGCGCCAGTAGCCGCCAAAACTCACCAGATCGCTTTTGGGGTAGGTTTTGGCCAACATCTCCCAGTTTTCAATGGCAAGCTGGTATTGGCTCTGCAAAAAGGCGGCCTGCCCGGCCCAGTACAGGGCGTCGCCGGCGTACTGGCTGGTGGGATGCGTATCAACGAGTTCACGCATGGTGGTGTAGGCATCTTCAAACAGCTCATCGCTCATATCCAGCAGGCCGGCCCGCCACAGGGCTTCATCGGCGTTGGGGTCTTGCGGGGCGGTCTGGGCAAACTGGCGCAGCACCGTTTTGGCCCGGCTGTGATTGCCCTGCTCAATGAGGGTGCGGCCCATTTGCAGGTTGGCCTCGCCCCAATGGGTGCTGTCGGGATAGTCGCTGATGAGCCGGTCAAACGTGGCGATGGCGCTGTTGTACTGGCCCAACGCCTTCCACGACAGGCCGGTGAGCCACAGCGCCTGGTCAACCAGCGCCGGATCGGGCGGCGGCAGAATTCGCTGGGTGATGGGCAAAGTGGCGGTGAGGCTGGCGGTGGCGCTAACGGGTGCGCTGCGGGTAATGGTCGTGGTCAGGGTCAGCGCCGCCGTGGCGGTAACAGGCTCTGCCGCGGCCAGCTCCTCAACCTGGGTCAGGAAGCGGCCAAACGCGCCGATGGCCGGTTCGTAGGCGTCGGCGTAATAGTCAATCAACCCGCGCTGAAACTCGTCTACCGGCACGCCGGCATTGACCAATTCCACCAGTGCAAGGTAACTGTCGCGGGCGTCCGGGTAGTTATCAACGGCTTCGAGGTAGGATTTGTAGGCCGCTTCGGTGTTGTCCAGCCGGGCATAGGCATCGCCCAGCAGCCGCAAAATTTTGGCTCGATAGGCCGGAATTTTGGCGATTTGCAGAATTTGTTCGTACTCGTTGATGGCGTCGGCGGGGGTGTCGCTGTAGAGCAGTTCCGCCTCGGCGATGCCTTCGCTGAGGTGAACTTTAAAGCTGACATCATCGGTGGAGTCGATGCCGGTGCGGTAGGCGGCAATGGTTTGGGTGTAGGCGCCCGTGCCCAGATACAGATCGCCGATCATTTCATAAATGTAAACGTTAACCGGGTCATCGGGCACAATAACGCCGCGATAGGCGTTGATGGCCGCTTCGGTTTGGCCGGATTGCTCGTAGGCGCGGCCCAGGTTGAACTGCGCCGGCCGGGCCAGTTCGTCGGTGGGGTATTGCTGCAAAAAAAGGGTCAGCGTGGCGATGGCGGCTTCGGTGTTCCCCAGATTCAGCTCGCTGCGGCCGCGCCAGTGGAGGGCCAGCCGCTGCTCGTTGGCGTCCGCGCCGGGGTCGGCCAGCAGCGCGTCAAATTCCTGGCGAGCCAGCTCGTAGTTGCCGGCGTCGTAGGCCCGCAGGGCGGTACCGAGCCGGGCGCTAGGGATGGGCGTAACGGTGGGCGTGGGCGTGTTGGTCGGCGTTGGGGTAACGGTGGGTGTGGGCGTTTCGGTGGGCGGAATGGCCACCGTCGGCGCGGTGGTGGGGGTCAACGTGGCCGTCGGCGTGGCCGAAGCCACCAGCAACGTCAATGAACGCACCCGCTCGGCATCGAGCTGGCAGGCAGACAACAGCAACAGAGCAAGCAGCAATGGCGTCAGTCGACTCATAGACAGCTATTATGCCATACGCCAAAATGTTACCAAAATCCGGCTCGGGAAATAACAAAATGGGAAATCAGGTTGAGTGGCAAAATTTGATTCTTATGCTATAGTAGATTAATTCGTAGCGCGGGGGAGATGACATGTTCAACCTGGCAGGCAAAACCCTGGGAGAGTACCGGCTGGAGCAGCTGATTGGCGAGGGCGGCATGGCCACCGTTTACAAGGCGTTCCAGCCCAGCCTGAACCGGCATGTGGCCGTGAAGGTGCTGTACTACCAGGAAGATACCTCGCGGGTGCGCTTTTTGCGCGAAGCCAAAGCTATTGCCGCGCTGCGTCACCGCAATATTCTCATTATTTATGAATACGGTGAGCAGGATAACGTCCCCTTTATTGTGATGGAATATGTGCCGGGCGGCACGCTGGAAGACCGGCTCAACGGCCAGCCGCTCGAGTGGCGGCGGATGGTTGAGCTGACCATCCCCGTGGCCGAGGCGCTGGCCTACGCCCACAGCCACGGCATCATTCACCGCGATGTCAAACCCAGCAATATTTTGATGCCGCAGGATGACTGGCCGGTGCTGGCCGATTTTGGCCTGGTCAAACGCTCGGAAGATGAAAAAGGGTTGACGATGTCTGGCATGTTCATGGGTACGCCCAGCTATATTGCCCCGGAGCAGGCCCGCGATGCCGGCGTGGATTTTCGGGCCGATATGTACTCGCTGGGGGTGATTATGTTTGAAATGATCACCGGCCGCCTGCCCTTTGATTACGAAAACCCCAACAAAATTCTGCTGGCCCACGTGATGGACCCGCCGCCTCGCCCCACCGATTTAAACCCGGATTGCCCGCCCGAGTTGGAAGCCATCATTTTAAAAACCCTGGCCAAAAAACCGGATGATCGCTACGCCGATGTGCCGGCCCTGATAACGGCATTGCGCGAATTACTGCACCAGCCTGCGGAAGTTGAGCCGGTCGCCGAGCCGCTGGCCGCACCCGAGCCAGCGCCCATTGCAGAAGCGCCCACATCGGCGCTGGGGCGATTTTTCAGCCGCTGGTTTGGCGGCAAAAAAGGGGACGATCCGGCCAGCAAAACCGCGCCGCAGGCACAGTTGGCTATTGAGGATGAAGACGACGAGTTGGATCAGACCATCCAGTTGAATTTGGGCGATGTAGACCAGCCCACCCCCCGGCTGGCGCTGCCGGGCCGCGATGCCGTCCTCCAACTGCCGGCCAAAGACAGAGTGATTGTGGGCCGAACCTACGGCAGTAGCCACGCCGATATTGACCTGGAGCCGTACGAAGCCAGCAAATACGGTGTGTCTCGCCAGCACGCCCGGCTCACCCGCAACGGCGAAACCTGGTCCATTGACGACCTGAACAGTCTCAATGGCACGTTTGTCAACGATAAAAAATTAAAGGCCGGCCAGCCGGTACAGCTCAAAGATGGCGACCGGATTCGGCTGAGCCAGTTTCATCTGGTTTTTTTGCAGGCATAAACCGGTTTTTGTTTGACAATCCGTATTGGCTGTGTTACTATCGCCGGTTGTGCAGTAGTTGCGAGAATTATCTGGTAACCCTTGCTCCGGCAATTAACGGCACAGCCCGTTAATGCGGAGATTTTTTTTGTTCAACGGGTGGTAGAAATTGCTAACCCCCTCCCCCAACCCCTCCCTCTGATAAGGGGAGGGGAATAAAAGATGGGGTAGGGGCGCTTCGCGAAGCGCCCCTACATTCGCTGACTCGCTGATTCGCAGATTCGTTTATTTTCACAGGAGACCTAAACATTGACAGTTGCAGTAACCGGCTCGATGGCCTTTGATTATATTATGTCTTTTCCGGACCAATTCTCCCGGCACATTTTGCCCGACCAGATTCAAAAGCTGTCCGTCAGTTTTCTGGTTGACTCTATGCGCCGTGAGCGGGGCGGCACCGCCGGCAACATTGCCTACAACCTGGCCCTACTCGATCAACCGGCGCTGCTGATGGCCACAGTTGGCCAGGATGCCCCGGAATACATCGCCGGGCTGCGCGCGCGGGGGGTTGATACCAGCGGCGTGCTCCAACTCCCCAACGAATTCACCGCCTCCTTCTTTGTCAGCACCGATCAAACCAACAACCAGATTGCCCTTTTTTACACCGGGGCGATGGCCAAAGCCGGCCAGATTAGCTTTGCCGATCAAGTCTATGGGGCCATCAAAGTGGCCATTATTTCTCCCAACGATCCCGGGGCGATGATCAAGTACGTTAAAGAATGCCGCGAACTGAACATCCCCTACATTTATGATCCCAGCCAGCAAATTCCCCGGCTTTCCGCCGAGGAACTGATCGAAGGAATTGAAGGCGCGCAGGTACTCATGGTCAACGACTACGAGTATGAAATGGTCAAAGCCAAAACCGGCCTGAGCGACGCCGATATCCGGCAAAAAGTGGAAACGGTTATTGTGACCCAGGGCGAAGACGGTTCGCAGATTTGGGCCAACGGCCAGGAGTACAAAATTCCGCCGGCCCGGCCCAATCGCATCGCCGACCCCACCGGCGTGGGCGATGCCTATCGCGCCGGCATTATCAGCGGCATGATGCGCGGCTATCCGTGGGATGTTACCGGGCGGCTGGGGTCGATAGTAGCTGTTTACGTGCTGGAACAGCACGGCACCCAGCGCCACACCTACAACCGCCGCCAGGTGGCCGAACGCTACCGCCAAACTTACGGCGATGTGGCAGAACTTTCTGATTTTATCAATCAAGTTGGCAAATAAAAACTGTCATTGGTCATTAGTCATTTGTCACTTGCAAATTTGGATCACTCAACCAACAACAAATGACCAGTGACTAATGACAATTGACTAGCAATCAACAAGGAGTGAAAATTGGCTAAAAAAGATTTTGATATTAAAGATATGAACCTGGCCGAACAAGGCCGCTGGAAAATTGATTGGGCGCTCAAAGAAATGCCGGTGATGCGCTCGTTGATGGACCGCTTTGCCAAAGAGCGCCCGCTCGACGGCGTAAAAATGAGCGGTTGTTTGCACATTACCACCGAAACCGCCAACCTGGCTCGCGCTCTGCAAATTGCCGGGGCCGATATTGTGCTCACCGCCAGCAACCCGCTCAGCACCCAGGACGATACCGCCGCCGCGTTGGTGTCGGTGTTTGAAATTCCCGTGTTCGCCATTAAAGGCGAAGACAACGCCACCTACTACCAGCACCTCAACGCCGCGCTCGACCACCGGCCCAATGTGACGATGGACGACGGCGCTGACCTGGTGAGCATGCTGCACAAAGACCGCACCAGCCAGATTGGCGACATCATTGGCAGCACAGAAGAAACCACCACTGGCATCATTCGCCTGCGGGCTATGGCCGCCGATGGCGCGCTCAGATTCCCGGTTATCGCCGTGAACGATGCCGACACCAAACACCTGTTTGACAACCGCTACGGCACCGGCCAAAGCACCGTCGATGGCATTGTGCGCGCCACCAATATTCTGCTGGCCGGCAAAGTGTTTGTGGTGGCCGGCTACGGCTGGTGCAGCCGCGGCATTGCTATGCGCGCGCGCGGCATGGGCGCCAACGTCATTGTTACCGAAGTTGACCCGCTCAAAGCCCTGGAAGCGGTGATGGACGGCTTCCGCGTACTGCCCATGTTCGACGCCGCGCCGCAGGCCGACTTTATCTGCTCCGCCACCGGTGACAAGCACGTGGTTGATAAACATCACTTTGAAGTGATGAAAGATGGCTGCTGCGTGGCCAACTCCGGCCACTTTAATGTTGAAATCAACATCCCGGCGCTGGAAGAAATGTCGGTGGAAAAACGCCAGCCTCGCCCGTTTGTTGAGGAATTCCAACTGGCCGATGGCCGCAACATCCGCCTGTTGGGCGAAGGCCGGCTGATCAACCTGGCTGCCGCCGAAGGCCACCCCGCCGCGGTGATGGACATGAGCTTTGCCAACCAGGCGTTGTCGGCGGTGTACGTTTTCCAAAACGGCAAAAACCTGGAAAACAAAGTTTACAGCGTGCCGGAAGAAATTGACCGCGAAATTGCCCGCTTTAAACTGAAAGCGATGGGCATTAACATTGATGTGCTCACGCCGGAGCAGGAATCCTATCTCAATAGCTGGCAGGAAGGCACGTAAATCGATTTTGGATTTTGGATTTACGATTGGTAACAATTCGTAATTCATAATTCATAATTCATAATTCGTAATTCGTAATTCGTACTTTTGCTTTCATATTTGTTGTCATTGCCGCAGAAGGTGGTGGCTACTAATTTTTTAAATCTAAGGAGACAGTCATATGAGTACAACCTTTATGACCTCGCCGAAACTGTTTTTTACGAGCGAGTCGGTGACCGAAGGCCACCCCGATAAAATTTGTGATCAGATTAGCGACGCGGTGCTCGACGCCATTTATCAGGACGACCCGAACGCCCGCGTGGCCTGCGAAACCGCCATCACCACCGGCCTGGTTTGTGTGATGGGCGAAATTTCGACCAAAACCTACGTTGACATTGCCGAGATTGCCCGCCAAACCATCCGCGATATTGGCTACACTCGCGCCAAATACGGTTTTGATTACGAAACCTGCGGCGTGATTGTCAGC
Source organism: Anaerolineae bacterium (assembly GCA_022071955.1). Lineage (GTDB taxonomy): Bacteria > Chloroflexota > Anaerolineae > 4572-78 > J111 > J095. Next base: position 284,010 of record JAJVIM010000024.1, read on the forward strand.
ATTAAAGAACAATCCCGCGACATTGCGATGGGCGTGGATCAGGCGCTGGAAGCCAAAACCGGTGAAATGACAGACCATCTCGACACCGGCGCCGGCGACCAGGGCATGATGATTGGCTTTGCCTGCAACGAAACCGAAGAACTGATGCCGCTGAGCATTTCGCTGGCCCACCGGCTGGCCCTGCAACTGTCGCAGGTGCGCAAAAACGGCACCGTCGAATACCTGCGCCCCGACGGCAAAAGCCAGGTGACGGTTGAATATGCCTACGGTAAACCCAAACGGGTTGACGCCATCGTCATCTCTACCCAGCACAGCCCCGATGTGGCGCAGGAAGAAATCCGGCGCGACATCATTGCCGAAGTAATTGTGCCGGTAGTGCCGCACGATATGATTGACGACGACACCAAAATTTACGTGAACCCCACCGGTCGTTTTGTAACCGGCGGGCCAATGGGCGACGCCGGGCTGACCGGCCGCAAGATTATCGTCGATACCTACGGCGGGGTAGCTCGCCACGGTGGCGGCGCGTTCTCCGGCAAAGATCCAACGAAGGTAGACCGCTCGGCGGCATACATGACCCGTTACATTGCCAAAAACGTGGTTGCGGCCGGCCTGGCCGACCGCGTTGAATTGCAGGTAAGCTACGCCATCGGCGTGGCCCACCCGCTGTCGCTGAACGTGGAAACCTTTGGCACCGGCAAAATCAGCGATGACAAAATTGTCGAGTTGATCAAAGCTCACTTTGATCTGCGCCCGGCGGCCATCATTCGTGATCTCAAACTGCGCCAGCCTATCTACAAACAGACAGCGGCGTACGGTCACTTTGGCCGCACCGACCTTGATTTGCCGTGGGAAGCCACAGACAAGGCCGAAGCGCTGCGCGAAGCTGCGGGTCTATAATCCTGGCCGGGTAGTACTGGTTGAAATCAAAAATGCTCCGGCTGGGAACTCCCAGCCGGAGCATTTTTTTCTATAAAAGGACCCCTCCAATGGATTACGTCAATCTGCCAGCGGCCCAACTGCGCAAAGGAACCATCATCAAAATTATTTCCTGCCTGGCACTGGGCAGCGCCGTTATTTTTATCCGGTTTGCCTACGCCGCCGGCGTTACGCCGGGCATGGCCATCTTTTTGCGATTTTTTATTGCCGGGTTGATGATGGCTGTGTTTCTCACCCTTACCGGCCGTTGGGCACAGGTATCGCTGCGGCAGGCGGCCATTATTTTTGGGCTGGGTTTTGTTTGCTACACTTTGATGGGCACTACCTGGTTTGTGGCCCTCAGTTTTACGCCGGCCTGGCTGGTTTCGCTGATTGGCGCGCTGCACCCATTAACCATCAATCTGGGCAGTTGGCTGTTTTTCCGCGAGCGAATTCCGCCCCAGCAAATTGTGGCGCTGGCGGCGGTACTGGGTGGCAGCCTGCTGCTCTTTTGGCAGCCGTTTGAAGGGGCAGCCACCTGGACGGGCATCATTTTGATGATCTTTAACGTGATGGTGGTGGCGGTCTATATTTTGGCTGGCCAGCGCTGGATGCGCGGCGTGCCGCCCATGACCAGCTCAACCATTACCATTTGGGGGGCGGCGCTGGGCACCGGGCTGTACGCGCTGGCGGTGGGCGAGACCTCGCTGGAGTTTGCGCCGGCCGGCTGGTTCTGGATTTTCTGTTTTGCCGTTGTTTCGACGGCGTTGGGGGTTATCACCCTGTGGGCCAGCATCGAACTGCTGGGCGCGTCGCGGGCGTCAATCATAGGTTCTTTTGAGGTGCTGTATTCGGTGTTGCTGGCCGTGCTCATCCTCGGCGAGTCGATGTCGCCGCTGCAGGTGGCGGGCGGCGGCTTTATTTTGGTAGGTATGTTTTTGGTGCAGTGGCAGCCCCGCCGGCTGGCGCTGCGCCGGGCCGGCTGAGCTAGCGCCGGTTGCGCCACACCAGCCAGCTAAACACCCCCACCGCATTCCAAATGCGCCGCCAGCGCGAAGGCTGCTGCGCCAACCGGTGCAGCCATTCCAGATGCAGCCGCTGCACCCACCCCGGCGCGCGCGCCACCACTCCGGCCAAAAAATCAAACGAGCCGCCCACCCCGATGCAGACCGGAATTTGCAGCCGGTCCAGATTGCGGGCAATCCACTTGTCCTGGTTGGGCGCACCGTAGGCCACCAGCAAAATATCGGGGCGAGTGGGCAAAATGCGCCGCACAATGTCTTCATTTTGTTCGATGGCCGGCGAGCCGGCAAACGTGCCAGCCACTTGCAGCCCGGGGAATTTTTGGCGCAGGTTGGCCGCCGCCTGCTCGGCGACGCCGGGCATGGCCCCCAAAAAGTAAATCCGATAGCCTTTTTGGTGCGACAGCTCCGCCAGCCGGATCACCAGATCGCTGCCGGCGACGCGCTCCGGCAGGGGCGTTTGGCCCAAAAAGCGGGCCGCTTTGAGCAGGCCGATGCCGTCGGGCAGGGCCAGCGCCGCGCGGTTGATGATGGCCTTAAATTCGGCGTCCGATTGCGCCCGCACTGCAAATTCCGGATTGACGGTACAAAGCTGGTGCGGCCGGCCGCTGGCAATAAACTCTTCAATTAACGCCAGCGTTTGGGCGTTGGTCACAGCGTGAATATTGACGCCTAAAATTGTGGCGACGGGAAGTTTGTCACTGGTCATTCGTCATTTGTCATTCGTCATTCGTGTTGCGTGATGCGTGATGCGTGTTGCGTAAAACGTAATGCGTAACTCACTACCCGCAGATTCGTTGATTCGCTGACCTGCTGACTCGTTCATTCGCTATTCGCTGACTCGCCGACTCGCTCATTCGCTATTCGCTGGCTATTCGCTCCAAAATTTCCAGTACCTGCGCCGCGGCCGTATCCCACGAAAATTTTTGGATTTGCTCAAAACCGCGCGCTCGCAATTGCTGCCGCAATCCGGCATCGGTCATCACCTTGAGCAGCCCGGCGGCGATAGCGGCGGTGTCGTGCGGGTTGACCAGCAGCGCGGCATCACCGGCCACTTCCGGCAGCGACGAAACATTGCTGGTGAGCACCGGCGTGCCGCAGGCCATCGCTTCCAGCACGGGCAGGCCAAAGCCCTCAAACAACGACGGAAACACGTACGCCAGCGCACCCGATAGCAGCGCCGGTTTGTCGGCGTTGGCCACAAAGCCGGGGAAAATGACATGTTCGGCCAGCCCCAGCTCGGCCACGCGGGCAAATATTTGGTCAAACAGCCAGCCCTTTTGCCCGGCGATGACCAGTTTTACGCCGGCCAGTTCGGCGGGGAGCTGCGGGCGGGCGGCGGCAAAGGCCTCGATGAGCCGCACCAGATTTTTGCGCGGGTGGAGCGTGCCGATGTACAGCAAATAATCACCGGCAAGCTGGCAGCGGCTTTTGGCCTGCTCAATTTGAGCGACGTTGGTGACGGGGGCCAGGCTTTCGTCCCGGCCCAAATAGACCACGCTGATGCGCCAGGCATCGGCCCGGTAAAAATTGAGCAGATCGGTTTGGGTAGCCTGCGAGTCGGCGATAATGTGGCGGGCCACGCGGGTGTGGCGGCGAGTGGTCCAATCCAGATACCAGCGGTCAGCGCGGCGATGGGCCTGCGGGTAGTGGCGGTAGCCCAGATCGTGAACGGTGACGGCGGCGGGCGCCGGGCACACCAGCGGCAGCACGTGGGCCGGCACAAACAGGGCGTCGGGCGGGCGGCGCAGCAGTTCGGCAGACAGGCGCAGGTGAGTCCACAGCCGGGGCAGCGGGATGACTCGCGTTTCCACCCCCGCCGAGTCGGGCCAGTCCGGGTGCTGCGGCGGGTGAGGCGTGTACAGCCGCAGCCGGCTGCGGCTGCCGGCCAGCCGGGCCATCGCTTTGATCAATTCCAGCGCGTAGGTTTCGGTGCCGGTGCGGCGGGCGCGGGCGGCGCGGCTGGCGTCGATTCCAAAAATGAAGGATGACCCCCTTGCAGGGGGCAGGGGGTGAAGGCGGGAGGCTGACATTCAAACTTTATCCTTTACCCTTTATCCTTCACCCTTGACCGTGAGTTCCGGCAGAAATTCACGCAGCACCGCCAGCGACAGATCGCCTTCGCGGAGCAGGCGCGGCGGGCTAACGCTCAAATCCACAATGCTCGAGGGTTTGCTGGTGGGCGTGGGGCCGCCGTCTAAAATCAGCGGGATGCGCCCCCGCAATTGCGCGGCCACTTCCTGCGCGGTGGTGGGCGCGGGCCGGCCCGACAGATTGGCGCTGGTCACCGCCAGCGGCCGGCCGGTTTTAACCACCAGCTCGTGGCAGAGGGGGTGGTCCGGCAGGCGCACGGCGACGGTGTCCTCGCCGGCGGTCACATCCGGGGGCAGATGCGGCGCTTTGGGCAACACCACCGTCAGCGCGCCGGGCCAAAAGTGCTGCAAAAAACGCCAGGCCGAGTTGGGCACGCCGCGGGCCACCTGATTCAAATCATCGATTTGGGTAATAAACACCGGAATGGCTTTGTCTGGCGGGCGCTGCTTCACTTCAAAAAGTTGGCGCACGGCGAATCGCTCAAAAGCGTTGGCCCCCACGCCGTAAACGGTATCGGTGGGAAAGGCGATGACTTCGCCTTCGCGCAGCAGGGTGCGGGCCAGTTTGACGGCTTTGGCCGAGTTGGCCGGTAAAATTTCGGTCATTTAGTTTTGCCCCAAAATAAACTTGTTGATCGCCCAGGCCGCGCCATCGGCGGCAAGCGGCGGCGCGACCACGTTGGCCGCCGCCCGCGCCGCGGCGGTGCCGTCACCCATCGCCACGCCCAGCCCGGCCCATTCCAGCATTTCGATGTCGTTATTGTGGTCGCCCATGGCCATTACCTCGCTTTGGGCAATGTTCATCTGCCCGGCCAGCGCCGCCAGCGCCGACCCTTTGGACACGCCGGCCGCTACCAGTTCGATGTGCACATCCAGCGAGGGCACCACGCTCACGTGCGGGCTGACGGCATCGCGCAGCAGCCGCACAATTCGCTCAACGTCGTTAGCCGGGTGGATGATCAGCCCTTTGGTGGGGGCGGTGGTCAGCACCGCGGCAAAGTCATCGATTTTTGATTGCGGCACGCCCATTTTTTGGTAGAGCTGCTGGCTTTGAGGGGTGATGTGTTCGGCGTAGGCGTTGTGGCCCACATAAAAATTGAGGGCCAGTTGGTGGGCGCGGGCGAGTTGGGCCAGTTGGCCGGCCAGCGGCAGCGGGATAGGCTGCCCGGCGATGATGTCGCCGGTATCTGGCCGGCAGGTAGCCGCGCCCTGATGGCAAATGACCGGCTCGGTGATGGCCAGCAGGTCGATGTAGGGTTTGGCGGCGATAAAATCCCGGCCGGTGGCCAGCGTTACGCGGACGCCCTGCTGCTGCGCGGCGGCCAGCGCCCGGCGCACCGGCAGCGAAATGGTAGACATATTGGCCAATATTGTGCCGTCGAGGTCGAGGGCGAGTAGTTTGATGGGCATCGGTTCACCGTTTTTGTCTACTTTACTCCGGGAAGCGGCGCATGTCAATTTGATTTTTGGGGCGAAGGTAAGAAATCCGGCAGGCTCCTCGTCTAATCAAAGGAAAGCGGGTTAGTGAAAGTAACTTGACAGAGGGGTTAATTGATTTACAATCCACGCCATACCCCGCTGAAATTATCTGATATAGAAAAACCATAGTTTAAGGAGCAACGTTTCAAAATGTCCAAACCCATTCATGTTAGCGATAGTGAATTTGAGGAAAAAGTCCTCAAATCTGACAAACCCGTTGTGGTTGATTTTTGGGCGCCCTGGTGTGGGCCCTGCCGGATGGTTGCGCCAATTCTGGATGAAATTGCCAAAACTTACGCCGAAGAGCTGATTGTAGCCAAAGTGAACACCGACGAGAATCCGCAGTGGGCCATGAAGTTTGGGGTACAGGGTATCCCGACCATGCTGTTTGTAAAAGACGGCCAGTTGTTTGATCGAATGGTGGGGGCCGCGCCCAAGCCGTTCATTCAGCAGCGCGTCGACGCCATGCTGACCACCAACTAAGTGTTGGCTACCCTCAAACAAAAAGGTCTTCCGCCGCGGAAGGCCTTTTTTGTTAAATCACAATGAACAATTGTTCTTTGTGTTCAGTTTTGCTATAATGCCGGTACTATGGCCAAAACAAAAACCCAGTACGTTTGCCAAACATGCGGCAGTATTCAACCCAAATGGATGGGACGCTGCCCGGACTGTGGCGAGTGGAACACGCTCATTGAAACGGTAACGCAAACCAAAAGCGCCGTTGCCGCAGAAGGGGTGCGGCCGGTGCTCAGCCAGATAAGCGCGCCGCAGCCGCTCAACGCCATTGAAGCCGACCATTACCAGCGCACCATGCTGCCCATGGACGAATTCAACCGGGTGCTCGGCGGCGGGCTGGTGCCCGGTTCGCTGGTGCTGATTGGCGGCGACCCCGGCATTGGCAAAAGCACGCTGCTGCTGCAAATATCGGCGGCGCTGGCCCAGCAGGGCACGGTGCTGTATGTTTCCGGCGAGGAGAGCGCCCAGCAGATCAAATTGCGGGCCACGCGGTTGAGCATTACCTCTGACCAGCTTTATTTGCTGACCGAAACCAACATGACCGCCATTCTGGAACACATCCGGCAGATGTCGCCGCGCTTTTTGGTGGTAGACTCCATCCAAACCGTGTATCTGGAAGAGTTGCAATCCGCGCCGGGTTCGGTGAGCCAGGTGCGCGAATGCGCGGCCAAATTTCAGGAGGTGGCCAAAGGGCAAAATATTCCCGTGTTTTTGATTGGCCACGTAACCAAAACCGGGGCGATTGCCGGGCCGCGCGTGCTGGAACATATTGTCGATACGGTGCTGTATTTAGAGGGCGAGCGTTTTCATACCTACCGCATGCTGCGCAGCGTTAAAAACCGGTTTGGCGCAACCAACGAGGTCGGCATTTTTGAAATGAGCGACGAAGGGCTGAGCCAGGTGCTCAACCCCAGCGAGGTTTTTTTGGCCGAACGGCTGCCCAACAGCGCCGGCTCGTCTATTGCGGTGACAATGGAAGGCACCCGTCCGCTGATGGTTGAGGTGCAGGCGCTGGCCAGCACCACTACCTTTGGCAATCCCCGGCGCACGGCCAACGGCGTCGATATGAACCGGTTATTGCTGATTGTGGCTGTGCTGACCAAACGGGTTGGCATCCGGCTGGGCGATCAGGATGTGTTTGTTAACGTCATCGGCGGGCTGCAAATCAACGAGCCGGCTTCTGATCTGGCCGTGGCGGCAGCCATTGCCTCCAGTTTTCGCAACCGGCCCGTGGCCGCCGACATCGCCATTGTGGGCGAGGTTGGCCTGTCTGGCGAGCTGCGGGCGGTGGGCCATTTGGAAACCCGGCTGAAGGAGGCGGCCAAATTGGGCTTTAAACGCTGTTTGCTGCCGGCCTCGAGCCAGTTCAAAGGCATCAAAGAGCTACCGCTGCAACTATTGCAAGCCCGTTCGCTGCACGAGGCGCTGGAAGCTGCGCTGGTGTAGTAATCTTAAATTTTCTTTGACAATTAATCCTGTTCGTGCTAACATAACCGGCATTAATTAGTGGTAGGCCTTATTCCCCTATTTTAGTGATAGCACTTATTCAACGGTTATCGTCGCTTATCCCCAATCAGGCATCGTGGTGAAAGCAGGGATGCGAGACATAGCTTTCGTGAAAATTTGACCAGAACAACAGTTGTCCCGCCCGCGACAAAGTGTTGAGCCGCCGGTGAACGGTTGAGTTTTGGCCCAACAAGAGTGTTTCACCGGTTTGGAATAGGGTAATAAGGCGATTGCAGCAGTGATGCATTCGCCTTTTTTGTTGAGACGCGCACAGAAAGCAGTTACCTGAATGAGCGTAGAATTTATTTTTCGCCTGCTGGGGATGGTGGTTTTTGCTATTATCGGCGCACAATCGCGCTACTTTTTTGAGTCGGCTTCGGCGCGATTGGTGATTATTTTGACTCTGGCCGGCGCGGCGCTGGGGTTGCTGCTGGCGCCCTACTTAACCACGCGCCCTTTTCAATGGCTGCAAGCCCGGCTCAAACGGATGCCGGCGTCAAAAATGGTGTCCGGGGTGATTGGCCTGGCTATCGGGCTGGCGGTGGCCGCGCTGCTGTACCCGTCGCTGTCTAATTTGCCGGCGCCGTACGGCTCTGTGTTGCCGGTGGCGGTGAGTATTTTGTTTGGGTACATTGGCCTGGCGGTGATGGTGATGCGCCAGCAGGATATTTTCAACCTGATCAGTCCCAAACTTACCTCCGGTACGCCGTTTGAAAGCTTTGGCCGCAAACCATCGGAGACCGGCCTGCTGCTCGATACCAGCGTCATCATTGATGGGCGCATTGCCGACATCTGTCAGACCGGTTTTGTTCGCAGCCCGATGCTGGTGCCGCGCTTTGTGCTCAACGAGTTGCAGTACATTGCCGATTCGGCCGAGCCGCTGCGCCGCAATCGCGGCCGGCGCGGGTTGGAGGTGCTGCGCCAGTTGCAGGAAGATGCGCCGGTGCCGGTGCAGATTACCGATCTGGACATTGAGGGCGTTAAAAGCGCCGACGACAAACTGGTGCTGCTGGCCAAACAGCTATCGATCCCGATTGTGACCAACGATTTTAACCTGAACAGTGTGGCCCGGTTGCAGGGCGTATCTGTGCTCAACGTTAACGAGCTGGCCAATGCCATCAAAACTGTCATTTTGCCCGGCGAAAATATCAGCATTAAAATTATTCAGGAAGGCAAAGAGCGCGATCAGGGTGTGGCCTATCTCAGTGACGGAACGATGATTGTGATTGAAAACGGCCGTGATTTCATCGGCCAAAATGTTGATGTGACGGTGACCAAGGTGCTGCAAACCAACGCCGGCCGCATGATTTTTGCCAGAATGGAAGAGTGATATGACGTTACGAGTTTACAACTATCTCAGCCGCCAGGAAGAGGAATTTACTCCGCTTACGCCGGGTTTTGTGGGCATGTATGTTTGCGGACCCACCGTTTACGGCGACGCCCACATTGGCCACGCCAAAGCGTACATCACTTTTGACGTGGTGCATCGCTGGCTGGAATATTTGGGCTACCGGGTGCGCTACGTGCAAAACATCACCGATGTGGGCCATTTGGTGGGCGACGGCGACGAAGGCGAAGACAAAATTGGCAAACAGGCCCGGCTGGAAAAAGTTGAGCCAATGGAAATTGTGGAGCATTACACCCGCAACTACTTCCGGGATATGGATTTACTCAACGTGCGCCGGCCCGATATTTCGCCGCGGGCCAGCGGCCACGTGCCGGAACAGATCGAACTGGCCCAGCAGTTGATTGAACAGGGTTTCGCCTACGCCAGCGAAGGCAACGTTTATTTTTCCGTAGCCAGTTGGCCGGAGTACGGCAAGCTCTCCCGGCGCAAGGTTGATGAATTGGAAGAGGGCGTCCGGCTGGAAGTAGCCGGCGATAAACGCGACCCGCGCGACTTTGCCGTGTGGCGCGCCGCCGACCCCAACCATCTGATGCAGTGGAACAGCCCGTGGGGCGCGGGTTTTCCCGGCTGGCACGCCGAGTGCACGGTGATGGCCCGCAAATATCTGGGGTTGCCGTTTGATATTCACGGCGGCGGGCTGGAAAACATCTTCCCGCACAACGAAAGTGAAATTGCGCAGGCCGAGGCGGCTTACGGCGATGGCTTTGCCCGCTACTGGCTGCTCAACAACATGGTTACCATCGATGGCAGCAAAATGGGCAAAAGCCTGGGCAACTCGCTCAATATTCAGCAGGCGCTCACCGGCGACCATCCCCGGCTATCGCAACCCTACCCGCCGCTGGCGATTCGCTTTTTCATTTTGAGCAGCCACTACCGCCAGAATACCGATTTTAATGACGAGGGACTCAAAGGCGCGGCCCGCGGCTACGAGCGACTTATCAGTACGGTGGGCCGGGTGCGGCAAATGCTGGCGGCCACAGCCGCCGGTGGCCAGGTATCGGCCCAGTTTGCGGCGGTCATCGACGAGCACAAAGCCCGCTTTACAGAGGCCATGAACAACGATTTCAACACGCCGCAGGCGTTGGCCGCGCTGTTTGATTTTAACCGGGCGGTCAACAGCCTGATCAACGGCGATGAGCCGGTGTCGGCCGCCACACTGGGAGCCATCGATGAAACGTATCGTACCCTCGGCGGCGATGTGCTGGGCATTATCCCGGCGGAAATCAGCGCTGGCGGCGGGGGATCGGCCGGGCTGGAAGATGATCTGGTGCGCATTTTAATCGATCTGCGCGCCGCAGCCCGCAAAAACAAGGATTTTGCCACCGCCGACGCCATCCGTAACAAGCTCACCGAAATCGGTGTGGTGTTGCAGGATGGCCCCGACGGCACAACCTGGAAAGTGGCGCAATAACCGCCCATGCGAGAAGTTTTGTACGGACGCAACGCCGTGCGCGAATGCTTGCGGGCACGGCGTCGTCATATTCAGCGGCTGGTGCTGGCTCAAAATATCAAGCCCTCGGCCATTATCAATGAGATTACCACGCTGGCGCAGCAGCAAAATGTGCCGGTGCATGAGGCCGGTCGCAAGGAGTTGGACCAACTGCCCGGCGTCCATCAGGGCGTGGCGCTGGAAGTGGGCGGGTATCCGGCAGTACACCTGCTGGATATTTTGCAGCACGCCGACAGGTTGAACGAGCCGCCGTTTTTGGTTGTGCTGGACCACATTGAAGACCCCAATAATTTGGGGGCAATTTTGCGCACCGCCGAAGTTGTGGGCGTGCACGGCGCAATCATCCCCAAACAGCGGGCAGCCAGAATCACGCCGGCGGTGGTCAACGCTTCGGCGGGAGCCAGTGAGCACATGCTGGTGGCCGAAGTGGCCAACCTGGCCCAAACCCTCACCGAGCTGAAACAGAAAAATGTGTGGGTGGCCGGGCTGGAACACGCGCCCGGTGCAGTGGCATTCCAGCAGGCCAACCTGTCCGGGGCGCTGGCGTTGGTGGTTGGCAGCGAGGGGCAGGGTTTGAGCCGATTAGTCGGTGAAACCTGTGATTTTGTAATCAAGTTGCCCATGCGGGGCCAGATAGAATCGCTCAATGCCTCGGTGGCTGCGGCGTTGGCCCTGTATGAAATCTGGCGGGCGCGGGGTTATCAATAACGCAGAAATTCCTGACTTGCTAATTTGACTCATCAAGCGTTCTCAGTATACTTGACTGTTGCACGGCGCTTAAGCGTCGTGTTTTTAAGTCCAATTCAATATGGAGGGGTGCCCGAGCGGCTAAAGGGGACTGACTGTAAATCAGTTGGCTGGCGCCTACGGCGGTTCGAATCCGTCCCCCTCCACACCCCAAAACAGACAGTGAGCGACCCTCACTGTCTGTTTTCCGAATAATACTTTTAGAGTAAACAAAGAGGAACACAAATGGCAAAAGCGACATTTAAACGAGACAAGCCGCATATCAATGTGGGGACGATAGGCCACGTTGACCATGGGAAAACGACCCTGACCGCTGCGATCACCAAAACGCTGGCGTTGAAAGG
>JAJVIM010000015.1 GCA_022071955.1 Anaerolineae bacterium
GGGATCGGTACGAGAAATTCAAGGCGGAGTACAAAGAGATCAGTGGGGAAGAGCCGTTGAGTGCGTTCCATGCGCATGCGTATGATGCCACGATGATGATCTTTGATGCGATCGAGAAAGTGGCCAAAACGGATGCGGAGGGGAACACGCTGATCGGGCGGCAGGCGTTGCGGGATACGCTGTACGCGACGAAAGACTTTGACGGGATCACGGGCAAGTTGAGTTGTGGGGAGAATGGCGACTGCGCCAACCCGAAGATTGCGGTCAACCAGATCCAGAATGGGGCGTATGTGCCGGTCTATCCCGAAGCCGGGGCGATGGCTGAAGAAGCCGCCCCCGCCGGCGAAGCGATGACCATGCCTGCCTGCGACACCCCCACCCCGGTGAAGCTCCAGTTGCAGTGGGTTACTCAGTCTCAATTTGCCGGCTATTTTGCCGCCCGCGATAAAGGCTTTTACAAGGATTTCTGCCTGGATGTAACCATTCTGGAAGGCGCGGTTGATATTGTGCCGCAGCAGGTGGTGGCTTCTGGCCAGGCCGAATTTGGTATCGCCTGGGTGCCCAAAGTGTTGGCCTCGCGTGAAGAGGGGGCCAATCTGGTGAACATCGCCCAGGTATTCCAGCGCAGCGGTACGCTGGAAGTATCGTGGGCCGATAACCCGGTTGCCACCATTGCCGATATGCGCGGCAAAAAGATCGGCACCTGGGGCTTTGGCAACGAGCACGAGCTGTTTGCGGCCATGCGTTTGGAAGGCATCGACCCTGATAATAAGGATGATGTTTCGATTGTGCAGCAAAGTTTTGATATGCTGGCCCTGCTTAACCGCGAACTGGACGCCGCCGAAGCGATGACCTACAACGAGTACGCTCAGGTATTGGAAGCCGAAAACCCCGATACCGGCGAATTGTACCAGCCCGAAGACCTGGTGGTCATCAATTTTAACGATGTTGGCACAGCGATGCTGCAAGACCACGTATTTGTTAACGCCGATTGGCTGGCCAAAGACGGCAACGAGGACATCGCTACGCGCTTTTTGGCCGCCAGTTTCAAGGGTTGGCAGTTCTGCCGTGATAACTTTGACGAGTGCGTGCAGGTGGTGTTGGATGCCGGCCCCACTCTGGGCCAGGGCCACATGCGCTGGCAGTTAAACGAGATCAACAAATTGATCTGGCCCTCGCCGGACGGCATCGGCATTATGGACCAGAAATTGTGGGATCAAACGGTCAAAATCTCGCTGGATGGCGGCGTGATCACCAAAGCCCCCAGCGCAGACGCGTTCCGCACCGATCTGGCCAAAGCGGCCCACAGCTATCTGGAAGGTGACGCCATCGGTGCCAGTTGGACACCGGCTACGGTTGAAGTGACCCCCGGCGGCGAATAAAAATAAAAACAGGCGGGGTGCAGCAACGCCGATACAGCGTTGCTGCACCCCCGGCCCGGTATTTGGCGAGGGGTGACGGCAGAGCGGCTGCCGTCACCCCTCGCCAAACCGGAAACTACGGCGTTCAATTGGCCGCCCACAAAACCAGGCTATAGTAACAGCTAATCAAACTTTTGAGGAGGTTTTATTTATGGCTCGCATAGTAAGAGGTGCATTGTTGCAGGCAAGCTGGACCGGCGACAAAGAAAGTATGGTCGAAAAACACATTGGCTACGCCCGGCAGGCCGCCGAACAAGGCGCGCAGGTGATGTGTTTTCAGGAATTGTTTTACGGTCCCTATTTCTGCCAGGTTCAGGATCGCAAATTTTACAGCTACACCGAGCAGATTCCCAACGGCCCCACCACTGAAAAAATGCAAAAACTGGCTCAGGAAACAAAAATGGTGCTGATTGTGCCCATGTACGAGGAAGAGAACACCGGCGTGTATTACAATACCGCCGCCGTTATCAATGCCGACGGCACTTACCTGGGCAAATATCGCAAAACGCACATCCCCCAGATCGACGGCTTTTGGGAGAAATTCTATTTCCGACCCGGCAATCTCGGTTACCCGGTTTTTGATACGGCCGTTGGCAAAGTGGGCGTTTACATTTGCTACGACCGTCACTTTCCCGAAGGCGCGCGGATGCTGGGGCTGAATGGCGCCGAGATTGTCTTTATCCCCTCGGCCACTTCGCGCGGGCTGTCGCAACACCTGTGGCGCATTGAGCAGACCAGCCACGCCATCGCCAACGGTTACTTTGTGGGCACTATCAACCGCGTCGGCATTGAAAAAGAAATTGGCCCCAACGATTTCTACGGCCAGAGTTACTTCTGCACCCCGCGCGGCGAATTTGTGGGTGAAGTTGGCCACGCCTACGATGAAGAATTGCTGATCCGCGATCTGGACTTGGATCTGGTCAAGGACGTGCGCAACACCTGGCAGTTCTACCGCGATCGCCGCCCGGAGATGTACGATAAGATTGTGGAGGCATAAATCAGGCAGCCTCGTTTGCTCACAAAAAAATAGCCAAAGAGGGAGATAAAAATGGAATTTGCCTTCACGTTTAAAGGGAATTTTAATATCCAGCGCAGTATAGAAATTACTCAGGCTGCCGAATATTGGGGCTTTAACTACTGCTGGGCGTTTGACTCGCACGTGTTGTGGAAAGACTGCTACCCCGTCTTTTCGCTGCTGGCCTGGCACACCAACCGCATGAAATTTGGCACCTGTGTGACCAACCCGGCTGTGCGAGACATCACCGTTACGGCCAGCCTGTTTGCCACCCTCAACGAAATTTCCGGCAACCGCATGGTGCTGGGCATTGGCCGCGGCGATAGCTCGCGCCGGGTCATTGGCAAAAAACCAACCACCGTGGCTCAACTCAAAGAAGCCAGCCTCAATATTCGGGAACTGGTAGAAGGGCGGGAAATTGATTACGAAGGCGTGCCCACCCGGCTGGAGTGGGCCAGAGGCAACACCCTGCCGCTGTGGATTGCCGGCTACGGGCCAAAAGTGTTGCGCTCGGCCGGCACGTATGCCGACGGCATCATTATGCAGTTTGCCGACCCCCATCTCATCAAATGGTGCATGAGCCACGTTCACGAAGGGGCCAGAGAAGCCGGCCGTGATCCGTCAAAAATTCAGGTGATGGCCGCCTCGCCGGTGTGGGTTTCTGACGACATCGACAAGGGGCGCGAACAAGTTCGCTGGTTCCCGGCGATGGTGGGCAATCATGTGGCCGATTTGGTGCAGCGCTACGACGACGGTACCTTACCGGCAGAATTAACCGCTTACATCAAAGGCCGCAAAGGCTACAACTACCGCAAACACGCCGATAAAGAATCCGAGTCGATGGATTTTGTGACCAATGAAGTCATCGACCGCTTCTGCATTATCGGCCCGCCGGAAGAACACGTTCGTCGTCTGCGAGAATTGCAGGAAGTCGCTGGAGTCAATCAGTTTAACATTTACCTGATGAGCGGTGAGGAAGAAGCCACCATCGAAGCCTACGGCAAATACATCATCTCAGAGATGAACAAAAACGGCTAAATCGAGTTGGGAGTGATTAAAATGAGTAGGAAAGCGCCGCAGGCCGGGGGGCTTGGGGGGTAGTTCCCCCAATCTTCTCTTCTCCCAATTCACTTTGGTCACACCCAAATCATTTTTAACAAAGGAGTTATATATGACCACGCTCATAAAAAATGGAACGGTTGTTACCGCCGGCGATACGTTTCAGGCTGATGTGCTGATCGACGGCGGCAAAATTTCGCTATTGGGGCAAAACCTGCCCGCCGCCGGCCACGAGGTAATTGACGCCGCCGGCCTGCTGGTAATGCCCGGCGGCATTGATGTCCACACCCACCTGGAACTGCCCTTTGGCGGCACCGTCTCCTCCGATGATTTTTTTACCGGCCAGCGCGCTGCCGCGTTTGGCGGCACCACCACCCACATCGATTTTGTGATCCAGCCAATGGGCGGTTCGCTCAAACAGGGGGTTGACGCCTGGCATGCCAAAGCCGACCCCAAAGCCTGCATCGATTACGGTTTTCATATGGCCATTACCGATCTGCGCGATGAGGTGATGGCCGAAATCCCGTCGATGTTGAATGAAGGCATTACCAGCCTCAAGCTGTTTATGGCCTACAAAGGGCTGTTTCAGGTCGATGACACCACCCTGTACCGGGCCATGACCACCGCCGCCGAACACGGCATGCTGATTATGGTCCATGCCGAAAACGGCGATGTGATTGCCGAGCGGCGGGCCAAACTGCTGGCCGAAGGCAAAACCGAGCCAAAATATCACGCCATCGCTCAGCCGGCGCTGGTTGAGGCCGAAGCCACCGGCCGGGCGGTAACGCTGGCCGGCATTGCCGGCGCGCCGCTCTATGTGGTGCATATGACCTGCGAGGAATCGGTGGAGCAGTTGGCGATGGGCCGGGCCAAAGGGTTCCCGGTAATGGGCGAAACCTGCACCCAATACATGTTTGTTTTTGAAAAAGACCTGGCCCGCCCCAATTACGAAGGCGCCAAATTTATCTGCTCGCCGCCGGTGCGCCAGCCCAAAGACGCGCCGGTGCTGTGGAAGGCGCTGGCCACCCACACCCTTCAGGCTGTCTCCACCGACCACTGCCCCTTCTGGTTTGAGGGCGGGGTCAACGGGCGGATTCCCGGCAAAGAGCTGGGCAAACCCAGCTTCGACAAAATTCCCAACGGCATGCCCGGCATCGAGGACCGCATGCCGGTGATGTGGCATCACGGCGTGAATGGTGGCCATTACAGCGCCAACCGCTTTGTGGAAATTACCGCTACTAACCCGGCCAAAATTTTTGGTCTCTATCCGCGCAAAGGCACCATCGCGGTGGGCGCAGACGCCGACATTGTGCTGTGGGATCCCAACAAACAGCACACCATCTCCGCCGAAACCCATCACATGAACACCGATTACAATGTGTATGAAGGGATGACGGTGCAAGGCTGGCCGGTGCGTACCCTGCTGCGCGGTAAAAGCATTGTTATCGGCGAAGCCTGGCACGGCGAAGCAGGCAGCGGCCGGTTTTTGCGGCGCAACCCCAACGCCCCGGTGCTGTAACCCGGACTCGGGTGGGTGAGTGGCAGACGGCAGCGCCGTTTGCCACTCACACGGTTTGCTTTACCAGCGATTGGTACAGCGAAACAATTGTATTCAATTCATCCTCTGCTTTGGGAATGGGCGGGATGTTTTGCCGCAGTTGGGCAAGCAGCGTTGGCTCATTAAGCAGCCGCTGGAGTTGCGCCGCCAGCGAGCTAACGTTGCCGGAATCAAACAGCAGGCCGTTGTGGTTGTGCTTAACCAGCTCGGCCATACCGCCCAACCGGGCCACCACCGCCGGCGTTCGGGTGGCCATCGCTTCAATAATTACCGTGGGCCGGTTTTCGTACCAGATCGATGGCACCACAATTACATCCAGCTCGTTTAAAACCCGGCCTACTTCGGTATTGGGATAGGGGCCGGCAAAGGTAATATCGGGGTCGGCTTCGCCCATTTTTAGCAATTGGCGCTCGTAAGCAGTGGCCTCAGAAATTTTGCCGTGCAAAATTAACTCGCACGCGCCGGGCTGTCGAGCCAGCATTTTAAAGGCATCCAGCAGTAAATGCACCCCCTTGTGCGGCACGAGCTGGCCCAAATAGCCAATACGCAGCTTTTTGGGCGCGGCAGCGGCCGCCGGCGGCGCAGCCAGATGGGCGGTATCGATGCCAAAAGGCAGGTACACCATCTGCCGGGGTTTGAAGCCGTACTCTTCTACTTTGTCAATGAGAAACCGCGACGGAGAAATGACAATATCAATTTCTTCCAGTACCCGTTTTAAATAGGCCCGCCGCTCGGCCATCAGCTCAAGCCGGGGTTGCAAACCGAGCAACTGCGAAAACCAGTCCGCCTGGCTCAGCCGCGAAAACGCATCGCCGATTTTACCGTTCAGTTGGGTGTCGATGAGACGGTAGCGCCGTTTTTCTGAAATGGCGCACCACACGCAGCGTGCCGGCGACACCGGTTGATGGCAAATGTGCCCATCCTGGCGGAGCAGGGTGATTTGGGGGCATAAAAACCAGTAATCGTGCAGGGTGAGTACGGTGGGCAGATTCAACTCGCGGGCGGCCTCAATGACCTTTCCCCCCAAAATATAGCCACTGTTAATATGCACCACATCTGGCCGGGTTTGTTGCAGAAAATTTTTTACCCAACAGCCAAGTTCCGGGTGGCGAAAACTCCACTCAAAACGGTTGGGAGCCTGCGCCAGATCATAAAACAGGCGGTGAATCGTAAGCCCATCAAAGGTGTCGGTTTTTGCGGTTGGGGTGAGCATCCCACTGGTAATCGACTCGACACACACAACCTCGACATTGTGCCCCTGCCGCCGCAATCCCTGTGCAATTCGGTAGGCGTATTGCTCCGCACCACCTCTGAAGTTGGGCGGAAAATGATGGGAAATCAGGGCAATTTTCATTATATAGATTTAACCCCTTCTGCTACCATAAAGACGTTCTATCAACGCTGCGCGATCCATATCCAAAATTGGTTGAGCGTCGCGCATAAAGCGGGTCATCCATAGTCCTTCAATTTTTCCCCGAATATTATTGCTTTCAATCAGAAACCATAAACCCGGCACAGCAGCGTCATAAGGAGTTGCTTTACCTGCCAACTTTTTGCCTTGCTGTACGAGAGCGGCCAGGACATAACATGACAAAACAGCCGTCTGGGTTAGAATACGCCGGAGTTGAAAACGTAAATCTCGGGGATAGTCGGGATATTTTCCATACATTGTATCCAGTTGAATCTCGCCAAAGCCGTAATGGCGGTACAGGCGGGCCAAACCGGTGAGTGTAGTTCGGTGGTGATGATAGATGATGGCATCGGGGGCATAGACAAGCTTGGCTCCGGTTTCAAGTTGAATCCGCCAGGACACATCAATGTCTTCACCGGTAAGCATTCTGGGATTGAACCCGCCAATCTGGTTGAGGAGGCGACGGCGATAAGAGGCATGCGCCCCAACCAGATGAGGGAGATATTCGTTTTCGCCGCTCACAAAGTTTACCAATGGCGCGAATTGGTCGGAAAACATTTCGACAATGCTCCGGCCTCCGCCGTTGTTATAGGCTAACACCGCTCCCCCCACACCACCTACGGCCGGGTCAACGTAAGGCTTAACCAGTTCGGCCAGCCAATCGGGGTGGGCAATACAATCCGCGTCTGTTGTGGCAATAATATCAGCCTTACTTTTAGATAAACCCAGGTTGCGTGCCGGAGCCAGGCCGCGAATGTTACTTTGATAAAGCCGCACAGGGTAACGTTTAACCACTTCAACAGTATTGTCAGTAGAACCGTTCTCGACGACGATAATGTCATAGGCCTCACGCGGATAATTTTGATTTAACAGGCTGTCCAAACAGTTACCGATCATATCGGCTCCGTTGTAAACGCCAATGACTACGCTAACGGTTGGGGTAAAAGTAGACATATTTATCTCCAAAGACACGGGTTTATGGCGGCTCTTATCCTAACAGGGACTGCAACGCAATACGAACAAAACCTCGATTACAAGTCAATCCTGGCTCGCCGGCCAAAGCTGGCAATATGTGCCGGCGAACCTTGTGGTAACGTTGATTCTGATATTCCAAAAAAGCTGCGGCAGCATGGTAGCGGCCATACGCTCGGCGACGAAGAGACCGCAATGTTGCCGCTTCTGGCGGCAAATTATTAAAGATAAGATCCAGTAACTGGCCTGGATCAGTGGTGCGAGAGTCTAACACCGAACCGGCTACCCACTCCAGCAGCCACTCATTACTGAGCGTCTCACAGCGGGCAATAGCTGCTCGCACCTGTTCCTGGCCCGCTTCAAGCTGGCCTGCCCGGTAAAATCTGGCGGCGGTTTCATAGTGCAGAATACTGTACGCTTCGGCTTCGAGCGCCTGAATATCAGGCGGTAGATCAGGCCGGGCAAAGAACTTATCCAGGCTGGTCAACCAGGATTGGATTTGTTTTGGGCTAATACTGCCGGTAATGCTGCCCCGGCGAAATCGGTACTGAAAAAGGGGTTGGTCAATGTAGCCAAAGGCGTAGCCGGCCAGGCTAAGCCGAACCCACATATCTGCATCTTCGCAGCCAAACAGCGCTTCATCAAACGGTCCCACTTGTTCCAGACAGGCGCGCCGAATGATAGCCGCGCCTGGAAAGAAAAATAACTGGCGGCGTAATATAGCTTTTAATAAATGCCCCCGCTGGTTGGGCCGTACTTCGCCCAATACCCGGGTATTTTCTTCATCGACCTCCTGCCAGGCCGAGTAGACAAGGCCGAAGTTGGGGTGTTCTTCCAGAAACGACACCTGCAAATCGAGTTTGTGGGGGGGGATCAAGTCATCACTGTCCAAAAATAGCAGGTAATCGCCCTGTGAAGCACGAAATCCGGTATTTCTGGCGGCAGCCGGCCCCTGATTCTCTTGCCGGATATAGGTAATTCTGGGGAGATAAGGGGCTAATACAACCGGCGTATTATCCGTCGAGCCATCGTCTACTACAATAACTTCATAGTCAGGGTAGGTTTGAGCCAGTGCACTCTCCACAGTCCAAGTTACAAATGAGGCGCTATTATAAGTGGGGATGATGATCGAGACTCGGGCCATAGGGGTTAGCTCATTGCCTGTTCACGGCTCAATAATGCTGGGAGCGATTTTAATAAGATTGAAATCACCCCTTTATTTTTGAGCCATGCCGGTTGATAACGCAACGCCTGCAAGATTTGGGGTACCACCAGGTGCCGGCGATTAGCGTAGTAATTTTCAAAAGCCGACGAGACTTGTACATCGCTTAATACTTGTGATCGCATTCTGGCCAATGATTGTGCGCCTGGCGGCAGGTTTTGAAACACCGTTTCAACAAAGAGGCTGGGCGTGCTGACCGGTAATTTGGTTGCATAATGCCCCAACAAGTTGGCAAAATCGCCGGTGTGCTCAAGCAGAGTTGGATTTAAGGCTATTGCTTCGGTAAGCTCCTGTTGCGCTTTGGCCAAATTGCCAAAGGCATAATTGCGCAGAGCAAGCCCCACACGTACGGTAGCCAGGAGCTGCGTTTTGTAGGAGCGAAGGCCAGCAGCGATGGGAGGTAGATGTTCTAATATATTCAATATAAACTCTACCGGATCACTAATGCGTACGCCTAAAGCATCACCATAAATGCTTTCTAACAGCTCTTTGGGGTTTTCCAACAGGTGGGGCAACAGAGTCAGGGCTTCGGTTAGATTACGTTGCGCTTCCTCCCATTGACCGGCGCCGTAGTACCGCCAACTGAGCCATAAGTGAGTAGTGCCATATGCTTTGGCCTTTTCGGCCAGCACGTCAGTGGGCAACTGCGGGTCGGCGAATATCCGGTCAAGCGTATAAAATGAGCCGTGTTCCAGTTTGGATACATTGGACATCTCACTGCCCGGCAAAATCCGATAAGCGCCGAGGGGTTCCTGGATACAGGCAAACTGCTGACCGGTTTGGGCAATCCGCAGCCACATATCCCAATCGGCAGTCCACACATCGTCATAATTACCTGCTCTTTCGAGGCATTGGCGGCGAATGAGAGGTGCCCCCGACCAAATCTGGTTAATGCAGACAAGTTCGGCCAGTGTGCCATCGGGTAAAAACGTCATTTTCTCCAGGCGATTATCGTTTTCGTCAATATGGTAATAACCGCAGTGAACAAGGCCGATTTCAGGCCGGGCTTCCAATAATTGCACCTGCCGTTCAATCTTGGTTGGTAGCAACAGATCGTCATGGTCAAGAAAATTAATATATGCGCCGGTGGCAACTCGCAGGCCGTAGTTGCGTGCCGCGGCCACCCCTTGATTGCTCTGTTGCAGGTAGGTAATCTGTCCGGCATATTGCGCCATTACCAAAGCGGTATCATCGGTTGAGCCATCGTCGACAACAATGGTTTCCAAGTTGGGGTAAGTCTGCGCTAAAACACTCTTGACCGTCCGTTCCAAAAGGGTTGACCGGTTATAAGTTGGAATGATGACAGAAACTCGGGGCAGGTTATCTCTGTTGGGCATACCTGTTTCCTGTAATTTAAAACCCATCTTTCAAGACAGGTGAAGGTTTGATGATAGTTTTGTTCAGCTACCTACATGGTAATAAGTTAGAACCTTCTCGACCGCCTGAATTACATTTTGAACGTCCGCATCCGTCATAGCTGGCGTGAGTGGTAAGGAGAGAATGCGTTCGCCTACCTGGTAAGCATGCGGGAAATCTTCTGGTTTGTAACCGTATTTTTCTTGATAATAGGGGTGGGTGTGCAGCGCTCGGTAGTGCAGGGCGGCGCCGATATTCTCGGCCAGTAACGCATTAATAATTTCGTTTCGATCTATTGAGAAGTGGGCCGGATCAAGTATCAACACATATAGGTGTAAACCGTGCCGCATACCCGGAGTTATTGGCCGGGGCTGCAAGGTCACTCCGGGAAACCTGGCAAAGGCTTCATCATAACGACTGGCATATTGCTCCCGAACCTCCAGGAATCTTTCAAGCTTGCGCAACTGATGAAGACCCAAAGAGGCTTGCACATCCGTCATATTGTATTTGTACCCGGGTAAGATTGCGTGGCTTAACATCAGGCGATGGCTGCTGTATCGCTTCCAGGCATCCCGGCTCAATCCATGCAATCGGTAAACCTGCAATTTGTTGGCCCAGGTCTCGTTGTTGGTGGTAATCATTCCCCCTTCCACGGTCGTTAGGTTTTTGTTTGGATAGAAACTGAAATTGGTTAAATGTCCAATGGAGCCAATCATCCGGTTGTTGTAGCGTGTTCCGACTGCATGAGCGGCATCCTCAATAACGATCAGGCCTGCTTGATTGGCGATTTCCACGATCACATCCAAATCACAGGGCAGACCGCCAAAATGAACCGGGATAATAGCTCTGGTACGCGGAGTGATAGCTGCTTTGATCTGTGCCGGATCAATATTTAATGAAATGGGGTCAATATCTACAAAAACGGGCCTGGCTCCACAATGTTCAATAACGTTTGCGGTGGCCGCAAAAGTCATAGCCGTGGTAATAACTTCATCGCCAGGGCCAATATCGTTAACAAGCAGGCTGAGATGCAACCCGGCGGTACATGAATTAACCGAGATGGCGTATTGGCTACCGACATATTCCGCAAATTCTGTTTCAAAGCGCTGCGTTTTGGGCCCAGTGCCGATCCAACCTGAGCGCAACGTCGCGACTACTTCAGCGATTTCTTCTTCCCCCAAATGCGGAGCACCGAAGGGAAGAAATGTGTCACGCACAGGAGCCCCACCATTAATCGCTAAGTCAGAATTCATTTTCAATCACCTTTATTTTGGAGAATAAGTTTCTTAATTAAGAGTTGCAGTGCATTTGAAATTTGAGTTGTGTTAAGAGAGCAATTGGTTGCCTTACCGTGCTTCCAAACTTAACCCCAACAGTGATCTAAAAAAGATGGCGGTCACGCCTTTGTTGCTCAGCCAGGCCGGGCGATAGCGCAGCGCCGTTAGAACCTGCTGCACCACCAACCGCCGCTGACCCGCATGGTAACTCTCAAAGGCATAGCCAATACTGACCTGGCTCAAGATGTGCGAGCGGGCCTGTTTAAGTTGTTGCGCCGGCTGCGGGAGATTTTGAAAAACCGTATTTACGTATTGAAGGGGTGATTTGACCGGCAGAGACAGGGCATTGTAAGCTAATGCCTTGAAAAAATTTTCGGGTTGATTAACTATATCCGGGTTCATAGTGATAGACTCAGCCAATTGGCGCTTGGCTTCATCTATCCGACCCAAGCCGTAATTACGCAGGGCCAAGGCCGTGTAAACCTGGCCGAGTACCTGCGAGCGGTATCGACTCACATCGTTGTGACCGGGAGGTAAGTGTTCAAATACGTCGTTAACAAACCTGACCGGCTCGCCGACCGGTGAGTTCAGAGCATTGTCACGTAGAAGCTGGACAAAGGTGTCTGGCTGGGCTAATAATAGAGATGGCGAGACTAACGCCTCTGCCAGGTTGCGTTGGGCTTCGGCCCACTGGCCTACAGCGTAATACCTGCAGCTAATCCAGAAACGCCACATTTTATAGACCTGATCCTTTTCGCTAGCAACATCTGCCGGCAAGCGGGTATCGGCAAAAACCCTGTCCAAAATAAGAAAGATGCTTTGTTCTAACCTGGCAATATGCGACATCTTGCTGCCAGCCAGAATTCGGTAGGCTCCCAGTGGTTCCTGGATACATGCAAATTCATAACCGGCCAGGGCAATACGCAGCCATAAATCCCAATCCTCTGACCATAACTCTTCATCATACAACCCAACTTGGTCAAGACATTGACGGCGAATCATCGGCCCGCCTGCCCACAGAAAGTTGCTGTATACCAGTTCTTTGAGGCTTTTATTTGCGGGTAAAAGCCCGATTTTGTCCATAATATTTCCATTTTCGTCAATATGATAGTATCTACAATGGACAAGGCCGATTTCAGGCCGGGTGTCTAATAACTGAACCTGGCGCTCAATCTTGGTTGGCAGCATTAAATCATCGTGATCTAAAAAAGTGAGGTACTCCCCCGACGCAGCTCGGATACCATTGTTAGTGGCTGCCGGTCCCCCTTGATTTTCCTGTTTTATATAAGTTAACTTGCCTTTGTACTGAGCTATCATCGCGGCTGTATCTTCTGTGGAGCCATCGTCGATGACAATGAGTTCTATATTTGGATAAGTCTGCGCCAAAACACTTTCGATGGTGAGTTGTAAAAGTTTTGGTTGATTATAAGTAGGTATGATTACGGAAACCAAGGCATCGCCAACTTTATTTAACATAAGAACATACCTTTTCTAAGATGAAAAATCTTTTTTAAACAGCGTGATGGCATCATTTATTTTATCAACTACGACGCGAACTTGATCTGATGCCAGATGTGGACCCATTGGTAAACTGAGAATCTCGTTTGCTATTTTAGACGCAATTGGGAAATGGTCAGCTATAGCTGCAAATTGTGGATACGCTTTCTGTTTAAATGGCGGTACTGGATAATGTATTAATGTACCGATTTTATTTTTAGCTAAGTATTGTTGCAGTTGATTGCGAAACTGGCAACGAATCACAAACAAATGCCAAACCGGTGTTGCCCACTCTGGAATGACAGGTAAAACAATATCCAAATTAGTCAGTTTATCCAGATACAGATTTGCAATAGCCTTTCTGCGATTATTCCAATCCATTAAATAACGGAGTTTGACCCGCAGGATAGCGGCCTGGATTTCATCGAGACGACAGTTAAAACCTTTTTCTAAATGGTTATATTTTCGCTCGGCCCCATAATTTGCAAGCATTCTAATGCGTTTAGCCAGGTTTTCATCATTGGTGGTGATAGCACCCCCATCGCCAAGTGCGCCAAGATTTTTGCCGGGATAAAAACTAAACGCAGCTGCATCACCTAAACAACCTGTTGGTTTGCCCTTATACAATGCGCCATGAGCCTGAGCTGCATCTTCCAAAACCTTTAATCCGTATTTGTCGGCAACTGTATTTATTGCGTCCATATCAGCCGGTTGGCCATAAAGGTGTACAGGAACGATGGCCTTGGTTTGACGCGTAATTGCGGACTCAATTCTAGACGGGTCAAGGTTGTAGGTATTTTCATTTACTTCAACAGGGACAGGCTGCGCGCCAGCATACGTTACCGCTAACCATGTAGCAATAAAAGTATGCGCCGGCACAATAACCTCATCTCCCGGGCCAATATCCCATGCACGTAAAGTTAAGTGAAGCGCGTCAAGTCCATTGCTAACAGCAATGCAATATTTTGTGCCACAGAAATGAGCGTATTCCTCTTCAAAGGCGTGAGTCTCGTTCCCAAGCAGATACCACCCACTGGCGAGAACCCGCTGTATGGCTTCGTCGAGTTCGGTTTTGAGTTCCAGATAAGGCGCGTTTAAATCAAGAAATGGAATTTCCACGATGTTTGTACCTTAGAAACTGTTCATAGTCGCGAATATAATCGTTTTCGTTATAGGGATGAGAGGCAAGAACTAAACAGATACCGCCCGAGGAGAAATCTACCAGCTCTCGCCAAATAAATTGTGGTACATATAAGCCTAAATAGGCTCGATTCAGGACAAAAGTTTTTTTTGTATACCCATCATCCAGTACTACACTAAAAGCTCCCATTGCCGCAACAATTAATTGCTGCAACTCTTTATGAGCGTGACCACCTCTAACGGCACCGCCCGGCACATCATACAGATAATATACGCGGGCAATATCAAAGGGAATATGTTCGCCACTGTAAATAGGTGTTAAACTTCCCTGTGTGCTTGTGGTTATCTTTGATAATTCGATGATTTTGCAGTCGTTAATGGTTGTCATTATTTTGTATGAGTGTTGCGAGTTTCTAAATAATTTCGATAGTCGCGAATGTAATCATCTTCTGCAAATGGTAACGAGGCAGCTATCATGCAGAAGGCATTAGTAGAGAAGTTTTGAATTTGCCGCCAGATAAGATTGGGTATGTATAATCCAAAATACGAGCGGTTAAGCACATAGGTTTTTTGATTGTAACCATCATCCAGAACAACATCGAAACTTCCTGAAAGAGCGACAATAAATTCCTGAAGCTGCATGTAGGCATGCCCTTCGCTGCGCATCTCGCCACCTGGAACATCATAGATCCAATAGACTCGTTGGATATCAAACGGGATATGCCGGTTGTTTTCAAAAAAGCTTAGGTTTCCCCGATGGTCAGGAATTTTGGGAAGTTGAATAATTTGGCAGTCGTTTATTGTACGCATAGAAGTTAGTCTTTGGCGGGTAAGTGGGTTAAATCTATCTTATAAAAATCATGGGTTACGGTTCTTGCTCCAAAACCTTCTTTATAGTCAACCAGGCCAATATTTAAATAACAACCATTGTCTTCAGTTGAGATACCGAAGTCAAAATATCTTTTAGATGGACGGTAAACATTTATGAGATGGTCGATAACCAAATCAAGCGCACCGGTATTCGCCCCATCCAAAGTTGTTGCATTGTATTGAACGTGGCAAACATTTGGGCTAAGGTAAACTACGGCTCCAGCCTGCATTGTATCTTCTTTGTATGCGGCAAATAACTTGATCTGGGCAGGAAATTGATGAGCCAATAATTTGATTTCATCAATTGTGTGTACCGGATTGATCCCATATTTATTACTTAGATTAGCCGTCAAAATTGCCCAAAATTGACTGAAGTCATTTGATTCTTTCACCTGTAATTGGTGGTTTTTGGCCTTTTTTATGCTTCTTAGTCGTCGCTGTTGGAATTTTAATGGGACGCCGCAGTAATTTACCACTGTTAATACATCCCGTCGATAAAGCTCGGCGTTATGCCTAAATAGGGCGTATGTATCTTCTTCCGCCGGTGTTGAATGATATATATGGGGAATGGTTTTATAGATTAACTGGGTGAACCCTTGCTTGGCCAGATACTGAAACGAGGCTTCAAACGTTTCTAACATCAAAGGAGTAGACATTTTTTCATTGACGATGAAGCCGCCGTAAGTAAGGCCTTCGTGGCTAATTAATACAGTTTCTCTGGCATTTGCCGGAAGTACGGCGATAATCTGATCTTGTTCATTTGAAACAATCAACGAGTGGTCTCTAAAGCGGTCAGCGTGATAATCCATATAATCTCTATAGAACAAAAAGGTTCCATTTTTTGAGTTACAAATAAAGTCATCCCATTCTGTTTTATTGTTACTGGTATAGGGATATATTTTCATAAGGAAATCACCACGTTAATTGTTTGGAATCGCCAGTTAACCATCTAAGGCATCTGGGATAAATGTTTAGGTTGTCATCTTGCCTGGCAAAATAAATACTGTAACAGATCACGGCAGCCATAACGCGCTGTCGAAAGGCCTCTGCGTCAGCAGGGGCGTAAGTGCGCAATAAAGCCGTCAGGATATGGTCGTCATCTAACCAAAAGTGAAGATTTGCAATGTCAAAGGCGGGGTCGCTACCATGAACTCCATCCCAGTCAACTATCGCCGATAATTTGTTTTGTTTGCCAACAATGAGATTCCAACTGTGAATGTCAAAATGGCAGAGCTTGGGTGTATCTTGATAAGAATCAGTTAAATACTGTACCGCTGACTCAACGCGAGTTATGGCCTCACCGGGTAAACCAGTCAACAACCTGCATTTATCAAGAATACAAGCGGTTAACCACTTATCAAATGTTTGATAATTTGCCTCAAGTGCGGCAGATGAGACCAATCCAAACCCCAATGTTTCAATTTGGTGTAATTGCCGCAGGTAGTGCCCCAGTTCTTTGGCCACACAAACTGCATGGGGCCATTTCATGCTTTGAGGAACAAATGGAACACCGGGTACCCATTCTTCAAGAATCCAGGCAGGCTCAGTTATCTCAGAAGATGGCTGATAAACTTTGATTATGGCGGGTACTGGTATACCTTTGCGTTGTACCAGTTGTGTAATGGCCATACGATGCTGTAAATCTAAGTCGCTATGTTGTGGCTTGATCAACCGTAACATAAACCAATCATTACGGCTTTTGATAATATACGTGGACCGATTGGTACCCAATACGGTGCTCTTTATGGAATCTATAGGCCGCCCTAACCACTCTCCAACCTTCCGGATTGTTATTCGTAACTGCTCGATATCGTGCCCGGCGAGCTGTGAAGGCAAGTTATCATTGAAGAATGATTTTATGAATACAGAAACAACACCTTTGTTACTAATAAATGAAGGTTTATGCATTAAACCTGAAATAATATTTTGCCGCACCCCAGATCCATCACCTGCCACATAATTTTGAAATGCTGTGACCATTGAAAGTTCACCCAAAACGTATGAGCGAAATTTTTGCAAATTGTTTGCCGCTTCAGGTACGTTGTTAAACACTTTCTCGGCAAAACCAACTGCATCGTCAATCTCCGGTTTTTTGCTGTATTCCAAGATTGCATTGGCAAAGGTTTTGGGATCACTCAGAATTGCCGGGAATAAGCGCAGAGTTTCTGCCATATAACGCCGGGCAGCGTTTATATCTTTTCCATTAAATTTCCGTAGAGAAATTTCGCGGTGCCCTGTTAAAAGGGATAATTGGTCGCTGGAGTCAATCTGATAACCTGAGTCAATTATCTTCTGCCAGGGATTCCACTGATCCCGAATAATTTGGGATATGTCTAAAAATCTGGCCTGTTCCAAACATTCACGCCTGATGAGAGGCCAGCCAATAAGGAACATTTCCATCGCAAAACAATTATCGGGATCGTCATTGGGAAAATCCTTTTCCAGAATTCGGATTATCTCGGCTGGCTCCCAGTAAATTCCTTCCCAATTGGGGATTTGCTCACCAAAGTACACTAACCCCAACTCGGGTTGTGATTGCAGCCGCCGGATTTGCCATTCAAGTTTTTTTGGAGGCAAATAATCATCAGCTTGCATAAATAAAATTAATTTCCCCTGGGCTATCTTCAGACCTTCAGTTCGAGCAGCTGTAATTCCTTGATATGGTTGCCGAATATATGTGATTTTATCCAGATATGGAGACAAATGCCTTGGTGTTTTATCATTTGCCCCATCATCAACTATAACAATTTCAAAATTGCCAAAGGTTTGGGCAAAAACACTCTCAATAGTCTGGGATATCTGTTGTTGTTGCCTATGAGTTGTGATGATAATCGAAACTTTATTGGGCTGCACAGTACATTTTCCTGATCGTTGGGGGATTCTTGTTAACCATGAGCATCATGTCCAAACGCAACCAAAAAATTTACTTTGTACCAACTGTTGCGTAACAGGTTGGTCTGAATAGTCATTTGTAAATAGGTAAGCAGCATAGCACTTCACAAAGGCCATAATTCGATCCCGAAATAGGGCGGGATCATCGGGTGCATAGGCTTGAAGCAGGGCGTTGAGAATTTGTGTGTCATCAATCCAATAATGCAAAATGGCTAAATCGAGAGCCGGATCGCAACCGTATATTCCATCCCAGTCAATCAAAGCTCTTACATGTCCCTGATGAATCAAGAGATTCCAGGGCGTGAAATCACCGTGACATAGCTTTGGAAACCCATCATAAGCTTGATATAGAAATTGACAGGCGGTTTCAATAACATTAAATGCATCGTTGGGAAATGTGGCTACGGATTGGCATCGCTTCAGATATTTAAAGGTCAACCATTGTTCAAGAGTTTGATGCGTTGTCTCAAAACCTTCTGACAAAATATTGCCAAAACCTTTTGTTTCTATTCCGTGTAAATGACGAAGGTATCGTCCAAGTTCACCGGCAACCGTGATCGCGTCTCGCCACCGCAGGTTTTTAGGAACAAATGGCATTCCGGGCAGCCATTCTTCAATAGTCCAGGCTCCCGTTTCAGAGCCTGAGGCTGAGCATTGGTAAGCATAAATGGTGGGAACTGGCACATCCCGTGATTGAAGTTGTTCTATGATCGAGACAAATTGCCGGACACTTAGCATATCGGAACGATTTTTTACCAGCCGTAATAGAAATGGGCGATCATCAATGCGAATCTTGTAGGTGTTTTGATTTGATCCCCCACCTGACTTTTCGATACGAGTCAATGGTTTGTTCAGTGATGCCTTTATTTCTTCAATTACCAAATGTAAGGTGCTTGTTTCATCTTTCACGTGGTGATTCATCGGCAAAAATGATTTGCCAAAAATAGATACAACCCCCTTATTTGAAAGAAAAGAAGGTTTGTAACGTAGGGCCGTGATGACATCTCGCCTGACCAGGCGCATGTCTCCAAATGTATAATTCTGAAATGCTTTTGAAACATACAATTCTGCCAAAATACTGGCTCGAAGATCAACAAAACTACTGGCTATAATGGGTAAGCTTTCAAATACAGTATGGACGAAAGATATGGGGTCAGTAAGATCGACATTATGCAAATATTCAAAGATAGCCTGGCTAAAAATTTCTGGTTTTGTTGAAATCTCAGGAAATAGCCTGAACACTTCGGTCAGGTGTCGCAGCGCAACGTTTTTGTCTCCGGTGTGAATATTCCTCAAAAAGATTAACAAATGTTCTTTTGACAGCAGAGATTTTTCGCAGGCGTCAGCCTCATAACCAGTCAACATCATTTGACGCCAAGGATCCCAGTGAGTGTTTGAGTCATCCGGCAAGCTCAATAATTTGGCGGATTCAATTGCAGTGCGACGCAGCATAGGGCAACCGCTAAGAAAGAACTCTAAGCTTACTGCGGCACTATCCAGGCATTCGTGCCTGTTGGGATCCACATCATTGATGATATGAGTAGAAAATCTCTCTTCTACATCTTCGTGAAAATACAATAAACCTAAATAAGAGTCTCTTTCCAACCGGCGCAACTGTGACTCAAATTTTGACGTTGAGAGCAAATCATCGGCATTTAATAAAATCAAAAAGTCTCCGCATGATCTATGAACTCCCATTAGCCAGGCGGCATATGGTGAGTGAGTTTGCCGTTGAATACTAATGACCTGTTTTGAATATGCGCCCCACAATTCGTCTGTGCCAGGTGTTGGGCCATTATTAACTACAATGATTTCGGGATTTTGAAGGCCGCAGTTTAAGCTGCTTTCAATGGCTTGAGAAACTATTTCGGTTTGATTATTAGCGAGAATAATCACCGATACCTTACTCATAAACAATTACGCTCCGGTATCCATTCTGAATGCGGCTCGAATATCCCGGCTGTGTCGTTACTGGATACATTTCCGTTGATATGAAAAATTTCGCCGCTTCTGCTAGCGTAAACCAGGGGTTTTTCTGCATCCGCGATGAAAACATCTACGGAGTAAATATCTGGAACCAGTTGCAACGGATCAACGTAAACCTGGAATGTTCCAACCCCATGTATCTGGCGTTGAGTAAACTCCGGTCCATTTTTATTTGAAAGGTTATAGCAAATTAACCCATCAGCCCGGCGAATTCGAATCAGAAAACGGGGTGACTCAATAGGGTCGGGTGCAACGTAATGAGCGCATATAAACAACCCTTCCTGGCTATCAAATTGATTCTTTGGCTGCCTGTATTTGTCCAGTAGTTCAACCTGGGTAATGGCCGTTTCTCCATTTGTTTGATTATCTGGTTCAGTCCCTATTTCTGCTGACCGTGTTTTATTCAGTAAATCTTCTCTCTCTTTACGCCGGTATATTTCAATAATTTCATCTGGGTTGCCTTCTGCTTCAATATGACCCTTATTTAATAAAAATGTTCGCCGGCAAAAACGACTAACACTCCACATGTTATGTGAAATAAAAATAATTGTCGCCCCGCTATCTCTTAGTTCGTTCATTTTAGCCAGCGATTTTTGTTGAAAGGCCATATCTCCAACAGAAAGCACCTCATCTACCAGTAAAATATCAGCCCTAACGTGGGCGGCCACGGCAAAGGCCAACCGCACGTACATCCCGGATGAATAGCGCTTGATGGGCGTATCGATAAATTTTTCCAGCCCGGCAAATTCAACAATGTTATCGAATTGGGCGTCGATTTCGTGCCGTTTCAGCCCCAAAATAGAGCCATTTAAATAAACGTTTTCCCTACCCGACAAATCAGGGTGAAAACCGGCTCCCAATTCAATCAGAGCCGCCATGCGTCCTTTGGTTTTGATGTTACCACTATCCGGGTAGGTTACTTTAGATAGCAATTTAAGGATGGTGCTTTTGCCGGCGCCGTTGTGACCAATAATACCCAGCACTTCCCCCTGTTCGACGTTAAAACTTACATCATCCAATGCCCAGAATATCTGATTGTCAGCGTGCGCACCATTGCGACTAAACAGTTTACTAGCAAGGTGTGGTACGGTTTCGCGTAAACTGGTGCGGCTGGCTCCCAGCCGGT
Organism: Anaerolineae bacterium; assembly: GCA_022071955.1. Lineage (GTDB taxonomy): Bacteria > Chloroflexota > Anaerolineae > 4572-78 > J111 > J095. Next base: position 20,803 of record JAJVIM010000015.1, read on the forward strand.
ATCCTTTAGAAACATGATCAAATTCAATAACAGCCATTTTGTGTCCTTGTAGTTATAAAAATGGTGATGGTCTAACGGCGTGAACCAGACATTTACTAACCAAACACCGGGTTAGATCAGGTCGGCAAATTTCCGCTCAGCCTGTTTGAAGTAGGGATAAGCCACCACAAGAAGTAGACCGGATAACAGAGTGGCTAACCCCAGGTAAGTCCAATTGGGCATTTGATTGTGCAGAATGATGTCTCGATAGGCTGTAATGAGTACTGCCATTGGATTCAGATAATAAAATGGGCGCAACCACTCGGGCACAACGGTGATAGGGTAGATAATTGGTGTGGCATACATCCATAACTGCAAGGCCAACGGAATCACAAACCGAACATCGCGGTAAAACACCATAAACGCCGATGCCATCAGGCTAAGGGCAAAGGTCAGAATGATCTGGATAAACAATACCAGCGGTACTAATAGAACGGTCGGGCCAATCGGGTATTGAAAAAAGATTAACAAAATCACGTATACAGAACAGGCAATCAAGAAATCGATGAAACTTACCAAAATTGCCGATAACGGCAAAATCTCGCGTGGAAAGTGAATTTTGCTGACCAAACTCATGTTGGTGACCAGACTCGGAATAGCGGTGCTCAACGAGTTGGCAAATAAGGTCCACGGCAGTAGCGCCGTGTAGGCAAAAACCGGATACGGGACGCCGTCGGTGGGCACTTTTATGAACACAGAAAAGATGACGCTGAAAATCACCATTAAAGAGAGTGGCTGCAAAATTGCCCAGGCGGCACCCAGTAAAGACTGGCTATAGCGCACTTTGAAGTCGCGCATAGTCCATGTGAATAAAAGTTCTCTGGCCCCATATAGTTCTGTAAGAAAAACTGACATATTTTTTCCCAATTTAAATTTAAAGTATTTGCAATTACCTGTGAATTGCCTGGCGAAACTCCAATTGACTTTGAGTGAGGGTGAAAAAGGCGTAGACAACCAAAACAAAGGTAAATGCGAATTAATTAGTTGTTTTAGGAGTTGTGCTGCTTTTGACTGATTTTGCTGCTGCTTTTACTCAAATACCGGTCCCCCCAATCCGTTTGTTATTTGTAGTTAATGTCAGTAACCTCGCTACCATTTCCATCATCCGGTAACTTCGATTACAAGCTTACTCCACGTAATGTGTCAGCCGCATAATTTGATTAAATTTGTTTAACGAAACTCAGTGTAACAACATTTCCTTATACGTCCATATGAGGATTGTTATAAAAAAGTTAGAATAATCAAACAGGGGGACATGCCCGATTCACAGCGGCAAAAATGTGTTTTAGTAATTGGGGAGAAGATGATGTGACTCTCTGTGATTTTTGCTTACAAGTCACACCATTATAAAAAGGATTCTGCGCAGAAAAACAGATGGCTTTTGTTTGAATAAACTTTGGTTGTTTAAGCGACCCCCAACCGGCTCAAGTGCCGTACAGCCGGGTAATTAGTGGCACCCGGTCTGTTTCCGTGGCTATTTGCGGGTCTTTCATCAGACGGGTGGCAATTAATCCATCTATCTTGCCGCGGATGTTGTTCCACTCGATCAGAAACCACAAGCCGGGTACGGCTGCCTCATAGGGTGTAGCCCGGCCGGTGGTTAACCGTATCCGGCGAACTCCCATCGATACAGTATACCGCAGCATGGCATATAGTTGTTTCATAATACGTTTAAACTGGTAAGATCGATTCCGCGGGTAGCCGGGGTGCTGTCGATATAGCGTATCCAGCATAATTTCGCCAAACCCATAGCGCCGATATTGGCGGGCCAGGCCGGCTTTTGTTGTCCGATGATGGTGGTAAATGGTCGCCTCAGGCGCATACTGCAACTTGTAGTCAGTTTGTAATTGCAACCGCCAGGATAAATCAACATCCTGTCCCGTGATCAAATAAGGACGAAAACCGCCAATCTGGTTAATCAGTTCTCTGCGGTAGGATGCATTGGCAGTGTAAAGGCGCGGCAAAAATTCGCCAGAATTTTCTGATCCATAATTAATGAGCGGTGAGTAGTCATCAGAGAAAATTTCTACAAAGTTTCGGTTTGCATGCCTGTAAGCCAGGATTTCCCCGCCTACCCCTCCAACTTTCGGATTAATATAAGGTTGGGTTAAATTGGTCAGCCAGTTTGGGGCCGCAACACAATCCGCATCGGTAAAGGCAATAATATCAGACCGGCTGTAAGCAATGCCATTGTTGCGGGCCTCGCTTGGGCCAGGTTTGTTACAATGAATCAATCTCACCGGATAGTTCTTAAGGAATTCGGGAGTATTATCTGTTGAACCGTTTTCAACGACAATGATCTCGTATTTGTCTTTTGGATAATCCTGATTCAGTAAACTGGTGATACAATGCTCTATTGTGCGAGACCCATTGTAAACTGGCACTACAATACTAACTGAAGGTGTAAAACTGGACATGGATTATCTTGATCCTTGGTTAGGAATTCTGGTTTAGGATATTACAACAGATGCAGTTTGCACGTTAAAGTGACTCAAAACCTTGTCTCGTCAAAATGAGCCAACTGTATAAAGCGTGCAGTACAATTTTTATAAAACCCCGATTGGTAATCAACCGAACATCGTTAAGGAGCGCCGGCACAATATGATGCCGGATGTCCTGTGGGCGTTGATTATGGTACGCCGTAAACGCCGCGGCGGTGTGGTAACGTCCCACTGCTTGTCGGCGAAGTGATTTTAAGAATGCCGCTTCTGGCGGAAGATGGGCAAAGATACGGTTTAGCATTTTCAATGGGTGTTTGGTTTGCGGTTCTGCGATGGCTGCCGCCAGCCATTCAAGAATCCAGTCCCGATCCTCTGTCTTTGCCGGGCAAAGCTTTATAGCCATCTGTAAATTATGGCAGCCCTGTTCCATGTCGCCAATGCGGTAGTAGTCAGCGGCAGCTTCAAAATAGATAGTGCTGTAGGCTTCTGCCTTTAGATTTTTTATTACTTCAGGCAGGTCGGGCACAGTAAAAAATTTATCTAACCGGGCTGTTCTCACCTCAATTTTGCGGGCGGTATTACTTGAGACACTATCATGTCTGACCCGATACTGTAGCAAGGGTTGGTCGATATAGCCAAACGTATAACCGGCGGCAGCAATCCGCAGCCATAAATCTGTATCCTCGGTGCCAATTAACGCCGGAGATTCGTCAAACAATCCAATCCTGTCAAAACAGGTCCGTTTGATTACCACTGCCCCCGGGCTAACCATCACAAATGACCGGCGCAGCATGTCTACCAGTAAATGCCCTTCTTCCCGCGGCCGTTTCTCACCAAGAATTGTGCTGCCATCATCGCTCAAAAAATGCCACGCTGAATAGGCTAACTCGTGCTGGGGCCAAGTTTCCAAAAAGTCAATGTGTCTCGCCAGTTTTTCAGGCGGAATAAGATCGTCGCTATCTAAAAATAACAAATATTGACCGTTGGCAACTCTATAACCGGTATTTCTGGCGGCGGCCGGCCCTTTGTTTTCCTGATAAATGTATCGAATTCGGTTGCCATAGCTGGCCAAAATATTTCGGGTATTGTCGCTTGAGCCGTCATCTACTACGATAACTTCAAAATCAGAATAGGTTTGGGCCAGCGCGCTGTCTATCGTTTGGCGGATGTAACGTTCACCATTGTTTACGGGTATAATGATTGATGCTTTGGTATTAGTCACTTAAAACCTGTTTGCCGGAATAATGATTGAAATACAATACTTAAAAACCCTCGATTGGTGATAATCTGAGGATTTTCTGTTAGTGCGGGCCAGATGTGGCGGTTAATATTTTTGGGTGAGTGTGGCCACGCCTGAAAAATAGCGCCGGTGTGATATTGCGCTGTCACTTTACGGCGCAACGTTGTTAAGGTTGTGGCTTCAGTTGGCAGGTTATCAAACAAGCAGTTTAAAAACCTTTCTGCATCCGGGGTATGCCGGCTTAGAGCAAAGCCTGAGGCCCACTCGGTTAGCCACTGCTCATCGGCGGCAAGCGGCGGGTAAACTGTTGTGGCCAGACGCAGATGCTCTCGACCGGCTTCTGCCTGCCCGGCCCGGAAAAACCGCGCCGCCGAAATATAGTGCAACCGGCTGTAGGCTTCTGGCTTGAGCTGCTGAACATCGACGGCAAGGTTGGGCGTGGAAAAAAACTTATCCAGCCGGGCAAATGCATATTTTACTTCGTGATCAGCCCGCGCCGACAAGTTATTAGGATGGATACGATATTGAAGTAAAAGGTCATCAATGTAGCCAAACTTGTAGCCAGCATAAGCTATCCGTGTTAACAGATCAACATCTTCTTCAGCTCTAAGCGCCTCGTCAAACAATCCCACGTGCTCCAATACCTGGCGTTTTATAACTGCCGCACCGGGGATGCAATAGAAATTGCCAAGGAGTAGTTCTTTGAGCAACTGGCCCTGTTTGCCGGGACGCATATTGCCCGGCAGAGGGTTGCCGGTTTGGTCAATGTATTGCCAACCTGAGTAAACCACACCAACCTCAGGCTGTTTGTCAAACTGCTCAAGATGCCGGGTAATTTTTGTAGGCGGAATAAGGTCGTCGCTGTCTAAAAATAACAGGTAATCTCCCTGCGCCGCTCTGTAGCCGGTGTTTCTGGCCGCAGCTGGCCCCCGGTTATCCTGGTAAATGTATCGGATTTTGTTGTGTCCGAGGGTGCTGGCATCGGGCCGGGCATTACCGGTAGAACCATCATCTACTACAATGACCTCAAAATCGGGATAGGTTTGAGCCAGCGCACTATCTATAGTTTGCCCCAAAAAAAATTCGTTATTATAGGTTGGAATAATGATTGAGACCTTTGCCATTGGGCTATTTTGACCAACTCCAATTGACTATGAAAACAGTGAACGTAAAACAACGCTGATAAACCCGCGATTTTTGATAATTGCCGGATGGCCCCAAACGGCGGGCAAAATGTGTCGTCGCATTTCTCTGGGCTGCTGGTTTTGATGAGCCAAAAAGACCGAAGCAACGTGATAACGGCCGTAGGCCCGACCCTTAAAGGTGGGTAAATCAACTGGCAGGCTGTCAGAAATCCAATCAATAAACTGACAACCGGATTCAGCCGGGGCTGTCAATGCGGTACTTGCAATCCAGTCGAGCAGCCAATCAACCGTGGTTGGTGCAGTGCGTAAGGGTGCGCGCTGCAAAAGATTGAGTGCCTGTTCGGCCTGACCTGCGAAATAATGGTCGGCGGCCAGAACAAGGTAAACCAGGGTGGAGGCTTCTGGCTGAACTGATTTGATCGCCGGGGGTAAATCAGGGGTGCTAAAAAGTATATCCAGCACAGCCAGTGGGTCGTTGTGTTTAGTGCTTAACACCATACTGCTTATTTTTTGCATAAGCTTGTTTTTATCAGTTGCTAATGGCTGGTAAATAGCCAGAGCCTGAGACAGGTGACTACAGCCTGATTCAATATTACCAACCCTGTAATATCTGCCGGCTGCTACAAAATGGGCGGCACTGTAAGCTTGAGATTTGAGCTGTTTAATCTCGCTGGTCAATGAGTCATTGGTAAAAAATTTATCGAGCCGGGCAAATGCGTGTTTCACTTGGTGATCAGCCTGGGCTGACAAACTGGCGGGATGGAGGCGATAGTGCAGCAGCAGTTCGTCAATATAACCAAATTTGCAACCGGCTTGCGCTGCCCGAATCCACAAATCGGTATCTTCTTCAGCCCGGAGAGACTCATCAAATAGCCCCGCCTGCTCAAGAATTTGGCGTTTGATAACCGCCGCGCCAGGGATACAGTAAAATTTGCTAAGCAGGAGCCGGCTCAGCATTTGGCCCTCTTGACGAAGACGCGTTTCGCCTGGTAGTGGGTTTCCATTGGAGTCAATATACTGCCAACCGGAGTAGACTACGCCAACATCTGGTTGTTGGTCAAACCATTCCAGGTGTCGGGCAATTTTTGTGGGTGGAATGATATCGTCGCTGTCTAAAAAGAGCAGGTACTCTCCCCGGGCAACTGAAAAACCGGCATTGCGCGCGCCGGCCAACCCGCGATTCGCTTGAGAAATACATTTGATGCGGCCCCTGTAGCCGGCCAGAATAGCGGCGGTGTCATCAGTAGATCCGTCGTTAACCACAATAACTTCAACATTGGGGTAGGTTTGAGCCAGGGCGCTGTCAACAGTTTGGGCAACATATTGGGCCTGGTTGTAAGCAGGAATGATAATCGAAACCAGGGGCATCATTATGGCACCAGACTCCTGTAACGGGCGCGGTGGATAAACACGCGCAGCAATCGCTGGGTAAAAGGCAGCTCTAATAGCTGACGTAAGGGGGGGATGGCGTTTACTTTTTGTGCCAAAGGGCGCAGCTCAATCTCATCACGCCATAGAATCCCGCACTGCTGCAAAGAATGCTCCCACACCGAATGGTTTTTGTGGTAGCTGTTAGGCAGCAACGTGGTTGGAATACCTAAAATGGACCCCAGTATTGACGAGTGCAGTCGATTTGTCACAATCCGTTTAGCTCGGTGGTGCAATGCCAGCCATTGGTTAAAATCAAAACAAAAATGGATTGGGTCAATCCAAATGGCTAACAAATCCCGCTGATTTTTAGAAAATGCTTCTTTATCGTTTCTGATTGCGTACAGGTCAAACCGTCGGTGTGGCACGGAGGTGGTTAAATCGGTTGCCTGTAAGTTTAGAGCAGTATCGTGATCCAGGCCAGGTTCAATCCAGCCGGGCAACAATGGTTTTATAATGTTGTATGATAATTTTTCTCTGGCAAACAACACGGCTGCGCCTGGACTGCCGTGGGGCAGTTTATTAACAATTTCCCGCTTTATGAAATTTATATCCTGCGGGAAAGTTTGCGGCCCCAAAATAGTAATCGGATAACGCCCCACACTTTTGAGAAACGCTTGCATAGCAGTGGTTTCCGGGTATAACGGATTAATTCCGCCACCGCCGTTAATATACACTCCCACGTGAGATGGGTAATCCGTGTGCAAAAACGTGCCTACGTTGACAGACTGATGGTGAACGCCAGCCAATTTTGCCAGCTTTTCCGCACCCATCCAGAGGAGTTGGTCGCCAAAGTTGCCCCAGGGTTCAACAAATATGAACGGAGTCGCCCGATGTTCCTGAAACAGTTTGAATATATGTTGGGATACAATACCCGGTGACTCATCTGGCATCATTTTGAATTATCCATCAATAGCGCCCAGTTCTTTTGTCAGCCACCCTTTTAAACGGCCAATTCCGCCCCGCCACGAGCGTTGAAAAGAGCGCTGCCGGCGATAGGCGTCAATAGCTGCGGCCGGTACAAGCAACGGATAGGCCCCCCACAAAATGCCCTTGTACAATGCCCGGCGCAAGCGATTAGCTGGCGGCGCATTTAGCATTTTTTTGTTGTACGCAACGGTTTTTTCCAGCACTGACACCCACGAGTCGGTATTGTTTGCTGTCTTTGCGGCGTCAATGATTTGTTCAAACTCGCCAATCTGGGTCAAGTTGAGATGAGTTATTTCGCTAATTTGAGCGTCACTGACATCATTTTCAAAACATTCCGGCGCAGATAAGCCTATCACTCTAAAGTTCAAGATAGTTCGAACACATTTTTCGCATTGACCGCAGTTTTTATCTTTATCTTGACCCTGCCAGCAGACCCGCAAATATTTATTGGCTTCCGGCCAATCTGAAATGACCTGGATTTTTTTGGTACGGGTGTAAGCAGCACCATCGTGAATAAATTGAAAACTGTCACTGGCAAGCATAGGGTCTGTAATTGGATTGGAGCCCCACGGGATCAACAGTTTTTTGTAGGGTTCAGTACTGCCATAAAGCCCCACTGAATATTTTTGTTGCAACAACATCAAACACGATGCCGCTCCTGCCGCATGACAGTCCTCCCAGTTGTCGCCGAGGTCTCTAAAATTAGTGGCGATTGGCAACAGTTGAACACCCAGGCTGGCCAGCATTTTTTGGGCCTTGAGTTTGGCCCGGTTGAATACGTCCGTCTGGTTTAACGGGATGTCAAACCCGTGGACCATCACTCCGGCATGTAAATTGCGCTGCTGCCGTCCACACAGCCCCTGGCTGTGCCGCCACGCAGTAAAACAAGAATCTACGCCGCCGGAGAAAGCCACTACGGCTTCATTAGCGGGTGCAGGGGATGATTCCTGTTCGGTGTCAGCCAAAATGTTGATTTTGATATAACGTTCCGGTTTCCAGGAGACCCAGGCCGCCTGGAATTCTTCCAGGTTTCGCAGGAGTGACGGTGAAACCTGGCCATGAACAACCAAATCCGTGGCCTGTCGCATAGCCAAGAACAACGCGCCGACCACAAAGGGATCACTACTTGGTGTAATGGCGGTCTTGTGCTCAACTGGGACACGATACCAAAGCGTAGTGCGTGCGTGCTGAGTGTTTTCAAGCACTACATTTATTGTGATTGAACCATTTGATTCGGTTATATTATCCAACCAAAGGTGAGTTTGGGGCATAAGAATTTCCAACAGGCGGCTGGCTGGTTGAAAGGCGCATATAGAGCAAAGTCCAAATCTGCGCCCCGGAACCTATAGATTGTTTTTTGACCAGAGTAAAATTCCAAGCAACAGTTTAAGGCCTGAGGCATCGATGATTCCATCTTTAAGCTGGATAGAAACATCGGGTGGTGGTAAAACCTCGGCGAGTGTCTCTTTGTTAAAAATATACTGCACCCGTTCACGGTATTGTTCTGCCTCGCGCCGGATAACCCGCCACCCGGCCCCATTGATGTTATATACCCGGTAATAATAACGTCGCTCTTCTGACGAATTGGTTACGGCCTGGCTCTCAAAATTTAGAAATCCAAACCGATGGCGAAGGTGTCGGCTAATTTGATAACGCAATCGTGGCCGAAGGGGGGAAGTATCATAAGAATTTCGATCCAGTGGCAGGGCCGCTAATTTTGGAAATTGGGCGCATAATAGCTCTTGTTGAGCACGTCGCTGAGTCAGGGTTGCGGCTGGCATCCCTGCCATTGTGGCCAATACTTTACGATCAATCACTGGAACAACCGGCCATGCGCCAAACGAGTAACGCCATAAAGCAGAACCGGTATGAAATCTCTGGCGATGGTAGAGATCAAATACCCAGGCGCGTTGCGACTCCTGATCAGAAAGGCTTTTATAGGTTTTTTCTATCTGGGCGACTGTTTCTTGAACCAGCTCGCCGAATGGCTTGTGGTGAAATAGGTTTGTCAGTAAATTGGGATTAATTCCCCAGCCATTTAGTTTTTTGAAGAACTGGCCAAACGACATTGAGTTATTCAAATGAGAGAACGCCCAGGTAATATGTGTCCCGCCTATAATTGGGTCCATTATGTAACCAGCAACAAGACGAGGCGCGATCTTCTTTAAATGGGGATAAACTCCCCAGTCCATTATGTTGCTGAACCCGTTACAGTTATGTTCCCATCTGCTTTGCAAATCAGCAAAGTTGGCATACTGGTCAATAGAGATATCTGCCGTGGTGTGTTCAAAGCCCAGAGAACGAGCCACCGGCACCGCGCATTGCATTTCCAGGTCTGTGCTTAACCCCAATGTTAGTGTTGCAACATTGGCATGCTTTTGATGCAAATACCCGGCTAACATCCGGGAGTCCATTCCGCCCGAAAGAAGCTGAACGTAGCGATCAGCGGGGGTTATATGACGCGAAACAGCCTCGTCAAGCGCATGATGCATAATCTCTACATGAGCCGAAAACGGCAGGTCGAAATATTGCCTTGACGGTGTAATCTTATATTGTTCCCATTCCCGCGATGTTTCTTTTGGGTGCCAGATTAATAAATGTCCGGCGGGGAGGCGACGCACACTTTTTAGCAAGGTGTGCCCGTTTACTAACCCGTTTGTGAGCAGCAGCCCAACAAGACCTGCCGGGTCGAGTTCGGTCTTAAAATCGGGGTGATGCCTAAATAGTTCTGGGCTTGACCCAATCAACAATATATTTTGGCCGGCGTAATAGTAAACAGGAAACAAGCCAAGTAAGTCGGCTCCCAAAACTAAACCGGCATCTAAGCTATAGGTAACGGCGGCATGGAAGCCATCCAAAGCACATGGGCGGTGTTCAGGGATATTACACCATAGCTGCCGTAGCAATGTTGCATCTATCCTTTCCTGTTTTGCGCTATCTATGGCATCGCCCCAAATAACGGCGGCTCCGGTTTTATCTGCTGTCTGACTAATAGGTGCATGGATGTCTGCGGCCCAAATAGCACAAAAATCTGCTGTGGAACACTGATTAGTAACCAGGCCATCAACCGGCGATATTAAAGGTTGGACTGTGTTAATAAATTCATTGCGTTGTTTCGCATCTGGATCGATAACGATTATGAAATTGGCCATAATCCAAGGGTCCTTACCTGGAGGAATCTAGCCCAACTCCCAGGAGTGCTCAACGAGGGCTGTTGAATGCTGCATTGGCGGTAAATATAATGTCTCAAAAAATACGCTTGCTTCTACATCAAAAATGCAGGCTGTGGGCGCCCAATCCATGCTTCCAAAATTATCACTTGTGGCAACAGCGATTTTATACTGGCCCAATGGCAACGGAAGTTTGGGGATGTGGCAGATGATTTTCCCTTGTCCCTTTTTGATCTTAAATTTTTTGGCTTGCGTTTGTACATGACAATTTGTAACAGCCACGCCCTGTTGATTATAGATGGTAAGTGTAAAGCTCACATCAGATAAATCTTCAGAGCTTATAAATTCTTGTACTATATCTATTGGCGAACCGGAAATTGGCGTTGTAACTTGCTCACCGGCCTTATCCTGTAAATATACGTTTGCATATCGGATTCGGCCATCCCCCTGGCGTTCTGAGGCGTGTTTAAGCAGATTTTGATCGTCACTCGCAAAGATTGTGTTTGCCAAATACCAGGCAACAGTTTCTTCTGATGGGCCTTTGGCCGCGATGGTCCCTTTTTGAAGTACCACCACATTTTGGCAGAGTTGAGTGATTGCCCCCATATTGTGACTCACAAACAGAACCGTTCTTCCGGCTTTGGTGATGTCACCCATTTTACCCAGGCATTTTTTTTGAAATTCAGCATCACCAACGGCCAGCACTTCATCTACCATCAAAATTTCTGGCTCAAGGTGGGCCGCTACCGAAAAGGCAAGCCGAACTTTCATGCCGGAGGAATATCGTTTAACCGGCGTGTCCAGAAATTGCTCTACCCCGGAAAAGTCCACAATCTCATCAAACTTGCGCTCAATTTCGGCTTTGCGCATGCCTAAAATAGCCCCGTTCAGGTAGATGTTTTCCCGTCCGGTCAATTCATCGTGGAAGCCGGTGCCGACTTCAAGCAGCGAGCCAACCCGGCCATCAATAATGGCTCGTCCGCGTGTTGGTTCGGTGATTTGAGACAATATTTTAAGCAAAGTGCTTTTGCCCGCGCCGTTGCGACCAATAATGCCCACAACTTCGCCGTGGGTTATATCAAACGATACATCTTTGAGCGCCCACAACGTGTCTTTTGCTTCTGCGTTTTGCCGATGCCCATTTCTTCGCAGCCAGTTAGCCGGAGCATTTAACCCCGTCATAATCGCATCGCGCAGCGTATCGTTTCGATGCTGGAGTTTGCCAATTTTGTACTTTTTGCTGAGATTTTCTACTCGAACAGCATAATTGCTCATATCAGGTGGCCTTTGAGATGTGTGATCTAAACGATGTCCGCAAAAGTTCGTTCGGTGGTTCGGAAAAATACAATGCCACTCATCAGCACAACCAATGTGATCAAACTGGCAAAAACAGATAACAACCCCGGCGGTTGAACATTAACCAAAACGTTGCCGAGTAAGGTCCAGCGGAAACCTTCCACAACCGCGGTCATTGGGTTCAGCGCCAGTAAAAAACGGAATCTTTCAGGAATAATGGTCGAGCTGTAAATTACGGGGGTCGCGTACATCCAAATCTGGACGATGAAAGGAATTATGTGTTTGATATCGCGATAGCGCACGTTCAGCGCCGATAACCACAGCCCGAAACCGAGTGCAGTTAGCATCGCCAGCAAAACCAAAATGGGCAGCAACACAATCCCGGCGGTTGGGGGTATTCCGTAGATAAACATCAACCCAATCAATACCAGAAACGCGACCCCCAGGTCTGCCAACCCCGATAACACGCCGGCAATTGGCAAGATCAGCCTGGGAAAGTAAATCTTGGTGAGAAGCTGAGAATTATCAACCAGGCTGGTGGCTGATCGGGTTAGGGAGTTGGCAAAGTATTGCCACGGCAACAAAGCCGCAAAGGCAAAAATGGGGTATGGGGCGCCGTTGGAAGGTACGCGCAACAACAGACCAAAAATAATTGTAAAAATGATCATGCTCACAACCGGCTGCAGCACAATCCAGATTACGCCCAGTAAAGTTTGTTTATAACGCACTTTAACATCACGCCACACCAAAAAATAGAGCAGCTCGCGGTAGTGCCACAATCGCTGCAACTGCAGCGAGCGCCAACCCCGGGTGGGTTCAAGTACAAGTTGGGGCCGGGCTGTCGCTGGTGCGGCTGGTGTTAACATCGAAACAGGTATTTCGTTAGAATTGCTCGCCAAATCAACTGTCTCCGTAAAACAGAAATTAAATGAGTGAGATGTAACACCTTTGTTGGGTTAGAATATTGGAGAAATATTGGGAAGGAACAAAGTTACACAGCAATATCTTTGAAAAGAGTTAGAGAGAATTGGACGTTGCCGTATTGGCTTGCCACATACCAAGTCTATCAAAGAATCCTTATATCTACATGAGAGAAATGTTATAAGAAAGTTAGAGAATTAGATTGTGTCTTCGGGGTGTTGCTTGCCCGCCAGTGCGCGATACACCGCCTCATGCTCCCGGGCGGCTCTGGCCCAGGAAAACTCCCGCGCCCGGGCCAGCGAACGCCCGCGTAGTTCAGTTTGCAGCGCCGCGTCAGCCAGCAACCGGCGCAGCGCAGCAACCAGCTCGGTGGTGCGGGTGGGGTCAATCAACAGCCCGGCTTCCGCGACAACTTCGGGCAGGCTGCTGCTGCGGCTGCAAATAACCGGCGTGCCGCAGGCCATCGCTTCCAGCGGCGGCAAGCCAAAACCTTCGTATAGCGAGGGGTAAACAAAAACCTGGGCCAGTTCAAAAAAGGCCGGCAAATCGGCTTCGGCGACAAAACCGGGAAAAATCACCCGCTCGGTTAGCCCCAACTGTTGCAATTTTTGAAAAAATTCATCGTACAGCCAGCCTTTTTTGCCCACCAGCACCAGCGCCAAATCGGGGAAGTCCGGCAAAATGGCCTGAAACGCTTCCAGCAGGCGCGACAGGTTTTTACGGGGTTCGATGGTGCCCACGTGCAAAATGAATCGTTCCGGCAGGTTGTACTGCTGCCGAACCCGCTGCAAGGCAGCGGCGTTATCCGCCGGCTTAAAGTAGGGCGCGGCGGCTTCGTAAATCACTTTGATTTTTTCCGGGGGCAACTTGTAAAATTTGATGGCGTCCTGCCGCGAACATTCTGAGGGGGTGATGATTGCGTTGGCGGCGCGCAAAAAACGGGGCATGGCAAAGGTGAGATACCAGCGGTTGTACGGCAAATGGTATTCCGGGTAGTGCAGAAAAATCAGATCGTGCAGGGTGAAGACGGTGCGCGCCCGGCCAAAATGGGCCAGCAGGTGATTGGTAGCGTGGAACACTTCGCCGGCGGCAAAGGTGGTGTCCATTGGCCAGCGCAGCAGCTGCGACAACAGCACCGCCATGCGCCACGGTTTATTGCCCACATTGACGCTGGTGTGCGGCAGGTGGCTCAGATAATCCGGCAGTTGCGCCTCGCCTTGCCGGTTGTAAAACAGACGCAGCCGGATGTTGGTGTGCTCTGCCAGAGCGCGGGCCAGCTCGCCGGCGTAGCGACCCAGCCCGGCGTGTTTTTGAACGGTGGGTGAAACATCGATGGTGACGTGCATTTCAGAATACAGAGTCCAGAATACAGAGTTCAGAAGATTCGGATGATTCTTAACCGGCCAGGCGCTGGTACAGTTGCACCAGTTGGCCAGCCATTGCCGGCCAGGTGAATTTGGCCGCCTGGTTGATGCCGGCCGCAGCGAGCCGCGCTCGCCGGGAGTCATCGGCCAGCAAAGCGGCGATGGCTTGCTGCATCTCGTCCACGTCTTCGGGGTTGACCAGCAGCCCGGCCTGGCCCACAACCTCTGGCAGAGCCGAGCGGCAGGAAGCGACGACCGGCGTACCGCAGGCCATCGCTTCCAGCGCCGGCAAACCAAAACCTTCGTATAGCGATGGATATACAAACAGCGTGGCCGCGCTGTAGAGCGCCGGCAGGTCGTCATCGGGTGCGTAGCCGGGGAATAAAACCCGGCCGGCCAGCCCCAGGTTGTCAATCTCGGCCAGCAGCGCCGCCGAGTCCCAGCCCCGGCCGCCAACAATCACCAGCCGCGTATCCCGGTTGAGCCGGGCAAAGGCCTGCACAAGTCGCAGATAATTTTTGCGGGGTTGAATGGTGCCCAGACTCAAAATAAACGGGGCGTTGCCCAGCCCGTATTTGCGCCGAATTTGAGCCAGGTTGGCCGGGGCGGTAATCGGTTTAAAATGGGCCGATACGCCGTGATAGAGCACGCTGATTTTTTCCGGCAGCGTGCCGTACAACTCAATCAAATCCTGTCGCGTGGCCTCAGACACAGCGATGACGTGATCGGCTCGCTGCACCGAGCGCGGCACCCAGGTATTGAGATGGCGCGTCATACCGGGCATCACGCTTTCCGGGTGGCGCACAAACGATAAATCGTGGACGGTGACCAGGCTTTTGGTGGCGCGGTTCAGCGGCGGCAGAAAAAAATCGGTGGCGTGATACAGGTTGAGCGGGCCGGTCCACAGGTTGATGGGCAGCGGCAATTGCAGCCGAAACCAGAGCCGGGCCAGCCAGCGTTCGGTGAGGCGGGTGGTGTGCCACGAAAAATTGGGGGCCGGTTGCGGCGGCAGCTCCGCCCGGCGGGCATCGGCAGCAAACAACCGCACCTCGATATCGGCCGCCAGCCCGGCCAGCGCCTGTACCAGCTCGCGGGTGTAGCGGCCAATCCCCGCCGACTGGTGGATGGCCGCAGTGTAGTCAACGCCAATTCTCAGTTTCATGGCCTAACTATGGCTTGGTTTGAACTGATTGTCAAAAAATCTGTTATGAAGATCAGTTAGATTGTGATATAATCGAGGCAACGGCGGGCGGCAACAGGAGAGTCAGTTTATGACAACCAGGTTAAAAATTGACTTGATGCAGGGCATTCTTGAGGTTGAAGGCAGCGAGACGTTTGTCAGGGCAATTTACAGCGATTTCAAGGTGCATTTCATTGGCGATGAAGCCGGTGAGGCGCTGGTTACTTCCGTTCAACGCCGGCGCAGACCCTCGCGCACCCGGCCGGAATCGCCCGCGCCGCCGGAATCGCCGCCGCCCGAACCCGCGCCCGAGCCGGAACCCGAGCCGGCGCCTGCGATCATCAAGCCGGATTACAAGCTGGTTCAAAATCTCAAGCTGTCCGCTACCGGCGACCGGTCTTCGCTGGTGGAATTTATGGATGCCAAATTTCCCATTACCAACGAGGAGCGCAACCTGGTTTTTTTGTACTACTTGCAGCATTTGGCCAAAGTCAGAGCCATTACGGTCGATCACATCTTTACCTGTTACAAAGAAGCCAAAATTCGGGTGCCGCTCAACCTGGCCAGCAGTTTGCAGGCTACCGCCAATCAACATCGCTGGGTAAAAATGACCAAAACCGGCCGGTTAACGGTGACTCCCAGCGGTAAACTGTACGTAGAAAAGCAGTTGCCCAAAAAATTAAAGGGCTAACATACCCCAATACTCGCGGTCGCAATGGCGCAGGACGCTTTTTTTCTGCTGCCGGCGCGACCTTTGTTATTATAAGGGAGAAAATGACCACAAAATTTTTGGACGCACTCAAAAAATCGCCCCTGTTGTGCGATGGCGCAACCGGGACAATGATCTACGCCAAAGGGATTCCTTTTGAGCGCTCGTTTGATGAATTAAACCTCACCGACCCGGCGTTGGTGGCCGATGTTCACCGCGGCTACATTCAGGCCGGTTCCAATGTGATCCAGACTAACACCTTTGGCGCCAACCGGCTGCGGCTGGCCGAACACGGCCTGGCCCACAAAACCGCCGAGATCAACCGGGCCGGTGTTACCCTGGCCAAACGGGTGGTCGATGCCTCGTTCCGTGAGGTGTTTGTGGCCGGCACCATCGGCCCGCTGCACCAGTGGATGGCCCCGCTGGGCCGGTTCAGCCAGCGCGAAGTGCGCGATGTGTTCCACGAGCAGGCCGCCGCGCTCATCGATGCCGGGGCCGATCTGCTGATTTTTGACACGTTTGCCGATATTGCTGCGCTTAGCGAGGCCATTTTGGTGGTGCGGGAAATATCGGCCGATATTCCAATTGTGGCTCAGGTCACCTACACCGACGACATGCGCACCACGCTGGGGCACACGCCGCAGCACGTGGCCGAGGCTCTGGCCGAACTGCCGGTTGACGTTATCGGCATTAACTGTTCGCTGGGGCCATCGGGGGTGTTGCGCACGCTGCAAAACCTGGCCCGCTACGTACCGGAGCATATTTTCCTGTCGGCGCAGCCTAACGCCGGCTGGCCGGAACGCATTGGCGGGCGGATTATGTACCCGGCCACGCCTGATTATTTTGGCGAATATGCCCTGGCGCTGGTTGAGGCCGGCGCGCGGCTGGTGGGCGGCTGCTGCGGCACCACGCCGGATCACATTACCCACATGCGGGCCGCGCTCGACGACCCCACCCCCCACACTATCACCCTGCCGCGGCCAACCAGCATCGAGGCCGGCAGCACCGGACCGGTCTCTTCAATTGAACCGACGCGCATGGCCCGGCGGCTGGTTAACCGCGAATTTGTAGTGACGGTGGAATTAAGCCCGCCCAAAGGCTTTTCGCTGGAAAAAGTGATGGCCGGCGCTGAAATGCTCAAAGCGGCCGGGGCCAATGCCATCAACGTGGCCGACAGCCCGCGCGCCCGCATGCGGATGAGTCCGTGGGCCATGTGCCACCTCATCCAAACCAAGCTCGATCTGGAAACCGTGCTGCATTTTCCCACCCGCGGCCGCAACATTTTGCGGGTGCAGGGCGATCTGCTGGCCGCTCACGCGCTAAACGTGCGCAACATTTTTGCGGTGATGGGCGATCCCACCACCATCGGCGATTACCCCAACGCGCTCAACGATTACGATGTGGTGCCCACCGGCCTGATCAAATTGCTCAAACAAAAATTCAATAACGGTATCGATGAAAGCGGCGAACGGTTGGCGCAGCCCACAAATTTTTTGGTTGGCTGCGCTCTCAACCTCACTCCCGCCGATCCCGCGCACGAACTGGGCGTGCTGCGGCGCAAAATTGAAAGCGGGGCGGATTTCGCGCTGACCCAGCCGGTGTACGATGCGGCCCAGGCCAAAGCCTTTATCGAGCGCTACGAGTCTGAATTTGGGCCGTGGCCGCTGCCCATTTTGGCCGGTGTGCTGCCCCTGTTTAATGCCCGCCACGCCGAATTTTTGCACAACGAAGTCCCCGGCATCAACATTCCGGCGGAAATCAGAAACCGCATCAACGCCGCCAACGCCGACAGCGCCAGCGTGGGTGTTGAAATTGCCGGGCAGTTGATTGCCGACCTCAAGCCGTTTGTCCACGGCGTCTACCTGATCCCGGCCTTTGGCCGATACGATCTGGCCGCCGAGATTATTGAGGGGATACCATGAACAGCATCGAGTCGATTATCAGCGATTTAAGGTTTAGCCGGTCTACCCTGCTGCGGGCTATTGCCGGTCTGTCGCAGCGAGAATTGACCCAAACGCCAATTAATGGGGCGTGGACCATTAAAGAGGTGCTGGCTCACATTGTCGGCTGGGACAATCGCACTCTCAACACGCTGAAACTGATCACCACCAATCGGGCCGGCGAAGTGCCCGGGGTTGATGTGCAGCCTTTCAACCAGCAATCGGTAGCAGCAGCGAGCGATAAAACCCTGGCCGAAGTGATGGCCGAAGCTCACGAAATCCACGAGCAGGTCATCGAACTGATCAGCCGGCTCGATTACAAAGAGATCGACCGCCGGCACGAGCGCAACGGGCGCTTTATCACCATCCGCAGCTATGTCATCGATATTATGGCCGACCACGAACGCCAGCACGCCGCCGAAATTGAACTGTGGCGGCAGCAGTTAGAGCAAAGCATTAATCCCGATGCGTTGGTTGCGGCGCTGCGGCAGGAACGGGCCAGGTTTCTGAACCTGCTGGAACAGTTCACGCTCGATGGCCAGCTATCCGATCCCGACGCGGTGGGCCGTTGGTCGGTGAGCGATGTGGTGGGCCACCTGGCCGATTGGGAGCTGCGCATGCTCAAAGCCGCCAAACATATCCACGATCCGTCGCTGCCGCCGGTAGCGCCGGCCGGTGACAGCGACGCCGACTGGAACGATATTTTGGCGGCGCGCCGCAAAGACAAATCCTGGGCCGAAAATTATCAGGACCTGCTGGCCGTGCAGGCCGAGGTTGACGCCTTTGTGAATGATTTGACCCCCGGTGATTGGCGGCTGCGCGGCCCCTATCCCTGGCCCGACGATCAGGGGTCGCTGGCCGAATTAGTTGTTGAAATTACCGAGCACTACGCCGACCATATCCCCGCGCTGGAGCAGTGGGCGGCCAACGTCCGCCGGCCTTGAGCCGCTCGGTTGATACCCGGATTGCAAACAAACGGAGCCGCTGCGCTCCGTTTGTTTTGTACCCGGCGAAAATTTGCCAGTTCTGATGTTACGGTATAAGCTACATTCGCCGTTTACAAACACTCCCAACAGGTACGCGAGAATGGATTCTGCCCTACGAACCCGGCTGGAAAAGCATATTATTTCAGCTCAGGCCAAAATATTCAGAAGTATTGTCGGCGGTTCTTTTGAAGTGCTGCCAGACTGGGCGCGCGGTTACAGCGGCCTGCAAATTCCCACGTTTAATGTGTTTATGCCGCGCCGGCCGGCCGGTTTAAACGATGAAACCCTGGCCGATACCGCCGCGTTTTTTTCGTCCAGAAACGTGGTTTACGCCGTTGAACTGGTGCACGACCAGATGCCGTTTGGCCCGGATTTTTTAGCGGAGCGCCGCTACGTTGCCCTGCCGCCCCAGCCGGCAATGGCCCTTCGCCGCTTGCCTGCCGAGCCGCCGCCCCCCTCAGAAATTTCAATAACGGCTGTCGCCACCGTTCCCGGTCTCACCGCGTTTTGCAGTTTGCAGAACGCCGTATTCGATTTTTCTTTTCAGGATTTGCGCCGGTTGTTCCCGGTGGCCCAGCTCAAAGACAATAAAATTTACCACTATCTGGCTTTTCTCAACGAGCAGCCGGTGGCGGCCGGCTCGCTGGTTTGCGCCGAGGGGGTAGGCAGTGTTTGGAATTTGGGCACGCTCGACCAGTTTCGGCGGCTGGGGGTGGCTTCGTACCTGCTGCGCTACATTCTCAGCGAGGCCGCGCAAAAGGAGTGCAGCGCGGCGATGGTCTATTCATCGGCTCAGGCGTATAAATTTTTCAGCAGAATGGGCTTTGAGATTTTTACCCAGCGCCAGTGGTTTTTGCCCCAAAATATTGAATACGAGGTTGAAGATTCGTGAAACCGGTATTTATTTTTGCTCCCTACTGGATGGGAAAATTTAGCCCGATCCATGCGGCTCAGGCCCGACATACCTGGCGCTTGCTGGCTGTGCCGCCGGCCGAGGGTTCGCCCACAGAACGGATGGGAGCCCTGGGCAAAGCCCTGGCCGATGAAGTGGCCGCCATTCGCGCCGAGGGTAATCTGCCGGTAGCCGTGGTGGGCGACTGCACGTTTAGCATCGGCGTAACGGCCGGCCTTCAGCGTGACACGCCAGATTTTACGCTGATCTGGTTTGACGCCCACGGCGATTTTAACACCCCACAAACAACCCCCAGCAATTTTATTGGCGGCATGCCGCTGGCCATGCTCTGCGGCCGCGGCGAACAGACCATTGTCAGCGGGGCCGGTGCGGCCCGCGTGCCGGAGGCAAACGTTATTCTGACCGATGGCCGCGACCTTGACCCGCTCGAAGCCGATGCCGTGGCCGGTTCGGCGCTGGTTCATCTTCCCGATGTGGGCCAGCTTGTTGGCCTTGAGCTGCCCAATCGGCCCATTTATATTCACTTTGATGTGGATGTGCTGCGGCTGGCAGATATGGCAGCGGTCAATTACCCCGCCGAAGGCGGCCCCTCGCTCCAAACGCTGGAAACCGCGCTGGCATACCTGGCCTCAACCGGCCGGGTGGCCGCCGTTTCGGTGACAATGTGGAACCCGGAACTGGACGAGGATAGCCACGCCGAAACCGTGGTGATGAACTTGGTCGAGTCGCTGGTAGATAAATTGTAGGCAATCCCCGGCCTGGCGCGCCGTCGGTTTGAATTAACCCGGAGTCAGTGCATTCCAGGCGCTGTAAGTAACCAGTTGCAGATAATTCATTTTAAAAGCCAGATCGGCCAGCACGCGCCACGGAAAATTGGGCGCGGCGCACAAAAATAAGGGCCGCCATTGCGGCCTGAACTTGTCTTTGAATTTGAACAACCCCTCGTAATTGTAGGCAAATTTAAACAACCGCCCGGCCGAATTGACGGCCATCGTTTTTAGTGGTTGGCCAACCAGTTCTGCCGGCTGGTTGCTCCGGGCAAACGGGACTCCGCCCAGGCTCCAGGTGTGCAGCCCCTGTGCCAGCAGTGTTTCGGCAGCGCCGGTGATGAGCGCCTCAACCGCGCCGGCCGGCGCGCGCCGGTGGCGCAGCAGTAATTCTGTGTGCAAATAGCCGGCCGATACCTGCGACAGCGTAACCGCCGCCTGCCACTGCCCGCCGGGGCTTACAAACGCAAAACAGCGAACCGTATTGTCAAAGCGGGTACGGAATGCCAGCGCCAGTTGGGGCCGGTGCGCGTAGGGAGTGGACGCCATCAGTTCTTTGAGCTTGCGCTGGTTTTCCGGCGAGGGCAATAATTCCTGCACGGTGCCCCCGCGCCGGCCGCGCCGTGCCAGCGCCCACAGCGAGGGCCGGTCCCACGGCTGCTGCTGTAACGGCAACAGCGCTTCCAGGCCAATTTGCAGGGCTTTACCGCCGTTGTCAATCACAAAACGGCTGAGGTCTTCGTTGCAAAATTGCAGGACAAAACCGCGGGGCAGGGGCAGCAGGTAATCCCGAAAAATCTGTTCAAAGGCGATGTCGAAGGGAATTTCCGCCGTGGGAATCCAGGTTAATCGTGACAGAGCCAGGCTAACGTAGTGCAGCCGTGGTTCGGCCACCGGAGCGCGCGCCCAACTGAGAGGCAAATGATGGAGCATTGTCGGAATTATAGGCGATTGAGATAGAAAATAAAATCTCTTTTGACAAATCCTATCAGGATTATATAATCAGGGAGGAAACGTTTCCGCGCTTCCAATTTATGTGTATTCACTGTTAAGTATGCGACAATGACGTTAATCATATCTCCACTGCTGAATATACAATCCGCTTATCCACCCGGCAGGAGTAACTCCCTCTCTCCTGCCGTATTTCTCCCTTGTACATCCATTACGCAACTTTTCTCTTTATCCCTTGCTCCAACCAGATACAAATTGTTATGTGTTATGCCAGAGCAGGCCGGCCAAAGGAAGGCCTCTGTAGTTTATTTGTGCTCTGGGCTACTTGAATCTGTGCTCAAATCAGGTGTTTTTTGATTTTGATTACCAGATATTTTGAGCAGCATACTATTTGTGCCAGAAAGGAGGCAAACCATAAATAATTTACGGTTGTTTCTGATTTTTCAAATTAGCTTACTAATTACTAACCTTTTTGGAGGAGAATCAATCCATGAAACGGACAATCTTTAGCATTTTGGTTTTGGTTGTAATCCTGATGATGATTGCCGCCTGTGGCGGTGGTGCTGCGCCGGCCCCGCAACAGGCCGCCCCCGCTGCCGAACAACCCCAGCAAGAAGCCGCAGCCCCAGCGGCTGAGCAACCTCAGCAAGAAGCCGCAGCCCCGGCGGCTGAAGCCGTTAAGCTAGTAATGTGGACCAAAGAAGGCGAGGCCGACGGTGGTTTGCAGTATAACCGGGCGTTGGCCGAAGAATTTAGCAAAGCCAACCCCAACATCACCATCGACGTTGTCAAAAAGAAGGATGTTGAAGAACTGCGCGAAGATTTCCAAACGTCGGCTCTGGCCGGTAGTTCGCCCGATTTGCTGTGGACGGTTAATGACCACGCCGGCCCGTTTACCGCCGCCGATTTGATTCAGCCGGTCGATGATCTGTTTGACCTGAGCAAATATGTCGATGGCGCGCTGGAAGCCGTGCGGCTCGATGGCAAAACCTGGGGCGTGCCGATTTCAAGCGGCAACCACCTGATGCTTATGTTCAACAAAAAATATATTGACGCCGCTCCGGCCAATACCGACGAGCTGATTGCCAAAAGCAAAGAAATTAAAGATGTTACCCCGCTGGTCTTCAACCAGACGGAACCTTTCTGGATGGTGCCCTGGCTGGGTGGTTTTGGCGGCAAGGTTTTTGCCGATGATGGCGTCACCCCCACCCTCAATACGCCAGAAATGGCGGCCACGCTCAAGTTTTTGCACGATATTAAATTCACCGACAAGATTATCCCGGCCGAAAGCGATTACGACAGCGCCGACACTCTTTTTAAAGAGGGCAAAGCGGCGATGATCATCAACGGCGACTGGAGCATTGCCAGCTATGCCGAAGCGCTGGGCGATGACCTGGGGGTGGCTCCCATTCCGCAGGTGAGCGCCACCGGAAAAATGCCCGCACCGTATACCGCCGGCACCTATTTTATGATTCCCAAAACGGTTGAGGGCGCCAAGCTCGATGCCGTGAAGCAGTTCATTGAGTTTGTCACCAGCTACGACAACCAGATCAATCAGGTGGCTCAACTCAAACGGCTGCCGGCGTTGAAGGCTGCTTTTGATGATAAAGCCATTGCCGATGATTCAATTCTCAAAGGTTCTGTCGCTCAAATGGCGGTTGGTACGGGTATGCCGGCTGTGTTGGAAATGCGCTGCAACTGGGACGCCATGAAACCCGAACTTCAGGCTGTCCTGTCCGATAGTAAAAGCCCGGAAGATGCCGCCGCCGCTATGCAGGCCGCGGCCGATAACTGCATTAAAACCCTGGAGTAACCTCAGAGTCTGGTGAGCACGTGCTGCGGGTTTCGCTTTTATGGAACCCGCAGCACCTCCATAAACAGCTACGCGACTCTGGATGGGTAATCAATTTTGGCGCAGTATGTAACGGGAAGGGTGGGTTAAACAATGCAGGACTTCAGTGTAGAAGTAATCACCCGTAGCCTGGGAGAAGTTGGCACTACCGTGCTCTATATTGTGGTAGGCACAATTATCCTGGAATTGATCCTCTACGTAGTGTTTGGGAAATTGTTAAAAAACCGGTACACACTGCCAGTTATGTTGTTAGGGCCGGCGGTGGTGGGCCTGCTTGCGTTAATTGTTTATCCTCTGCTGTGGGAGTTTAATCTGTCCTTTACCAATATGAGCCTGCGCAACTTTGGCGACAAAGCGCAGTACACCTGGCTGGTTTGCCAGACAAATCCGGACAAAATAAATAATTTTGTCACCGATTGTCTGATCAAAAACTATGCCGATGTCTTTCGGCTGCCGGTGCTGAAGCAGGCTTTCTTTTTCCCCGTATTTCTAAGAACCGTACTGTGGACCGCTGTTAATGTCATTTTCCATGTGGTTGGCGGCCTCGGGTTGGCCCTGTTGTTGAACCGGCCTATGCGCGGCAAGGGAATCTATCGCACGTTCATCATCTTGCCCTGGGCTATTCCGCAGGTTATTGCGGCGTTGGCCTGGCGCGGCGAATTTAATTACGAATTTGGTTTTGTCAATCTTTTGCTGGGACAGGTGGGTATCCCGCCGATTCAATGGTTAACCGCGCCCGGCTGGAATTTTGTGGCGATGTGTATCGTCAATATCTGGTTGGGCATCCCCTTTATGATGGTCATTTTGCTGGGCGGGCTGCAAAGTATCTCCAGCGAGTATTACGAGGCCGCCGAAATTGACGGGGCCAGCGGCTTTCAACAATTCAGAAACATCACTTTGCCCCTGTTGCAGCCGGTGATGACCCCGGCCATTATTCTGGGCACAATCTGGACGTTCAACAATTTCAACGTGCCCTACTTTATCAACCAAAATGAACTGGAATCGAGCGATATTCTGGTGACCGCTTTATTCAGGGCGGCGTTCCAATATAATCGTTACGGCTTTGCCGCGGCCTTTGCTTTTGTTATATTCATTTTCTTACTGCTTTACTCTATTTTCTATATCCGGTTTACCGGCGCTTTGAAGGAGGTGAACACGTGAGTACAACCACCAGTTCCCGCACATCAACCCAAACGGTATCCAGAAAAAAACCGGAGAGCGCCGTTGGCCGCTTTTTCTACGCCCAACGCGGTGACAGCCCTTTTAAGCGATTGCTGATTCATCTGACTCTTATTCTGGCTTCGGTGATTGCCGTTTACCCTGTGCTGCGCGTGGTCACCATCTCGCTCCGGCCCGGCGACCGGCTGCTCTCTACCTCGCTGGCCATCATTCCGGCCGATGCCAGTTTTGAAAACTACATTAAAGTTTTAACCGCTACCGATTTTGTGCTGTGGGTCTGGAACAGCCTCGCCATTACCGCCGCCACGGCTATTATCGGTGTAATCCTGGCCTCCACATCGGCGTATGCGTTTTCACGCTGGCGTTTTCCCGGCCGAAACGCCGGCCTGATTTTCCTGCTGGCCACGCAAATGATTCCGGCCGCAATGTTGATGGTGCCTTTGTTTATTTTGGCGGTACAGGTCAACCTCATTGGCACGTATCGTGGTTTGGTCATTGCCTATTCGGTCACTTCCATTCCGTTCAGTATCTGGATTTTGAAAGGCTACTACGATACGATTCCTGTCGATTTGGAGCAGGCGGCCATGATTGACGGCGCCACTCGAATGATGGCCTTTTACCGCATCATCCTGCCGCTTTCTACTCCGGCGTTGGCCGTTGTTTTTCTGTTTAACTTTATGACGGCCTGGAACGATTATCTGCTGGCCCGCATATTTTTGGCCAACGCCACCGATATTTGGACCTGGCCGTTGGGGTTGCAACTGCTGCAAGGGCAATTTACCACGGCCTGGGGCCAGTTTGCTGCCGCCTCTATTTTGGTGATGATTCCGGTGGTTTCGCTGTTCCTCTACTCATCAAAATATCTGATTGGCGGCTTAACGGCCGGGGGAGTCAAAGGGTAAGTGACCATTTCTCAATTCATCCGGGTGCTGCCTAAAGCCGAAATCCACGTTCATCTGGAAGGCGCTATCCAGCCGGAAACCGTGCTGGCGCTGGCCCGCCGCCACAATCAGCTCGACCGGCTGCCGGCGGCCGATGTGGCCGGGTTGCGTCGCTGGTTTACTTTTACCGATTTTCCCCATTTTGTAAAAATCTACCTGACCATTCAGGATTTGCTGCGCACGCCCGCCGATTTTGAGCTGATCGCCTATCAATGCGGCGTCGATATGGCCGCCCAAAATATCCGTTACCGCGAAGCCACGGTTACGCCCTTTACCCACACCGACTACCAAAACAAAGGGTTGACCATCGATGACATTCTGGCCGGTCTCGAAGCCGGTCGGCAGCGGGCAGCCGCCGAATTTGGCGTCGAAATTCGCTGGGTGTTTGATATTCCGCGCAATTTGAGTTTTCGGAATGGCGGCTACAGCCCCGTACCCGCCGAGCGCACGCTGGAATATGCCCTCGCCGGGCGAAACCGCGGCGTGGTTGGCTTTGGCCTGGGCGGGTATGAAGTCGGTGCGCCGCCGGAGCCGTTTGCCCACGTTTTTGCCCGGGCCAAGCCCACCGGGCTGCTGTGCGTGCCCCACGCCGGCGAAACGGCCGGGCCGGACAGCGTGTGGGGCGCTGTGCGCCAATTACAGGCCGACCGGATTGGTCACGGCGTGCGCGCCATCGAAGACCCGGCCTTGCTGGTCGAGCTGCGGGCGCGCCAGATTCCGCTGGAAATTAACCCCACCAGCAACGTTTGCCTCGGCGTTTACCGCCGGCTGGCCGAACACCCGCTGCCTCATCTGGATCGGATGGGGCTGAAGATCACCGTCAACAGTGACGACCCGCCGCTGTTCAACACCTCACTCAGCCACGAATATCAGTTTTTGCTCGATGAATTTGGCTACAGCCAGGCCGATGTCATTCGATTGGCCCGCAACGCCTTTGAGGTGTGCGGCGTCGAGCCGGACGTAAAAACCCGGCTGCTGTCCGATTTTGACCGCCGGGTGACCGGCCTCGGGACAGATATCTAAATTTGCTTTCAAGAACAAAAGTTCTATAATATTCCCCAAAAATAACACAGGGACAGGAGACCTTCGCTTTGCTCAGGGGG
Organism: Anaerolineae bacterium; assembly: GCA_022071955.1. Classification (GTDB taxonomy): domain Bacteria; phylum Chloroflexota; class Anaerolineae; order 4572-78; family J111; genus J095. Next base: position 47,298 of record JAJVIM010000015.1, read on the forward strand.
ACGTGCTTGAGTGTTTCTCTAATTCCTAACCCCTAACTCCTGAATCCTATTTTCACGGGAGGAAAATTATGGACTTTGGTTACACAATTTTGTACGTGAGTGATGTGTTGCGCGCCGTAGAATTTTACGAAGCGGCCTTTGATTTGCAGCGCCGCTTTGTCCACGAGGCCGGCCAATATGCCGAAATGGCCACCGGCGCAACCACGCTGTCGTTTGCCGCCAACGAGCTGGCCGAGTCGGGATTGCCGCAAGGTTTCCGGCGCAACAGCCCGGCTGAACCCCCGGCCGGCATCGAAATTGCGTTTACCACCACCGACGTGCCGGCCGCGTTTGCCCGCGCGGTTGGGGCCGGCGCTGTCGCCGTGGCCGAGCCGGTGACCAAGCCGTGGGGCCAAACCGTGGCCTACGTCCGTGATCTGGACGGGGTGTTGGTAGAAATTTGCACCCCGATGTAAAATCTGGCTATGTTTCTTGATATTCCGCCCGCCATATTGGCCCAAATGAAATATCTGGAAGAGATTGACGCCCGCGACCGCGAGGACGGCACGCCGCGAATGCAGCGACTGCGCCAGATTACGCCGGACACCGGCAAATTTTTGGCGCTGCTGCTGGCCAATACGCCCGCCGGCCCGGTCATCGAAATTGGGACCAGCGCCGGATATTCCACGTTGTGGCTGGCGCTGGCCTGCCGGCAAACAGGCCGAAAAATAACCACTTTTGAAGTGCTGCCGGAAAAAGCCGAGCTGGCTGCTGCAACCTTTCGGCGGGCTGGGGTTGAGGATACGGTTGAGCTGGTGCCGGGCGATGTCCGCGACTATCTGCCGCAAATGGGCGCGGTCTCGTTTTGTTTTTTGGATGCGGAAAAAGAGGTCTACGCCGCCTGCTACGAGGCGGTCATCCCTAAACTGGTCAGGGGTGGGCTGCTGGTGGCCGATAACGCCATCAACCACCGGCAAATGCTGGCCCCGATGCTCAACCGGGCGCTCACGGATGCGCGGGTTGATGCGTTGATTGTGCCGGTGGGCAAAGGCGAGCTGGTCTGCCGTAAAATTTAATCAGGAATCAGGAATCAGGAGTCAAGGAAAATCTCTGGCATGTCACTCTGAGTGACCGGCGGGAGCGAAGAGTCCCAAAAACGTCATTCCCGCGAAAGCGGGAATCCAAAAAATAACTGGACTCCCGCGAAAGCGGGGGTGACAAAACCGAAATGAGAAGAAACGAGTGTGGTTTTTTCGGGATGATTTAAATTTTGGAACTGCCTAAAAAAGAGGCCGGGTGTGCGCCCGGCCTCTTTTTTGTTACGCCCGTTTTACGCCGAGCATCACGTCGTCGCCGTCTACGCGCTCTTTGCGCTGGAAGGCTTTTTCAGGAATCAACTGGTGCTCAATGGCAACCGCCAGCGTTTCATCTTTAATGTACTCCGCCCAGGTTTTGAACACCCGGTAAACCGCGCCTTCGGCCTGGTGGTAAATGGTAATCCGGTCGCTGATGTCAAAGCCGGCATCTTTGCGCATATTCTGGATGCGGCGTACCAGTTCGCGGGCCAGCCCTTCGGCGGCCAGATCTTCGGTGATGGCCGTATCAATACCCACGGTGATGAGCTTGTCGGCGGCCACGGCCAGTCCTTCGGCCTGCTCAGTTTGCACCAGCAACTCCTCCGGCGTCAGTTCGATCTCCTGCCCGTCCACCGCCAGCAGCACGTTTTCCCCGGCGTTAATTTTGGCGACCATCGCGCCGGCGTCCCCGGCTTCGAGCGCGGCGCGCACCGCCGGCACCAGCTTGCCCAGCTTTTTGCCCAGTAGTTTCAGGTTGGGCAGCACTTTGTATTCCACCAGACTGCCGGCTTCCTGCACAAATTCCACCGCTTTCACGTTCAGTTCGTCCATGACAATGGCAGTCAGTTCGGCGGACAGGTGCGGCTGGTCGCCGGCGTGAACCAGGGCGCGGGCCAGCGGCTGGCGCACTTTGAGCTGAGCGCTGTCGCGGGCGGCCAGCCCCAGGCTGGCAATGCGCCGGGTGAGATCCATTTGCTCCAGCAGCGCCGCGTCGATGGCGGAGTCATCGGCCTGCGGCCAGGTGCAGTGGTGCACGCTTTCCGGCGCGCTGGCATCGACGCCGCGCACCAAATTCTGGTACATCACTTCGGTAACAAAGGGCGTGACCGGGGCCAGTAGTTTGGTCAGTGTGACCAGCACGTGGTAGAGCGTGGCGTAGGCGGCGTCTTTGTCGGCGTCGTGCTCGCTGCGCCAGAAACGGCGGCGGCTGCGGCGCACGTACCAGTTGGTCAGGTCTTCGATCAAATCCTGCACGGCCAGCGTGGCCCGGTAGGCGTCGTAATCCTCAAAGTTTTGGGTGACGCGAGCGACAACCTCATTCAAGCGGGATAAAATCCACTGATCCAACGGATTTACGATTTTGGATTTTGGATTTACGATTGTTTCTTCGTCTCGTAAATCGTAAATCGTAAATAGTAAATCGTGGGCCGTGGGTTGCCAGCCATCCAGCTTGGCGTACGTGACAAAAAAGTTGTACACGTTCCACAGCGGGATGAGGAACTGGCGGCGAGCCTCGTCGGCGCGGTGGTAGCCAAAGAGCAGGTTTTGCTCCGGTTTTTGGTTGCAGTACATCCAGCGCATCACATCGACGCCCATTTTATCGGCGGCCTCGTTAAATTCAATACTGTTGCCCCAGCTTTTGTGCATGGGGCGGCCGTCTTCGGCCCAGAGGGTGGCGTAGCCAAAGTTGCTCATAAAACTGGGGCTGCGGTCGATGATGCCGCCCATCACCAGCATGCTGTAAAACCAGTTGCGGAACTGGCCGGGGAAGCTCTCGCTGATCCAGTCGGCGGGGTACCATTTTTGCCAATAGCCCGGCTCGCTGCGATAGCGCAGGGTGCTAAAGCTGACAATCCCGGCATCGAGCCAGGGGTTGCCCACGTCGGTCACGCGGGTCATGGTGCTGCCGCACTCGTCGCACTTCAGCTTGACGGCATCGATGTAAGGCCGGTGCGGGGTGTGGCCTTCAAACACCTCGTAGCCCTGCACGGCCCGTTCTTTCAACTCGATGTCGTCACCCACCACCGTCCAGTGGTCGCACGCCGGGTTGTCGCACTCCCAAATGGGCAGAGCCAGCCCCCAGTAGCGGTTCTTTTTGGAGATCATCCAGTCGTGCATATTTTTGAGCCAGTCCAGCTCGCGTTCCAGGCCAAAGCTGGGAATCCAGCGAATCTGGCGGGTGATGTCCATTAAAATGGGGCGCAGGCCGTCCATGCTGATGAACCACTCATCCACCAGCCGGAATACCAGCTCGGTTTTGCAGCGCCAGCAGGTGGGGTAGCGGTGGGTGTATTTTTCAATGTGGTAGAGCAGCCCCTTTTCTTTGAGATTGTCGAAAATAGGCGTGGCTACCTCGCCGACCTGCTGGCCGGTGAGCCAGTCGAACCCATCCACGTAGTAGCCCTCGTCGTTGAGTGGGGCGATGATGGGCAGGCCGTTTTGTTTGCCCAGTTGAAAGTCTTCCGCGCCGGCGCCGGGGGCAATGTGAACAATGCCCGTGCCTTCTTCCTCGCCCACTTCTTCCCAGGCGATGACCCGGTGCGCTTCTTTGGCGGTGACAGTGATGCCTTCGATCAGCTCTTTGATGGCGGTGAGGCCGCCGGGCCGGTTGGCGGCGGGCAGGTCGTCAAACGGCCCGTCATACGCCCAGCCGAGCATTTCTTTGCCTTTGAGCGTGCCCAGCACTTCATATTTGCCGCGCAGCATTTTGAGCGTGCCTTTGCTCAGATAGTACACGTCGCCGCTATCGAGCATTTTGACTTTGGCGTAATCCAGGTTCGGGCCAACGGCGGCGGCCACGTTGCTGGTGAGCGTCCACGGGGTGGTGGTCCACACCAGCAGCGCCGCGCCGGGTTGGTCGCGCAGCGGGAATTTTACGGTGACGCTGCGGTGGGTGATTTCGGCGTAGCCATCGGTCACAATTTCATGCTGGCTGATGCCGGTGGCGCAGCGGGGACACCAGGGCATTACGTCTGCCCCGCGATAGAGCCAGCCTTCGTCGTGGCAAATTTTAAGGGCGCGCCAGATCATGTAGTTGTTTTCGGTGGAAAAGGTGTAGTAGCTGCCGCCCATTTCCGGCATGCCCAGCCGGCCCACAATATCCTCAACGGTGCTGGTCAGCGGCCCCAGCGGCCCGTCCACGGTGATTTCTTCCTGCGGATTGGCCACAATTTTATCGCCGAGCTGGTTGAGCTGCTGCTGGTCGTTCCAGTCCATCCAGTAACCCAGCCGGATCGACTGGTTGGTTTGCACGCCGGAGTAGCGCAGCACGCGCTCTTTGCACTTGTTGACAAAGTTGGCCACGCCAAACTCTTCGATGTCTTTTTTGGTTTTAAAGCCCATCTCTTTTTCTACTTCTACTTCCACCCACAGGCCCTGGCAGTCGAAGCCCTGCTGGTGGCGCAGTTCGTAGCCGCGCATGGCCCAAAAGCGGTTGTAGAGGTCTTTGTAAGTACGGCCCCAGGCGTGATGCACGCCCATCGGGTTGTTGGCGGTGATGGGGCCATCGATGAAGCTCCATTTTTTATCGCGGCCGGGCATCATCGCCCGCAGCTTTTGAAAGGATTGATTATCCTGCCACCATTGCAGGGTGTCGCGCTCTTGCGCGGGAAAATCCGGGTTTGATGGTACATCGTTAAAAGGCATAGTTTGCTCCTGAAAGTAGGAATTAGAGGTTAGGGGTTAGGAATTAGAGATTAATTTTTCCCTAATTCCTAACTCCTGATTCCTAACCCCTGTTTTTACGAAATTTCTAGCTCAATCCGTTTATTGATTTTACCTTTGCTTTTGTAGCCGGCCACTTTGATAGCGCCGACTTCGCGGGTGTTGGCCACGTGGGTGCCGCCATCGGCCTGTAAATCCAGCCCTTCAATTTCAACAGTGCGGACTTCGGTGATGCCTTCCGGCAGCAGGTTGATTTTGGTGCGAATCAAATCCGGGATTTGGAAGGCTTCCTCACGCGGTAAAATTTTTACGTGAACGGGCCGGGCGGCGGCCACTTCAACGTTGAGTTTTTCTTCAATTTCGCTGACCAGTTCGGCGCGGAGGGTTTCAAATTCAAAATCCATGCGGCCTTTGAGCACGTCCATATTGCCGCCGGTGACCTGCGCGCCGTAATCGCGCCAAACCACGCCGCACAAAATGTGAAAGGCGGTGTGGGTGCGCATCAGCTTGTGGCGGCGATCCCAATTGAGCTTGCCGTGGACGGTTGCGCCTTCGGCGGGCAGATCGCCTTCGAGCCAGTGCCAGATGTGCTCGCCATGCCGTTTAACTTTGGCAACAGGCGCGCCGTTAAGCCAGCCCACATCGTTGGGTTGGCCGCCGCCGCCGGGATAAAAGGCGGTTTTGTCGAGCGCCACGGCGTTTTCATCGGGATTAACAGCCACTACCGTGGCTTCAAATTCTTGAAGATAGGCGTCGGTGTGCGCCAAAAGTTCGGTCATTTTTTTTGTTCCTTTGCAATTTGCCGGGGATTCCAAAATTTTAAGAAGTTGATAACGTGTTGCGTGTTTTCATTAAAACGGAATACGCAACACGTCATACACGCTGATCTTACGAATCCCCAAACAGATTAGTCCTTTCGTCCCGTTTTTCTTGCGTAACTGGTTAGTTGGTGGGCGGCTGCAAAATGGTTTCGCGCAGCAGAGATTTGATTGGCCCGTGGCGACGTTTGACCATAATGGTGGTCACTTTGGCTTTGATCGCCACCTGTTCGGGAATGTTGCCAATCAGCAGCGTTCTGAAGGTGGGTTCGTTGGTGGCGCCAATGATGATCAGATCGTAATCGGCAGACGTTTTGATAATAGTGTCGACCACGTCGTCGCCCTCAACTACTTTCAAGTTGAGTTCGTAGGGCAGCGCGCCTTCAACCGAGTGGGCCAAATCCTGCTGGGCGCGCACCCGATCGGCTTCGCTGGACCCCTGGCGGATAATGCGCAGTACAGTCACTTTAACCGGCCCATTTTTCGATTGCAGCGCCATGGCCACGGCCATCTGCACCGCCCGGCGGCTGTTGGGGCCGCCGGCCACCGGCACCAGAATCGATGTTAGCTCGCGGTATTTGCGATAGCGCACCACGGCAATATCGGTGGGCGGGTTGTCAACAATGCTGTCGATGACGCTGCCAAATGCCCGGCCCGAGGTATTGGTGTAGCCGGGCCAGCCCAGCACAATCAGGTTGCTGGCATTTTCTTCAACGGTTTTGCGGATCGCCTTGCCCACATCGCGCCCCAGCCGAATCATGGTATGCACCGGCACGTCCCACTGCTTGGCCTCTTCGATGACGGCCTCAAGCGCGGGCCGGCCTTCTTTGAGAAATTCGCGGCCTTCGGCCAGTTCGAGCTGCGGCGGCACCCGGGCAATATTTAGCGCCAGCACCTCGCCATCGTGGGTTTTGGCCAAAATAGCGCCAATCTGCCCCAGAATGCGCGATTGACCTTTGGTTGCCACCGGCACCAGCACCGAGTAATCTTTGCTGACCAGCACCTCTTCCAGCAGAATTTCCCGGGGTTTGACCATCTTTTCAACCCGGGAAAAATAGCCCCAATAAAACAGCATGCCCACCACAATCCATGCAGCGGCCACATACCAGCCGATGGGACTGAAGGTGAACAGAAAAATGGCCAGCGCGGTCATGGCGATAATCGCCAAAATCGGGATGACCGGGAAGAAAGGAGTGATGAACCCCCGGTCCAAATCTGGCCGGCGCAGCCGCAGGCGCATGGCAGAAACATTCACCTGGATGAACAGAAACAGGAACATCAGGTCGGCGGCCGCGGCCACATCGTGAATCGGCAAGGCCAGGGCCATCGTCAAAATGAGGATGCCGGAAATAATCACCGCCCAAAAGGGCGTGTGTCGCACCGGGTGAATGTGCGAGAACAGTTTAGGCAGGTTGTGATCGCGGCCCATTGCAAAGGAAACGCGAGAAGACGAATAGGTAGTGGCAATGAGCGCCGACATGGTTGAAGCCAGGGCGCTGATAAGCAGGATCACCGCTCCGTAGGGCATTACCTGAGAGGCGGCCTCGATGATGGCGGTTTCGCCTTTTTCTCCCAAAAATTGATACGTGCGCATGCCTTCGGGTGCGGTAATGGCGCCAATCGCTACAAAGGCTACCACAATATAAATTAAAACGACCACGCCAATTGAAATAAACGTGGCGCGCGGCAGGTTTCGTTTGGGGTTTTTGATCTCTTCCCCGGATTGGGCGATGATTTCGTAGCCTTCGAAGGCAATAAAGGTTAAGCCCATTGCCACCAGCACGCCGCTAAACCCTTCGGGCAGAAACCCTTCTGTAAAGCGATTGGTCCAGCCTTCCGGGTGTTGAAACATGGCGTACAGCCCAAAACCGCAAAACAGCCCCAGGATGATAACCTTGGTCACGGTGACAATGTTGCCTACCGTGCCCGTTTCAGATGCGCCCCGGTAGTTGAGATAAGTGAAGGCCACAATAATCAGAGTGGTAAATACCACTTTGAGGCCTTCTGTCCCCAGGCCAAACGTTGGCAGGCCGACCAGTTCATAAAACTCGGTAGCAAAACTGCCAAAAGCCAGGGCGTACAGGCTGCCGGCGACAGCGTGGGCAAACCAGCTCATCCAGCCCCCCAAAAAACCCTGGGTGCCGCCCAATGCCTCTTTAACCCACAGATAACCGCCCCCGGCCTCCGGGAAAGCCGATCCCAGCTCGGCGTAGGCCATTGCTGTTAGTGTGGCGACAATGCCGTTGAGAAAAAAGGCCAGCACCAGCGCCGGACCGGCCGCGCCCGCTGCCAACCCGGTTAACACAAAAATGCCGGCGCCAATCATCGCCCCCACACCGATCATGGTCACATCAAAAAGCCCCAGATCTCGACTAAGAGTAACTTCTATTTGCTGTTCGTTGGCCACAGGTTGTTCTCCTTGTCTGTTTCGGGTTGGATAGAGTTGGCTTACGGATTACAAAAATGTTGCACGGTATTGTACTGCCAATCGGCTAACCCGGCACATTAGCCCGACTTTAAAAAGAAAGACTCCCGCCCCATTTGGGACGAGAGCGTCTGCTTCCCGCGGTACCACCCAGCTTGGTGTTGCCACCCACTTTATCGCCCGCCAGAATTGATATTCTGAAAGGCGCGCCCCGTTAACGTGGAACGAGTCCGGCTGAGCCTACTGGAGTTGGGTGAGTTTGGTGAGTGGGATGAGTTAGGTGAGTAAAAAATTAACTCACGCAACTCTTCGTACTCATTAACTCATCAAACTTGTATCTTTCGGTCAGCGGCTCGGGAAGGATTTTCGGCCAGTTTGGCGCATCCGGCTCACACCATCCCGGACTCGCTGGGCGTTACGGCTGGCGTACTCGTTTCCGTCAAAGCCTGTAGGTACTGGTTTCAGGCCAAAACTATATCACGAAGGCGGGGGCATGTCAAAAAAATAACGGGCATCGCCCGCAATTGCTTAAACCCGCAAAAACTCTAAAATAACTGTCGGGAGTGGATGTCGCCCGGTGGCGGCCCTGGTCTTCAAAATCAGTGGGCGGTTGCGAGCAGCAGGCGTCGGTGGGTTCGACTCCCATCCATTCCCGCCTCACCCAAGGATGAAGGCTAACGGATGAAGGATGAAGGGCTTTGACACCCTTTCATCCTTCAAAATTCCGCCTTCATCCTTTTTACATGTGGATGGCGTGCCCGGTAGCAGCGTGGGCGGCTTCCATAATGGCTTCGCTCATGGTTGGGTGCGGGTGAACCGTGCCGGCCAGCTCCTCCAGCGTGGTTTCCAGGCCGATCATACCCGTTGGCCCGGCCAGCATTTCGGTAACGTTGGCGCCAATCATGTGCACGCCGAGGACCTCATTGTATTTGCTTTCAGCCACAATTTTAACAAACCCAACATTCTCATTGAGGCCCAGCGCTTTGCCGTTAGGCTGGAAGGGGAACTTGCCCACTTTTACATCGTAGCCCTGCTCGCGGGCCTGGGCTTCGGTTAGCCCCACCGAGGCCACTTCCGGGTGAGTGTAGGTGCAGCGCGGCATGTTGGGATATTTGAGCGTCCGCGGATTGTGGCCGGCCAGCGCTTCGGCGGCAATGATGCCCTGCGCGCTGGCCACGTGAGCCAGGGCCAGTTTGCCGGTAACATCGCCAATGGCAAAAATGTTGGATACATTGGTACGCATGTGGTCGTCCACTTTAATAAAACCGCGCTCATCCACGGCCACACCGGCCGCTTCCAAACCGATGCCCTGGCTGTTGGGCGCTACCCCCACTGAAATGAGCGTGGCGCTGGCTTTGAGTTCTTCGGTTTTGCCATCTTTGCTGATGGTTATGGTCACGCTGTCGCCGTGGTCTTCTACTTTTTCAACTTTGGTGCCGGTGTGGGTGGCAATATTTGCCCGTTTGAATTGCCGTTCCATTTCCTGGCTAACTTCTTCGTCTTCCAGCGGCAGCACCCGCGGCAGCATTTCAACCACGGTGACTTTGGCGCCGTAGCTGCTAAACACGTAAGAAAATTCCATGCCAATGGCGCCCGCGCCAATCACAACCAGCGACTCCGGCACGCTGGTTTGTTCCAGCGCCTCGTGGTAGGTCCACACGGTTTTGCCGTTCACTTCCAGCCCGGGGATAACTTTGGCCCGCGCGCCGGTAGCGATAATGAAATTTTTGGCGGTGTGTACTTCGCCGTTAACTTCTACTTCGGTGGCGCTTTTGAGTACGCCAAAACCATCGATTACATCGATATTGTTCTTTTTCATCAAAAAGCCGACGCCTTTGACCAGCCGGTCGCTAACCTGGCGGCTGCGTTTTTGGGCGACGCTGTAATCAACCTTGAGGTTGTCAAAAGAAAAACCAAAGACTTTGCCATCGTGCAGCAGGTGCATAATTTCGGCATTGCGAATGAGCGATTTGGTGGGGATACAGCCCCAGTTAAGGCAGATGCCGCCCATGTGCTCTTTTTCAACAACTGCGGTTTTCTGGCCCAACTGGCTGGCTCTAATAGCCGCGACGTAACCGCCTGGCCCGCCGCCAATGACAATGGTGTCGTAGTTGCCCATCTGAAGACCCTTTCTGATTATAAAAAATAGGAATTTACTGTCGGGAGAGTATACCACAACCCGCAAATAATAAAGAAACCAACGTGATGGCCGAGCCTGACGGCGAAGGGGTGCGGTATCGGGCGGCTATCTGCTCAATACCGCACCCCTGTGCTTACAGCCGGGCTGGCTCTTCCAGCAATTGTTTAACGGTTTGCAGAAAGGCCGCGGCGGGCGCGCCATCTACCAGCCGGTGGTCAAACGACAGGCTCAGGGTCATCATAGCTCGCTGGGCAATTTTGCCGGCGCGAATCACCACCTTATCGACAATGCGCCCCACGCCCAAAATGGCCGCTTCCGGCGGGTTGACGATCGGCGTAAAGGCGTCAATATCAAACATGCCCAGGTTGGTTACGGTAAAGGTGCTGCCGCTCATTTCCTCGGCCTTGAGCTGGCTGGCCCGGGCGCGCTCGGCCAGCGCCGCCCGTTCGCGGGCAATATCGGCCAGCGATTTTTGGCTGGCGCGGCGGATCACCGGCACCACCAGCCCGTCGTCGAGCGCCACCGCCAGCCCAATGTCAATTTCCGGCAGCAGCCGAATTTGGTTGTCAACCAGCGTGGCGTTAAGCCGCGGGTGCTGGCGCAGGGCCAGCGCGCAGGCCTGGATGATCAGATCGGTGTAGGTGATGCCGTCCGCTTTGCGCTGCTCGCGGAAGGCCACCAGCTCGGTCACGTCGGCCTCGGTGTGCAGCGTGAGCTGGGCCATTTGTTGCAAACTCTGGTGCATCCGTTGGGCGATGGCTGCCCGCATTCCGGCCAGCGGGATGGTTTGCATGGCGTCGGGCGGCGGCGAGGCCGGCGCGGCAGGTTTTTGCTGCGCGGCCAAATAGGCTTCCACGTCTCGCTCGGTGATCCGGTCGCTGCCGCCGGTGGACGGAATCTGGGCCAGGTCGAGGCTGTGCTGGCGGGCCAGCCGTTTGGCGCTGGGCGAGGCGCGCACTTCGCGCACTTCGGCCGGCGGGGCAGCGGCCTCAACTTTGGCCTGCCGCGCCTCGATGAAAGCCAGCACGTCCTTTTCAGTGACGCGGCTGCCATCGGCGGGCGGAATTTGGGCCAGATCGAGGCCGTGCTCGCGGGCAAGCCGTTTGGCCACCGGCGAGGCGCGCACATCGGTAGCGGGCGGCGGCGGCGGTGCAACCGGCTCGGGCCGGGGCGCGGCGGACGGGGGTGCTGTGCCGGCCTCTGCCGAAACTTCCAGCCGGGCCAGGGTTTGGCCTCGTTTGACGACATCGCCCTGTTTGGCCAGCGTGGCCCGCAGCGTGCCGCCCGCCGGGGCCGGCACCTCAAACGAGACCTTCTCGGCCTGTAAAATCAAAATCTCCTCCCCCGGCTGGACTTCGTCGCCTTCCTTTTTAAGCCAGGTTACCACCACACATTCTTCTACCTCACCCGCTTCTGCGGGGATAACAATATCAAGTAACGGCATAGGCCAATCCTTGCGATTTTGGATTTTGGATTTTCGATTGGGCCACGGAACACGCAATTTGAATTACGAATGACGAATGACGAATGACGAATTGCGTGTTCCGTGGCGTTGTCTCTGTAATCTGACTTCTGACTACTGATTATTGTCTACCCGTTTACCAGTTCTTTGGCGGCGGCCACAATCCGGTCAACGGAGGGGTTGATAAACTGCTCCAGCGGGCGGCTGTAGGGGATGGGTACATCCGGCACGGCCAGCCGTTTGGGCGCGGCATCCAGATAATCGAGCGCGTCTTCGGCCACCACAGCCAGAATTTCGCCGGACATGCCGTAGCTCAGGTAATCCTCGTCCACCACCAGCAGCCGGTGTGTCTTTTTAACCGAATTGACCACCGCTTCGCGGTCGAGCGGCACCAGCGTGCGCAGGTCAACTACTTCGGCGCTGATGCCCGCTTCGGCCAGCTTATCGGCAGCGTCCAGCGCCCGGTGAACCATCAGCGAGACGGTGACAATGGTTACATCCGTGCCCTCGCGTTTGATATCGGCCTGGCCAAAGGGGATGGTGTATGGCTCAACCGGCACGTGGGCCGTGGCCCGCGGGTTGGGCGTCATCCAGCCGAGGCCTTGCCCGCCTTTGTGGAAAAAGAACATCACCGGGCTGTCATCACGGATGGCCTGCGTCATCAGCCCTTTGGCGTCGTAGGGGCTGGCGGGGATCACAATTTTGATGCCGGGGGTGTGGGCAAACAACCCGTACAAACACTGCGAGTGCTGGGCGGCGTCGCTGTAGCTGCCCCCGATGGCGGTCATCAGCACCATTGGCACTTTGGTGTTGCCGCCGCTCATGTAGTGGATTTTGGCCATGTGGTTGTAAATCTGGTCCATCGCCGCGCCAAAAAAGTCAACAAACATCAGTTCGGCGATGGGGCGCATGCCTTCGGTGGCCGCGCCAACCGCCGCGCCGATAAAGCCCATTTCAGAGATAGGGGTGTCCATTACCCGTTCCGGGCCAAATTTTTTCAACAAACCTTCTGTGGCCCCAAAAATGCCGCCGTAAGCGCCAATATCTTCGCCCATTACAAAAACGCTGGGGTCACGTTCCATTTCCTGGGCAATCGCTTCGGCAATTGCTTTGGAGGTGGTTAATAATCGCTCTGCCATTTTTTACTCCTTTGTAAAATAGTTTGGTGAGTTTGGTGAGCGGGTGAGCCGCCTGCGCGTGCTCCCCCGTGTTGGGTGTGTTAATATTTCACGTTATGTCACTCTGAGCGGCCAACGGGAGCGAAGAGTCTTTCAAATACACAAATTTTGCTGAGATTCTTCGTCGCTGCGCTCTTCAGAATGACCTTAACACCCCCTACGCAAACACGTGTTCCAGCGCTTCTTCCGGGGCCGGATAGGGGCTTTCGCGAGCAAACTTTTCGGCGGCGGCTACCAGCCCGGTCATTTCGGCCTGAATCGCTTCCGCTTCGGCGTCGGTTAGCCAGCCCTGCTCTTTCATCTGGCTGCCCAAAATGTTGATGGGGTCTTTTTCTTTCCACGCTGACTTTTCGCCTTCGCGCAGATAGCCTTCGGCGTCGCCTTCAAAGTGGCCGCGGTAGCGATAGCAAATGGCCTCGATCAGGCTGGGGCCTTCGCCGCGCCGTGCCCGGGCAATGGCCTCGCCGGCGGCTTCATACACGGCCACGGCGTTTTGCCCGTCAACCTGCACCGCCGGGATGCCGTAGGCCGCGCCGCGCTCGGCGTTGCTGCGCACACTGGTAGACATCTCTTTTGGCACCGAAATGGCGTACAGGTTGTCTTCTACCACAAAAACCACCGGCAGCTTCCAAACCGAGGCGATGTTGAGCGACTCGTGGAACGCGCCGATGTTGGCCGCGCCGTCGCCAAAAAACGAAACGGCCACGCGCTTTTCGCCGCGCTTTTTAATGGCCAGCGCCGCGCCGGCCGCGTGCGGAATCCCGCCGCCAATGATACCGCCGCAGCCAAAGTGCGTGGCGGGGTCAAACAGGTGCATGTGGCCGCCTTTGCCCTGGCACAGGCCGGTCTTTTTGCCAAAAATTTCGGCCATCATCGCGTTGAGATCCACTCCTTTGGCAATGAGGTGGCCGTGGGGCCGATGGGTGCTGGTAACCGGGTCACCGGCGTTGAGGTGGGCGCACACGCCGGCGGCCACCGCCTCCTGCCCGCTGTAGAGGTGCATTTCGCCGGGGATGGGGCCGGCGGCAATGTCAAAGGCGGGCAGCTTTTCTTCATAATACATTGCGCCCACCCGCTCCTCAAAGGTGCGGATTTTAACGATGGTCCGGTAAAGGTCCAATAAGGTTGCTTTGTCTAACGCCATTGTTTTTTCTCCTTTGAAAATAGGGGTCAGGAGTCAGGAATTAGGGGTTAGGCGATTCCTGCCCCAGGCTCTTAAAATTTTGCGATCGGAGTTCAAAACTACAGTTTTGGGGCTCCTTATTTTTATTGTTCGTTGCGCTGCCGCGGGCTGAGTCCGTTTCCTTTGAAAATAAACGAATCTGCGAATCAGTGAGTCGGCGAATGCAGGGGCGCTTCGCGAAGCGCCCTTACCCAATTTTCACCCGTACTGCGCTGACTCGTTCTCTCGTTACTCGCCACCCGCTATTCGTTATTCGCACTCACCTCCTTTCCCGTCACAAACACCCCGGCCCGGCTGGCCGCCGCCAGCGCCGCTGCCACATTAACCACGTGCGGCCCGTTTTGGCTCAAACCAATCTCGATGCGCTCCCCCGGTTTGATGGGCAGTTCGCGCTCGCCGTCCAGCGCCAGCACCGCCGGCGCGTGGTTGAGCGTGTCCCGCTCGCCAACGTGGAGCCAGCGCCACGATTGAATCGACAATCGGGTGACCAGTCCCGGTGCGATGGGGGCCAAAATTTGCTGGCCGCCCGGTCCCAACTCCAGCCACATACCCTGCTCACCATTGGTCGGCGCGGTGGGCAAATAGCCGCCAATCGCCGAGGCGCCGATGGTGCCGGGATGCGGCGCGCTGAGCACCACCGCCTTTATTTTGGCCGGGTCCCACATGGCCCCGCTGCCGGCAAAGCGCTCGGCGTAGGCCACCACGTCAACCAGGGCAAAATCGATGAACGTGTCATCGCGGTACACGTCGAGCCGCCGGGCCAGCCGTACCCCGGCCTCGCGCACGCCGGGCACGCGCCGGGCCACCACCGCCGCGGCCAGCCCGGCCAGCGTGCCTTCAATCATCACCGGGAAGGCGTTGTTGGTGCCGGTAGAAATGGGCACCAGCGGCACGTAGCCGCAGCCTTTGGCCACGGCCCGGTTGGTGCCGTCGCCGCCCAGAGTCACAATGCAGCCTACACCGGCTTCGGCCATTAATCGCGCGGCGCGGGTTGAGTCATCGGCCTTGTTTTTGAGCGGAAAATCCAGCAGCTCCACTGCCAGCCTGATTTTGGCCCGGTCGCGGGCGTGGCGGGCCAGCCCCGCAATATCGGGCATGGCCAGCACGCGCTCAGTGCCCAGCGCGTCAAGCCCCAGCAGCACCCGCTCGATGATGTTGATTTTTTCGTTGTTATCAAACACAGAGCCGTGGGCCACCAGCCGCCGAATGTCTTTGCCGGAGGCCGGATTGGCGATAATGCCAACGGCGGCGCTCACCGGCTGCCTCCGCCGGGGCCGGCGTAGCCCAAAACCCGCAGCGTGCGCGAGGCGGCGTCGGCTACCTGTTTAACTTTGCTCACCAACTGCTGGCGGTTGCCATTGTTGGCCCGGCTAATCGGCAGCGAAATAGCAATTGAGGCGGCAATATGGCCGTGCGTGTCAAATATCGGCGCGCCCAGGCAGTGAACTTCCAACATAAATTCTTCCAGGTCGATGGAATAGCCATCGCGGCGCACCGCAACCAGCGACGCTCGCAGGGTGGGCAGGTGGGTAACGGTGTTGGTGGTAAACGCCGGCAGCGGTCGCCCCTGAAAATAGGTATCAAATTGGGCCTCGTCCATAAACGCCAGCACAGCTTTGCCCAGGGCGCTGGCGTGGTTGGAGCCAATATCGCCAATGGTCAGCGATTTGACCCGCACCGTTTGCGGCGCTTCAACTATGGCCGACAGGGTGATTTCGCGGCCATCCCACACCGACAGATAGGCGGTTTCGCGGGTCAGCTCTTGTAGCGTTTCAACGTGGGGGGTGAGGTGTCGCACCAGTTGAGCCGGTGGTAGCTGGCCGAATATCGCGTAGCCAACTTTGCCGCTCAGCCGGAACAGTAGCGTATCGGGGTCTTTGATAACGTAGCCTTCGTGTTCCAGGGTATTGAGCAGGTGGTAGCTGGTACTGAGATTGAGCCGGAGCTTTAAACTGATCTGTTTGGCGTTGAGTCCGTGGGGGTGCCGCCCCAGCGTTTCCAGTATTCGCAGGGCACGCTGAACGGAACCAATCAGGTCGCTTTTGGGTGATTTTGTAACGGATGATGGCAGGGGTTGTTGCTGAAGCGCGATAGTTAACACCTCCTTTGCTGTTAAATCTAATCGGGTGGGTTGTGCCAAAATGCACAAGATTTTTCAAATGGTGAAATAATGAAGCGGTAACAGAAATTGTAGACGGCAAGGATAGCTAATACAAGAGAAGATTTTCAAATAATGAAAAGCCAGTTTTCACAGAAGCGCGTTCCGGGGAGCAATTTTGTAACCTGGCGGGCGTTTTTGCATCTAACATAGTAAAACCATTTGTAACTTTTAAGGAGATGACAGGATGTTCGCAGCAAATGAAGGTACTATTGATCGGGTGGTGCGGATTATCGTTGGGCTGGTGTTGGTTGGGCTGGGCTTTTTCAGCATTTCCGGAGCGGTCGGCGTTATTGTCGGGATTTTGGGCCTGATATTGTTGGTCACCGGGGCAATCGGCTGGTGCCCGTTGTACATGCCGTTCAAAATCAACACGCGGAAGTCGTAATCCGTGGTTGCCGAAGTCAACGCAAAAAATTTTGCTACCAGGGTGCTCAAAGCCAAACAGCCGGTTTTGGTAGAAGTTTGGGCGCCCTGGTGCGGGCCGTGCCGGGCCATGGCCCCCGTGCTGGAAAATGTAGCCCGCGAATTTTCTGGCACGGCTCAAGTTGTCAAGCTTAATGCCGATAATAATCCTGAGTTAGTTCGGCAGTACAAGGTGATGGGTATTCCCACGCTGCTGTTTTTTAGCCACGGTAAGCTGGTTGATCGCAAAACCGGGGCGCAGCCGGAGGCAGCCATCACCCGCCGATTGACACCACTCCTAAATTTAACCGCCGAGGAAGCCTCTCGTCAGGAAATTACGGGGCTGATCAAGTGGCCGAGGTGGCTGGACCGGGTTTTTGGCGGTTAGCCGTTGCCTGTTTTTTCAAGAAAACTTGGCGCTGGTTTTTTTTCATGTACAATATAGGTGTGTTGTCAAAATTTAGCTCAAGGTGACGATAATGATCGAGAAAAGAGAACCGGCATACATCACCATCGTCGAAGGACCACCCCCAGAATTCCACGATGTGTCAAACGAATGGTCAATTGGAATTTACGAGGGCACCGAAAGCAATGAAATTGCTATGTGCGAAATGCGCGCGTTTGATGGCCCCAAACTGGTCAAACGCTGCCAGGATGCATGGCACGATGGCCGCCCGGCCCGGCTAGATTTTCCGACCGGTGATGGCTTGCGCGGCGAACTCGATATCGTTGCGATTCGCTGGGAAGATGTTGAAGAAGGCCACAAAGTATTTTTGTGGGTTAAAATATAAATCAGCGCAAAATCAAAAGCCCGCCTCACTGACTGAGGCGGGCTTTTTTGTTTTACTCGTGTTTTTGCAAAAAACAGTTAGCACTCACTGTAGCCGCACTCGTGGCACTTTTTGCAGCCTTCAATGTGCAGCAGGCTGGCCTGGCCGCAGCCGGGGCACAGATCGCCTTTGGGCATCAGGCTTAACTGAATGCCGCCTTCGTCTTCATCCGGCAGGCCGGGCAGATCGCTGGTGGAATTGATGCCAACGTGTTCGGCCAGCACCTGGGCCACGGCATCAGACAGACTCATGACCCGGTTTTTGCCAAAGCCCTGCGCCCGGCCAGAACCGATACCGCGTAGCTGGGCCACAATATCGGCCACACGATCTTCCGGGGTGAGCGGGCTGGGCATACGCAGTATCAGGCTGATCAACCGGCCCAATCCCTCGGCGTCTGCGGCCACATCGCTGCCGGCTTTGCCCACGTTGATAAACACCTCAAACGGTTCTTTATTGCCGCCGCCGTTGGCGTTGACGGTGATGTAGGCCGTGCCGATGGGCGTATTTTTGCGGTAGGTGTTGCCGTGCAGCGTGGCCGGGCGCGCCCGCCATTTAATTTCCGGGGCAGCGGGTTTTTCGACGGGTTTGTCTTCTTCTTTCAGGGTCAGCACCTGAGTATCGCGCGAGCCATCGCGGTAAATGGTGCCGCCCTTGCAGCCCAGTTCGTACATAAGTTCATACAACTGGCGGGTTTGTTCAACGGTGTAACTGTTGGGCGTGTTGCAGGTTTTGCTGATCGAGCTGTCGACCCAGCGCTGCACCGCAGCCTGCACCCGCACATGCTCTTCCGGGGTCAGGTCCATGGCCGTTACAAAATAGGCCGGCAGCGGCTTGCCCGGATTTTGAGTAACCCACTCCTGGTACACCTGCACCCGTTCTTCGTGGGTGCCCATGCGCCCTTTGCGGTGGAAGCTCCAAAAATAGAACGGCTCGATGCCGGTGCTGGTGTTGACCATGGTGCCGGTGGTGCCGGTGGGCGCTTGCGTGAGCAGGGTCACGTTGCGGATCCCTTTTTCGCGGATGGCCTCGCGGACATGGCCGGGCATACCCTGCATAAAGCCGCTTTGCAGGAATTTTTCGGCGTTAAATTGGGCAAACGCGCCTTTTTCGGCGGCGTAATCGGCCGAGGCCAGGTAGGCTTCGGTAGCGATAAATTTGTACAGCTCGTCCAAAAACTGCTCGCTTTCGGGGCTGCCGTAGCGAATTTTGAGCCGGATCATCATATCGGCCAGGCCCATTGTGCCCATGCCAACCCGCCGCTCGCTGAGCTGTTGCTGCTTGTTCTCTTCAAAAAAGTAGGGGGTGTTGTCGATGACGTTATCCAAAAAGCGGACAGCATAGCGCACGCCCAGCCGCAAACTGGGCCAATCGACCTGCCCATCTGTTACAAATTTGGCCAGATTGAGCGCGCCCAGGTTGCACACGCCCCAGGCCGGCAGTCCCTGCTCACCACAGGGGTTGGTGCAGAGAATGGGGGCGTAGTACCAGGAATTGCTCATTTTGTTGTAGCGTTCCACAAAAAAGACGCCCGGCTCGGCGCTGGCCCACGCGCTTTCAATGATGCTGTTCCAGATGTCGCGGGCTTTGACCGTTTTGTGAACCACCACCGGCAATCCTTTGTCTTGCCAGGCGGCCATGTTGCCGTCCCACAGTTCATCGTAGCCGGCCACACCGGTATCGGGGAAGATCAAATCCCAGTCGGCGTTGGCTTTAACGGCTTCCATAAAGCCATCGGTAATGCCGACGCTGATGTTGGCGTTGGTAATGCGCCCCATTGTCCGTTTGCTGGTGATAAATTCCAGCACGTCGGGGTGCCACACGTTCATAATCAGCATCAGCGCGCCGCGCCGGCTGCCGCCCTGCTCAATCAGGCCGGTAACAAAGCTGTACAGCTCGCCCCAGCTCACCGAGCCGCTGGAACGGCCGTTGACGCCTTTAACGTAGGCGTGATGCGGCCGCAGGCTGGAAATGTTGATACCCACGCCGCCGCCGCGCGACATGATTTCGGTCATTTGGGTGAGGGTGTCCATAATGCCGCCGCGGCTGTCTTTGGGGCTGGGGATAACGTAGCAGTTGTAGTAGGTGAGGTTTTGCTCGGTGCCGGCCGCGGTTAGAATCCGGCCGCCGGGTACAAATTTCCAGTCGTCCAGCAGCCAGCGAAAATTATCGCGCCATTCAGCCTGCTTGTCCGGGGCTTCAACCTGTGCCAACCCGGCTGCCACCCGGTCGAGCATTTGTTCCGGCCGGGTTTCAACCGGTTTATCGACGTGTTCGAGGGCGCGCTCAACGACTTCGCCATCGCGCAGTTGAATGGTAACCTGCTTGTTTTCAATGGCGGTAACCGTGCCCAGCTCGCGCTGGCCGGTTTCCAGGTTGACCGCCACAATCACCAGATCGCCCACGGTTACGGTTTCTTTTTTGGCATCTTTCAAAGCGTAGCGGTCTAAAAATATTTTTTCGCCCAGTTCGTTGAGTTGATTAGCTGCAACTTGTCCTGCCGCAGCAAGGGCGGAATAGGTTCCGTTGGTTTTGTGTTTGTTCATCTGGTTGGCCTGGGTTTGCTCGGCAACCGAGGTGTTTTTTGTCGCCATTAAACTTTCTCCCTGAAGTTGTAAAATGTGTTGCACTACGACTATAAAACCTGTACCTTTGAAATGCCGCCACCCGCAACTGGCGGTTATGTTAAATCAAGAATGTTATCAAGGCCACGGCGCAGGCCGACAAACGAATTGACCTTGCGGATTGCCAACAGCGCGCCATCAACATAAGGTTGGGCGCTGCCGCCTGAGTCGTGGCGCAGGGTGAGTTTTTGGTCGGGCATGCCAAAAATAATTTCGGCCGAGATGACATACCCGGGCAGCCGGATGGAATGGACTTGTGAGCCGGCCACCCGCGCGCCGCGAGTTTCCACAATGCCCTGGGTTTGCTCCAACGGAACGGTGAGTTCTGAGGGGCGAATATGAGACAGCCGAAAGGCCAGTTCGCGCGCGGTTCCGCTTGGTGCATCCTTTTTGTCGTCGTGGGCATAATCAATAATTTCCCACTGGGGAATAAACCGGGCCGCGATTTCCGCAAATTTCTGTAATAAAACAACGGTGAGGGCAAAGTTGCCAACCGCCAACACCCCACGCTGGTGTTTTTCGGCAGCCGCGGCAATGGCGGCAAAATCGGCGTCGGTTATGCCCGATGTGCCAATAACCACGTGTGCACCTCGCTGCAACGCCGCCATCACGTTGGCTTTGGCAACATCCGGTTTTGTGTAATCAAAAAAAACGTCGCACGGCTGGGCGAGCGCTTCTTGCGCCGTGGCATATACCGGGCAGGTAAGGCGCGGCTCGGCCAGCACATCGCCAAGACTTCGCCGCGCGTTTGTGCGGGACACCGCTGCTACAAGCTCAATATCGTTAGATTGGGCAATACTTCTGGCCAGGGTTGACCCCGCCCAACCTGTTGCCCCCGCCAAACAAACACGGATTGTCACCGATCCTCCTGTAAAAGAAGCTAAAGGATGCTAGTCCGCTTCCATTGGCAGCGGAATCTGGTTTTTTAGTTCCTGCTCGCGCTGTTTGCGGGCCATCAGATGTTTGATCTCATCGGCCATGAGGCCCACATCCTGAAAGCGGCGGTAAACCGAAGCAAACCGAACATAGGCTACGTCATCAATATCGCGCAGGTGATCCATCACCATTTCGCCAATCAGTTGGCCATCCACTTCACTTTTGTTCATGGCGTACAGTTTGGATTCAATGTCCTGCGCCGCGGCTTCGATGGCGGCGCTGGACACGGCTCGTTTGGAGCAGGCGGTGCGCATACTTTTGACCAGCTTTTCGCGGTCAAATTCTTCGCGGCGGCCATCGCGCTTAACCACCAGCAGACTCATCGAGGCCACCCGTTCGTAAGTGGTGAAGCGCTGTTTGCACTTTTCGCATTCGCGCCGGCGACGGATGCCGTCGGTCACTTCACGGGTGTCGATTACTCGGATAAAGTTGCTTGGTGAACCACAATAGGGACATTTCATTGCATCACTCCAGCTTTACATAATAAAATGGTGACCGGGCAAAACTGCTCACGGTTCACCTGTAGGGCACAGGTTTCATCAGCGCGTAGGTGTACGATTTATCTGAAAATAAGGGGTTGCTGCCCGAGGCTCGATGGCCAAAACCGGAGAATTAAGCTCTCCGCCGAATGCGTTGGTTGGATTGAACCTGCGCCATTTGCCTTCATTTTACGCCTTTTACTTGACATATTCTTGTGCGTGTAGCCACTAGATATTGTGGTAGGGGTGCTCACTGCACAAGATGTTGTAGGTAAAAGCGAGTCCAGTATACACCGATTCAGGGGGATTGACAAGGGGAATCCCCAACCGAAACCTTAAAAATTGGTTCTTTTAAGCAAACTTTATGTCAATTTTCGTGTAGGCTGAAAACGGGTTACGATAGTGGATTGGAGGCCAATCGGCCTAATCTTTGAGCAGCGATTCCAGTATCCACACGGCGGCGCGCTTGTCCAGCGGCTCGTTGTTGTTGCCGCATTTGGGGCTGTAAATGCAACTGGGGCAGCCGTCATCGCAGGGGCAGTCTTTAATGGTAGCCAGGGTGGCTTCCCACAGTTCGGTGAGTAAATTGAAACCCTGCTCGGTAATGCCGACGCCGCCGGGGTAGCCATCGTAAATAAAAATTTGGGGCTGGCCGGTAGCCGGGTGCAGCGGCGTGGATAGGCCGCCAATATCCCAGCGGTCGCACATGGCAAAGAGCGGCAGCAGGCCAATGGCGGCGTGCTCAACGGCGTGCAGCCCGCCCAAAAAATCCCAGCCGCGCCGGGCCAGATGCGTGGCCCAATCGGGCGGCACATCCCACCAGATGGCCCGGGTTTCAAAAATGTTCTCCGGCATTTCCAGCGGCGTTTCGCCCAGATCGGTTTCGCTGAACTGGCGCACGCGGCGATAGCCCACCACCTGCTGGCTCACCCGCACCGCGCCCCAATAGGCCGTGCAGTATTTCATCTGCCGGTGCTGGATGGAGCGGATAATATTGATGTCGCTGCGCTCGTGAACTTGCGTGTAGTAGTCAACCCGGGCCGGTTGCAGTACCGCCCGTCCCTGTTGCAAATTGAGTTCCGTCACCAAAAAACTTTCGCCCTGGTGCATGTAAATTGCGCCGGGATGAACCCGGCCAAACGCCGACGCTTCGTCCATTTCTTCCAGCGGTTTGTTTTTTTTGCTGCCATCCACCAGCACAATCGGTTTGCTGCCCATACTGCGAATGCTCACGTGCTGGGCCGGGTAATCGTGGCCGCGATAATACCACTGGTCGTGATCCGGCGCGTAGGCAACCATACCCTGCTCCTCCAATTTGACCATCGCCGCGATAAATTCACCGCCAAAATGAGACTCGTCCGCCGGCGACAGCGGCAATTCGTGGGCGGCGCAGGGCAAATGCTGCTCCAGTACGTACAAATTGCCGGGGTCGATGAGGGCGTGTTCGTGGGGGCGCTCAAACAGTTGTTTGGGGTGACGCATAAAATATTGGTCCAGCGGGTTGTCCAGCCCTACCAAAATGGCCAACGAACTGCTGCCGCCGCGCCGCCCGGCTCGCCCGGCCTGCTGCCACAGGCTGGCGATGGTGCCGGGGTACCCCACCGACACGGTGGCGTCCAGCCCGCCCACATCCACGCCCAATTCCAGGGCCGATGTGGCCGTTACGCCGATCAGCTCGCCGCGAAAGAGCGCCTGCTCAATTTCGCGGCGGTGCTCGGCCAGGTAGCCGGCCCGATAGCTGGCCACGCGGTCAATTAAATCGGGGTCGGTGCGGTCCAGCGTTTGCCGGGCGTAGCTCAAAATCAGTTCGGCCACCACCCGCGCTTTGGTAAAGGTGATGTTGCGGATTTGGTGGCGGGTCAGTTCGGCAAACAGGTTGGCCGCTTCGCCGTTGGGGCTGCGCCGCGCCGATTTTTGGCGGTCGACAAAGGGTGGGTTCCACATGGCAAACTGTTTGGGCGCTTGCGGCGAGCCATCGTCATTGACCACCAGCGGTTTGTGGCCGGTGAGCCGGGCAATGTGTTCGCCGGGATTGGCAATCGTCGCGGAGCAGCAGATAAATTGGGGCTGGCTGCCGTACAGCCGGCACAGCCGGGTGAGCCGTCGCAGCACCACGGCTACGTGGCTGCCAAACACGCCGCGGTAAATGTGGGCCTCATCGACCACCACAAAGCGCAGATTTTTGAGAAAATGGCTCCAGCGCCGGTGGTTGGGCAAAATGCCCACGTGCAGCATATCCGGGTTGGTCAGTAAAATGTGGGCGTCCTGCCGCAGTTGGGTGCGCGCGTTTTTGGGCGTGTCGCCATCGTAAGTGCCAAATTGAGGCGTAACCAGGGCCCGGCCGCTGTTGTTTTTTTCGCTGGCGGCTTTAAATCGATCAGTCAACTCGGTGAGGTTGCGCAGTTGGTCCTGGGCCAGGGCTTTGGTGGGGAACAGGTAAATGGCCCGCGTTTGGGGGTTGAGCGCCACCGCTTCCAGCACGGGCACGTTGTAGCACAACGTTTTGCCGCTGGCGGTGCTGGTGGCAACCACCACATACTGGCCGCGCCGGGCCGCGTCGATGGCCTGGGCCTGGTGGGTGTACAGCTTTTTCAGCCCGCCGGCCTGCAACGCTTCCACCAGCGAGCGCAGCATCGGCTTTTCCAGCGATTGATAACGGGCGCGGCGCGCGCCCAATCGCTCGATGTGGGTGAGCTGATTCTCGTAAAAATTTTGATCTTTGAGGTTACTGAGAAATTCTGCTGGATTCATTCCGACAATGGATAGGTTTGGCGGCTGCCAAATGGAATTTGGGCGCTGTTCACCCGTAAAAAATATGTGTCATCGGGCCGGCGCTCCATCTGCGTTTCACAAAAATCGGGGATGATGTGCTGCGCGCCGATTTGCCGCAGTTGGGCCGCCATTGCGCCCGTTTGCACACCGATGCACATCGCCCCGGCTTTGATGCCGGCGGTGGTTCCGCTCAGCGAATCCTCAAATACCACGCAGGTTTCCGGCCGCACCCGCAGCCGTTGGGCGGCGGTAACGTAGCCTTCGGGGTGAGGTTTGCCGAGGGTTATATCTTCCCGGCTGATGACCACCCGCAGCAAGCCCGCAAGTTGCAGATCGTTCAACACCTGCGTCACCCGCTCCCGGGCGGCGCTGGTGACCAACGCCGTAGGGACGGCCAGCCGCTGCAAATTGTGCAAAAAATCGATGACGCCGGGAATAGTGTGAACCGGCCAGGTTGGTTCGAGCCGGGGCAGGTCGGCCAGTATTTTTTGGTGCTCGGCGGTGGACAACTGCCCAAATAATATGTTGAGCGTGTGCTGTGGCGGGCAGCCGTAAATGTGCCGGTCAAAATCGGCAGGGGTGAGTTCAATCTGGTGGCTGTGGGCCAGTTGTGTCCAAAATTGGGTAACAGATTGGCGCGTTTCAATGAGCACGCCATCCATATCAAATAAAATTGCCTGGTACATAATAGCGCCCCAAAATAAGGTTAATCGATTTAATGGGTCTTATTATACCTGCTTGCCCAAAAACAGCCCATGCAATGATTTGATTCTTTGTTCTGTTGTATTGCAACTGTTTGTGATAAAATACTACGGGAGACAGATAGTGTGTCTCCTGTTACATTTTTCAAGGATCAGGAATTCTTATGGATTTGATGACACTGGGCCTGCTGGGGTTGTTGCTCCTGGGCTTTATTCTGTTGCTGGCTGTAGTGCTGCTGCGACGGCGACGGCGTCGCGCTGGCAAAGCACAGCCAAAGAAAACCTCGGCTAAATCTGAGGCCAAAAAAGCGCCGCCCAAACAGGTCGCGCCTAAAAAACAGGCTCCCGCCGATGGCAAAACTCCGCCGCCGGCCAAACCCGCCGATAACTCCACCAAAATATTGGGCGGCCCCACCGAGCAGCAGCGCGCTCTGCCGGCCCAGCCCAAGCTGGCCTACGCCCCGGCGGGCGAGAAAATTCGCATTTTGATTGTTGATGACAATACCGGTACCCGTGAAAACGTGAGCCGGCTGCTGTATTTTGAAGACGATTTGGAAGTGATCGGCCAGGCGGTCAATGGCCGGCAGGGTGTTGAGATGGCCATTGCGTTAAAGCCGCACATTGTGCTGATGGACATCAATATGCCCGATATGGATGGCATTACCGCCACCCACGAAATGGCCACCAAATCGCCTTTTAGCCAGGTCATTATTATGTCGGTGCAGGCCGACCAGCATTATATGCGGCGGGCTATGGCCGCCGGCGCGCGTGATTTTCAGCCCAAACCTTTCACTTCAGAAGAGCTGGTGAGCTGCATTCGGCGAGTGTACAGCATTGGGCTGCCCATTTACCAGCAGTACGAGGCCATAGAGAAAGCCAAAACCGAGGATAAGGCCAAAGCCAAACAGGCAGACAAACCCGAGCGAACCGAGTCGCCGATTATTGCCGTGTACAGCCCCAAAGGTGGCACCGGGGTTTCCGCGATTGCCGTGAATTTGGCCGTGGCGGTGCATCAGGCGCTCGGTGATACGGTGCTGATGGACGGCGCGCTGCAATTTGGCGATGTGTCCGTGCATCTGGATACACGCCCCACCCGCTCGATTATCGATATGATTCACGATGGCCAGATGGAAGCGGATTTGCTGGATGATGTGCTGTTACCGCACAATTCCGGGTTAAAATTGCTGATGGCCCCACCCCAGCCCGAACTGGCCGAGTCTGTTTCCAACTCGATGGTGCCCGAGGTGTTGGCCACGCTCAAAAAACAATTTAACGCCGTGGTTGTCGATACCATTTGCCATCTCACCCACCACACACTCTCTATTTTTGACGCCGCCGACTGCGTGCTGGTATTGCTCACCCCGGAGCTGCCGGCCATCAAAAGCGCCAAGCTTTTTTTGGAATTGACCGAGCAACTGCATTTTAAAGACAAACACATTTTTGTGGTGATTAACCGTTCCGATTTCCCGGGCGGGATTCAGCCCCGGCAGATTCAGAAGGTGCTCAAACTGGAGCAAACCTACCAGATTCCGCACGATCCGCGCATTGTTAACGCTCTGGCCCGCGGCGCACCCGTGGTGCTATCGGATTCGGCGGCGCCATCGGCGGTGGCCATCCAGGCGCTGGCCAAAGCCGTGCTGGATGCCCTGGCCGTCTCGCAAGGCGAACCGGAAGGCGTATCGTAACGTATCAAACAAATTAAACAAAAAAATCCTCGCAGCACGCACGCTGTGAGGATTTTTTATTTATCTGATTGCTGCTCTATCCCCCCAACTGACCGAGCAACTCCCGGGCGCGCTCTTTGAGCAGCGGCGAGGCGGCGTTGTTCTGAATGATCTGCCTCACTTCTCGTAGGGCGGCCAGCCGGTTGCCCTGCTGCTTTAAATAATAGGCGTTGGCCAGATGAACTTCCGGGCTGTCAGGCTCCAGCGCCAGCGCCCGGTCAATGGCGGTTTTGGCCTCGGTGGGGCGATTGAGCTGGGTTAAGGCGATGGCCTGCCCGGCGACAAGCGTGGCGTTATCCGGCTCCAGTTCCGCCGCTTTGGTCAGCGAGTCCAGCGCCGCGGTTGGATTGCGCTCAAAAAAGAGCTGGCCCTCGCCCAGCCGCGCCCAGGCCGCAGCTTGAGCGGGGTTGTTATCAACCGCCTGCTGCAACGCGGCCATACTGGCCTCGTGTTGACCCTGCGCCCGCTGAGCCAGGCTCAGGCCAAAATAGGCCGGCAGATAGTGCGGGTCGGCGGCGATGGCCCGCTCGTACAGGCCTACCGCTTCGGCCATATTTTGGTTGCGGACGGCCTGGTTAGCCTGCCGGGCCAACTCCTCGGCCGAGGCAGTGCCCGGCTGCTCCGGTGCGGTTTCGTCCGGCGGGAGTTTGGCCTGCTCGACGGGCGGCGCGGGCTGTGGCGGAGCATCGCTGTTGGCCGGCGGGAGTTCGGCCTGTTCGGCGGGCGGGCGCGACACCGGCGGCGCGTTGCGGCGGGCGCGGAGCAGGAGTCCCCCCAAAACCAGCCCGGCTGCTACCAGCAAAATCAGCGCGGCGCTGCCGGCCCACACCCACCACGGGACGCCTTTTTTGGCCGGAATCGGGGCCGATGCGGCGGCCGGGATTGGCGCGGCGGGGGCGGCCAGCGTGTTTTCCAGCGCGTTCAATAAATCGGTCACGGTGGCAAAGCGGTCGGCCGGATTTTTGGCCAGCGCTTTGAGCAGCAGGCGTTCGACGGCCGGTTCAATTTTGGGATTGATGTCGCTGGGCAGGGGCAGCGGCGCGTAAATGTGATCGTGGATGGTGGCAAAGGGGGTGTCGGCGTTAAACGGTACCCGGCCGGTGAGCATTTCATATAACACCACCCCCAGCGAGTAGATGTCGGTCCGGCCGTCCAGCTCCTTTAACCCCTGGGCCTGTTCCGGGCTGATGTACTGCGGCGTGCCCACCATCATATCCTGCGAGAGGGTGCTTTCGCCGGCCTGAACCATCCGCGCCAGCCCAAAGTCGGTCAGAAAAACGCTGTCGCTGCTGGTGAGCATGATATTGCTGGGTTTGATGTCGCGGTGGAGCACGCCCTGCTGGTGGGCGTAGGCCAGCGCCTGGCACACGGGGCGCATCAAGCGCAAAATCTGGGAGCGCGGCATTGGTTCGTGGCTCATTTTGGCTTTGAGCGTGTCGCCTTCGATAAACCGCATCACCAGATAGGGTTCGCCGTGGTGCTCGTTAAAATCATACACCGGGATAATGTTGGGATGTTCCAGGTTGGCAACAATGCGGGCTTCGCGTTTGAAGCGTTCAAAAAATTGGGGGTCCTGCTTAAAAGCGGGATGCAGTACTTTTATGGCCACGTAACGGTCCAGCGAGGCATGGTAGGCTTTGAAGACCGTTGCCATGCCGCCGCTGCCCAGTTGCTCAATAATGCGGTACGGGCCAACATTTTCGCCGGGTAAAATGGGCATCTGCTGCGCTCCTTTGGGGAGTTGGTTAGCTTTTATTTTCAATTATACAACCAATACCAAATGACTCAATCACACTTTTCTGCCAGTATAGCGCCGGGGTATTAGGCTGGTGTAATCGATTTGTAAAATGAGTGTAAAAACAAAACCCCCAAAGGTCGGGCGGCCTTTGGGGGTTGAAGTGTGCGGACGGGGCTTATTCCAGCCCGGGCACCGGGAAGCGAGCGCACAGCTCGGCGGTTGTGTGCCGAATTTCGGCCAGCCGGGCGTCGTCGCCGCTGTGGTAAACCGCCTGCAAAATGCATTCGCCCACGGTTTTCACTTCGGCCGGGCCAAAGCCGCGGGTGGTAATGGCCGGCGTGCCCAGCCGAACGCCGCTGGTGGTGCGCGGTGGCTGCGGGTCAAACGGAATAAGATTTTTGTTTACGGTGATACCGGCTTTGTGCAGCGCGTCTTCGCCATCCTGGCCGGTAATATTGGCCGGGCGCAGGTCTACCAGCATCAGGTGGTTGTCGGTGCCGCCGGAAACCAGCCGCAACCCGCCTTCGATCAGCGTTTGGGCCAGCACCTGAGCGTTATCGAGCACGCGTTGCTGGTAGGCTTTAAATCCGGGTTGAAGCGCTTCGTGCAGGGCCACGGCTTTGGCGGCAATCACGTGCATCAGCGGGCCACCCTGAATGCCGGGGAACACGGCGCGGTTGATGGCTTTGGCGTGCTCTTTTTTGCACAGGATCAGCCCGCCGCGCGGCCCGCGCAGGGTTTTGTGAGTGGTGGTGGTAACCACGTCGCAGTAGGGCACGGGGTCGGGGTGCAGGTCTGCTGCCACCAGGCCGGCCACGTGAGCCATATCCATTACCAGATACGCGCCCACGCTGTCGGCGATGGCGCGCAGGCGGGGGTAGTCAAACAGGCGCGGGTAGGCGCTGGCCCCCACCATAATCAGTTTGGGTTTGTGTTCGCGGGCCAGTTGGGCAATGTCATCGTAATCAAGCTGTTCGGTTTGGGGGTGGACGCCGTAGTGGATGAAATTGTAGTAGTGGCCTGAAAAGTTGAGATGCATACCGTGGGTCAGGTGGCCGCCGTGGTCCAGTTTAAAGGCCAGCACGGTATCGCCCGGCTGGATCAGGGCCAGATAGGCGGCGGCGTTGGCCTGCGCGCCCGAATGCGGCTGCACATTGGCAAATTCTGCGCCAAACAGCTTTTTGGCCCGTTCGCGGGCCAGTTCTTCGGCCACGTCAACAAATTCGCAGCCGCCGTAGTAACGTTTGCCGGGATAGCCTTCGGCGTATTTGTTGGTTAATACCGATCCCTGCGCGGCCATTACGGCGGCGCTGGTGTAGTTTTCAGACGCGATCAATTCAATTTGGTCACGTTGCCGTTGGCGTTCGCTTTTGATCGCCGCCAGAATTTCCGGATCGGTCGCGGCCAGCAGTTCATCGATGGCGGCTACTCTGGCATTTGGTGTAGTGAGTGTTTGTTGCATCAGCATCGTTTTACCCTCAACATAAGCTAAAAAAAAAGCCTGGTCGAGGCCAGGCCGGTTCACGAGAGTGGGCGGTACAAGACTCGAACTTGTGGCCTCCACGATGTCAACGTGGCGCTCTAACCAACTGAGCTAACCGCCCGGAACGACAGCCATTATACCACTGCTGCCACAAGAAGCAAATTTATGGCCCTGCGCTAATTTGCACAAACAAGATGACTTTTGCGCTATTGTATTTTGATATAGCTTTTATATCATTAATACTAACCGTTTATCACAGGAGAAGCGATGATGACCAGTGCAATTCCGTTTGCCACCGAGGCCTGGGTGCAGCGCTTTAAAGTTGAAATCAACGCCAGCGAAGATTATCGCCGGGCCGCCAAAAACTGGGAAGGCGATTTTCTGTTTGTGGTTGAGCCGGATGCCGCTAACCCCCGGCCCATTTCAATGTATGTTGACCTCTACCACGGCCAATGCCGCCAGGCTTTTTTGGTGAGCGATTCCGCCGCACCCCGGGCCGAGTTTGTGATTAGTGCCAGTATGCGGGTGTGGCAGGCGGTGGCCCAAAAGCAGCTCGATCCGATCAAGGCGCTGCTCACCCGGCAACTCAAACTTACCGGCAATATGGCCAAAATTATGCGTAACGTCAAAGCCGCCAACGAGCTGGTCAACTGCACCACCCGCTTTGATACGCAGTTTCCGGCCGGTTAAACCAGCTCATTAATTTTGCGGGCCAGTTTAAAATCGCGCTCGCTGATCCCCTGCACATCGTGCGAGGTTAAATCGATCACTACCTGGTTCCAAACGTTGCTCCATTCCGGGTGGTGATTGGCTTTTTCGGCCAGCATAGCCACCTGGCTCATAAAACCCCAGGCTTCGACAAAGTTTTTAAACTTTAACTCCCTGTGCAGTTTGCCATTTTTTAACGCCCAACCGTCCAAATTGGCCAATTCCTGTTCAATTTGGCTCGATGTCATTTTTTCTGCCGGCATAAACACCTCCTTTGAAATTAGAGTTGGCTAACCCTCACCCCCCTGCCCACCCTCTCCCTCTGGGAGAGGGTGGATTTCTTTTTGTGGGTGACGCCAGGCGCGTAGCGCCTGGCGTCACCCACATCTTTACATTCCCCTCCCCCTATCAGGGGGAGGGGTTAGGGGAGGGGGGTTATTAAATTTTCACTCTTTGGTGTCGAATCCCCGATTCTGTCGGGCTTCTATCAAAATAAACGAATCTGCGAATCAGCGAGTCTGCGAATGTAGGGGCGCTTCGCGAAGCGCCCCTACTCAAATTTCATTGTTCGTTGCAGCCGCGCAGCTTGTCCCCTCTCTGAACAAATGTGTTTCTGATAAACGTAGCCGGCCGCCCGGCAAAATACAAATCGAATCCCGGCCGGTAATTTTGCATAAAATGCTTGACATTCGCTGCTGATTTCGGTATCGTGGATGTTAAGTTCAGGCTCACAACAAAAAGAACGGCCAATAATGACCAGCCGGGATGTATCGGCCGGGGTGCCCAGGGGCGGGTCTTTGATATTTGCCAATTTATTGCAGCGCCCGGAGAAAACAATAATGTCTGATATTGAAAATGTGAATGCCCAAATTGATCGCCTGCTGGCCACAGCCAGCACCTCGTTTAAAGCGGAAAACGCGGCCGGTTACCAAGAATTTCAGGCCGAAATCAGCGCGCTGGAGGGGCTGGCCCGCGAGGCTTTTCAGGCCAAATTGGAAGACATGTACTGGTCAATTTTGGACAAACTGGAAGACGGCCAGCCATTAACCACCGCCGAGCACAATATTTTGGAACTGCTGATTGTTGGCGAGGCCAAATATTATCTCAAATCCGAAAACGATGTGGACAACTGGCGCTCGGAATTGAAACGGCTGGTTGAGGAGATCAAAAAACAACAGTTGGCCGGTGTCGATGAAATCGACAGTCTGATGCGGCTGCGGGCGCTCTGCCGCGAGGCCCTGCGCGTTGTGCCAGACGTTGCCTATTATTTTCAGGAATTGGAGCGGGTGCGCCAGTTTGAAGAAGCCACCCGCGGCGCGATCGATGTGGAAACCCGGCGCTCGCTGGCCAACCTCATCAAAGAAATGATCGAGTCGGATCAAATTTAGCAAACGGGGGGACTCATGCTGGTTATTATTAGCGATTTGCACCTTACCGACGGGACGTCGGGCGAAACCATCAAAGCGGGTGCGTTCCGTATTTTTCGGGAGCGGCTGAGCGATATGGCCTACGATGCTTCGTGGCGGGAGGAGGGGTACCAGCCTGTTGAGCGCATCGATTTGCTGCTGCTGGGCGATATTTTTGATGCTATCCGCTCCACCAAATGGCTCAACGGCGATGTGCGCCCGTGGAGCAATCCGCAGCGCCAGCCTTTCATCGACAAACTGACCGAAATTACACAGGCCATTGCCGCCAACAACGCCGAGTCGCTGGATGTGTTGAAGGGATTTACCGGCGCCCGGCCGGTAACCATTCCGCCAGCCACGGCCAGCGGCCAGCCGCGCAAGGTGTCGCACGATCAGGATGCCAAATCGCGCCAGCCGGTTGAGATGCGTATTCATTACATGGTTGGCAATCACGATTGGTTCTATCACCTGCCCGGCCCGGCCCACAACCAAATCCGGCAGATTGTGGCCAACGCCATCGGCCTGACCACCCCCACCGACCGCCCTTTTCCGCACGAGCTGGCCGAGTCGCCGGAGCTGGCGGCGCTGTGTACAGCGTACCGGGTGTATGCCCGCCACGGCGATATTTTTGACCCGTTCAATTTTGAAGGCAATCGCGACGCCGCCACGCTGGGCGACGCAGTGGTGGTAGAATTGCTCAACCGTTTTCCAACCGAAGTGACAAAACGGCTGGGGGCCGTGCTGCCGGCTGCCTGCATTGACGGCCTCAAAGAGATTGACAACGTGCGCCCCAATTTGCTGGTGCCGGTTTGGCTCAACAGCCTGCTCAACCGCACCGTGCCCGACAAACGCCAGCGCGATCAGGTAAAGGATATTTGGGATGAACTGGCCGATGATTTTCTCAAACACCCCTTTGTTCGCGCCCGAGACAAAACCTTTGACCTGTTTGATACGGTCGATCAACTGGAATGGGCGCTCAAATTCTCCAAAGGGCTGTCGCTGCAAACTATGAGCCAGGTGGTTACGTGGATCAGGCAAAAAATAACCGGCGGCGAAACCACCAGCCATCAAAATGCCTTTAAAGAACCGGCTTTCATCCAAAAACAGGCTCGATTTATTGTGCATGGCCACACCCATCGCCACGAAATTGTGCCGCTTGATTCGGCGATTATCGGCGGGCAGCGGCTCGACGAGATGTATTTTAACTCCGGCACCTGGCGGCGCATCCACGAAATGGCCCGTTTTCAGCCCACCGAACAGGAATTTTTGGGCTTCCACGAAATGACCTACTTCGCCTTTTTCAAAGAAACCGAGCGCCGCGGCCGTCCGTTTGAGGCCTGGACCGGCCATCTGGGTGTCGATTGATGCCGGAAAAACGGGTGGCCGACAGCCAGATTACGGTTAACCAGTTGATGATGCCGGCGCACGCCAATCACCTCGGTTTTGTGCATGGCGGCGTCATTATGAAACTGGCCGATGAAACCGCCGCGTTGTGCGCCATGCGCCACGCCCAGCAGCAGGTGGTTACCCGCGCTGTTGATTCGATGACATTCCACTCGCCGGTGCAGGTGGGCAACCTGCTAACCCTGCACGCCAGCCTCAACTGGGTGGGGCGCACTTCGCTGGAGGTGGGTGTTCGCGTTGTGGCCGAAAACCCGCTCACCGGCGAACAAACCCACACCAACACCGCCTTTTTTGTTTATGTGGCGATGGACAGCAGCGGCCAGCCGGTAGAAGTGCCCGCTCTTGTTTTGGAAACCGACGAGGAGCGGCGTCGCTGGGCCGAGGCCGAACTTCGCCGCGAGCGCCGGTTGGCCGGCCGCAAATGACGGCCCGAATAAGGGTTTTCCCTCATTATTCCTCTCGGCATCTGCTCTAATGTGTCTCCCGGCAAAGATAGGCCAAAATCACTAGGGGGTATCCCCTAGAATCCGGCCTGTTTCAACGACTTTCGGACAACGCAATCTTGCGAAAGTTGAAGCTAATTTGTATACTTGACAGGCGTCAGTAGTCTATACTTGGGGCGAAACCCGGTAATTTGATGGTACAACCCCAAGACCGTGTGGTACACAACTTAATACCAAACTGTACGGAGGTGGATATAGCGACAAACCTTGTGTGTTAATTATTCAATCCGATTTGCAGTTGATCACCACTAATTCAAAGAGGAGTTTTAGAATGAGGAAGTTCCTAACTGTAGCGATTTTGTTTGCATTACTGCTCACCATTATCCCCGCGTCGCTGGTGGCTGCCGCGCCACCGGCACAGGGCGAAGACTACACCGTTCAGGCCGATGACTGGCTGTCGAAACTGGCGGATAAATTCTACGGCGATGTCAATGCCTACTGGGCCATTATGTCGGCCACCAACCAGGCCAACGCCGAAGACCCCTCCTACGCCAAAATTGCCAACCCCGATACCATTGAAGTGGGCGCCAAACTGCGCATCCCCACCAATGAAGAAGCCGTTGCCTTTATGGCCGATTTCAACCCGTCTCAGGTTGATGTGGGCAAACTGTTTGCCAAAGGCGAATCCGGCCAGTTGGTGGTTGGTAGCTGGTGGACCGCCGGCGGTGAAGCCGACGGCCTCAACGGCATGTTTGAAATCTACAAACAGCTTTACCCCGGTGTTGAAATTGTGAACGCCACCGTTGCCGGCGGCGCGGGCACCAACTTTAAAGCGCAGTTGGCCACCCGTCTGGTTGGCGGCGCTCCGCCCGATACCTTCCAGCTTCACGCCGGCCTGGAAGTGGAAACCTACAGCCCCGATCAGTACCTCTCGCCGGTAGACGATATTTACGCCTCCGAAGGGCTGAATGAAGTCTTCCCGGCCGACCTGCTGGCCCTGCTCAAATATCAGGATCATTTCTGGGGCGTACCGGCCAACATTCACCGCTCCAACGTGCTGTGGTACAACAAAGCCGTGTTTGAAGCCAACGGCCTGACCCCGCCGACCAACTTTGATGAATTCCAGCAAGTCGCCGAGGCCCTCAAAGCTGCCGGTATCCAACCCTACGTTTTGGGCACTAAAGACGGCTGGGAAGCCTCCCACATTTTTGAAGATGTGCTGGCCGGCACCCTTGGCCCCGATGGCTATCGCGGGCTGTGGACCGGGCAAACTTCCTGGTCCGATCCGGCTGTAACGCAGGCGCTGGAAAACTTCAAGTTGATGATGAGCTACGCCAACGCCGATCACCCGGCGCTGACCTGGGATGGCGCGGGCGAATACCTCATTAACGGCAAAGGCGGCATGATGATTATGGGTGACTGGACCGATGGTTGGTTCACTTCCAAAGGTTTCACCGGCTATGGCTGGGCGCCTCCGCCCGGTACCGCCGGCACCTTTGTGGCCCTGTCAGACAGCTTTGCTCTGCCCAAAGATGCGCCCGATATGGAAAACGCAATGAACTGGCTGAAAGTTGTCGGTTCAAAAGCCGGCCAGGAAGCCTTTAACCCCAAGAAAGGCTCCATCTGCGCCCGCACCGACTGCGACCCGGCTCTGTTCAACGAATACCTGCAATCGGCTATGGTCGATTGGAGCAAAGACGCCATCGTTCCCAGTGTAGTGCACGGGGCGGCGGCCAAAGAATCCTGGCTCACCGACTATAAAGACGTGATCACCCTGTTTGTCGCCAGCGGCGATGTGGCTTCGGCCCAGGCTGGCCTGCAGCAAGCCTGTGTTGATGCTGGCGTTTGCCAGTAATCTGGTAATTTAGCAGTTACGGCAATTTGGCGAGGCAGTCTGTGGTGAAAGACTGCCTCGCTTCTTTAAGAGAGGTTATCTATGAAACGAATCACCTGGGAGCGGGTGGTCGCGATCCTGCTTCTTCTGCCCTCTGTGCTGGCTATCGCCTTGTTTGTGTACGGCTTTATCGCCTTTACCGCCTACGCCTCAATGACCAAATGGGACAGCCTGGTCCCCGATTTCTCATTTGTCGGCTTTGAAAATTACGTAAAATTATTTGCCAACACCCGGTTTCAAATTGACATCCGCAACACCGTTGGCTTTACCGTATTATTTTTAATTGGCTGCCTCACCCTGGGCTTTTTGCTGGCGGTATTAATTGACCAGCGCATCCGCGGCGAAGCTATTTTCCGCAGCATCTTTTTGTTCCCAATGGCTATTTCATTCATTGTTACCGGCGTGGTTTGGCGCTGGCTGCTCAACCCCGGCAGCATTGAATTGGGCAGCACCGGCATCAATCTGTTATTTGAAAAAGTAGGACTGGGCTTTTTACGCTGGGGCTGGTTTACCGATCCAACAGTTTGGCACATTCCGCCAGATTCAGCCGTGGGGCAGGGCTTGCAGCAAATTGGGCTGGGTTTTCTGGCTTCGCCGATGGTGGGGATTTCGGCCGGTGTGGTCTCGCTGGTGTTGGCCGCTACATGGCAAATGTCTGGTTATACTATGGCCATGTATCTGGCCGGGCTGCGCGGCATTCCCGAAGAACTGCGTGAGGCCGCCCGCGTCGATGGCGCGTCGGAGTGGCAGGTACTGTGGTACATCATTTTGCCGCTGCTGCGGCCCATCACCTTAAGCGCGGTGATTATTCTGGGGCACATCTCGCTCAAAATTTACGACCTGGTAGTGGCGATGACCGGCCCCGGCATCGGCTTTTCAACCGATGTCCCGGCCTTTTTTATGTGGGACACCACCTTTAGGGGCAACCATTTTGCCCGTGGCTCGTCCATCGCCATTGTTTTGCTGCTGATGGTGGCGGTGTTGATTGTGCCATACCTCATCTGGACTACTCGCACGGAGGCCGAATTATGACCACTGAAACAACTGTCCGGGTGCAAAGCCGTGGCGCGGGCGGCCGAAGGGGGCAGCGCGCGCTGGTTTACGCCCTGCTGCTGCTGTTTGCCGGCATGTTTCTGATCCCCATTTATCTGCTGCTGGTAACCAGCATGAAGAGTTTTGCCGAAGTCAGCCAGGCGCAAATGTGGAGCCTGCCGTCCGGCCTGTCGTTTGACAGCTTTACCAAAGCCTGGTTTGGTAGTGAGCAGGAGGGGCTGCGCGGCCTGGGCATCAATTTCTGGAACAGCATTTATTTAACCATCCCGGCCACCATTATGTCGGCGCTGCTGGGGTCAATAAACGGCTATATTCTGACCAAATGGCGTTTTCCAGGCGCTAACCTGCTGTTTACGCTGCTGTTGTTTGGTATGTTTATTCCCTATCAGAGTATTCTCATCCCGCTGGTGCAGGTATTGAGCCGGATTCCCTGGTTTGGCGGCAGCCTGTATGGCAGTCTCGCCGGGTTGATTTTTGTGCACGTAATTTATGGCATCCCGATCACCACCCTGATTTTTCGCAACTACTACGCTGCCATTCCCAACGAACTCATCGAAGCGTCGCGGATTGACGGGGCTACGTTTTTTGGCATTTACCGCTAT
Source organism: Anaerolineae bacterium (assembly GCA_022071955.1). Classification (GTDB taxonomy): domain Bacteria; phylum Chloroflexota; class Anaerolineae; order 4572-78; family J111; genus J095. The sequence continues at coordinate 84,579 of JAJVIM010000015.1, forward strand.
ATTTTGTTCCCCCTGTCGATTCCCGGTTTTGTGGTGGTGATGATCTGGCAATTCACCTCGGTTTGGAACGACTTTCTGTTTGCGGTTACGGTAACCGGCAATCCGGAATCGCAGCCAATCACCGTTGGGTTGAACAACCTGGCCGGCAGCTACATTGTCGAGTGGAATGTGCAGATGGCCGGTTCGCTGCTGGCGGCGCTGCCCACGCTGCTGGTTTACATTATTTTGGGGCGATATTTTATGCGCGGCCTGCTGGCCGGCTCATTGAAAGGATAGATGATGCATCAAAGTTATAATTTATCGCACGCGGATGCGCTGAAAGTGATTGAAACCATTCGCACTGAACTGGAAAAAGAAGGCAGAGGCGCAGCCGTGGCCGTGGTTGATAGCCACGGCGAACTGTTGGCCTTTTTGCGCACCGATGGCTGCCGCCTGCCATCGATTACTATTGCTATGAACAAAGCCTACGCCGCCGCCCGCGAGCGGAAAGAGTCAAAGGCGCTCGGTGAATCTTCAAAAAAAGATGGCTTTCCCATGACCAATTTTGGCGAACTGCGTTACCCCAGTTGGGGCGGCGGCGTGCCCATTTTTTATGAAGGCCAGTTGGTGGGTGCGGTTGGTGTGAGCGGCCTGCCGGAAGCCGATGATATGGTTCTGGCCCGGCTGGGTGCTGATCAAATAAAATAACCCGGCCGCTAATCTTTTCAAATCTGGGCGTGATGAACTTCACGCCCTTTTTTATTGGGGGCAAATAAAAATAGGACTTACGCAGTTTGTTGGATGTCACTCTGAGCGATAGCGAAGAGTCTCCTGTTTGGGGTATGGTTTAGCCCAAATTGGAGATTCTTCGTCGCTGCGCTCCTCAGAATGACCTCAACTGCGTAAGCCCAAAAAAACACCTTCATCGGCTGGCGACAAAGGTATTCGGTAAAACATGGTGTATTGGAGCGCCCCCGGCAGGATTCGAACCTGCGGCCAACGGCTTAGAAGGCCGATGCTCTATCCCCTGAGCTACGGGGGCAAGTGGGTTAATTATAATTACCCTGTGGATTTGAGCAACTCGGGTTTGCCCAACCCGGTGCAAGTTCAGTTCTCTTTGGGGAAAATCTTGCGGATACTTTCCAGCAGTTCTTTGGGGCCAAAGGGCTTGGTTACATAATCATCCACTTTGGCTACCTGTAACCCCAGCACTTTGTCAATATTTTGAGCCCGAGCCGTTACCACAATCACCGGGATACCGGTCATTTCGGGATCGGCTTTCATTTGCCGGTACACTTCCCAGCCGTCAATATCTGGCATCATCAAATCCAGCAGAACCAGATCAGGTTTTTCACGTTTGATAATTTCCAGCCCCTGCATGCCGCCAACGGCTCCCAGCACTTCAAAGCCTTCTCGTTCGAGCACCAACCGGGTCAGGTCGATCATTTCTGCTTCATCTTCAATACAGAGAATTCGCTTTTTTGTGTTTGCCATTGGTTTCTCTAATTTGATTTCAAAACTTGCGCCAGACTGTTGCGAAGGTCATCGGGCAAAAAGGGTTTTGTTACGTAGTCACTCACACCGGCCCGTTCACGGGCGATAATCTCTTCAAAAGAGCTGTTTCTCGCGGTGACAATAATAACCGGGATGTGCTTTAGTTTTTCATCGGCACGCATTTGTTTGTACACTTCCCAGCCGTCCATCTCTGGCATCATCACATCCAGCAACACGGCATCCGGAGGGTTGTCTCGCATGGCTTCCAACCCCTGGCGTCCGCTGTGCGCTCCTTCTACCTGAATATTTTGGGATCTGAGGATTAGACCTACAAGTTCAATCACGCCAGGTTCGTCGTCAATACATAATATGCGTGCTCGGTAACTCATCTTTGCCTCATTGGAAAAGTATTGGCTGAGATAAAACGGCCAATTTTAAGGATCAGGGCTGATTCAAACCTAGAAAATGTGTTGGTGTCAGGCAGTTGGCTCAGTTGAAAAACAAAGCTACTGGTAAGATTGATTACCGCCAAAGGCGTCCTAACTTTTTAGATGATACCCCAAGTGTTCGTATTTTGCAAAGGGAAATTATGCCTAGAGCAACCTTGAGAATTGGTGAGAATGGCGAGTATTGGCCATAAATGTGATAATTTGCACAATGATGCACTTTAATATTGACAAAGTTATTTAATGTGGTATGATCATGAATAGTGAGTGCACCGTTGCCCAACGGCGCACTCTTTTTTATTCACCCTAAATAAAGGAGTAATCTATGTTGTACGAAATTCTTAAAATGGTAGTTGCAATTAGCGGGCCGCTGGTGATCTATCTGACGGTCACCAGCATGGTGCAGTCACCCGAGTTAATTATGGCGCTGCCAGCGGTTGTTCGCCGCGGCATTCAGGCTATCGGAGCCGCGTTCATTGTGGGCGCCTGGCTGGTCACCGGAACACTCAGCGGGGCAATGGCGCTGGTAGGGCTGTTGTTACTCATCACTCCGCCGGTGGCCCGCAAACTGAGCGAGTCAAACGCCGCCTATCTGGAAGTTTGGTCGTAAACCGCACGCCCGGCAAAATTATTGCCGGCTCACAAAAGTAACGCCAAAAAATAAGAAAACGGAAAAATGAAGATTAAGACTAGGGGAGTCTGTTACAGACACTAAAAACTCCAACCCAATGACCCGGTTGGAGTTTTTTATTTCACAAAGATAAAACACAGCCCGGTACTTGCGCCAAGCCCATTTTGAGTTTGGTGGCAGCTGGGTAGAATATACAGGCTGTGTTAAAATGGCGATGGGAAAAATAGCTTGTTGATGTTTGAGCTGGAGTTCGTTACAATAAAATGAGTGGAGATGATTCAGCCATTAGCACCGTACCAGCAGCAAATCGCAGCCGGGCGGCACTGCCAATAATTTTGGGAGTAGCGCTGGTTGTTTATTTAATTGATCAGGCAGCAAAGTTTATTGTTATCCAAACGCTGCCGTTGTGGGGTTGGTGGAGCCTGACCCCCACGCTGGGCCGGCTGATTAGAGTGACGCACATTACCAATACCGGCGCCGCCTTCGGCATGTTTCCGCAGTTGGGGGCCGTGTTTATGCTGGTGGCGATTGGGGTAGTTTTTGGGATTGTGCTCTTTTCGCACCGGCTGCCGGTTGAAAGTTTTTGGGTGCGGCTGAGCCTGGGACTGCAACTGGGGGGAGCGCTGGGCAACCTGTCTGACCGCCTGTGGCGCGGCTCGGTGGTGGATTTTATCGATATTGGTTTTTGGCCGATTTTTAATGTGGCCGATATGGCTATTGTTTTGGGCGTGGCCGTTTTGGCTTACTATTTTTGGCAGCAGGAAAACATGAACCAGGAGTTGTCGGGAGTTTCGGGAGGGAATAACTAATGTCCAACTCACAATCAGGGCCAACGTTTAAGGATTCGGTTTTAAAAAAGATCACCATTTACAGTGGCAAAGTTTCGGCAATGGGGCGGCAGGTAAGGCAGCGAGTATTTGGTTTTGGCCGTCGCTCAACGGCCCGCAGCGACCGCTGGTCGCTGCCGGTGAAAGTTTTGCACGACCACCGGCTGGTGCAGCGCCGGCGCGCGTTTCGGCAGGCCGGCGGCTCGCGCTCCAGCATTGCCTTGCACGCCCTCAATAAAGCCCGCCACAACAAGCAGCAACCGTAATGGACCAGCCGCAGCTCATTCAATTGCAGGTTGACCGGGCCGGCGCGCGGCTAGACCAATATCTGGCCGAGCAGTTGGCCAACTTCTCCCGCTCGCAAATAAAAAAACTGATTCAGCAAAACGATGTGCTGGTTGCCGATCAGCCGGCCAAACCCGGCACGGTGGTTCAGCCGGGTGATGTGATATTGGTGCGGCTGGCCGCGCCGGCGCCGGCAGAACTGCTGCCGCAGGATATTCCGCTGGATATTGTTTACGCGGACGATGACCTGATTGTGATTAACAAAACCGCGGAAATGGTGATCCATCCGGCGGTGGGCCACGATCAGGGCACACTGGTCAACGCGCTGCTGGCTCGATTTCCGGATTTGGCCGGGCTGGCCCAAACTGATGCCGACGCTGCGCTGCGACCGGGCATTGTGCACCGGCTGGATCAGGATACTTCCGGGTTGATTGTGGTGGCGCGCACAGCCACGGCGCTGCGCCGGTTGCAGGCTCAATTTAAGGCGCGTACCGTGGAAAAAATTTACCTGGCGCTGGTTTTTGACGAACCCGACGCGCCCGAGGGCATTGTTGATGTGCCGCTGGGGCGCGACCCGCGCAACCGCCAAAAATTTGCCCCTCGCGCCGATGGCAAACCGGCCCGCACCCACTATCGGGTTAAAAGCCGGTTTGACGGTTACAGTTTGTTGGAAATTGGGCTGGAAACCGGGCGGACGCATCAAATCCGGGTGCATCTGGCCTGGCTCAAATGCCCGGTGGTGGGCGATACCGTGTACGGCCGCCGAAAAAACCCGCTCGGTCTTCGGCGGCAGTTTTTGCACGCCTGGCGGTTGGCGTTTGTTCATCCCAGCACCGGCGAGCCGGTTGAGTTTGAAGCGTCGCTGCCGGCAGAATTGCAAGCGGTGCTCGATGCGCTCAATCCTTTGAATTAGAGGGTGGGGCTAAAGTCCAAAACAAAAAGAGGGCGATCAGTCGCCCTCTTTTATTTTTTGAGATAAACAACTTTTTTAGAAGTTGTTCGTTCGGCGCATCATCTTGCGTCGAGCTTTGCGAATGGCCCGCTGTTTGGCGATGCGCCGCTGTTCGCCTTTTGACACAAACCACCGTTTCTTACGATACGTGCTCAAGATTCGCGCTTTGATAATTTCTTTGCGGAATCGCTTGAGTAGCGAGTCTTGACTTTCGCCTGATCTAAGCTGCACACTCATTTGCCCTCACCCCCTTTCTGTTTGAGATTTATACTGGGGTGGGGGTGCGGCGCACCCCCGTGCAGTCCCGTAGTTTACCACAGAGTGTGGTAAAACGCTAAGCTGAAATGGTGAATTCGTCGTCGATGGCGCTGGTTTCTTCTTCCTCGTCGTCAGACTCGGAGTCGGAATCTGCGTCATGGTCAGAGCCATTGTCACCGCTAAACAAAAGTTCGGCGGGGTCCAGTGTGCTCATCAAGTCGCGCTCATCGAACTCGTCGTAATCCTCAAGTTCTTCGTAATCGGTGGCCATATCCGAGCCATCTTCGCCAGTTTGCCGGTCGTGGTAGTGGAAGTAACCGGTGCCGGCCGGGATGAGTTTGCCCAAAATGACGTTTTCTTTCAGGCCAAACAGATCGTCGCGTTTGCCTTCGATGGCGGCCTGGGCCAGCACGTTGATGGTGTGCTGGAAGGACGAGGCTGACAGGAAGCTGTCGGTGTTGAGCGCGGCCTTGGTGATGCCCAACAAAATTGGGCGGCCCGAGGCCGGCCGTTTGCCGGCTTCAATCAGCTTCTGGTTCATGGCCTGGAATTTCTGGAAGTCCATCAGTTCGCCGGGCAGATATTCGCTGCCGCCGCTGGTGACCAGCCGCACTTTGTTGGTCATCTGGCGGACAATGATTTCAATGTGCTTGTCGTGAATGGGCACACCCTGCGACCGGTACACTTTTTGCACTTCTTCCAGCAGATAAAGCTGGGCGGCTTCGCGGCCGAGCACCTGCAAAATGCGGTTGGGGTTGAGCGACCCTTCGGTGAGCTGCTCGCCCACTTTTACCAGATCGCCGTTTTGTACCCGCAGCCGCGCCGCAGATTCAATCTCGTACTCTTCTTCTTCCACGTGATCCCAGCGAATGGAGATGTTTTGGCCTTCTACCTGCACCCGGCCACCGTTTTCGGCCAGAATTTCCTGGTTGTCCAGCACGGCCAGTTTGGCTTTGGCGGCAATTTCATCGCCGTCTTCCACCAAAATGGTCCACTTTTCAGGGATGGCGTAATCTTCGCGCCGAATTTCTGAGGCGATGACTTTGAGCACGCGGCTGCCGTCCTCGTGGGTCACAAGTTCTACCCGGCCGTCAAGGTCAGAGATGATCGCTTCACCTTTGGGGTTGCGGGCTTCAAACAGCTCCTGCACGCGCGGCAAACCGTGGGTAATGTCTGATACACCGGCCACACCACCGGTGTGGAAGGTGCGCAGGGTTAACTGCGTGCCCGGCTCGCCAATAGACTGGGCGGCCACAATGCCGACCGCCGCGCCAATGCCCACCACGCCGCCGCGGCCCATATCAGAGCCGTAGCACAGGCCACAAATGCCTTGTTCCATCTGGCAGTGCAGTGGTGAGCGGACGGTTATTTCTTTTACTCCGGCCCTGTCAATCAGCGCAAATTCAGTATCGGTGATGAGCGTGTTTTTCTCAACCACCACTTCGCCGGTTTCGGGATCAATGATGTCGTGCAGGGTAGCCCGGCCCACCAGCCGCTCTTTAAAGGCTTCACCCACCGAGGTGCTGCGTTCTTTGCTAATATGCATGCCAACGGTGGTACCGCAGTCGTGATCGTTAATAATCACATCCTGGGCCACGTCAACCAAACGGCGGGTCAGATAACCGGCGTCGGCGGTGCGCAGGGCGGTATCGGCCAAACCCTTGCGCGCGCCGTGCGTGGAAATAAAGTATTCCAGCGCGTTCAGCCCTTCGCGGAAGTTGGAGCGAATGGGCAGCGGAATGATGCGCCCGTTGGGGTCGGCCATCAAACCGCGCATCCCGGCCAACTGGCGGATAGGCTGGAAGCCGCCTTTGGTAGCCCCGGAGTCGGCCATTGTTTTGATGGGGCTTTCCGGGTCGATGGCTCCGCGCACGGCTTCGGTCACGTCGTCGGTGGCTTCGGTCCACAGTTGCACGGTTTTAATGTATCGTTCCTCATCGGTGATGAGACCGCGGCGATACTGCTGCTCGGCTTTGGCTACCTGGTCGGTAACGCGGGCCAGAATATCCTTTTTGGCCTCCGGCACGGTGATGTCAGATACAGAAATGGTGGTGCCGGAGCGGGTGGCGTATTTAAAGCCGATGGCTTTAACGCTGTCAACCATTTTGGCGGTTTGTTCTACGCCCAGTTTGCCGTAGCATTCGCCCACCAAATCTTTGAGCGAGCCTTTGTCCAGCACGCGGTTGACAAAACGCAGCCCTTCGGGCAGGGCCTGGTTAAACAGCGCCCGGCCCACGGTGGTTTCGATGGGCGTGGTGTTGGTAGAGTTGGGCAGGTAGTGCAGCAGTTTGATTTTGGCGTGAATGGCCACTTTGCCCAGCGTGTAGGCCAGCGCCACTTCATCAATGTCGGTAAAGATTTTGCCTTCGCCTTTTTGCCCGTCGGCGGCCATTGTCAGGTAGTAAACGCCCAGCACCATATCTTTGGTGGGCGAGACCACTGCCTCGCCGTTAGAGGGCAGCAGCAGGTTGCGCGACGACAGCATCAGGTCGCGGGCTTCTTTCACGGCTTTTTGCGACAGCGGCACGTGTACGGCCATCTGGTCGCCGTCAAAGTCGGCGTTAAAGGCCGAACAAACCAGCGGGTGAATTTGCAGCGCGTTGCCTTCTACCAGCATCGGCTCAAACGCCTGAATCCCCAACCGGTGCAGGGTGGGGGCACGGTTGAGCAAAATGGGCCGGGTCTGGATAACTTCTTCCAGCACTTCCCACACCTCGGAGCGGCGCTGTTCGACAATGCGTTTGGCCCCTTTGACATTGTTGGCGTAGTTGTATTCCACCAGTTTTTGGATAACAAACGGGCGGAACAGCTCCAGCGCCATGCCTTTGGGCAGACCGCACTGGTGCAGTTCCAGCGTGGGGCCAACCACAATCACCGAGCGGCCGGAGTAGTCGACGCGCTTGCCCAGCAGGTTGCGGCGGAAGCGGCCCTGCTTGCCTTTGAGCATATCGCTGAGGCTCTTGAGCTGGCGGCGGCCCCGGGACGAAACGGCTTTGCCGCGGCGGCTGTTGTCGATGAGTGAGTCGACGGCTTCCTGGAGCATCCGTTTTTCGTTGCGCACAATCACGTCTGGCGCGCCCAAATCCAGCAGGCGTTTGAGCCGGTTGTTGCGGTTGATCACGCGGCGGTACAGGTCGTTCAGGTCTGAGGTGGCAAAGCGGCCGCCATCAAGCTGCACCATCGGGCGCAGATCGGGCGGGATAACCGGCAGTACGGTCAAAATCATCCATTCGGGGCGGTTGCCGCTTTTGCGCAGGCTTTCTACCACGCGCAGCCTTTTGATGGCCTTCTTTTTGAGCTGCTTGGAGCGGGTGCTGCGAATTTGGGTGCGCAGCTCTTTGGACATTTTTTCCATGTCCAAATCCTTGCAGATTTCGTACAGTGCTTCGGCGCCCATGCCGGCTTCAAACACGTTGCCCCAGCGGTCTTCCAGATCACGGAATTGCGCTTCGTTGAGGAATTGCATCGACTGGATGCCGATGAGTTCCTGGCGCTGCTCCTGAATGCGGTCAATCAAACCGGCCATTTCCTGGGTGTTGTCGGTGGTTTGGCTTTCAATTTCGTTGTCGGCCTGAAAGCGGATACTCTGAATTTTGGCTTCGATCTGGCCCTGGCTGCGGTTGAGTTCTTCTTCAACCGAGGCTTTGATCTCGTTGAGGCGGGCTTTGACAAGGCCATTCAACTTTTCAATATGGCTGTTGTTCAAAATTTCGCCCGGTTCGGCAACAACTTCGTCGGTTATTTTGAAAACCAGGCGCTCTTTAACCACTTTACCCGATTCTTCAACCTTGTATTGCAGCGACTGGGCTTCTTTCATCACTTCTTCAATCTGGCTGTTCTGGCGTTCTTCCAGCTCTTTGGCCAGTTGTTCCTGCGTTTCGCGCAGGGCGCTGATGTTTTCGTCGGCCTGGCTGCGAATGGCATCGACCTTATCCTGCCGGCTTTCTTCCAGCCGTTTTTCGGCGCGGCCAATTTCATCGTCGAGCCGTTTGAGGGCGCGGGCGCGGGCTTGCTCATCTACCCGGATGATAACGTATTGGGCAAAGTAGAGCACGCGGTCAAGGTTGCGCCGGGAAATATCGAGCAGGAGGCCCAGATAGGAGGGCACGCGGCGGGTGTACCAGATGTGGGCCACCGGCGCGGCCAGTTCGATGTGGCCCATGCGTTCGCGCCGCACCGAAGAACGGGTGACCAGCACCCCACATTTTTCACAAACAATGCCTTTGTAGCGTACCTGTTTGTACTTACCGCAGTAACACTGCCAGTCTTTGGTTGGCCCAAAGATGGCTTCGCAGAACAGCCCGTCTTTTTCGGGCCGCAGACGGCGATAGTTGATGGTTTCCGGCTTGGTTACTTCGCCGTATGACCAGTTTCTGATTTCATCCGGTGAGGCCAAACTTACACGTAGGGCGCGGAAATCTTTTACTTCCACAGTAAAGAACCTCCTGATGGGTTAATAAAAAACTTTATAAAGATAGATACTGCTCAGTAATAGCCGGGGTTTGATGCCCCAGCCGTTTTGATACTAAGGCCAGGTCTTGTGTTTTGGCCAGCAGTTGCAGGGCAAAGGTGCGGCGCAGCACTTGCGCCGACACATTGGGCAACCCGGCCATTTTGGCGCAATCGCTGACAATGCGCTGCACCGTTCGTTTTGAAATTGGCCCGCCATCCTGGCTCAAAAAAAAGTGACTGACGCCGGTTTGGGGGCGAACATCCAAATAATCAACCAAATTTTTAACCACTTCGCCCGGTACCGGAATGTACCGCCCGGTGACCGGGTTGTTTCCCACCTGCAACTGAACGCCCGGATTGCCAAAGATCAGATCGTCTTTTTGCAGGTCAACCACTTCACTTACGCGCAGGCCGGTACAGGTTAATAGCTGCAAAATGGCAACATCTCGGCGGATGAGGCCGGCCCGCGAGCCATTTTGCGCGGCGTCCAGTAATTTTTGCACATCCTGTTGGTCTAACGCTTTGGGTTGAGTTGACTGCTGGTCTGCAACCAGCGCCACCCCGGCGGTGGGGTCAGCGGGTATAAGTTGTAACTCCGTAGCAAAAGCAAAGAACTTGCGCAGCGACATCAAATGTCGATTGGTGGTAGAAGGGGCGCGGTGGAGTTCTTTGGTCAGGTGGTTGCGGTACTGCCGGATATGCTCCCGGTTGACACTTAGCAACGAAAACCCGGCGGCGATCCGGCCATCAATCCAGCGCCGAAACGTCCGCAGGTCGGCCAAATAGTTGACGATGGTAGACGATGAGAGCGCACGGCGGGATAAACTTTCTTCAAATTTGGCCAGGATTTCGTCATCTTTGAATTGGAGCATTGGGCTGACTCAGCTTTGCCAGTTGAGCCTTATGCTACAGAACAGCAAAAAATTGCGCCTTGATAATCTAAGGCGCAATCTTTCACAGATTGAATATTGCTATTGGCTGATTGTTTCAATATGTTGCTTCACTTTATACGCAACAATTATAAACGCATTTTTCGAAATGTCAAGTAGGAGTTTTGAGTTTTTACTTGACCGGATCATTTTCACCGATGGTATAGCGCAAATAAGCCTGGATAAAGTCATCCAGCCGGCCGTCGAGCACGGCTTCAGCGTTGCCGACTTCGTAATCGGTGCGGTGATCTTTGACCATTTTGTACGGGTGCAGCACGTACGAGCGAATCTGGTTGCCCCAGCCGGCCTCAACGTGCTTGCCTTTAAGCCGGGCAGATTCTTCTTCCTGCTTTTTTAACTCCATATCATACAGGCGGCCGCGTAAAATCCGCATGGCCATTTCTTTGTTTTGGAGCTGGCTGCGCTCGTTTTGGCAGGTAACTACCAGGCCGGTGGGCAGGTGTTTGATCCGAATAGCGGTGGAGTTCTTTTGCACGTGCTGGCCGCCGGCGCCGCCGGATTTGTACACGTCAATTTCAATCTCATCGGGATTGATGTCTATTTCAATATCGGTTTTGATATCCGGCACCACTTCGACGAGCGCAAACGAGGTGTGGCGTCGACTCGACGCATCAAAGGGTGAAATTCTTACCAGCCGGTGTACCCCGCGCTCGGCGCGAAGGTAACCGTAGGCGTAATCGCCGCTCAATTCCAGCGTGGCGCTTTTGATGCCGGCCTCTTCACCCAATGTTTGGTCAACCAGGGCGGCTTTGTAGCCGCTGGCTTCGGCCCAGCGAGTGTACATCCGCAGCAGCATTTCGGCCCAATCCTGGCTTTCCGTGCCGCCCGCGCCAGCGTGGATCGATAGCAGGGCGTCTTCTTTGTCGTATTTGCCAGACAGGATAATCTGGAATTCCAGCTTTTCCAGCAGCTCATGCAGAGCGTTGGCTTCGGCGGTTAATTCCTCCAGCAGCGAGTCTTCGTCCTCGTCTGCGGCCATCTCCAGCAGATCGAGCGCATCCCGGGTGCGCCGTTCGATGCCGCGCCAGGTGTCAACCTGATCCCGCAGCATCGACATCTGCTGCATTTTGGCCTGGGCCGCGCGCTGGTCATCCCAAAAATCGGGGGCGCGGGTTTCTTTTTCTAGCGCGGCTAATTGTTCTTCTTTGCCGGCTACGTCAAAGACGCACCATGTTTAAACCGATACGGTCGGCCATATCGGTAAGTTGGTTGCGGATTTCGTCCATAATGCTTCTCCTTGCAAAGGTGTAAAATCAAACCGATAGTATACCACAAACTGCTGCCATACGCGAAACAAATCCTGCCAATCGGCATTTTTCGCAAAAATAGGTGATTTGTGCTATTTGATTTTTTCACGTTCGGGGCTATAACAGAATCAGGAATGGCGAGGATTTCAGTCAGGAGAAGAATTTCAATGACCAGATTAAACCGCGAACAGGTTTTGCAGATCATTCTGTCCTCTCGCAACAAAGGGGATCGCCTGGATTTGCGCGGCACGGATCTTCGGGGCATCGATTTGAGTGACCTCGATTTGAGCGGCGCTGTTTTGACCGGAGCCAAGTTGAGCGGCGCATTTTTGTCTAATGCGTCGTTAAACCGGACCAAAATGAGCGGCATCCGCATGAGTGGCGTTAAAATGAATGATGCCAAGCTGATTGGGGCCAAGCTCAATGGGGCTGATTTGAGCGGCGCGGATTTGAGTAACGTCAATCTGTTTGCCGCGGATTTGAGCGGCGCGGACCTGAGCGGTGCGGATTTGAGCGGCGCTAACCTGTTTGGCACCGACCTGAGTGGCACCGATTTGAGTGGCGCGGATTTGACCGGGGCCAAGTTGAGCGGCGCGTTTTTAAATGAGGCCACGTTGAATCGAGCCAAACTGAGCGCCGTCAATCTGAAAGGGGCCAAACTGAGCAAGGTCAATTTGTACGGCGCCAAACTGAGCGGCGCGGATTTGAGCAAGGCCAATCTGTTTGGGGCCAACCTGTTTGGTGCAGATTTGAGTAGTGCCAACCTGAGCCAGACTGATTTGCGCGGCGGTGATTTGAGCAACGCCGACCTGAGCGGCGTCAAACTGGTTGAAGCGGAACTGAGCGGGGCATGTCTCATCGACTCTAATATGGCCGGGGCCACGCTGAACAACGCCAAACTCATTGGCGCGGAATTGATGGGCACCAACCTCATCGGCACCGAATTGAACGGTGCGCTGCTGACCTGGGCCGATTTGACCAACGCCCAGCTTCAACAGAGTAATATGGCTCAGGTTGATTTAAGAATGGCCAATCTGCAGGGCGCTAATCTGAAACTGGTCAACCTGGAAGGGGCCAATCTGGAAGGGACCAATCTCCACGAAGCCAACCTGCAGGGCGCTATTCTCAAAGGCGCTAATTTGTGCAAGGCGCAACTGCTGGCCACCGATGATTTGCCGGGAGCGATTTTACAGCAAGCCCTGTACGATGGCGCCACAATCTGGCCGGAGGGTCTTGACCCGCTGCTACTCGGGGCTATTGCCAGCGGCGCAAATATGCTTTTGCGCCGTTAATTTTAACGATCCGCTGCCGGTACAAATTTTCCCCGCATCTCCTCTGAAAATAGCGCCGCAGGCCGGGGGGCTTGGGGGGTAGCTCCCCCCAATAACCATTTTCTTTCTCGGCGTCGAACCCCCGGTTCTGTCGCACTCCTCTGAAAATAAGTGAATCAGCGAATGTAGGGGTGCTTCGCGAAGCGCCCCTACGCTTAACTCTCCAACCCGCCAGTCAACATGTCATTTCGAGGCCGAATGCCGAGAAATCTCCTGTGGGCCGGGGAAGAATCCTCATTGCCTCATCTGTAGCGTCTTACTCCCAAATCTCTCTGCAACTAACTTACACGTAATCCGTAATGTGTTTCAGAAGTGTAATCAGAATTAGAGTTTAAGGAGATTCTACAATGAGTTTGCTCGGTAATATTATCTGGTTGGTGTTTGGTGGTTTTTTGGCCGGCCTGGGTTATATTTTGGGCGGTTTGTTAATGTGCCTCACCGTTATCGGTATTCCATTTGGCATCCAGCAAATCAAACTGGGTGTGGCGATGATGGCTCCGTTTGGCAAGCAGTTGGAGTCCGATCCCGACAGCGGTGGTTGCCTGCACGTAATCTTTAACGTGCTCTGGCTGGTTTTGTTTGGCTGGGAAATTGCGATGGTTCACCTCACCTCGGCGGCGATGCTGGCCATCTCTATCATCGGTATTCCGTTTGCGCTGCAGCATGTCAAGCTGATCCCCCTGGCGCTATTTCCCTTTGGTATGCATCTGCGGTAAGTTCGATGCCGTAACCCGGCAAGCCCGTTGCTCCGGCGACGGGCTTTTTTTGCGCTGCCAGTTCACTCTAAACATAAAGTTATGCTACAATTAACATAATATTTCAGCCGGACCGTCGATGGGACTCATTTTCAGGTTAATTCGATTCTTATTGAAAACCGCGTTTTTGCTGGTGGGGGTGTTTGCGGTGGTGTGGATTTTTGCCACCCTGTTTGGGCAGACGCCATCGAGCCAAACCGCCGATATTGCTATTGGCCGGGGGCCGGGCTGGGCCGGCTGGTTCACCCTCGATGCGGACAAGCGCGCCCTGATTGCGGCATTGCGGCAGCGCGCTGCAGAAATCAACGCGCCTGTTTCTACCGATACGGGTTTGGTCGCCTTTACCGTATCCGACGGCGAAACGGCGGTGGCGGTGGCCCAAAAGCTAAAATCGATGGGGTTGATCAGCGATGCGGACTTATTTGTGCGGCTGCTGCAATACAACAACGTTGATACCCAATTGCAAACCGGCGGCTACCAGTTGCGCCGCAATATGAGTATGCGCCAGGTGGGACAGGCGTTGTTTACCGGCCGCTCGGCGCGGCAGGTGATCACCATTTACCCCGGCTGGCGGCTGGAAGAGGTAGCCCAGGGGCTGCACATAAACGGCGTGATGGACGCCAACCGCTTTTATCGGGTGGCGGTGCGGGGTAACGGCATCAGCCACCCGCTGCTGGCCGATAAACCCGCCAACCAGTCTTACGAGGGCTATCTTTTCCCCGGCACCTATTATTTGCTGGATGACCCCACGCCCGAAGAGCTGATCGCGCTAATGCTGGACAACATGGCCCGCCAACTACCGTCCAACGCTGTTGAGCTGGCCGCGCAGCAGGGGCTTACTTTTTATCAGGCATTGATCCTGGCCTCGATTGTGGAGCGCGAAGCCGCGCTCGATGCCGAGCGGCCGCTGATTGCCAGCGTTTATCTCAACCGGCTGCGGCGTGATGGCGACAACGCCTATTTGCAGGCGGATCCCACCGTGCAGTACGCGATGGGGTATCAAAAAGAGGCCAATCAGTGGTGGAAGTCGCCCGTATCGCTGGATGAATATTCGCAGGTGGATAACCCGTACAACACCTACCTCTACCCCGGCCTGCCGCCCGGCCCCATCGCCAATCCGCGGCTGGCTTCGATTATGGCCGTGCTGCAGCCGGCCCAAACCGACTACTACTTCTTTGTGTGCCGCAACCCCAATTGCGCCAAAGGCGAGCACATCTTTGCCGAAACGTACCAGCAGCACCTGCAAAACGTGGCGGCCTACTACGGCCAGTAACTACCGCAGCGATACCCCCGGCAGTTGCAACTGATATTCCGGCTGGCGGCCGTTGAGCAAAATAAACGGTGCGGCCCGGCCGGTTTGCACCCCAATTTGCCGCAGTTGGTGCAACTCGGTGAAGCGCCCCTGCCGCCGCGCCGCCAGAATCACATCGGCGGTTTTGGGGCCGATGCCGGGGATGCGCAGCAGTTGGGCCCGGCTGGCCCGGTTCACCTCCACCGGATTGTGCCGCAAATGGCTGGCCGCCCACGTCAGTTTGGGGTCGGCGGCCAGCGGCAAATTGCCCTGCGAGTCAAACGGCAGTTCCGGCAGTTCAAAGCCGTAAAAACGCAGCAGCCAGTCGGCCTGGTACAGCCGGTGCTCGCGCAATGGATCGGTTTTGGATTTGTCGGCGAACGGCGTGTCTTTGATGGGGCTGAACGATGAATAGTAGGCCCGCGCCAGCCCGGCCTGCCGGTACAGCGAACTGGTCGTGGTCAGCAATTCATGATCGCTTTCACCGGCGGGGCCAACTACAAATTGAGTGGTCAGGCTGGGGATTTTTTGCCAGGGGTCAAACTGGTGGCGGTGTTGCCGCACCCAATAGAGCGGCGGCAGTAATTCCTGCCAGTAATCCTTTTTGGGGGCCAGCAGTTGCAGCCGCTGCTCATTAGCGCCTTCCAAATTGATGGACAACCGGTCGGCGAGGCGGGCGGCGCGTTCAATCTGGGCGGTGTCCGCGCCGGGCATCACTTTGAGATGGACGTAGCCGGCGTACTGGTACTTGCGCCGGACAATGTCCACCGTGTCGAGCATGGCGTCCATCGCTTTGACCCCGCCGTTGATGATGCCGCTGCTCAAAAACAGGCCATCGACCAGTTTGGCGCGCTGCATCTGGTCAAACGCGCCGGCCAGCTCTTCCGGCAAGAGCGACACCCGGCGGTAGTTGCGCCCGGCCCGAAACGGGCAGTAAAAGCAGTTGCGCTCGCAGGCGCTGGTTTGCATAATGCGCATTACCGGCATTTTGCCCCGCTGGGGATGGGTGACCAAAACCCGGCTGTGGGCGATAAATTGGGCTTTGCGTTCCTCGCGGGTCAGTTGCGGTGGCCCTTCGCAGTCAAACGCGGCTTCCTGCCCCAACACCCCGATTTTTTCCCTGGTATCCATATCGGAAATTGTACGAACTAATGTTCTGATTGTCAATTTTTTGGTGAACGGCGGAGTGTGAGGGCAATTTTTTAACCGCAGAGAACGCCAAGTTCGCCGAGAAAAACACAGAAATCTTCGCGTTCTTCGCGGTCTCTGCGGTAATTTTCAAAGATGAAATGAGTCAGTAAATGACTATTTTATGGTTGGGGCAATTCCAGCAGCCGCAGCGCGCCATTCGGGGAGCCGGCCAGCGGCAGCCGTTCGCCGGAGTCCGGGTTGTACAGCCCCACTACCACCGAGATTCGGCCCGGCGGCAGCTCCGGCAGCGAGCGCGCATCGGGGATGATTTCGCCGGTACTCCACAGGCTGGTAGGGTACGCGCCGCCGGCGGGTGGGCCATCGGCCTGAGCCACCAGTTGGCCCTGTTCGTCCACAAAATGGACAAACACGGTGTAATCGGCGGGCGGGTCGGTTGCGGCCTGCCAGACCAGCGTCAGCGTATCGGCGGCGGTATCAAACCCCAGCAGCGAGATTTGCCCGCCAAACGAGGCGTTGAGTGGGGTTTGCGGCGCGGCGGTTGGCACGGTAACGCCCGCCGGCGGCCCGCCCACTTTGAGCGGGCCAATGCTCACGCTGTTACGCTCGATGGGCTGGCCATCAACTTGCAGCGGCAGCGACAGCACCGGCCGGTTGGTGGGGTACAGGCCGACATCCAGCCAGTAGACGCCCGGCGGCGCGTCGGGGTCAACCGGCACGGCGTAGCTGTCGGACACAATTTCGCCGGGCACCCACAGCAGGGTGGAGTAATAATTTTGCGGGATGCGATCCGCCCCGCCGCGCTGCACGGCGGCGGCATCGAGCAGGTGGTTGAACACGGCCAAACTTTCGCCCGTGGTGCGGTTGGCCTGCCAGTGCAGGGTGATGGGAAAACTTTGCCCCGGCGTCACGCGGCGCTGCGGCAGATCGTAGCCGAGCAGGGTTAGCCGGCCGGCAAAGTTGGCGTTGAGCGGATATTGCAGCGGCGGCGGCTCAAACTGCCGGGCCCGATTATCAATTTTGTATTTTGAATTTTGAAGAGCCTGCCCCGCAGTACCGGGCATCTTGAATTTTGAATTGATCTCGTACTCGCCGCCGGGCCAGTTGGGGGCAACAATGAAATGAGCCACGCCGCCGGGGATGAAGCGGGCCGGGGCAAAGGTTTGGCCGTTTGGCCCAACCAGCAGCGGCGGATTGAGTTGTTCCGGCAGCCGGAAACTCAGCGTGCCGCGATAGGTGAACGGCGCGGCGGCGGGCAGGCCGTCGGCGCGGAGCTGGTCCGGCAGCAGCGGCGAGTCTGCGCCGGCAACCGGCCCGGCGGCCAGCAGCAGCGGCTCGGTGGTGGGCTGGCCGGCCCCATCCAGCAGCTGCAGCGATACGGTCAACTCGCCGGCGGCGGGCAGCAGCGCCAGCGGAATCACGTCGCGCAGGGTGTCGCCCTCATCCCAGGCGCGGCCGGGGTAGCGCCCGCCCAGCGGTTGGCCCAGCCAGCCGCCCACCTCCTGCCCGGCCGCATCGGTAACGGCAATGTCGATGACGACATCTTCGGCGGGCACGGCTTCGGCCTGCCAAACGAGGGTCAGCGGCAGCACGCCGTCGGCAGCCGGGCCGAACTCGTAGCCGGCCAGCCGCACCCCGGCGGCCAGTTCGGCGTTGAGCGGGTGAGCGACGGGGTAGGCGTTGGCGGTGGTGCGCAGCGGAATCGGCGGCGGAAAGCTGGCCTCAATCCGGCTCAGCCCGGCCAGGCTGAGCGCCAGCAAAATCAGGGGCAGCGCCAGCCGGTTGATCAGGCGCGGCGGGCGTGAGTCATCGATATGAGCCAGCCCCCAGGCCAGCCCCAACGCGATGGCCGGCAGGGCCGGGAAAAGGTGCCGGCCCTGCGCCGTTTCGATGAGACTGCCGCTGAGGGCAAAACGCAGCAGCGGCAGGGGCAGAAAGAAAAGCGGGACGGCCAGCAGCAGCCGGGCTGCGGTGGGTAGCCGGCGGCGGGTACGCCACAGGCCAAACATGGCCAGCCCGCAAACCCCGGCCAGCAACCCGTAGTGCCACGGCCCAAAATTGATGGTACTGCCGCCGCCAAACGAGCCCCAAAAAGTTTGGAACAACGTGCCGGCCCAGCTTAACCAGCCGGTGGGGGGCGGCAGGGTGAGGGGCGCGCCGGCGCTCAACTGGCGCAGCGAGGCGTCGGCGGTGCCGGCTGTCAGCGCGGCCAGCGAGCCGGCCAGCCAGCCCTGCTCGGCGACGCGGTTAAAGCTTACCCAGACAAACACAAACCACCAGCCGGCGGTGATCGCCGCGCCCAACAGCAGCGGAACCAGCGAGGCAGCGAATCGGCGAATCAGCGAATGGCGAATGGCGAATGGCAACTCAGCGACTCTGCGACTTTGCGACTCTGCCTCCCTGCGCCACGCGAGCCACACACTCCACAATAGCACCACGCCCCACAGCGGCAGGGCGTTGTATTTGGCACCCGTGGCCAGCCCCAGCAGCCCGCCCAGCAGCAGCCAGCGGCCGAAGCGGGGGAAGTTATCGTTTTGCGTATAGTCAACAACTATCAGCAGGACCAGACTCGACAGCAACACCAGCAGCGAGTCGTCGCTGACGGCGCTGCCGATAAACAGGAACTGAGGCAAAGCGGCGTGGATGGCCGCAGCCAACGCCGCCAGCCCGCGCTGGCGGGTCACTTTGAAAGCGATGAGATAGGTTATCCCCACGGCCAAGGTAGACAGCGCCACCGATACCAGCCGGGCCAGATGCCAGGCCAGGGTGACGCCGCGCCACGGCCAGGCTTCGTCATCGGTGTGGATGAAGGCGGCGATGGTTTGGCCGTTGGTCGGCAGCAGCCGGCGCGGGGAGTCGCCCACGGCTTTGAGGCGGGTTGGCGGTGCGTCACCGACCACCGCAACAGGCGCGGCGGCCAGCAGGTGGTAGAGCGGCGGCCAGGCAGAACGGTAGCCGGCGGCGGCGCGCTCGGCCAAAGTGGCGGGCGGGCGGCCGTGCTCGGCGATAAATTGCGCGTAGCGAAAATGAGCCGGTTCGTCCGGCGCTTCACCGAGCGGGTTGAGCGCGGCAAAGGTTGCTGCCAGAACCAGATGCAGAGCCAAAATCAGGGCCAGGGGCGCGTGCTGCTTCAGCATCAGTCTGGCTCAACGCGGACAGTAACCGGCAGCGTGAAATCATCCACCGCGACGGGCGGCGACAGCAGCGGCGCGCGTTGGCCGCTGGCGGACTGGTACCAGCCCAGCCGCAGGTGGTGGTCGCCGGGCGGTGTGCCGGGCGGCAGGACGAGCGTGTATTTATCGACGACCTGCTCGCCGGGCGACCAATCGGTGACGGGGTAGGTGCCCCACACCGGCGGGTTATCCTGGCTGGTGCGGACAAAGCCGTCGGCAGCAACCAGATGGACAAACACGGTGTACGGTTCGGCCGGCGGGCGGCCTGCCTGCCAGTAGAGCGACAGGGTAAACCTGTCTTCCGGTTTGAGGGTGAGCAGGTACGAGCCATCGGCCTGCGGGGTGAGGCGGGACTGGCCGCGCTTGTCGAGCACCTGAAAGCCGCGCAGGTGGATGCCGTGGCCAAACTGCGCCGGCTGGGCGATGATTTGCTCATCGATAGCGGCCGGGCTGAGATAGAGATTGAGGTTGTAGGTGGGGAAGAAAATCTGGTCGATGCGGTCGGTGTGGCGGTCGAGCCAGTTGAGCACCTCGCCGTGTTCGTCAAAGCCCTGATTCAGCAGCGGCAAAAACCAGATGCGGCGGTAAGCGCTGGCAATTTGCCCGGTTTGCTCGATGAGCTGGGCGGCGGACAGGTCGCGCTCGGCGGGGACAACGTAAAACGGCAGGCCATCTGGGCTGTAATAACTGACCGACGCCTCGGGAAAGTTGGTCAGCATTACATCGCCGGGCTGGGCTTTGCTTTGCACGTAATCGTGGTACAGCCGCCACGGCGGCGCTTTGGCGTAGGCCGGGTCGGTGTGGTAGTTGGCAATGGCGATGACGTTGGCAAGCAAAAGCATCGCCAGGGTGAGAAATGCAAAAATTCGTAACGCGTAATGCGTAATGCGTAATGCGTAATGCGTAATGCGTAATTCCAAAATCGACAGGATTCCCACGGCCAGCAGCAGCAGAAAGGCGGGCTGGGCCTGAATGAGAAATCGTTCTTTAAAAAAGGGGCGGTCAATGGACATCACCACCACGCCGAGCGTGGGTGCGGCAAAGAACAGTAGCCAAAACGTGCCGGCGGTGAATTTTTTGCGCACCAGAGCCACCGCACCCGCAACCCAAACCGGCAGCAGCAGCAAACTGAGCGCGTCGGCCCAGCCCGAGTTTAGCGTGAAGCCGGTGAGCAGCGCCGAGGCGGCTCGCTGAAGGATTTCCGGCAGGGGGATAACCGCCACGCCGCCGCCGGCTTCGCCGCCGGCAAAGCCGTAGGCCAGGCTGAGGCCGGGGATAATGGCCAGCCCAATGGCCAGTTGAGCGACGAGCCAGGGCCATTTTTCGGCCCAAAATTTTTTGGCGTTGACCAGCACAAACAATCCCTGAAAAGCGATCAGAAAGATGGTGTAGTAGTGGGTGTAAAGCGAGGCTACGGTGAGCAGCACGTAAATGAGCCAGGGAATGAATTTTTGATTTTGGAGAGTCTGCCCCGCCGTACCGGGCATTTTTGATTTTGGATTGCGGGTGGCGGGTAGCGAGTGGCGAGTGGCGAGTGGCGAATTATGTTCTGGGATCTGGAGTCTGGAATCTGGAATCTGTTTTGTTAATGCTGCCCACAGTGCCCAACTGGAGAGCAGCCCCAGCAGGGTAAAGAGCGAGTAGGCGCGAATATCCTGCGCCAGCCAGATTTGCAGCGGATTGACGGCCAGCAGCAATGCGGCCAGCAGGCTCAGAGCGACGCTGCGCAGAGTCAAGTTTGCCAGCCGGTAGAGTGCGGCCACAGCCAGCACGCTGGTCAGTACGCCGGCAAAGCGCATCACCCATGCGCCGTCGCCGAGAGCGGCTTGCCAGGGGTGGAGCAGGGCGTAATAAAGCGGCGGATGGGGGTCGGTTATGCGGGCCAGCTCCCACAATTCAGACAGGGGCAGGGCGGAATAAAGCACGGTCGCTGCTTCGTCACCGCGCAGGGATTGGGCATCGAGCTGGAAGAGTCGCAGGGCCAGCGCCAGCAGCAGCACCGGCAGGATAATCAGGCGCAGATATTGTTTTAGGGGGCGTAAAGCGGCGGCCATTTGGGGCAAAAACTGAGCGATCAAAATCAGACACCTCGGGGTTGAATGATAATCGGATCGAGATGTTTGACAAAATTTTGTGGCGAAATTTTTTGACTCAGGCGCCGTCGGCTTCGGTGGATTTTAACACTTCTTCGGCCAGTTTTTTGTAGGCACGCGCCCCTTTGTGGTTGCCAGCGTAATCGATCATTGCTTTGTGGGCTACGGACGCTTCGGCAAAGCGAATGCTGTTGTAAATAACAATTTCAAATACTTTGTCGCCGTAAAGCTCGCGCAGCTCGTCCAGCACTTCGCGGGAGTGAACCGTACCGGTGGAGTACATTGTGGCCAAAATGCCCAGCAGTTCCAGGTTGGGGTTGAGGCGGTCACGGGTGCGGTTGATGCTGTCGAGCAGCATTTTGATAACGCGGATGGCAAAAAATTCGCACTGCATGGGCACAATAACGCCGGTACTGGCGCAGAGGGCGTTCACCGTAAGCAGGCTCAGGCTGGGCGGGCAGTCGATTAAAATGTAATCGTACCAGTTGTCCAGGGGTTCAATGGCCCGGCGCAGCACCAATTCGCGTCGAATTTCCGGGATCAGCTCAATTTCGGCGGCGGCCAGATCGTTGTCGGCCGGAATCACATCCAGGTAGGCCTGCACCGGAGTAACGGCCCGGTTAACGGGGACGTGCTCATTCATAATCACTTCGTAGATGGTGTGTTCCGGTTCGCCGGGTTTAATGCCCAACCCGGCCGAGAGCGCGCCCTGCGGGTCAAGGTCTACCAGCAGGATTTTCTTTTTCATGTGAGCCAGGGCAACACCCAAATTGATGGTGGTGGTGGTTTTTCCGACACCGCCTTTTTGGTTGGCAATAGAGATGATGTGCGTCATTTATCCTCCCTGGACTTCCCCGGCGACAGTGTCGGGGTTTGGTTTGGCATTGTTGGTTGACAGCGGCGGCATTTCGGCCACCGTTTCCGTGAGCCGGGCGTAATCAACCGCGCCCCGGCTGCGCGGGGCATATTCAAAAATAGTTTTGCCATAACCGGGCGCTTCTGAAAGCTGGGTATCTACCCGGATGGGTTTGGCCACTCTCGGCCCCAAATCTTTGAGCAGCCGGACCACCTGCTTGCTCACCCGCCGCCGCGAGTCGTACATGGTTGGGACAATCAACCGGATTTCGGCGCTTTTGCCCAGCACCCGGCTGATGTCTTTGAGGTAGTTGATAAATTGGGCGGCGCCGGCCATCGCCAGCATTTCCATTGAGACCGGGATGATCACTTCATCGACATAAACAATGGCGTTGATGGTGAGCAACGACAGCGACGGCGCGCAATCGAGCAACTGGTAATCGTAGCCCTCCAGGCCGGCAAACAACTCCTCAAAAATCTCCTCGCGGGCCATTTCCAGCACCATCCGCTGTTGAGCCTTAAAAAGTTTGAGGCTGCTGGGCAGCAAATCCAGATTTTTTCGGGCCTCAAGAATAACGTCACTGGCGTTGGCTTTGCGAATCAGCACGTCGGCCAGGCAATCTTTGTAATCTTTTACCCCCAAAGCAACGGCCAGGTTAGCCTGGGTATCGGTATCTATTAGCAAAACCTTGTGCCCGCGCAGGGCCAGCGCTGCCCCCAAATTGACACAGGTGGTGGTTTTTCCAATTCCACCTTTAAAGCCCACAATCGCAATTTTGCGCATTCCAATTTCCTTTGTGGCGTCCCGAGCGGGTGCAAATGGTAAATTTTCCGGCTTCTTAATTTCACCTCCTCGGGGTGTTAAGTGTTTACATCTGGAATTTAATGTACGCAGTTATGGTTAAGTATATCGTCACTTTAGGTTATGGTCAAATGAAATTTTAATGTTTACATAAAACTACGGCCCTGTTGACAACGGTTGCGGCAGCAACCAGCGGTCATCTGGCGCGGGCGAACCATCCGGCAGGCTGAGCGGTAACCGCTGGCCGGTGGGTTGATGGTACCAGCCCAGCGCCAGCCGATAGCTGCCGGGCGGTAAATTGGCGGGCAGGGGCAGGGTGTGCGGATCGAGGATGCGCTCGCCGGGCGACCAGATGCTGGTGGGGTAGCTGCCCGCCAGCGGCGGCGAGTCGCTGCCGTCGAGCTGATTACCGGCTTCATCGAGCAGGTGGATAAACACAGTGTAATCCTGCGTCGGGGTTGTTTGCGCCTGCCACAGCAGCTCCAACTGGACCGGCCCGCCGGGCGTGAGCGAAGCCGGTTCCAGCCGGTAGCCCAGCAGTTCAATTTCATTGCCAAAAACGGGCGGATCGGGCAGGAGTGGCGGCAGTTTGGCGGGCGGCGGCAGGGGCACTTTGAGCGGGCCGATAAAAAAGGTGTCCGGCGAATCGCTGTGACCGCCGGTCAGCGGCCAGCGTTGGCCGGCAGCGGGATCATACACCGAAATTGCCAGCCGGTAGCGGCCGGGCGGCAGCGCGTTGTCAAGTTGCACTTGATGCTGGGCAGCAATCCGGTCGAGACCGGGCCGCCACCACGAGGTAGGGTAGGCCCAGCCGGTGGGCCGGCCGTCGCCGTTGCCCCAGGCGCGCTGGTTGTCATCTACCAGCCGCACCAGCACTTCAACTTCGTCGCGCACGGGCTGGTTGGCCTGCCAAAAAAGCGTTACCGGCAACGCGCCCGGCGAATTGATAATTTGAGGATAGGTAGCGCCGGTCAGCTCAAACGCGCCAAAAGACGCCTCAAACACATCCGTTACGCCCTGAATGTAAGGGGCCGGGTTTTGGGCCAGCGGCGCCAGCCGGGCGGCGGGTTCATTGCTGAAAGGAATGAGGATAGTTTGAGCAGAGTCGCTGGCCAGCGCGGACTGGATGAGCTGCTGCCCAAACGGGTTGAGCGGCGGCAAAAGCGTCGCCCTGCCATTGAACAGCCGCACCCAGGCAGCGTCGGCGGCGTTTTTCTCCGGGGCAATAACGATGGCGTTGGGAGCCGGCGTCACGGTAGTGCGAGCTTCGCGCTTAAATGGGCCGCTCAGATAGTACAGCAGCGGGGAATCACCAAAACGCGCCAATGGCAGATAGACCGCGGTTGAGTCATCGGCATGAGCCAGCACCGCATCTCTAATGGCGATGGCCCCGTAATCGTACACGCCGCGCGTGTCTTGCCGGGCCGTCCAATCGATAAAATAGGCGCGAAACAGGCCGGGCAGCGGCAGCAAAATGAGCAGGATGGGCAACAGATGAAACGCAAACTGTAATCCGTAACTTTGGAAACGGGGCGGCAGTTTTTTTGATAATTGATCAGTGATAATTGGTAATTGAACCAGCCCCAGCGCTACCAAAATTGCCGTAGCCGGCAGGGCGGCGATCATGCGCAGCGGGTGCGGCGCTTCGATGGCGATGACGGAGGGGGCAATGCCGATGAGCCACCACAAGGCCACCAGCCGGTAAAACAGGTTGCGCCAGTTTTTGAGCGCGAGGGCCAGCCCCAGCAGCAAAAACGGAGCCAGCAGCGGCGACAGGCCGGGATAACCCGGCAAGCCAAAAATGGGATTGGGGCTGCCGGCGCAGCAGAAAAAGCCGGCCACGCGCAGCGCGTTGTGCCCAATCTCGGCGGCGATGGCGGCCGGCGTATTAAGAAAATTCCAAACCATCACCGAGCCGGCGCGCTCGGTGAATTGGGCCGGGTGGGTGAGCAGATACCAGCCCATCGGCGCAAAAACCACACCCGCGGCGGCAGCAAAAAGGAGCAGGCCGAAGAATTTTGAATTTTGAATTTTGAATTGCGAATGGCGGGCGGCGAGTGACGGGGTTGCTTGCGCCCCTGCCCCCTGACTCCTGATGAAAATTTCCGGCAATAGCGCCAGCAGCAAAATCAGCGGCAGCAGCCGGGCCGCGGAGTAGGTGTGGCCGGCCAACCCCAGCAGCGCCCCGCTGGCAATGAACCAGCCGCGCCCACCGCCGGCCCAGCCGCGCAGAAAAAACCAGAAGATGGGCACGGCCAGCAGCGGCACCAGCACCGGCCGCTGGCCCAACCGGCTCACCTCGATGGCCCACGGCATGGTGGCCAGCGTCAGCGCGGCGAGAAGGGCGAAAATTAATTGTGAATGGCGCCATTCGTAATTCGTAATTCGTAATTCGTAATTCGCTTTTCGTAAATCGTAAATGAAGGCAAAGAGCAGCACCACGTTGAGCAGGCTGGCTGTGGCGGTAACGGCGCGCAGAGCAAAGGGTGTGCTGCCAAACAGCCAGATCGAAGGGATGAGCATGTACATAAACATGGCTTCACGGCCGCCGTTGGTGGGGAAAAAGATAACCGGCCCGCCGCGCTGCATCAACCGCTCGGCATCGAGGCCGTTGATCGCCGGGTCAAAAAAAATGCCCAGCGGGTGGTCGGCCAGGCGGTAAAAACGGAAAAAGAAAGCAACCAGAATCACGGCCAGCACCGCCGGCCACAGATATTTTTGTTGAGCAGGGTTAACGGGTAGCCGGTTCACGGGATTGACCTCGCACAGTAAAGATAATGAGCAGCAGGCTGATGGCTGCCAGCGTAACGCCGCTAACCGCCGCGCCAACGGTGAAACTCAACGGCCGGAAACGCAGTTCAACCGTGTGCTCGCCAGCGGGCACGGGCACGGCTCGCAGCACAAAATCGGCGCGCAGCACGGGGGCCGGCTGGCCATCGACTGTAGCCTGCCAGCCGGGGTAATCCGGCTCGCTGAGCAGCAGCAAGGCCGGGGCGGGGACAGAAATTTGGTAAATGAGATGATCTGGCGCATTGAATTGTGAATTGCCCATAGGGGGCCTTCGGCTCTGAATTATAAATTGCGAAGGATTAACGGATTCGCTATTCGCAAATTCGCTATTCTCTGCCAGCAGGGCGACGTGCCAGCGGTCAAAATTGGGATCGGCGATTTTTTGCAGGCTGGTGGCATCATCGGCCACTTCGGCGCGGCTGACTAACCAGGCGCGGGGGCCAACCGAATTGAGCCGGTGGACGTAAGTTGCGCCATCGGCGGCCGGTTCCTGATAAATAATGGTCGAGGGTACGTACAACTCCTGCCGCCAGGTGATCACATACTTCACGTTCAGCAGCTCCCACGTGCGCTCGATGGGCATGGGCGGAGCCAGAAATTGATCGTAGCGAGCCGGGCGGAGCGGGCTGGCCCCCCACAAATCTTCCAGCTCAAACGGCACGCCGTAATTATCGTACAGCCGAAACTCGTTGTACACCCGGAATGGCTCGTCCGGCGATTGGGCGGCATCGGCTTTGATAGCCTGTACGACGGCGGGTATTTGGGTGTGCCACTCCGGCGGCTGGGGGTAGAGGTTGGTCTGCCAGTTAACGCTGAACAGATCGAAGCAGATCAGCCCGCTCACCAGCACGGCCAGCGCCCCGCCGGGTAATCGCGGCGCAAACAGCCACACCAGCCCGGCCAGCGCCGCTACCAGCGTCAGCCGCGTGGCCGCGCCGAGCAGTCCGTAAAATGGGCTGGCGGGCGTCCAGCCGGTGTTGGTCAAGCCAAAAAAGAAGGCCAGGGTAAGCAGGAGGGCAAACAGGAGCAGGTAGCGCGTAATTTTCAACAGCGACGGCAAATTTCGATTTACGGGAAGCGTTTTTTTTGATAATTGATGATTGATCATTGATAATTGTTTGAAGCCGTACCCGGCCAGCAGCGACAGGCTGAAGGCCACCGCCAGCGCCCAGCGTTCCTGCCCGCGAAAAATTGAAAAACCGGGCCCGCTCAAGTAAAGCGGGCTGTACAAAAACGTGTTGCCGCCCAGCGAAATCAGCAGCCCCAGCCCGGCCACCAGCGCCCAAAAAACGGCGTGGCGAGTGGGCGCGGTCAGCACGCCCCAGCCGGCCAGCAGCAGTCCCACCACGCCCACGTACAGCGGCGAGTAAACGCTCACTTGCCCCGGCAGCAGCAGCTGAATGAGATCGATCAGCGGAAAGCCGCCAGACATTTTGGCGTAAGTGCCTTCGGCGCGGACGGAGTGGAGGGTGTATTCGGCGGCGGGGATAAATTGGATGGCCGCCAGCCCCAGCGCAATCAGCAGAAATATGAGCAGGGGGGCAAACCAGGCTGAAAGGCGAAGGATGAAGGATGAAGGATGAAGGATGAAGAGTTTTGAGTTTTGAGTTTTGAGTGGGTTGTAATGGTCTTGTTTGCGGCTTTGCGACTCTGCGACTTTGCGACTCTGTGTGTCCCAGCTTAAAAAGAGCAGGTAAGCGCTGCTGAGGTAGCCCACAATCAAATAGCTCTGCGGGTGGCCGGCCAGCAGGGCAATGCCAAAGGCCGTACCGGCTAAAATTAAGGATGAAGGATGACCCCCTTTCAGGGGGCAGGGGGTGAAGGATGAGATTTTTTGTCCGGTGCGAGTGATAGCAAACGCATGATGAATAAAAAAGAGGATGAGCGGCAGCCAGACATCCACTTCCAGCACAGCCAGTTGCTGGCTGGGGTAACCTGTCAGATAACCGCCAAACGTCCACACCAGCGCGGCGATAGCGCCGGCGGGCCGGCTGCCGGTGACATCGCGGGCAAACAGGTACATAAACAGCGCCGCCAGCCAAAAATGGAAGATGGCTTCCAGTTCCAGAGCAAAGGCCGAAAAACCCCACGGTGCAGACAGGGCCAGCGTCAGCAGGCTGAACGGGTACAGCACCGCCGATTGGACATCGGCCCAAAAAGGTGCGCCGGCAAAAGTGTACGGATTCCACAGCGGCAGCCGGCCGGCGCTCAGTTCGCGGGCCTCAAAGGTGGTAAAGGCCCAAAACTGGTCATAAAAATCACCGGGGGGAAAGGATTGGCGGTCGGCCGGGTTGGGGGTGAGGATGCGCCAGAAAAAGAGCGCCACCAGCGCGGCAAAACTCAAAATGATGATCCAGTCAACGCGAGTCCAGCGTTTCAAAGCGGCGCACCTCAAAGTTGGGTGAGTTGGGTGAGAAGAATGAGTTGGGTGAGCTTTTGGCTTTTTAACTCACCTAACCCACCACACTCACCCAACCCACTAACTTTCCTATCTTACCGTAACTGGCGGTAATTCCACAAAATCAGCGCCGGAGGCCGTGAGCAGCCGCCGGCCGGTGATGGGGTTGTACAGTCCGGTAATCAACCGGTAGTCGTCCGGTGGCAGCTCCGGCGGCAGGTTGAGCGTGTACGGGTCTGTCAGGATTTCGCCGGGCAGCCAGGTGGTGGTCGGCGCAGCTCCGCCGAGCGGCTGGCTGTCCTGCTGAGCCACCACCTGCCCGGCCGGGTTGAGCAGTTGCACAAAAACCGTGTAGTTGGTGTCGATTTCTGAGGTTGCCTGCCAATACAGGGTCAGTTGGTATTGCGCATTGCGGGTTGCGCTGGCATCGAAGCCGAGCAGCGTGATTAATGGCGGATCGCCGAAGGCCACATTGAGCGGGTTGGCGCTGGCCGGCGGCTCAAAAAGGTGCGGGCGGGTTTGCAACCGTACCTGCCCCACACTGATGTCCGGCTGGCCGGCTGCCGAGACGCGCACGTCCAGCGAGTTGCCGGCAAAGCGCGGGCTGGTGGGCAGGTGATACACGGCTCGGCGCACCTGCCCCGGCTGCCAGCCGGCCAGCGGCCCCACCGACTCGGCCAGCGGTTGGTTGGTGACGAGTGTTTCATCGCCACTGGACAGGGTGAGGTGCAGCCCGGCATCGGATGGCAGGGGCGCGTTGGCCAGCCAGTAGAGCCACAGCCACAATTCCTGGCCGGGTTGAATTTCGGCGGGCAGGGCGTGGCCAACCAATTGAATGGCGACTGGCGACTGGCCAACACTCTCGTTTGCGGGCAGGGCGGGCGTGGCGAAATTGGGGATGGCGAGCGCGGCGGGCGGCGGGGTAATTTGGGCGGCGGCCACGGTAAAGTTGGGCAGCGTGACCGGCTGGCCGAGCGGCTGGCCGGAGTCGGGCCGGTAAAGCACCAGTTGCAGTAAATAATCGCCGGGCGGTACATCGACGGGTAGCCACAGCGCGCGACGATCGGTGAGTGGCTGGCCGGGCGGCCACGCCGAGGCCGGCGGCAGCGGCGGCCAATCGCTTTGGGCAAAAACATCGCCCTGCGGGTTGACCAGCCGCAGCGACAACTGCACGTCGGTGGCCAGCGGTGAGTTGGTTTGCCAGGTGAGCGTCAGCGGCAGCACATCGCCGGCGGCAGTGGGGCCGGCGGGCAGAGTCGCCGCCAGCAGGGTTGGCCCACCGCCAGCCGGGTCAAACGCGGCGTTGAGCGGCTCGGTGCGAGAGTCATCGGCCTGTAACCCGTACAGAGCCAGCCGTTTGCGTCCAATCCAACTGTGCCAGGCCGGGTAGCCATTTTCGGCCAGCCAGCTTTCTATATAAGAGTCGACTTCCACACCGTAAGGGGTAAACCACAGGCGGCGATTTTGGGTGGCCAGGTTGCTCATAATTTGCGGCACTTGCGCCGGGCCGGGATGACCTTTTTTGTAATCCGGGTGGGTGGGCGGCAACAAATTAAAGTTGGCGTACACCGGGGTCGGGCCGTGATAATAAAAATCAAAGGCGTTTTCGCCGCCATCACCGGTGAGCAGAATGGCGTCGCCGGGCTGCTCAAAGTTGGCGATGGTTTGTGCCACACCACGCCAATCAGGGCGGGCGTAGGTGGGGTCGGTGTAATAGTGGACCAGTACCCAGCCATTAATGCCAATGAGTAACGCCAACACCAATCCGGCTAGAATGTATGGCAGATGCCGGTTTACCGTAAATCGTAATTCAGTGATGGCCAGAACCCCCACGGTCACAGTAAGCAGATAGCCTACCTGCACCAAAATCATGTAACGTTCCAGAAAGACGGGGGTTCGCAGCAGGCCGTACAGCCAGGCAGCAATGACCGGGGCGACGGTATAGGCAACCAACATGGCCAGTAGTTCGCGGCCGCGCCACGGTCCCCAGTTCCGTCGGGTGGCGTGAAACAAACCTAGCAGATAGAGCGCCACAAACGGCAGTATCAGCCAAATGGCCTGTTCACGGGGCACGAGTTCGTTGAGACTGTAGGCAATGACGCTACGCAGGAAGGCTTGTCCCAAGCTGGGCTGGTCAATCCAGTTACGGTAGCTTTGTAGCAGATTTGAGCCAAAAATCAACCACGGCGCGTATAACAGCGCGATGACGCCCAGTGAGGCGGCCCATTTTAAGTAGCCACGCCAGTGGCGTTGCCACGTGAGCAGTAAAAATAAACCTTGGACGCCGATAAGTACCGCGCCGTGGTAATGCACTGAGATAGCCCACAGCGTGCCAACCATGTACACCAGCCACCAGCGCCAGCCACCACGTCGCCATAGATTTACAAATCCCCACATGCTCATTACCGAGGCCGCGGTGAGCAGGCTGTACATCCGCGCTTCCTGCGAGTGCCAGATTTGAAACGGCGCCACCGCTATAAGTAGCGCGGCGATGAGGCCCAGCCGAACACCGCCCAGGTCTCGCCCCAGACGATAGGTAAAAGGGACGGTCAATACACCAAAAATTAGTGAGTAAAAACGGAGGGCAAATTCGCTGTCGCCAAAAAGCTTGATGTAAAGGATGGTGGAAGGGTGGTAGAGCGGCGGCATAATTTCGGTGGTTTGCAGCAGGTGCCACAACTCCGCCGGAGACAGATGGGCAAAATAAACCGTCCAGGCTTCATCAATCCAATAGCTTTGGTAGTCCAGGCGATAGACTCGCAGGGCAAACGCCAGCAAGGTAAGAGCGAGGAGTGAATTGCGAGTGAGGAGTGACGAATTGCGAATGACAGAGTTTAAACGGTTATTCATAATTCATAATTCATAATTCATAATTCATAATTCGTAATTCGTAATTGTTCATTGTTCATTGCCAATTGTAACCACGCCCAAATCAACAAAATCCGGGCCGGAGTTGGTGGGCAGGCGCTGGCCGGTAGCCGGATTGAACCAGCCGGCAATCAGCCGGTAATCGCCGGGCGGGAGCTGGTTGGCGGGGGGCAGGGGCAAACCGTGGCGGCTGGTGACCATCTGCCCCGGCTGCCAGCCGGAGGTGGGCGCGTAACCACCCTGCGGCGGGCTGTTGGTTTGGGCCACCACCTGCCCGTCGATGTTAAGCAGTTGGACAAACGTGGTCAGATCGGCGGGCGGTTGGGCCAGCGCCTGCCAGCGCAGTTCCACCGGCAGCGGCGCGGCCGGCCGCGCGGTTGGGTTGGTGCGAAGGCCATCGAGCCGGATCAAATTATCAAACGTAGCGCTGACGGCGCGCTCTTCCGCGGGCACGGCGGCGGTAAACGTGACCAGCCGGACACTGTCGTCGCGCCAGTCATCGCCGATTTTGGCTGTGTTTTGAGCCAGCCACTGCTCGGCGGCGTTATCTGGCGCGGCCGGTGCAAAACCGAGCGTCACCAGCCAGGTGGTATCGGCGGTGGTGGCCGCGGCCAGCAGCGGCAGAGCGGTTTTCGGTAGCGGCGGCGTTTGCTGGGCCAGGCCGATGAGCGGCACTCGCGCTTTGAAGCGGTTCATGGGCACGTGGTAGTGATACTGGGCCACGGTGATGATAGGCGCACTCGCCGGGTCCGCCGCCGCAATATCCTCGAGCGCGGCGGTGTAACTGTCATCCGGCGGGCCAAACTGCCGGTCGGTGCGGTAGTAGCGGGTGAGCAGAAACACGGTGATTCCGGCGGTGAGCATGATGAGGGTGGCGGTGGCGAATTGCGAATTGCGAATAGCGAATGACGAATCGCGGGTTGCGTATTGCGTGTTTGCGGGTAAATTTGCGGCTTTGCGGCTTTGCGGCTTGGCGAGAATCTGCCACAAAAACCAGCCGGTCAGCAAAACCAGCAACAGACTCAGGCCACAGGCAACGGCGTCGAAGCCCGCCGGCTGCCACCAAACCAGATCGGAGTTGGCCACGCCAAACGATTGGAGCTGGCCCCAAATCTGGCTGTAGCGCGGGTTGTACAGGGCGGCGGTGTTTTCCAAAAAGAACTCGCCGCCAAAATCGGCCTGCAATTGCGACAGAAAAGCCCACGGATTGATGATCGCGCCGAGGAGCTGGATGAGCAGGGAGAGGGGGGCCAAAACGTAAAAGATAAAACGCAGAACAATTTTGGTTTTTCGTAAATACCCTGGCGGGCACAGGTCGTCAATCCAAAATCCAAAATCGATAATCGGGGCTAGGCAGAGGGCAAAAAAGGGCGTGACCGGCACCAAAAAGCGGCTGCCCCACGATAGCCCCTCGCCGGAAGACCAGGCCGAAAAAAGGGCTGCCGTCACCCCGGCCAACCCGGCAAAGAGCCACGCTTCGGCGGGGTAGCGGCGGCGCAACGCCCACCAGCCGGGCAGGCTCAGCAGCAACACCGGCGAGTAAACAAAAAAACCGCGTAGCGGGCTGAACAACAATTTGTACAAACCCAGTAAGATATTGGGGGTGAAAAGGGTCAAATCATAACCGGTTTGCAGCGGGTTACCGGACCGGGCCGCATTGTAGCTCAGCAAAATTGCGCCGGGAATGGCGAGGGAGAGAAGGAAGCCGGCGACGGGGTTTATTAAGGATGAAGGATGATGGATGAAGGATGACCACGCTTGCAGATGCCAGCCATTCTGTGCCTGTCGCTGATCCGCTGATTCGCTGATTCGCTCGCTCGCTACCCACAGCAGGTACAGGCCAAAAACCGGCAGCAGAAACAAATTGTTGGCCCGGGCCAGCACGGCGAAACCCGCCGCCAGCCCGGCGATAACCACGTGGCGCAGGCCGCCCTCCTGCCGGTAGGCCAGCAGCATGTAGGCCGCCAGCAGCAGCAGCAGCCCGGCCAGCGGCTCGCTGAACAGGTATTTGGCGTACACAAAGGCGATGGTTGCCAACCCAAAGATGAGCGCGGTGGCGGCGCTGACCGGGGCGGCGTAGCCCAGCCGCCACAGAAACATAAAAATAAACAGGCCGGTCAGTGCGGTGACGCCGGCGTTGAGCAGCGATACCGTTTGCAGCATACCCAGCCCCGGTGTGACCAGCGCCAGCCCGTACAGCGGCGCCTGCGCCAGCGACAGGGCCAGCCCTTTTTTGGAATAAACGTGGCCGTCGGCGCCAAAAAAACCCTGCGCTTCGGCCTGGCTGGTTGTCCACTGCGTCCAGGCAATTTGATCAGTGTTGACCCGGCCAAATTTAACCAGGCTTTCGGTCACGGCAAACATCGATACTTCATCCACCGAATGAAACCCACCGCGATACACCAGCAGATAAACGGCAAACAGAAACAGGGCCAGGGCCAGCCCCAGAGAGCGGCGCTGCCGAATGGCAATGGGATCGATTTTTGAGGCAGTGTTGGTGGTCATTGGCAAAACTTACTCGTCGGTGCAAATCTAACGGCTGATTATAACAAACCGGGCGCGATTAAACCAGCTCGACTCCAAATAATTTTGCCAAAAGTTAGGGGGTTGTGTATCATTCAGTGTTTTATATCGCAGAATAAAGATTCTGCTTTGAGCGGAGAAGTTACTATTAACGGCGATCAATCCTCTTGCTTTTTATCAATCATCGTGCCGGCTTACAATGAAGAAAATCGTTTGCCGCAGACACTTCCAAAAGTTGCAGAATTTGTACAGAACCAGGCTTACAACGCCGAGGTTATTGTTGTTGATGACGGCAGTTTGGACCAGACCCCGGATATTGTCAAAGAATTTTCGGGGCGATTCTCGTTTGTGCGGCTGTTGCAGCCGGGGCACGGCGGCAAAGGCCACGCCGTAAAACAGGGCATGCTCACCGCCCGTGGCGAATATGTGTTTTTTGCCGATGCCGACTGGGCCATGCCCGTCACCGAGTTGCCCAAATTTTTGCCGCCACAGCAAAACGGTTTTGATGTGGCCATTGGTTCGCGTGAAGGAGTGGGGGCGGTGCGCTACAATGAACCGGCGTACCGCCACTTAATGGGCCGGGTGTTTAATTTTTTGGTCAAAATTCTGGCGGTGCCGGGATTTGAGGACACCCAGTGCGGCTTTAAATGCTTTCACCGGCGAGTGGTAAACGAGTTGTTCTCGCGGCAAACTATCGATGGTTTTGGCTTTGACGTGGAAGTGTTGTACATTGCCCGCAAACGCGGCTACAAAATTGTCGAGGTGCCGATTCACTGGTACGCCCAATCCGAGAGCAAAGTGCATCCGGTAAAAGATACGCTGCGGATGATTCAGGATATTTTTACCGTGCGCCGCAACGACCGCCAGGGTTTGTACGATTAGTTACAATTACCAATGACGAATGACCAATTACCAATTACCAATTATGAATGATCGGATAAACTATGTCATTCGTCATTCATAATTCGTCATTCATAATTCGTCATTCGTCATTCATAATTCATAATTCGTCATTCATAATTCGTCATTCGTCATTCATAATTCATAATTCGTCATTCATAATTCATAATTCGTCATTCGCCATCCGGTGTTTAATAGAATTACAAGGATAACCAACTATGGCTGAGAATATTTTAGTTTGCACGGCCTGGCCCTACGCCAACGGCGATCTGCACATTGGCCATTTGGCCGGCGCTTATCTCCCCCCTGATATTTTTGCCCGCTACAACCGGCTGATTGGCAACACCGTGCTGATGGTCTCCGGTTCAGATTCGCACGGAACGCCGATCACCCTTCGCGCCGATGCCGAAGGCAAAACGCCCAAAGAGGTGTTTGAGCGCTTTCATGTGCGGTTTCTGCAAACGTTTCAGGACATCGGTGTGACTTATGATTTGTTCACCCACACCGACACCGAAAATCACTATCAGGTTTCGCAGGACATCTTTTCGGCGTGCTACAACAACGGCTACATTTACACCCACACCGAGCAGCAATTCTTCTCCGAAACCGAAGGCCGCTTTTTGCCCGACCGCTATATTGAAGGCACCTGCCCCAAATGCGGTTTCGATGGCGCGCGCGGCGACCAGTGCGACAACTGCAAAAGCCTGCTCGACCCGACTGACCTGATCAACCCTCGCAGCAAAAACGATGGCTCAACGCCGGTGCTGCGTGAAACCGAGCATTTTTACCTTGACCTGGCCAAACTCAACGAGGACGTGCTCGATTACCTGAGCGACGGCAAAGAGCACTGGCGGCCCAACGTTATCAATTTTAGCCTGCAATACGCCAAAGACGGTCTCAAAGGCCGGGCCATTACCCGCGACATCGAGTGGGGTATCCCCCTGCCGCTGCCCGGCTACGAACACAAACGGCTGTATGTGTGGTTTGAGGCGGTCATTGGCTACTTCAGCGCCAGCGTGGAATGGGCCAAAAATGTGGGCCAGCCGGAACAATGGAAAGAGTGGTGGTATCAGCCGGCGGCCAAAACCTACTACTTTATCGGCAAAGACAACATCCCGTTTCACACCGTGATTTGGCCCGCCGAATTGATGGCCACCGGTCTCCGCCTGTACGAAACCGACCCGGCCAAACGGCTCAACCTGCCCTTCGATGTGCCGGCCAACGAATACCTCAACATGGAAGGCCAGAAGCTCAGCACCAGCCGCAACTGGGCCATTTGGGCGCCCGATCTGCTGGAACGGTACGACCCCGACCCCATTCGCTACTACCTCATCGCCATCGCCCCGGAAAGCCGCGACACCGACTTTACTTTTGCCGATTTTGTGCGCCGCAACAACGATGAACTGGTGGCCACCTGGGGCAATCTGGTCAACCGGGTACTCGGCTTTGCTTACAAACGGTTTGATGGCCGCGTGCCGGAGATTGGCCCGGCCGGGCTGGATGAGGCCGACCGGCAGATTCTGGCCGAAGTCGAGGCTGGATTCCAGAGCGTGGGTGATCTGCTGGGCGCGGTCAAATTAAAGGCCGGGTTGGAAGAAGCCATGCGGCTGGCCAAAGCCACCAACGTTTATCTGGATGGCAAAGCGCCGTGGAAGGCCATCAAAGAAGACCCCGCCGCGGCCGGTACGGCCATTTACGTCACGCTGCGGGTCATCGACAATTTGAAAGTGCTGTTGGCCCCGTTTTTGCCGCACACCTGCCAAAAACTGCACGAATATCTGGGTTACGATGGCCAGCTTTTTGGCCGCCAGTACACCGAAGAGTACACCGAAACCGAGCGCGTTCACGTGGCCCTGCGCTATGATGCCACCGACGCCGTTGGTCGCTGGCAGACCAGCCAGCTCCAGCCGGGGCAGACGCTACGCCAACCCGAACCGCTCTTTAAAAAACTTGAACCGGAAGTAGCCGAGCAGGAAATTGCCCGGTTGTTGCAGGCGTAAATGGCCGATCAATCTATCTATGAACTGTACCTGGGGTTGGAGCGCGAATTTATCGAGCTGATTCGGCCCAACCCCTTTAGCGCCGCTGTCAATCTGCGTCTGGAACGGATTGCCCAACTGCTGGAACTGTTGGGCAATCCCCACCGGGCCTATCCGTCCATTCATGTTGGCGGCACCTCCGGCAAAGGTTCTACCTCGGCCATGATTGCCGCCATTCTCACCGAAGCCGGCTACAAAACCGGCCTGCACATGTCGCCGCACCTGCAAATTTTCAACGAGCGCCACCAGATTGACGCCAACGTGGCCGCCACCAGCCGCCTGGCAGAAATTTACGCCGACATCAAACCGGCCATTGCCCGCGTTGCCGCCGAAAATCCGTTTGGCCTGCCCAGCTATTTTGAG
Organism: Anaerolineae bacterium; assembly: GCA_022071955.1. Lineage (GTDB taxonomy): Bacteria > Chloroflexota > Anaerolineae > 4572-78 > J111 > J095. The sequence continues at coordinate 121,430 of JAJVIM010000015.1, forward strand.
GCCCACGTGGCGCTGGCCTTTTTGCTGTTTCAGCGCGAAGCGGTTGACGCCGCGGTTATCGAGGTGGGGCTGGGCGGTTCGCTCGACGCCACCAACGTCATCGACGCCGGCGTGGCCGTGCTGACCAACGTGGGGCTGGACCACACCGCCATTTTGGGTGACACCGTGGAAAAGATTGCCCACGATAAAGCCGGCATCATCAAAGCCGGGCAAACAGTTATCAGCGGGTTTCGGCAGCCCACCGTGCGCCGGATTGTGGCCAAACGCTGCCGCCAAAAATACGCCCGCCTGCTGGAATTTGGGCGGGATTTTAACGTTATTTTGCACGATGACGGCACGTTCAACGTCAACCTGCCGGGGCAGAGCTACGCCAATCTTGAGTTGGGTCTCAAAGGCGATTTCCAGCGGATCAACGCCGCCTGCGCCGTGGCTGCGGTGCATTCGCTGCCAAACTTTTCAATCCCGGAAGAGGCGATGCGGCGCGGTCTGCGCCAGGCTGTGATTCCCGGCCGGGTTGAAATTGTCCAGCAGAATCCGCTGGTTATTTTGGACGGCGCGCACAACCCGGAAAAAATCACCGTGGCCCGCCAGGCCATCGACCAGTTGTACGGCGACAAACGGCGCATCACCCTGCTGGGACTCAAATCCGACAAAGCCGCCGCCGATATGCTGCCCGCCGTGATCACCCACACCGACCGGCTGATAATTTCCCAGTTTCATTTGGACAAAAGCATTTGGGAGCCGATGGAAGCTGAAAAGCTGGCTCACCTGGCCGCCGACCTGGCCCCCAATCTGCGGATTGAAGTGGTGCACGACCCGCTGGAAGCGCTCGATTACGCCCTGTCGCTGGCCGCCGCGGACGATCTGGTCTGGGTTACAGGCTCGTTCTATTTGCTGGGCAATGTCCGCGAGTACTGGTACCCCTCGGAAAAGCTGGTAGAGCAGGCCGAACGCGGGCTGTCGAGCGCGTTAACGCTGTGAGTTTTGCCGCGATTCTGGCCGACTACCGGCGGCAAATTGAGTGGCTGCACAGCCTGATCACCGATCCTACCGGCGCGCGTTATTTTACCCCCAAAAGCCCGGCCACCCGCCAGGCCGAATTTACGGCCCAACTGACCCGCACCGCCGATTTTCTGGAGTTCGCCGGCCACCCGCACACGCAGTTTAATTCCATTCACGTGGCCGGCACCAGCGGCAAAGGCTCGGTGGCGGCGATGCTGGCCGCTATTTTAACCGCCGCCGGCCAGCGCACCGGCCGGCACATCAGCCCGTTTTTGCAAATCTGCAATGAAAAATTGATGGTCGATGGCCGGCTGATTTCGCCTTCGGAGTTTGTGGCGTTGGTGGAACAGTTCAGGCAGCTTCACGCCCGCTGGCTGGCCGCCGGCCGCCCGTTTAACGATTTACGCTTCAGCGAAGCCTGGACGGCCCTGACGTTTTTGTGGCTGGCCCAGCAGCGCGTCGATTGGGCTGTCATCGAAACCGGGCTGGGCGGCCGCTTTGACCCCACCAACGTGCTGCCGGCCCGGCTGGCGGTGATTACCAACGTCAATTTGGACCATCTCAACGTGCTGGGGCCAGATTTGGCCAGCGTGGCCCGGCACAAAGCCGGCATTATCAAGCCGGGCGGGCTGGCCATTACCGCCGAAACCAACCCGGCCGCGCTGGCTATCATCGAAGCGGAAGCGGCTGCCAAAGGGGCGCGGCTGTTCCGGCTGGCGCGCGATTTCTCATTTTCGGTGCGGGATAACCTTTTGTCGGTGCAAACGCCGTTTCGGCGGTTTGACAATTTGCGCGTGGCCATTCCCGGCCGCTTTCAGCAGGCCAACGCCGCGCTGGCCGTGGCTGCGCTCGATGTGCTCGCCGAACTCGAAAAGTTGACGCTGCCGCCGCCGGCCATCGAACAGGGTTTGGCCGCGGTGCGCTTTCCCGGCCGGCTGGAGCTGGTGCAGTCGCAGCCGCCGGTTATTTTGGACGGGGCGCACAATCCGCACAAAATGGCCGCACTGATGGACAGCCTCAGCGAGATATACCCCGGCCGGCCCATCACCGCGCTGGTGGGCATGATCCGCCTCAAAGATGCTGCGGAGATGATTCGGGTGCTGACACCGCATGTGAATCGTTTTATTGCCACGACTCCCGCCGTTTTTGGTAAACCGTCTTTGCCACCAAACGAACTGGCTAATATAATTGAGGAAACAGCGCCCGCGGCCGCGGTGGTCACGGCGCCCAGCGCCCCGGCCGGAGTTGAACTCGCTCTGCAAACTATTAAAGCTAACGAACTACTGCTTGTGACCGGTTCACTGTATCTGGTGGGAGAGGCCCGGGAATATTGGTACCCTCAAATAGAAATTCTGCGCCAGCTTGAGGACGCAACGGTTACTGGCTAACAATTTTTGGAGAACTTTAGTTAGAGAATGATGCCATCTGAAAGAGATTTTGACCTGTTAATTGATGATGATGAGGAAGAAGTAGAACTGCCGCTGCTGCCGGTGCGGGATACAGTAGTTTTTCCCCGAATGCTGACCCCCCTGTTTGTTGGGCGAGAACGGTCAATCCGGGCGCTCGAAGCGGCGCTCCACGACCGGCAGCAACTGGTGGTGGTAACTCAGCGTGACCCCGACCAGGAAAACCCCACTCTGGAAGACCTGTACGCCTTTGGCACCGAAGTTGTGGTTGGCCGTATGCTCAAAATGCCAGACGGCAGCAACAACATTTTGGTGCAGGGGCATCGCCGGGTGGAGATTTTGGAACTCATCCACGACGATCCGTACCCGCTAGTGCGGGTGCGCCGGGTGGAAGAAGACAACGAGAAAAACCTGTCGTCCGACGCGTTAATGCGGGCGGTGCTGGCTCTGTTTGAAAAATGCGTGCAGCTCAACCGCAACGTACCCGACGACGCCTACGTAGCCGCCATGAACATCGATGAGCCGGGCTGGCTGGCCGATATGATCGCCTCGGTAATGGATTTTGACGTGGAGCAGCGCCAGCAAATTTTAGACACCGGCGATCCCACCACCCGCTTGCAGCGGCTGAGCATTATGCTGGCTCAGGAACTGGATGTGCTGGAACTGGAAACCAAAATTCAGGATCAGGTGCAGCAGGAGGTTGATAAAGGCCAGCGCGAATACTTTTTGCGCGAGCAAATGCGCGTTATCCAAAACGAACTGGGCGAACTTGACGCCACCTCGGCTGAGATCAACGAACTGCGTGATAAACTGGCCGAAGTCAACCTGCCGGAAGAAGTAAAAGCCAAAGCCGACAAGGAACTCAGCCGGCTGGCCATGATGCCGCCGGCCGCGCCGGAAGTAGGCATTATTCGCACCTACCTGGATTGGATCATCGAACTGCCGTGGACTAACGCCACCGCCGACAACGCCGATATTCGGGCTGTGGCCAAAGTGCTGGACAACAATCACTTTGGCATCCCCAAAGCCAAAGAACGGATTATCGAACACATTGCCGTGCTGCAGCGGGCCAAAGATAAAATGCGCTCGCCGATTTTGTGCTTTGCCGGGCCGCCCGGCACGGGCAAAACCTCGCTGGGGCGCTCCATTGCCGAGGCGCTGGGCCGCAAATTTGTGCGCATCAGCCTGGGCGGCATCCGCGACGAGGCCGAAATTCGGGGACACCGCCGCACCTACATCGGCGCGCTGCCGGGCCGGATTATCCAGAGTATGCGCCGGGCCGGCACCATCAACCCGGTGTTTATGCTGGATGAAATTGATAAAGTTGGCGCGGATTTTCGCGGCGATCCCAGCGCGGCGCTGCTGGAAGCGCTCGACCCGGAGCAGAACAACAGCTTTTCCGATCACTACATGGAATTGCCCTACGACCTGTCTAAAGTGATGTTCATCACCACGGCCAACCTGCTCTACCCCATCCCGCCGGCGCTGCGCGACCGGATGGAGGTGATTGAGTTTTCGGGCTACATTGAAGAGGAAAAAATAGCCATCGCCCGGCAATTTTTGATTCCGCGCCAGATTGAGGAGCACGGTCTTGACGATGTTAAATTTAATGTGGCCGACAGCGCGTTGCAGGGCATTATCCGCGAGTACACCTACGAGGCCGGGGTACGCAACCTGGAACGGGAAGTGGGGCAGATTTGCCGCAAACTCACCCGCCGCCTGGCCGAAGGCCGAACCGTGCCCAAAAATATTACCCGCCTGTCGCTGCACAAATATTTGGGACCGCCCCGCTTTTCTGAGCAACTGGCGCACAACGAGGATGAAATTGGCGTGGCCACCGGCATCGCTTACACCGAGGCCGGCGGCGACATTATGCCCATCGAAGTCACGTTGATGCCGGGCAAGGGCAATTTAACGCTGACCGGCCAGCTTGGCGAAGTGATGCAGGAATCGATTCAGGCCGCGTACAGTTACGCTCGCTCCCGCGCCAGCGAATTTAACATTGAGGCCGAAACGTTTGAGTCCACCGACATTCACCTGCACGTGCCGGAGGGCGCTATCCCCAAAGATGGCCCGAGCGCGGGCATTACGATGGCCACCGTGCTCATTTCGGCCTTTGCCGGTTACAAAATCCGGCACGATGTGGCCATGACCGGCGAAATCACTCTGCGGGGCAAAGTGCTGCCCATTGGTGGCTTCAAAGAAAAAGTACTGGCCGCCTATCGGGCCGGGATCAAAACGGTGATCGCGCCGGCCAAAAACCAGAAAGATTTGGTCGATATTCCCAAAAAGGCGCAGCGGGAAATGAAGATTTTGTTTGTGGATGATATGCAGGAGGTGCTAAAAACCGCGCTGATCATTCCGCCCGAACCGCCCAAAAAGAAAAAAGCCAAAGTGAGCAAGAAAGCGCCGCAGGCCGGGGGGGGTGGGGGGTAGCTCCCCCAAATTTTCTCTTCGTCAATTCACTTTGGTTGCACCCGCACAAAAAAAGAGGCCACGTTTTCCGCGTGGTCTCTTTTTTATTCCGGTTAAACTTCTTTGGGGATGCCGCCGGTAACGCCCAAAAACCAGCGAAAACATTTGTGGGCAATATCCGGCTCAACAAACATCATTGGGCAGCCGGCCGGGATCACCGCAATCCCGTTATCGCGGCAAAAATCCGCCGCCTGCTGCGAAAAGCTGCCCTGCCCAAACGAGCGGTGAAACCAGACCCGGTTAACGCCAATTTCCAGACAATCGCGCACGATCTGGTCGCTCACGGCCGGGTGAGTCGCCACCATCACCGCATCGACGCCGCCGGGGATGGCTTGCAGGTTGGGGTAACATTTGTCGCCCTCAATTTCCGCGGCGTTGGGGTTAACGGCAAAAACCAGATAGTTGGCCTGTTTCAGTTTTTTGTAGATGGCGTTGGCCGGTGCGGCGGCATCGCGAGAAACGCCGGCAACGGCAATTCGCTGCTGGGCTAAAAAATCGTTGACCAATTCGGTTAAAGCAGGCATAGTGGGTCTCCTTAAAAATCAACGCCGCAGGCCGGGGGGCTTGGGGGTAGTTCCCCCAATAATGTTTTACCCTTGCTGCATGCTCTTGGTAATCATTGTGAATATTGTAACACGGCCCGAGGGCACTGGCCAAAAAGACGCTTTAGCGATATTCGCGCCCGTCAAAAACATTGGCCCGCATAAATTCGTATTTGGCCGGGTTGTAGGCCAGGAGCAAGTTGGGGTCGCGCACGTAGGCGCGGTAGGACTCGGCAAAATCTTCAAATTTGCTGCTGCGGGCGTAGAGGGAGACAAAACCGGTGCCATTTTGGGCCGCCATATCCAGGCTTTGGCGGTAAAGTTCGGCCCACTGCACGTCCAGATCAAAATTATCACGGCGGATATTCATGTGGACATTGTGGCCAATTTCGTGAACCAGGGTATCGAGCAGGTAATCGGGGTTTTGCAATTCCGGCGGCAGGGCGTACACGTAAATTTCGCGATAACCGGGAATAATGTTGCCGGAAATCTCGCTGCCGTGCGATTTGGCCAGCGTTGGTACATATTCAATGCCCCGGCAATAATCCAGATGCGCCGGTGGAATAGCTTCGGCCAGATAAGCGCGCACGTCATCATCTGTGAGCAGGCCGCTGGCGCCAAAATTAATGACATCGCTGCCGCAGTTAGCCCGGGTAGGTGAGGGTGATGGCTGGACGGTGGTTTGCACCACCCGGGTGCCGGTCGGGGTGGGGTAGGGGGTGGTGGTCGGAGTAGATGTGGCCGGCGGTGTCGCGGTGGCCGTTGGCGTGGCCGCGGCGGCAAGTGGTTGCGGCGCGGCAGCGTGCGGGACAGCCGGCGCCTTTAATAGCAGCGCCGCCGTTACACCCAGCGCCACCAAAACCACAACTGCCACAATCGCCAACAGGCCTAAAATTAATTTTTGTGAAGTTTGCACCCGGATTTATCCTTATCGGTTTAACATCAGGATTATACGCGACAAAGAATTGAAATTCAATGGGTTGCCCAATTTACATAAGCGGCAAACCTTAATGCTGCTTGCACTTTATGTCTACATTGGGTACAATTATCTCAGCGAGAACCGGCGCTTTTGCCCGGTATTTAAAGTGGTGCGCCTAAATTCAAGGAGGCAACCTTGGGGGTCGATTTAAGAGTTCTCTTTTTTATAATGTTGGGGGTGGCGCTGTTCCTGTTTTACCTGAGGTTCGGTGGTCAGCCTATTACACCGGCCAACTTGTACGAGGTGCTGCTGGATGTGCTTTTGGTTCCGTCGGCGTTAATGACGGCCGGCATCTTTTTGCTCCTGTTCTTGCGCGTCGATGTCCGCAGCGCCACATTGCAGGCTATTGACAAGATTTCCAATCAAACCGTCAGCTTTGTCGCGGCGGTGCCGCCGGAACTTGAAAAGACAATCAAGGCCAAATTTGTGGAGCGGCAGGATACGGATGGCGATGGTTTTAAGGAATGGGTGGTGTTTTACGAGTACGATCTCCAAACTGGCACCAATCCGCTGCAAGTGACCATTTACGACAACGACCGCGGCAACCCGCCCGTCATTTTTCCGTACCAGCTCCGCGTGCCGGATCGTGATTATTTGAGCGAGAATGCGTTGGGCGTGCAGATATCGCTGGCCGATGTGACCACCGACGCCAACGGGCCTAATCGGCAAAACATCCCGGAGGTTTTGGTTCAGGATGGCCAGCAGTTATCAATTTTCAGGTACAATGGCCGGTTTGATACCAATGTTTGGGATCCGCCCAGCGATTCGCCGCCGCGATACGTGGCCATCGGCGCGTTCAAAGGTACCGGCGGCGTTGACATCGATCTGGAAAGCGGCAACAAGGCAGTGACGGTAATTGATCGCGATAAATATAACCGCAGCCAATTGGCCGAGCGCGTAATTTACGCTCTCAACCCGGTCACCAGTACCTACTGGGACGATTACGACTCAACCCGGCTGGCCGCGCCAATAATGTCGACGGTTGATTTTTTCAGCGGCCCGCCCGAAGATATTGCCCAAACCGCCTACCCGGAAAAGGTGGTGCTGGCATTTTACGCTTCAACCTGCGGCACAACCGATACAACCCTGTGTCGTTGGGCCGGCCAGTGGAAACCAGAGCAGTTTTTGGTTAAGGACGATACCGCCTGGAACGAATACCAAAATCCGGCCGGTGGTCCGGCCTACTTTGGCCTGAACAGTTTTAGTGCCAGCCGCAATTTGCAGGTGAAAGATATTCGGTACTACCCGGCGCTGGAGTCGGTTAACACCCGCGATCTGACTACCGGGCCGCAGCCCACCACCAATGTGGTCGATATTAAGTTTACGGTTGATGGCGGGCTGGACGAGGCGCGGAGTTGTATGATGTTGTTTAGCAACGGCCAATGGAAAATTTCTGAATGCACGCCATCGAATCTGGTAATTTCGAACAGCAGCGCGCCCGGCAGTATCAATACCTCAACCGCGCAGTAATCTGACGGCCGGGTTTCAATCGATTGGCTTGTATTGCAGCTTTCTGCCAACCTTAATCCGGGTCCATCGCTACCGTGTGGCGCCCTGCCAGCATCATCAGGCAACGGTACCAAAAATTGCTCCGACGGCTGCTGTGGCGGCCATTGCGATTGCTCCCCAAAATGTCACCCGCCCAGCCCCGGTGGTTATATTGGCCCCTCCGGCTTGTGCCGCCAGCCCTCCCAAAATAGCCAGCCACACAAGCGAGCCGCCGGCCACAATCGGAATGATGACCGTTGCCGAACTAAACCAGGCCATCAGCAGGGGTAAGGCGGCACCCACGGCAAATGTCGCGGCGGAGGCCAGGGCTGCCTGAATTGGCCGCGCACTGTGGATTTCGGTGAGTCCCAATTCATCGCGAGCATGGGCCGACAGGGCATCGTGAGCCATAAGCTGGTCGGCGACTTGTCGCGCCAGGGCCGGTTCAAGCCCTCTGTTGATGTAAATGTTGGTCAATTCTTCGTGTTCGAAAACTTCAGCGGTCTCGAGTTCATGCTGCTCGCGGGCCAAATCGGCTTTCTCGGTGTCGGCTTGAGAACTGACAGACACATACTCGCCCGCAGCCATCGACATTGCCCCTGCAACCAACCCCGCAACCCCTGCAATCAGCACTTCACTTTGTGCAGCATTCGCGGCGGCGACGCCCACCACCAAACTGGCCGTCGAAACGATCCCATCGTTTGCGCCCAGCACTGCCGCTCGCAGCCAACCAATCCGTTCGGCATAATGTTGTTCTTTATGTTTGCTCATTGTTGATACCTTCTGTTCAGAAATTGATCGAATGTCCAGCCACCCAACGTCCATTTTATGCAGCGGCCGTACAGCCTCGTTTTAATTGTAATTGACCACACTGTGTTGAAACGTGTGGCTGCAGCTCCGAGCGTGTTGCATCAGACAAGCTCGGCCAAAGCAACCCAATCTCTTTGGTTCATTATTGCCTCCAGATGATCATTAGAATTTTGTTGATGACATAAATTAGCCCGAAGATTCCGGCCAGGTAATAGTGTTCCGTTCTGTATAAGGCTCCGATGGCCAGCCCAAAGATGGCCAATTCTGCTATAAAAAGCCAGGGTTCCTGTAATCGCCTGGATGAGGCCGGCGCCAGCAAGATACCCCAAACCACCGCAACCAGCAGCGGAAGGCCAATAGTCAACCCGATTTTTACAATTGTTTGTGTTCCGGTTTTAAATCCCCAGTATCCACTCGCAGCCAAGATACACAATTCCAACAAAAATCGCAATGCCAAATTGACGGACTTTACTATTTCCATATTTGTATTCACTCTTTGGTTATTAAGAATTGGTAGCAGTTAAGTTGTAAGTGATGTAGCAGGAAACGGGCATAAATTATTTCTACCCGCATCTCAGCCTTTGCCTCGCGTTCAATAATAGCACATTCTTTGCATCAACAACATTGCCAACCGTCATTTTAAGAGTGCTTCATTCCCCTGATGGGTAGTGGTGAAACAGTAAGTGATCGGCTGGTATTGCGAAGGATCGCCCCGCACCTGTAGTGGAGCAGGTAAGCGACTGAAGGGTTTGCAAAACACAATTTGGTGAGTTGTGTTGAGTTTTGTAGTATTTCTGGTAAAATTGACAGACGCCTGCGGGCGTTTGTCCGTTTATTATCACCAACCTATTGCGTGACAATACCAGTGTAGAGGAGACAAAATGAATTGCCCAACTTGCGGTGCCCCCAATGATGCCGATGCCCGGTTCTGCGCCGAGTGTGGTACGCCTCTGGACGGACCGGAAGATATTGATGCAACGATGGCCGGCCACGTATTCAGGCCAGCCGAAGACGATATGACCATTCTGTCCAGGCCAGAAGATTTGATCGCCCAGGAAAAAACGCTGGCAGTGGATCAGGCTCAAATTGCCGACGTGCTGTCCGGGGCCGAGTCCGAAGAGCCAACCGAGCCGCCAATGCCTAAACTGCCGGAAGCCGCTATCCCGTCCGAGGCAGAAGATGCCGCCGATGTCTCTGAAATAGCGCCGCCGGCTGCCGGTGGCGGACGAGATAAACGGAAAACCTGGATGATTATTGGTGGGGTTGTATTGTTACTTGTAATTTTGTGCTGTTGTTGTTCTGTGGTTATTGGCGCGGCGTTAGGCGATCCCGATGTGCAGCGTGAAATCGAGGGCATATTTAGTTCGCTGCCGCTGCAAAATCTGGTTATATAGCCCAATTGGGTAATATTGCGCCCTTTGAACGCGAATTCAAAGTTGACAGAGCGCGCTCAATCTGATATAGTCTAGGACATTAGGCGAGAAAAGTATCTGTTCGGTTTTGAAGCAACCACCAGGTATGAGGCGGTTGCTTTTTTTCTACGGAAGCGGTTTCTTAGGCCTAAAAGTATATTTTATTTAATTCAATGAAAGTGTGTAAGGAGAAAAACTGTATCATGTCCGAACGAGTTCAGGGCACCGTAAAGTGGTTTAATGCCAGCAAAGGCTACGGGTTCATCTCGAATGAAGGTGGCGAAGATGTCTTTGTGCATTTTTCCGCGGTTCAAACCGATGGCTATCGTACCCTCGATGAAGGCCAGCGGGTTGAATATACCATTGAGCGTGGCCCCAAAGGCCTGCAAGCCAGCAACGTAATTACTATTTAGGCCTATTACTGTCGAGAAACTGCCATGAACAAAAAACTTTATGTTGGCAATTTGAGCTATTCCACAACCGAAGATGAACTCCGCGGTTTGTTTTCCGAAGCCGGCCCGATCACCTCGGTGGTTATCATTACTGATAATATGACCGGCCGATCCAAAGGCTTTGGTTTTGTGGAAATGGAAACCGAACAGGCCGCGCAGGCGGCAATCGAACGCTTTAACAACTACGAATTCAACCAGCGTCCGTTAACGGTTAACGAAGCGCGTCCGCCCCGTGAACGATCGGGCGGCGGTTTTGGTGGCGGTCGTGGTTCCGGCGGCCCGCGCGGCGGCGGTGATCGAGATCGCCGCGGCGGCGGTGGTGGCGGTCGTGGCCCCGGTGGCCCGCGCAGCGGCGGTGGTGGTGATCGAGATCGCCGCGGTGGCGGCGGTGGCGGGAATCGCTACTAAGCCCCTCAATTGTTAATCAAGCAAAAAGCGTGGAATATTCCAACATTCCACGCTTTTTTGTTGCTCAAAAAAAGCTAATCAGCCTCCTTGATCATCTGAGGCTTTGCCAGCTCAATACAATCAGAATCGTGCGAATGAGCGCGACGAGTGGAGGAATTGGGAGGGCAAAGCCCCACCAAAAGATCGCGCCGGCGGGGAGCACCACAAGGGCGAAAATTGCACCTGCTTTGGGACCGCCCCACAGCAACCAACCCGCCACCCCTTCGAGGATGCAGACCAGTAGAAACGCAGCCAAAAGGGGAACCGTTGCGGGGATGCCAACTCGCTCAAATGGCCCTCTATGCTTTGCAAACTATCACATTGTCCCTTACCACAACATACACCATCAGCCTTGCCATCAAAGCGGAGACCTTGATTCTAAAAATTGTGGATAACGGGCAAGGCGTAGTGGCAGATCACACTCAAGCAATTATGAAAGCGCGAGATACTGGGCTAAAATGATAGTTGTATTGCCTGACAACACTTAACTATTCAGACTCTTCGATAGCAGAAAACGTCCGCTTCACTTTTGCACAAAGGTAAGAGAGGTGTCACTATGAGCCGAACAAGGCGAAGACTAATCTCGGTAGCTGTATTGATTCTAGTAGTAGAGATCATTGCTATCCCTGTTGCAATTATATTCAAGTGGCCTTATCAATTTGGTGGCCCAGGGGATCCCAACACGATCGCCAGTGACTTTGTATTCCTCGGTACGGCCATATCCGCTCCTGTCTTTCCGATTTTGGTTCTATTGGTCTTATTTATCTTTCTCAGCCGCAGTCAAAAGTGGTGGGGTACGCTCGGTGTGGTTGGATTTTGCCTCATCGGAATACTGATGTTCATTGGAGCGCTAGGGGAAGCATTCGCGCCCAGCACCTCCGTTGTGCCCAGGTTGGTGCTTGTAGTTTCTGGAGTAGTGAACGGTATCTTCAGCGTGGCATTGCTGTTCCTTGCTATCGCAGAATTGATTGACCGAGTGCGGGTGCGGCGGAAGCCTGTACGTGGATATGAATAAGAGCAGGTTATTTTGCGCCACTGGCCAATTGTGGCGCAACTGACCCGGAAAATCCGGGTTATGCCTCATGATATCATCAACTATTTTCTTTCATTACTCAATCCTGTACAAATAGTTTTACCGTTACCCAAACTCATATGCGTTCGCTCTGGGATTACCTTCGCTTGCGCGAGCATTTATGGCAAATTTGTGATATAATGGGCCTATTTCCAAATTGCCATACTTATAGACCCCTGCCCCAACCTGGGTATCCTCTCTAATTACCAGCCGCTGATCATCCATCAAAATCGGTGCCTCATTCCGCATTTCTCATCAGGCTACGCAGGTAACCTCCTGTTTTTTTGTTAACAGAATATTTGGAGCAAAACCGATGAGAAATTTTGCCAAAATTATTCAACCACAAGATGCGCTACAAAGTTTTTTGAAAGCCATCAAAAAAGAAGAAGGCTTTGGATGGTTGGATTTGGCTTTGGCAGTAATTGCATTACTGATGATTTTGACCGAGGCTAAAGTTTTCTACTTTCATATGATTTTTGTTATTTTAACTTTTGGCGCCTTTTACTGGACTTTTTACCATTTTGTGACCCGCGGGGTATTTTGGGTAACGATAACTTCCTTTGTGGTCCTGATTACCGTTTTGGACGGTAAAACCCAAATAGAGGAGCTCATTGAAATTCCCCTGCTCACTTTAATTCTAACCCTTGTTTTTGCAGTTGCCCGGCAACGGGCCAAAGCAGAAACTGCGTTGCGACAAATTAACGAGGAACTGGAAAAGCGCGTCTCAGAGCGCACCGCCGAGTTGACCAGGGTTAACTCGGAGCTTTTGTTTGAAATCAATAACCACCAACAAACAGAAAAAACCCGGCAAAAACTCGCCAGCGTGGTTGAACAAACGGCAGATATTGTGATTATCACCAACAAAGATGGCCTTATCGAGTATGTGAATCCCGCCTTTGAATCTGAAACGGGCTACACCCAGCAACTGGTTATCGGCCGGACGCCACGTATCCTCAAATCAAATCGCCACTCTCCAAAATTTTATGAAACGATGTGGGCTATAATTTTATCGGGCCAGGTGTTCCGGGATGTTCTCATAAACCGAAAAAAAGGCGGGACTTTATATTACGAAGAAAAGACTATCAGCCCTATTCGAGACTCGTTGGGCGAAATCACTCACTTTGTGTCTACTGGTAAGGATATTACCCAACGGGTGCAGGCCCAGGAGGCGCTGCGTGAGAGCGAGGAACGATATCGCCGGCTGGTAGAACTTTCTTTTGAGTCTATCATTATTTACAGTTACGGGAAAATTGTTCATTTAAATGCCGCCGCAGCCAAACTTTTGGGCGCAGCCAGACCGGAGGATATTATCGGCAAACCAATGTTCGATTTTATCCACTCAGATTATTGGGATTTGGTCCAAAAGCGCATCCAGCAAATGGAACAAAAAGGCCAGGGCGTACCCTTGATTGAGGAAAAACTTATTCGGGTTGATGGCAGCGGCGCAACCGTTGAGGTTGCCGCCGTACCCGTGACTTACGAAGGGCAGCCGGCCATTCAAGCGGTGATTCGCGATATTTCAGCCAGAAAACAGGCCGAGGCCGAACGGGAGCGCTTGCTGGCCACCGAACGTGAGCAGCGGTTGCTCGCCGAAACCCTGGGGGAGGTCTTTTTGGCGCTAACCGCGCACACCAGCCACAAGGGTGTGTTAGATGAAATTCTGAAACAGGCCCGCCGGCTTGTCTCTTATAGTGCGGCCAATATTGGCCTGCTCAAAGACAATACCCTGCACATAGCTCACCATCAGGGGTATGAACACGCGGCAGAGACTATTCAACCTCTGGCCGAATTCCCGTTAGATGCCGAGATAATCAAAACCCGGCAACCTCTGGTAATTCCCGATACACAGCAAAACCCCCATTGGGTGACCGTGCCGGAAGTTGCCTGGGTTAGATCGTTTATTGCTGTTCCCATTTGCCTGCGTGTTCACGTTTTGGGCTTGCTCCGTTTAGACAGCGATAGCCCCGGTAAATTCTCCGTGGCAGATATTGCCTGTTTGCAGCCTTTAGCCAATGCTGCGGCCATTGCTTTGGACAACGCCCGGCTTTACGATCAGGCCAGGCAGGAACTTTTGGAGCGAATCCAGATTGAGCAGGAATTACGCCAAATTGCAGCCAAAAATCAGGCGATTTTGGACGCTATCCCCGATTCAATCTTTCATTTTAGCCGTAACGGTCAGCTTTTGGACTACAGAATTCGGAATGATACATCGGCGCCCGGAATTTTTGGCAAGGTGGTTATCGGTCAATATTTAAACCAAATGCTGCCGCCAGACATGGTTGAACTTATGCTCCAACAAATTGGCTGGGTGCTCGATACCGGTAAAATGGGGGTATTTGAGTATCAACTGTCCATCGGCCGTAAAGTTAGAACTTTTGAAACCCGGTTAGTTGTCAGCAGCCATAACGAAGTTTTGGCCATAATTTCCGATGTCACTGAGCGCAAAGCCCGCGCCGCCGCCGTAGAAAGAGAACGGGCCAGAATTGCCCGCGACCTGCACGACTCGTTGGGGCAATCGCTTTGTTATTTGCATCTTAAACTGGATGAGTTTGTGCTAAAAGGTGTGGGCCAGCAAATGGGGCCAAAGATCGAGCGTGAATTGAAGCAAACCCGCGATGTATCTAACGAAGCCTACGAAATGGTGCGCAGCATGCTGGCTGCGGCTCGCCTGCATGATTCAATTGATTTGGGGACAGCTTTGCTGGCCGATGCCAAATCTGTGGGCAACCAGGCTCGCTTCAAAGTTAAACTTGCCACCGAAGGCCAGCCGCAGGTACTTTCGCCCTTTGTGCAGCAGCAGATTCGCTATATTTTTAGAGAAGCCCTGAGCAACGTTAAAAAACACGCCGACGCCAATCGCGTTGACATCAAGATTATGTGGACGCCGGAGATGCTGGTTACCACTGCCATTGATGACGGACGCGGCTTTAAAACAGATGAACCTCGACTTGAGGGACATTTTGGGCTATCAATCATGGAGGAACGCGCCGAAGAAATTAACGGTTTCCTGTCCGTTTCGTCAAACCCGGATGCGGGCACGGCAGTTACTTTGCAACTCCCGCTTACTTTTATGGCTCAAACTGTCATAATTCCCGACTTGGACGTGGATAGCGATCTTTAACGTACC
Source organism: Anaerolineae bacterium (assembly GCA_022071955.1). Lineage (GTDB taxonomy): Bacteria > Chloroflexota > Anaerolineae > 4572-78 > J111 > J095. The sequence continues at coordinate 136,642 of JAJVIM010000015.1, forward strand.
CTGTGAATTTGCCACTGTCAGCTTGAAGCTAATTGGCAATATTTGCATGGTCAATCAAACCTCTCAGCAAAAATAGCTGATCACATAAAAAACTCTAACCAATTTCATAGAAAACCCACATGAACTTCGGGCCTATTTGTAATATGATAAAATTGGGGGGTTGTAATAATATAGCCATGAGAATATTACTGGTAGATGACCACGTTTTGTTTAGGGAAAGTCTGGGCAGTCTGCTTGATGAACAACCAGATTTTACTGTGGTGGGGCAGACCGGTACTGTTCGTGAAGCCATAAATATGGCCAAAACACTGGAACCAGACCTGATATTGATGGATTTTGGGTTACCGGATGGAACCGGGCTGGCCGCTATGCAGGCAATTTTGGCCGACAGGCCAGAAACCAAAATAGTTTTTCTGACTGTCTATGAAGGTGACGAGCAGTTATTTGAAGCAGTTCGTAGTGGTGCCAAAGGGTATTTGCTCAAAAACGTCACCGTGTTCAAACTGCTCGATTACTTGCGTGGCGTGAGGCAGGGCGAGGCGGCCGTTTCTCAGGCGATGGTCAGCCGTATTTTATCAGAATTCTCGCGCCGGCGATCAACCTCAGACTCGGATTTTCAACCTCCTCCGCGAAAATTGGATGCTCTGACAGCGCGGGAAATTGAAGTGCTCCATGTATTGGCTACAGGTACAAGCAACCAGGAAATTGCAGAAGCACTGTTTATTAGCGAAAACACCGTTAAAAATCATATTCACAGTATTCTAACTAAGCTCAACCTCCGGAACCGCCGCGAGGCGGTTAGGTATGCCCAACGCCACGGTCTGGGCGACTCCTCATTTATCCAGCCCTCGGAATCAAAATAAACCCCCAACGTTCCAATTTACCCAAATACCACTCGCTTATTGTGTAAATTGGCACAAATTACTAGTTCTTTGCTAAATCTATCTAATACAAAATAGACTTTATATAGTTTTGTGTGGATTAATCGATCTATGGACAGCCGGTTATGTTTAACTTATAATGAGTCAACTACCCCCCCAATGACGCCGGACTAACCCAATAAAAAGTTTCTCGATTTGTTAGCTGCCTGCAAGTCTTAGTTTCTGCAAAAGAAGGCTAGGCAATCTATGTGGCATTGGGTGTTAAACCTCAACCTCTGGCCGCGGACGGCACTGACGATCAGCTTGGCTTTTTTGGCGCTATTTGCGGCATTTGCCACGTTGGGTGAATGGGCCCTGGCCGATAGCACTGACCGTCTGTTGGATAAGCGGCTGGTAATTGCCCAAATGGCCGCCAGCCAGATTGATGGTTTGTTGCAGCGGGTTATCACCGAGTTGGAACAAGCCCAACGGATTGCTGTATTCACGGCAACTAACCCGGACCTGACGGCAGAATCCGGGGCGCTGACTCACACTTTTGACCGGGTAGGCGCTTTTGCTATCGGGATTATCTTTTCAGACTCAACCGGAAAGATAATTTTATCTTACCCGCCCAGTCTGTCCCCGCTCGACACTGATCTCTCGGCCTCACCGCACATTATGGATGCACTTAGTTATCGGGGGGTGACAATTTCTACTCCCTTTGTGAACAATCGGCGGCCGGTGGCCGCCATTTCTGTTCCGGTTTTCAACGGCAACCGTTTTGAAGGGTTACTGAGTGCGCTGGTAAATTTAAGCATACCGGCGATAATGGGGCCGCTGCAACAGGCCACAACCTCTGGCGAAACAGAGCACGCGGCTTTGGTGGATAACCAGGGCCGGTCACTGGCTTCTACCTTTGATCTGCCATTTCTGGCCCCGGGCGAACACACAACATTTTACCGCAGAGCACTAGCTCGGGGTGTGCCGACGGTTGAAACAGTTCCTTTTGAAATTGAATTGCCCGGTGAAAAACTGGGTGAATTGCATACAATGGCCTTTGTTCCGTTGCGGCTGGCGTCGTGGGGGGTGGCCGTTGGCGGTGATGTGAACGAAACACTTGCCGGGGTGCGACGCCTGTGGCTAGGGATGGCCTTGCTTGGCACGGCTGTACTCAGCAGTGTTTGGGCGGTAACACTGGTTGGGACGCGCCGCTTAATGCGTCCAATCCAGTATTTAACCCGGGCAGCGCAGCGTATCGCTCAGGGCGATTTACAAACGCCGCTGCAATTATCGTCAGAAACCGGTGAGATAGGCACGCTGGCCGGCGCGCTGGAACACATGCGCAGCCAATTATTGGCTAACATTGAGGCTTTGGCCCAGTGGAACGATACGCTTGAAACCCGGGTTGCCGAACAAACCGCGGAACTTCGGCAGCAGCAAACTCTCAGCCAGCAGTTGTTTCGGCGGGCAATCACCGCTCAGGAAGATGAACGCGGACGGCTGGCCAGAGAACTGCACGATGATATTGGCCAAACCTTAACCGCTGTACAACTTAGTCTGGATCATTTAAACCGGTCTCTGCCGGGTAACCAAACCAATGCCCGCGATCGGCTGGAACGGAGCCAGACCCTGGTTGAACAATCTCTGGCTGATTTGCGGCGAATTATAGCCGCTCTGCGGCCTGGTGTGCTCGACCAACTGGGGTTGCTCCCGGCGCTGGGTTGGACGAGCGATCATACTCTGCGCCCGCTGGGCATTAACGTTACCATTGAAGCCGATGGGTTATACGAGCGTTTGCCCGGTGCGGTTGAAACAATTCTGTTTCGTATTGCCCAGGAGGCCATGAATAATGTGGCTCGCCATAGCCAGGGCACCTGCCTGGTTATAACTGTGGCCCGGCAAAATGATCAAGTTGTGATGACCCTGGCAGATGATGGCCAGGGCTATAATTTATCTGTGCCGGCTGCGATCCCGGAGCGCAGTCGGGGATTGGGGCTGGCCGGCATGCAGGAACGAGCCTCTTTGGCCGGCGGGCAGGTAACAATGGCAAGCATACCGGGCCGAGGCACAACCGTGCAGGTTGTTATTCCCCTGTCCGGCACGACAACTGCCGCTGAGGCGGCCAATATCAACTGTGGTGAATTAGAAAAACGGGCAATCGAGAGGTGATAATGTCCAAACCCATTCAAATGATTGTTGCCGATGACCACATGGTTATGCGGGAAGGGTTGGTGGCTTTGCTGCAAGACGAGCCGGATATGGAGGTGGTTGGTCAGGCCAGCACAGGGCAAGAAGCCATTATGCTATGCTGCCAACATCAGCCCCATATTGCCTTGCTCGATATTACAATGAGCGATATGACCGGCTTTGATGTGGCCCGCCAGTGCCGGTTAGAGTTGCCGCACATGAATATTATCATTTTGACCATGCACGAGGAAGAAGCTTTCTTTTTTGAAGCGCTGCGAGCTGGCGCATCCGGTTATGTGCTCAAAGGCGCGCACAGCGATGAACTTTTCAGCGCGATCCGCACTGTTTATGCCGGCGGTGTTTACCTGCCGCCCAGCCTGGCCGGTGTTTTGGTTCAAAAATACCTCAGCTTCCATCCTCAACCCGCCCCGCAAGACCCCCTAACCCCCCGCGAGCGCGAAGTTTTAACTTTAATTGCTCAGGGGCTGAGCAACAGCCGTATTGCCCGTCAATTAATTCTGAGTCCTAATACCGTTAAAACTCATCGCCTGCGCATTTACCAGAAATTGAACCTCAATAATCGGGCCGGTCTGGTAAATTACGCTCTGGAACAGGGGTTGTTACATTCCCACCCGGCCAAAATCACCCCTGATCAGTCATAAAATCACCCCAATAGTAGGATACACTTTCCCCCGTTTCTTTATAAAATTGTAACTACTCAGCCGCACCATTCTGGATGTCATTCCCGCGTGTTTTTAGCGGGAATCTACCGTTTTGGCCTTCAGTGGATGCCCGATAAAAACATTCGGGCATGACGGCTGAGTAGTTACATAAAATTTAAGAAAAAAAGATTCTGGTTGGTTGTATTGAAAACTAAAAGCTGACCAACTCCCCAATGCCGCAGTTTGCCCCGCTGCCAGCAACCCTGGCTGCTTTTTAAATCAAACAGACAGGCTGACCAACCTGGAGTGAGGTGTGTTCTATGAGCGAAAATTATTTGCCGCCACTGGACCCCCACAAGGGAAGCTGGGATGAAGAGAGTATTAATCGTCGCCGCTTTCTTGAATTTGGGTTTTGGACAATCAGCGGTGTAGCCGGTTTGGCGATGGGGGGCGCGAGTCTCCGCTTTTTGGTAGGCGACTCGCTGAAGGCCAGGCCAGGCCAGTGGGTAACCGTCGGTGATCTGGCCGCCCTGGCCCCCGGCCAGGTTCATCGGGTTACTTACAGCGTCCAAATTACCGATGTCTGGCGCACGGTGCCAAAAAACGGAATTCTCTACGCCTACAGTGATGATGGCGCAGAATATATCGTGCTGGATGCCACCTGTTCGCATTTAGGCTGCAATGTGCGCTGGCTTGAGCAAGAACAAAGATTTGCCTGCCCCTGCCATAACGGTTCCTTCACCCGCGCCGGTCAAGTTATTAGCGGTCCGCCGCCTCAGCCGCTGTCGCGTCTGCAAACCAAAATTGAAAACGGAATTTTACAAGCGCTGATTTAAGGAGCTTTCAATGAGGCTTGCTTTAAAACACGCAGACAGGCAGTCAAACAACAAAACCGGCTTGAGAATTGGCAGTACTCTGAATGCGCTGGCAACCTGGATTGACGAGCGAACCGGCTTTTTGGCTCCCCTCAAAAGTTTTTTCAATTATCCTGTGCCCAAATATGTCCACAAAAATCTGCTGTATTCGCTGGGCGGGCTAACCCTGATTGCCATATTGTTGCAGGTTATCACCGGCCTGCTGTTAAGTTTTTATTACGACCCCAGCCCAACTGAAGCCTATAACAGCGTGGATTATGTAACCTATCAATTAGCCCTGGGTTGGCTTATCAGAGGGCTGCATTACTTTAACGCCAGCGCCATTGTAATTTTAATAACGACGCATCTGTTGCGAACTTTCTCATTTAGCGCCTACAAAAAACCCCGCGAGCTTACCTGGCTGTCGGGCATTTTTCTGCTGCTGGTTGTGCTGGGTTTTGCCTTTACCGGCTATTTGCTGCCCTGGGATCAACGCGGCTACTGGGCCACCAAAGTTGGCACAGAAATTGCGGCCTCTGCGCCGGTGATTGGCGAATGGCAGGCGCGACTGGTTCGCGGTGGCCCAGAGTTAGGCCAGGCCACCCTCAATCGCTTTTACATTACCCATATTTTGCTCTTGCCGGGAGCTTTGGTTTTGTTGATTTTGTTTCACATTTACCAGTTGCGTTACCATGGCGTTGCGCCGCCGCTTACCAAACGCGGCCAGGCGCTGGCCAATAAATTTGTGCCATTTTTTCCGCACTGGGTTGTGATCGATGCAACTTTGGGATTGATTTTGCTGGCGTTTTTGGCTTTTTTGAGCTGGCGCTGGCCCGCACCGCTGGAATTTCCGGCCGACCCGTCCAGCACCGATTTTGTGCCCCGGCCCGAATGGTATTTTCTGTTTTTGTTCCAACTGCTCAAATATTTTCCCGGCCCGTGGGAGCCGGTGGCCGCTTTTCTGATTCCGCTTGTGGTGATTGGCAGCATGATCCTGCTCCCTTTCATCGACCGTGGGACGGAGCGCCGCCCCTGGCGTAAACCGTTAACCACCAGCATCGCCGGCCTTTATCTGGTGATGATCCTGGCCCTGACATTTTTGGCCTTAAGCACAGACCAACAGCCCCCGCCTGCGGACGGGTTTGCAGCGGCTCAACCGCAACCGGAGGCGCAGGTAGTCAACCCTGAACCAGAAATAGCAGCCGGCGAAGACGATGCGGCTGCTGAACCGGAGGTGAGCGCCGCAGTTGCGCCGGCGGAAAATCTGGAAGTCGAGCCGGAAGCCGAGGCCGAGCATGAGCCGTCCCTGCAAAACACCACGGCCCAGCCCGATGACTCAGGTGCGGCATTGGCCATGCTTGAGGTGTTACCGCCGGCTATTCCGGCGGCTTCACCGGCTGCCCAGGCGCCCGTCGGCAGCAAACCCAATACATTAATCGCCATTGCCGTTAGCGAGGCCACCCTTGACAGCTTTGCCGATTTTTGGGCGCAGGCTCCCCGGTTGGAGGTGGCAACCCAGGGGGCCAAGGCTGCCCTGAGTGGCAGCGATCAGAAAACCGGCCCGCTGGTTACCGTGCAAGCTGCCTATGATGCCGTCAGCCTTGTGGTGCGCCTCGAATGGCCAGACGCTACCGCCAGTTTACTCAAAAACGCCTGGATTTGGAGCGGAACCCGATTTACCAAAAGCGGCAATGAAGATCAGTTTGCCATGTTGTGGCCCATAGGTAACAACGCCGAATTTGCTACCAAGGGGTGCGCGGCTATTTGTCATCAGGCTGATGATGATGACAAATGGTGGATGGGTTCCGAAAGCGACAGCGTGCGTTACGACGTGTGGCAGTGGTTGGCGGCCCGGACCAACCCGGTGCGGCAGGCCGATGATAGTTGGTGGTCTGTTCAAACGGATCCCACCACACCGGCCAGCAGCCGCCACAGCGATGCCCTGGCTGGCGGCGGTTATCAGCTTAATATAGCCGAAGATAAACGCGGCCCGGCCGTTATGCACGGAGTTAACCCGGCCACGCCTTTTATTTTTGCCGGAGAAGAAATTGCTGTTGATCCAACGGCCCTGCAACCCAACCAGATTGTCCCCGGTTACATTTTGGCTGCGTCTGTTGGCTCTCGCGGAGATATATCGGCCCGGGGAGTTTGGTTTGAAGGTAAGTGGATTGTGGTTTTACGGCGCGCCTTAAGCACGGGGCACGAGGACGACGCGGTTTTGACTCCAGGTAAGCGCTCGCCGTTTGGCCTTGCCGTATGGGACAGCAAAAACGGGATTAACCACAACATTACCCCGGAAGTGTTAATTTTAGAGTGGGACTAAGGAGGGAAATCTATGTGATCAATTATTGCACCTTGTGCCACACCTGCTAATAAAAATCAGACCTCAGCAAATGATTTAGGAGGGTAGAAACAATGAAATCTAAATCCTTAATTATCAGTGGGCTGTTGCTAATGGCTCTGGGATTGTTTGTGGGCATTGCCGCGGCGCAGCAAATTGATACCGGCCCCACCCCCGATGTCCCCGAAATTCACGGCGGCTTGCTGTATGATGAATGGTGGGAACACGTTGGCGTCGATGTGCCAGAAGGCGATCATCCCCTGTGGGCTACTCAAAGTACCAATACGCGCAGTGGAGCCGATACCTGGCGCTGCAAAGAATGCCACGGTTGGGATTACATGGGCAAAGATGGGGCTTACGGCTCCGGTTCTCATATGACCGGCTTTCCCGGCGTATTCAATGCCCGAACCAAATCGGTTGACGAACTGGTGGGCATTTTAAAAGGCAGCAGCAACCCCGACCATGATTTTTCGGTTTACCTTGATGACAAATCGCTGAACGACCTGGCCGTTTTTATTCAAGGATTGAACGATTATCGCCAGTATGTTGATTATGCGGCCAAAGCGCCAATGGGTGGCGATGCGGCGCACGGCAAAATGCTGTTTGAAGCCGAAGAAGGCTGCCAGATGTGTCACGGAATGGACGGAGCCAAGCTTAACTTTGGTGACGCCACCGAGCCGGAATTTGTTGGCACCCTTGCGGTTGATAATCCCCAGGAATTTATGCATAAAGCCCTTTACGGCCAGCCGGCCTCGGACCCCAGAATGACCGCGGCCATTGAGCGTGGTTGGGCGTTGAGCGATGTGGTAGATGTTTTGGCCTTTGCCCAAACCCTGCCCACCGGTTTTGAAACCGTCGCTGCCGCCGAAGCGCCGGCCACCCTGCCACAATCGGGCGGAGTCCCCCTAAATATTTCTATTCTGCTGGTGATTGCCGGCGGCCTTTTGGCGGCCAGTGGTCTGGTTGTCCGCCGCAAAGAGCGCATCAGCCGGTAACTTCCACATTACGGCAAAAAGAAGAAAAATTGGGTAAGGGCGCTTCGCGAAGCGCCCCTGCCTTCGTTGATCCGCAGAGCCGCTTATTTTCCAACCTGGTTCTAAAGAAATTACAATCACTCGCTTGTAAATCACCATTTTCTTACTAAGAAACTATCAATTTCTTACTAAGAAATTTACTGTTTCTTTATGGGTAATTTAGCTTTGCCGGCGAGTAATAGCTGCAATTCCAGATTACATGTCAACAGAACCTGGCCAGATTCTGGCACCAGATCAAAAATCACTTGAGCTTTTTGGCACAAAGAACTAGATCATTTGTGCCAATTTCCCAAAAATACTGGCCCGTTATTGCCATAGTTCTTATTAAAATAGACCTTTTTTGGGTCATTTCGGGTGATTGCAATCTATGGGCATTAATCAAACTACCCGCTATACTGGGTATACCCTTTAATCAATCGTCTGGCCACAAAATTGAATGCCACGCCCTCACTTGGATCACAACGAGTTTCAAAATTAAAAAACGCACTTGATTAACGTTAGCTTGTGTTTTCTCTTCCAAAGCCAGGATACAATCCTCATTAGTTTTTTCCCACCGGCTGGCGGTAAATTACAGGAAATATTCAGACAGCTTCGGCCGGATTAAAAAATGATAACACCGGTAATGCTTTTCCGGCGATGGTACACGTTTGCTTTATCGGCGGAGCAAAACCAATAGCAGGACAATGAGCCGGCCAGCCAAAAACGAGGAACGTGATTGCCGCCGTGCTGCGTGTGTTAATTGCCGAAAATCATTTGTTATTGGGAGCCGGTCTTGAAGTCTGGCTCGGTAAAGAAAGTGGTTTGACGATTTGGGGCAACGCCACAGTTGGCCAGATCGATTTGCTTCAAGAAATCCGCCGTTTTCAACCCGATGTCATTATCCTCGACGCCGACACCCTACTCACCACCCCTTTTTGGTTGTTAGCCAATCTTCAGGATTTGCCCCGGCTGCAAATTGTTCTGGTGAGCGCTAATAATGATCTGATCCAGATTTACAACAAGGTACAGGTTTCGGCCACGCAGGCGGCCGATCTGATAAAAATCATCAAACGTGGTGAGAACCCGCCTTTACCTGATACGCAAGGAGGAGTTATTTTGTGAATCCAGGCAGTTACTAATCGTTCGATCAGAAATTTTAGAGGAGGGATCGAGTATGAAGATGCAAAAGAAACCTGCTGGACTGCGTCGGAGACAGCGCAGATTGCGCCGTCTCATTTTTGCATTGATCTTGTTGATGTTGATGGCAATAGGGCCGTCAATGCCAAACTTAAAACCAGCGAATGCGCTGGCTCAAGAGCCAACGCTTACCGCAGAACCAACCGTAGAACCAGCCCAGGCCCCAACCGTAGAACCAGCCCAGGACCCGGCTGCTACGCCAACAACCGACGAGCCGACTGTAGCCCCCACCACGGATGAACCGGCCGCCACCCCCACTACCACCGAGCCAGCCGCTACCCCAACTACCACCGAGCCGGTGGCAACCCCCACCACTGCAGAACCAACCGCAGTCCCCACTCAGGAAGAACCAACCCCCACGGTTGAGGCCACCCCCACCGTTGAGGTGACCCCAACCAAAGCGCCTACAATTGAGATCACCCCCACATTTACCCCCACTGTAGCTGTAACCCCCACCGTAACCCCCACCATTGAATTAACGCCCACCGTGGAGATTACGACAACTGCAACCATCACCCCTACTCCCGAATTGGTCTTTGCCGTGGCCGCCTCAACGGCAGGCACAATTCAACTGAATGTACTTGAGGTGGGAGGCGGTACGCTCAGCAGCGGTGAATTTACCTATATTGTGAACGAAGATAACACCGGCACAGCTTTTGATGGCGTTAATAACCAGCCTTCTTTAAAGCCGATGGCCAGTTACAGCCCCATTGTGGCCGCCGGTCGTGGCACCAGCGGCACGCCGGTGAGCATTGATCTGCCAGAGCTTGATAATTCGCTGGATGGCAGTACAAACCGCTATTTGATCAGTGTTCGGGCCGACGGCTATAAGTTGTGGGGCCAGCATGTCCGCCTGCCGGATAACGATAACGATACCATCGTCATCGAGTTAACCCCCAACCCGTTGCCGCTCTCCTCGCTTGAAATATTTGCTTTCCGGGATGAAATTCCGGTGAATGGGTTTAATGACCCGCTCGAGTTTCCGTTACAGGGTTTCCATGTGGTCATCGAAGACCAGGCCGGCGAGGTTACGGTTGACTACTTTGGCAACCCGCTTTGTACGGTTTACAGTGGCACTCCGCCCAATAATCCCCAGGCTCCCGGCCCGCTCAACCCGTACGGTACCTACTGCCAAACCGATGAAAACGGCATCGCCCGCATTGAAAATATCCCCCACAATAAATACGAGGTACTGGTTATTCCACCCAATAACACCAACGACGCCACCCGTCCGGTACAGATCACCACGTTTGAAGGCACCCACGTGATTGACGCCTGGTTGGAAGAAGGCACAGATGGCCGGGGCGCAATCGGCGAATTTATGGTTGAACCGTTTGTGCAAACCGCCTATCAGTTTGGCTTTGTTTTGCCCAGAGATTTTGATGCACCCGGCGGCGGCGTTATTAAAGGCACAGTCAGAAATCTGGTTGTCTTCCCGCCGCTCGAAGCCCTCAATATTGATGAAGGTGAAACAGTTTACAAACCGTGGATTGCCCTCAACGATATTGGCAACAACGATACCCAGGTATACCGGGGCCGGGGCAACGCCGATGGCACCTTTGAAATTACCGGCGTGCCAGATGGCACCTATCAACTTGTAATCTGGGATGAGCCGCTGGATTACATTATGCAGCTCTACACCGTGGTGGTAGACAGCAGCGTTAATGGCGGCGTGGTCGATATGGGCAACGTTGGTATTTTCCGCTGGTTTGGCTGGCTCTCCGGTTACGTTTTTCAGGACGATGGCTACACTGCCAGCGGCATGTTTCTGGGGTTGGAGGCCGTTGAAAACGGCATCCGCGATTGTATGGATATGAACAATCAATCCATTGAAACCTGCGAGCGCGGCATTCCTAACCTGGAAGTTGTTACCAAATATCGGGACGGTAGCTTGCAACAAAGCACCTTTACCGACAACAACGGTTACTACGAGTTACCCGAACTGCGCGGTCCGCTGGGCAAAGCCGTCACCACCGAGGTGGACTTTGGCCGTTACAAAGTTACAGGGCACTCGGTGCACCACGAACAGTACGCCAACTTTAACCGGCGCGACCCTAACCCCACTCCCGTTGATGCTGATGTGGGTGGCGGGATTATTTTGAGCGCCATAGTTGTAGAAGGCAAACGGACCATTCTGGATTGGGGCAAAGTACCCTACCCCGCCGACGATCTCGCTACGCCGATTGTTTTTGATGAAACCGGCCTCACCGGCTACGAGGGCGAAAACGGCGGCATCTCCGGTGTAGTGCTGTACGCCACCACCCGCAACGAGTTTGACGCGCGCCTGGCCGCCGCCGAAGATTACGAACCGGGCATCCCCAACGTACTGTTCCGGCTGTGGGGGCTTGGCCCGGATGGCGAAGCCAATACATCGGATGACCCGCTGCTGAATGAAACCTACTCGGATGATTGGGAGTACCCGGAACTCGACAACCCCGATAACCCGGTGGGCTGCGATGTGCTTGGTGGTGACGGGAATCCAATTAATACGGCCACCGCCAATTTTGTGGCTGATAACTGCCTTGAAGTGCCCATGCTGGGCAACGAGATTAAACCCGGCGCGTACGACGGCGGCTGGGCCTTTGGTAACATTTGTTACACCGGCCTCACTCGCGGCGATTTTAACGATCAGGACCCCAACCTGCAATTTGACCCCGACACCGCCGTTTGCTCCGACATTATGCCATCGGGCGATTACGTGGTGCAGGTGATTCCGCCGCCCTTCTATCAAATCCTCAAGGAAGAAGACCAGAACACCGATGAAGGCAACGAACTGGTTCCGGCTTTCCCGCCGCCCGCCTGTGTGGGCACGTCTCACTACGTGGATGATGACCGCAACCCCTTTAACGGGCAAATGAAACCGTTCTGCGATAAAAAACTGGTTACGCTGCAGGATCAGCAAAACGCCGGGGCCGAGTTTTATCTCTTTACCACAGATGAACCCTACACCCTCGTGGTTAATCAGGGCGACCCGCGCACAAGCTGGACCACCACTCAAGCCGTGCCGCCGCCAGCTCGCTTTTACGGCCTGGTTGAAAATGATGTGGTACTTAACACTGATCCCAACTCAATTACCTACGGTGAGAAACGGAGCGTGGTGGGGATGCCCATCGGCATTTATGATTACGCCGGGCGACACCTGATTACCGTATACACCGATGAAAACGGTTTTTATGAAGCGCTGGTGCCGTCTACCTATACCGCCTTCTGTCCCTCCCCGGCCGGCTTTTGCGAGGGGATGTATGTATTTGTAGTTAACGACCCCGGCCCGGCCACCAACCCCAACCCCGGCTTCAGTCCGGCCCACCTTACCGAGCCACTGGCCTGGAACACCATGCCCGGCAAAATGACCTGGACCGACACCCCGGTAGACCCCATTAACATTCTGGTTTGTCAACTACCGCCGGCTACCCCGCAAATCTTTGCCGTCAACCGGCCCTACGCCGACAACGGCAGCGCCTTTGAGCTGGTGATCTCCGGCACGCGCTTTGGCACAGAGGCCATTGCCCCCACCGTTACCCTGGATGGCGTGTCGTTAGCCCCCGCCGGCGCTGATGTTGGCTTTGGCGTGGGCTGGGACCCGGCCGATCCTAACGCACCGGTCTTTACCGGCGGCGTGCCCCCGGTGGGCTTGTATGAAGATATTGTCACCGTTTCAGTGCCGGCCGGCCTCACACCGGGGCCGCACCAGTTGCAGGTAATCAACAACACCAGCGGCACATCCAGCCTGAACGGGCTAACCTTCCACGTGCTGGGCGGCGGCTACCCGGCCAGCCTCATTACCGTCAGCCCGCCGTCAGATGTGAACAATCCGGTCATTCAAACCGCCATAAATGGCGCGCCCGCCGGCAGTTTGATTATTGTTGAGCCGGGCACCTATCGTGAAAATGTTATCCTGCATAAAAACGTAAAACTGCAGGGTTATGGCCCCGGCGGCACGGTTGGCGCGCCGCGCCCGGCCAACGCCGACCCGCCCCCGGAACCGCCCGATCCGGGTGAACCAACAGCCAGAGACGTGCCGCGCAGTGATCCGGCCTTTGCGCATATCATTGGTAGTCATATTGATGGCCGGTTCTTCCAGTTTGATGGCAACAGGGTGACGGATTGGCAGAATCTGCTCGACACAATTACCGCCGATGATGTACCGGCCGGCGCCGGCATCACGGTAGTGGCCGACCCCGGTGAATTTGGCGCGGATTTCCGTACCCAAATTGACGGCTTTGGCATTACCAATGCCCGTGGTGAGGCTGCCGGCGGGGTATACGTGCACGCCAATGGCGAAAATATGCTCATCAGCAACAATATTCTTGATGCAAACAGTGGCCGCCTGTCCGGGGGTGCAATTGGCCTGGGCCGCTCGGAAACTGTTGGGGGGCTGGCTGACAACAACAACAATAATATCCGCATCCACCACAACCGCATTTTGGGCAACGGCGGCATCTTCTTTGCCGGAGCGGTTGGCATTTTCAACGGCGCCGATAATTACGAGTTTGATCACAACGATCTCTGTGGCAACTACTCCGTTGAGTACGGCGGCGGTCTCTCTCACTTTGGTTTGAGCAACGGCGCCAGTATTCATGATAACCTGATTTATTACAACGAAGCCTTTGACGAAGGCGGCGGCCTTTTGATTGCCGGCGATGTTGGTGCAGTGGCCAATCCCCAATTGGGGTTGGGCTCCGGCGCGGTGACCATCGAGTCCAATCTGATCCAATCCAACCTGTCTAATGACGATGGTGGCGGTATCCGACTGCTGCGCCCGCTCGATTACGAGATCAATATTATTAACAACTACATTCTAAATAACGTGGCCACCGACCACGGCGGCGGCATCTCGCTTGACGACGCCACTAATGTCAACATTGTGAACAATACCATTGCCCACAATACCTCTACCTCCACCTCAGAAGATGCCGTGCGGCTGCCCCCCACCAATACTACGCTGCCGAGCGCGGCCGGCATCAGTTCAGAACCACACAGCTCGCTCTTTGCGCCGGGTGGCACCGCCGCAGATGGTTCTACTTTCTCAGACCCGGTGTTGTTTAACAATATCCTCTGGCAAAACGAAGCCTTCCATTGGGGACCGGTTGCGGCCGAGCCGGGTGTTCCGCCCGATATTGCCGGCTTTGACTTGATCTCCGACGGCTTCATCGACTTGCGGGTTTACCCCGGTGCTCCGGCAGGGGCATGTTTGGACCCCAGAAATTCCATTCTGTCTGTACCTTATGGGCCGGATGGCGGCGCATGTACCACCACTGATCCCAGCAATCAGGTTGGCACCGATCCGCTCTTTTTAACACCCGTACTCCAGGACCTGACGGCCACGCCCAACCGGCTCAACCTGAACGAGATTTTGGTGCAGGTGGTGCGGCCCGAAGGCACGCTGGTTGGATTTAGCGATTATCACGTGCAGGCCAACTCGCCGGCCGTTGATGCCGGTGTAGCCTCTTTTGCCGGTGTTAACGCCCCCTGCGACGACTACGACGACGATGGCCGGCCCAACGGCACGGCCTGGGATGTTGGCGCAGACGAGCAGCCCGGCCAGCCGCCGTGCAGCGGCGCGCCCCCGCCAGATTTGCTCTACTTCTCAACACCAGATGGCTTTGCCATACCGGGTGTGGCCGGCCCGTATGATGATGCCGATATTTACGTGTGGGATGGAACCAGCTTTAGCCGTATCTTTGATGCCTCTGATGCCGGCCTGCCGGGCAATGCCAACATCGACGGCCTGGTAGTGGTTGACGATAATACGTTCTACATGTCCTTCTCGCGCGATAGCGGCACAACGGTGCCAACGGTGGGTACGGTGCAGGATGAAGATATTGTGCTGTACGATGCCGGTGCTTGGAGCATATTCTTTGATGGTTCAGATGTGGGTTTAAGTGGCGGTTTCCTGTTAGACGAGGATGTGGACGCCTTTGAAATTCTGGCCGATGGCAGCCTGATTGTTTCTACCGGGGGAGCCTACAACGTACCCGGTGTAGGGGTTGGCCTTCCGCATGATTTGCTGCGTTGTGCAGGCACATTTGGCCCCACAACAAGCTGTACCTGGAGCCTGTACTTCAACGGAATTGATGTTGGTCTGGGCATCTTTCCGCCTGTGGGGGGTGTCGTGTCTGAGAACATTGTTGGGGTGCACGCCGAAAGTAACGGCAACCTGTATATGGCCACTTTGGGTGATTTCAATACCGGTGTGGTCTCCGGTCAAAATGAAGATGTGTTTATCTGTTCATCACCAACCACCGGTGCAAACTCGGCCTGCGCGGCAATGAGCATTTACTTTGATGGCACGGCCGTTGGGCTGGGAGGTACTGGCCTTGATGCAATCGACCTTGTTCGGGGCACCGGCGTTGCCGGCTCGCTCAATCAGGCGCCGATCATTGATGCCGGCCCCGATCAGGAACTCATCTGGCCCGACAACACACTGGCGATGGCTGGCACGGCCACCGATCCCGATGCCGGGCCCGGGCCGCTGACTACAGTCTGGTCTGTTGAAAGTGTTGAACCTGTCGGTGGTACGGTAACCTTTGCCAACCCCAACTCTCTCACCACTAACGCCACTTTCTCCGCAACCGGCGTTTACGTACTGCGGCTCACGGTTTCTGATGGGGCGGCTACCGTCTTTGATCTGGTCACAATTGAAGCCGACCTGCCGGCAACAACCGGCGCTTTACCGCCGGCGGCGCTTTACTTCTCGCTGGCCAATGCTGGCCCCCCTTACAGTGTTGGCGCTGGCCCCGGCCCCATTGCCGATGAGGTGGGCAACGCCGACATCATCGGTTGGGATGGCGGTACCGGTTTTATCAAAGTCTTTGATGGACTGGCTGTGGGGGTAGGTTCGCTCAACCTCAGTGCTTTCCATATTGTTAACGACAGCACTATCCTGATGTCCTTCTCCTCCGATGTCTCGGCCTTCCCGCTTACCAGCGGCCCGGCCAGCGTTGATAATTCAGATGTCGTCAAGTTTACCGCCACATCCTTTGGCACCGATGGCACAACCGGCTTCTTTGAACTCTTCTTTGATGGTTCGGCTCACGGGCTAACCACCGCCGCCGAAGCCATAGATGCCGTGTCGCTTAGCCCGGATGGCAACACACTGTATGTTTCCACTCAAGGTCCGCCATCGGTACCGGGTTTGGCCGGCAACCAGCGAGATGAAGATGTGCTGGCCTTTGATCTGGTGGGCGGCACATGGTCATTGGCTTTTGACGGCTCTGATGTGGGTTTGAATAACGGCGGCGGAGAAGACGTTGATGGACTTGCCGGTGATTTTACCGCCGGCAGCGATCTCTACCTGTCTACCACCGGCAGCTTTAGTGTGCCTGGCCTCTCCGGCGCCGATGAAGACGTGTTCAAATGTGTTGGCCTTACCCCCGGCCCCGCCACAGCTTGTACCAGTTTTGAGATGTTCTTTGATGGCAGCAGGTTTGGGTTGCAAAGCAACGATATTGATGCCGTAGACATCTTCCCATAATCCCAGCGTTCCGTACCCCGCCCCGCTTTGGATTGAAGCGGGGCGGGGTAAGCCTCTGGCCCTGATCGGTAAAAAATAACAGGAGGATTGTGACGATGAATAACCAATTTAAACCGCGTAAATTAACCCGGCGAGATTTCATTAAATTGGGTGGCGGTGGAGCGCTGGCAACTCTGGCAACCGGTTCTTACCTTTTCAAAACCGGCCGCCAATCACTGGCCGCGCCCGCGCCCCCACCCGCTCCGGCTGTGCTTGCGGCCCGGCCCAACGCGCTGACCACCCAACTACGCCTGGCCGCCACCGATGGCTACATCTCTTTGCCCGGCCGCCGTATTTTTCCTGCCCCCGGTAACCTGAGCGGCGCTGATCCGTACACTGACATCCCCGAAGACCAAAACGGCCTGTATGTTTTTGGCTTTGTCGAAGCCGAAATCACCGACACCATAGCCGATGTTATTGACAAGCACAAAGGCAAAGTTCAGGGGCCGGCGCCTATCATCGGCATTAACTCCGGGGACGATCTGTACATCACTGTTACCAACCTGGGGTTGGTGGGCCGGCCAGACCTTGACGACTCGCACACCATTCACTGGCACGGTTTCCGCAACCCGCACGCCGTGTTTGACGGTGTGCCGGAAGTATCGATTGCCGTGCCGCCGGCCCGCGATTTTCCCTACTTTTTCCGGCCGCGGGTGGCCGGAACGTACATGTATCACTGCCACTTCGAAGATTCGGAGCACGTGCAGATGGGCATGGACGGTATCGTTTTTATCCGTCCGGCCGGTGCCCCCAACCTGGCCTATGCCAACGGCACCACCGCCTTTGATCGGGAGTACACTCTCCTGTTCAATGAAGTTGACACCACTCCTCACGATAATTTGATCAACGTGCAGGAGTTTGTTTGGTCCAACTACGATCCTAACTACTGGGTAATCAACAGCCGTTCCTATCCCGATACCATTCTGACCGAAGCCGATATTTTGGGCACCGAGTTGGAGCTTCGCCAGCCCATCTCCTCGCTGATACAGGCCAACCCCGGCGAAGAGATACTACTGCGGCTGGCCAACCTGGGCTACGAACAGCAAGCCATGCAAATGTTGGGGCTAAATTTAACGGTCATCGGCCACGATTCCACTTTTCTGGGGCCGCTGGTTTACACCACCCACACCATTTACATTGGGCCGGGCGAAGCTCGCGATGTGCTGTTTACCGCGCCGGCCTACAGTTCCAGCTTGCCGGGCGGTACCGATAGCAACGGGCCGTACAACGTTTACTGGTTCAAAAACCATCACCCCCAGCGATTGGTAAACGGCACCCAGGATAACGACAACCTGGCTGACTCAAACGCGACCGTGGAAGATGTGGATGGCAACCCGGCCCCGGTTGGCGGCCAGATTACCCAGGTGCGGGTTTATCAAAACTCTCTTCCCGAACAAACCAGACCCAACGAAACGTTTGGGCGAACTCGCCCGCCGTTTTAAGCGTGAGCTTATTGAGGCTAACTGAAAGGAGAAGCAGCATGTTTCAAAAGATACCCATAAAAAAGGTCAGGTTGGGCCTCTACTTGCTGATTGGCGCGCTGGCTCTGGTTATTGTGCCCGCCACGGCCATTGGCCGGCCCACGGTGGCTCCCGCCGCCGCGCTGGAAACTCTATCTGATATTTGCACAACCGGCACCACTTTTGACTTTGAAACCAAAACCGGCCACATGCAAACCCCGGATGGCAACAGCATTTTTATGTGGACATTCGGGCTGCAGGGCGACGGCTTTCAACTGCCCAGCCCGGTGCTGTGCGTCAATCAGGGCGATGCCATCACCATCAACCTGAGAAACAACCTGCCGGAGGCAACCTCGCTCATCTTTCCGGGCCAAACCGGAGTATCGGCTACCGGCGGTTCGGCCGGGCTTTTGGCTCAGGAAGTCCCCCCCGATAATGGGGTCACTACCGTTACCTATACCTTTACCGCCAGTGAACCCGGCACTTACCTGTACGAGAGCGGCACCAACCCGTACAAGCAAATAGAAATGGGCCTGTACGGGGCGCTGATTGTGCGGCCAACAGGGCCGGGTTTTGGCCCCAATTTTGCCTATAACAACGAAACCACCGAGTTTGATCCCCAGCGGGAATTTCTGCTGCTCATCCACGATATGGACAGCGACCTGCACCAGGCCGTAGAACGGAATCAAACCTTCGACGTTACCACCCGCCACGATCATTACTGGACCATTAACGGCCGCTCCTTCCCGGATTCGATTGCCCCCAACAATGTACCCTGGCTGCCCAACCAGCCTTACGGCTCATTGGTGCGGGTAGAGGCCGCGCCTGACCCGGAAAACCTGCCGCTGCCGGCTCTGATTCGCTACATCAATGCCGGCCTTGAGAATCACCCCTACCACCCGCACGGCAACCATATGCGCGTGATTGGCCGCGATGGCCGGATGCTGAGCCTGCCTTTTGAAAATTTCAGCACCACTATTGGTTCCGGCCAAACCTACGATTTGCAGTTTTGGTGGATTAACGTAGAAGGCTGGGGCATTGGCGGCGGCAGCCCGCGCATCAAAGATCAGGTCACCTACCCCAACGTTCTCAACCTGGTCTTTAAAGATGGCGCTACCTGGTTTAGTGGCGACCCCGACCTGGGCGTGCAGGCCGATTTCCCGCCCGATACTACCATTTTCAACGAATGCGGCGAATTCTACTTTCCCTGGCACAGCCACGCGCTCAATGAATTTCAAAACTTTGATGAAGGCTTTGGCGGATTAGCCACCCTGGTACGGGTTGACCCGCCGGGCGGCTGCCCATAGTTCCCGGGAACGCTCTCTACCGATGGTAAAGGAGAAATGGATTATGCTGAATTATGTAACCAAACTAACCAGATTTAGCCCTGTGTTCCTGGCGCTGGCCTTGCTGCTGGTCGGCTCGCCGGCGATGGCCCACCCCCAATCGCCGCCTTTCACCGAATCGTTTACGGTTGCGGCCGCGCCGGCCGCGGCGGCTGTTAGCATTAACCTCTGCGCCAGAGAAGGCCAGGTAACAATGCCAGATGGTGCGGTGATTCCTGTTTGGGGCTATGTTAACGCCGTCAACGCCGCAAACGTGCCCATTGCCTGCGATGACCTGTTGATTGCCTCTTTGCCGCCCCAATTGCCCGGCCCGGTGATCCGGGTTGATCAAGGTGATACCGTCACCATCACCTTGTATAATGAGCTGCCGGTGGCCACCTCAATTATTTTCCCCGGGCAAAACGCCGATTGGTCGCCCACAGCCAGCGGCGATCAACCCGGCGTTTTCACCGAAGAAGCCGCCGCCAACGGCGGCACAGCCACGTATACCTTTACCGCCCATGCGCCGGGAACCTACCTGTACGAGAGCGGCACTGCCAACCAGCCGCAGGTGCCAATGGGGCTGTACGGCGCGCTGATTGTTGACCCCGCCACTGCCGGCCAGGCTTACAGTCATCCTTCAACCGCGTATGATGTGGAAGAAGTTTTGGTGCTCAGCGAAATTGACCCGGCCCTCAACGCCGATGTTAGTGCCAATCCTACCTCGTTTAGCTATGATCTGCTAAATTACCTGCCCACCTATTGGCTGTTAAACGGCCGGGCTTATGGCCCCGGCACTACCAACCCGGATGTGCTGGACCCCGACGACGCCAGCACCGCTCAACCCTACTCATCGGCCATTAATCTGGACCTGGATAGCGGCCAGAGCCGCCTGCTGCTGCGCTACCTCAACGCCAGCGGCACTCACCACACAATGACGCTGCTAGGCAATTATCAGCGTGTCATCGCCAGAGACGCCGATGAACTGGATTTTGTGGGGCTGTCTACTCAGCAATATGATGCCGTAGCCGAAACCGTCCCCTCCGGCCAAACCACCGACGCCATTGTGACCTTTACCACAGCCGGCGAGTATGCTCTGTTCAATCGCCAGCTTCACATTACCAATGGCGATGCGGCCAGTTCGTTGCACTACGCTCCTGGTGGCGGAATGATGACCATTGTAATGGCCACCGGAACGGGCGGGCCGCCACCGGTTTCAACCGAAGCCGATTTGTCTGTGACCAAAACCGATGAGCCGGACCCCGTTACAGCCGGAAACAATGTAACGTACACGGTTACCGTAACCAACAACGGGCCTGATCAGGCCGATAACGTAATTTTGAGCGACCCATTGCCCGGCGGTGTGACGCTGGTCTCGGCAACGCCTTCGCAGGGGAGTTGCGATACCACGGTTTCTTGCAATTTGGGCAACATTGCCGGTGGCGGGAACGCAAGTGTAACCATCGTCGTCACAACCGGTGGGGCTGGCCTGCTTTCTAACACGGTCAACGTGGAGTCTGATACCAGCGATCCGGTTTCCGGCAATAACAGCGCCACCACAGAAACTACCGTTAACCCGGTGGTTGTCGCCAGCATGCATCTGGGTGGGTTAACTCAAGCGCGTAGCGGCTTTGCCAATTTCAACCATTTTGCAACGATTACCATCCATAACGGCAGCCATGCCCCGGTGGCCAATGCGACTGTCAGCGGGAGTTGGACCGGGACATTTGGAAATGGCTTTGGGGGCAGCGGCGCTAATCCAACCTGTATGACAAATGCGGCCGGCCAATGTACGGTTCAACGGAACGCACTCCAGGCGCTTACCTTTATGGTTAACAGCGTAACCCATGCCACATTAACCTATCAGGTGCCGCATGATGTTCCAACCGGTGTAACGCAGTAAGGTGGAGGCCGAACCATGCAAAACACAATGACTGACCCCCGCGAATCCTTTTCAGATTTGTGGAGTTTGATTCTGTTAACCGGGGTAACCCTGCTGCTGGTTGGGGTGGCCTTGTGGATGTTCAGTTCGCAGGTAGATTTGGTCCCGAATGCTGGGCCGGCGCAAGACCCGCTGGCCGGAATCTCGCAGACTGCTTTTACCGCTCAAACCGGCATCCGGCTGTTGCGCATATCGTTTACTGCCGGCGGCGGTATGCTCGATCTGCGCTATCAGGTGGTTGACCCGGACAAAGCCGTGATTGTGCACGATGTAGATACCCCGCCCACACTGGTCAACAATTCCACCGGCCAGGTCATCGATCGGGCCTATCACGATCATTCTTCAAAAACTCCAATGCGCACCGGCCTCACTTACAACGAGCTGGTCATCAACGAGGGCCGGGCCATCAAACCCGGTGATAGCGTTACGTTAATCATTGGTGAAGCGCGTTTGGAAAATATTTTGGTGCAATAGGGGGTGAAACCGTTGCAATTAGCCGCTCAAACTTATCTGTGTATCAGGCAAACAGCGGGAATATTCGCCGTGCTGGCCTGGCTGTTGTTGGCCCGCCCGGCTGTGGCCCACGAGCCTGAAGTGTTGAACAGCAATCCGGCGGCCGGTGAGGTACTCGATCAGTCGCCGCCACAAATTGTCATCCATTTTGCCGAGGAGTTGACCAGCCAAAAAAGCACCCTGATTGTGCTGGATGCCGCCGGCCGTCAGGTTGATAACGGTGACGGCGGCGTAGACCTGTACGATGCGTATCACGCCACGCTGGTGGCCACACTGCCGCCGCTGGCGGATGGCCGTTACACGGTGCAGTGGGCCATTGTGTTGCTGGATGGCGATGAAAGTAGCGGCACATTTGATTTTACCGTCGGGGAGGTTACCGCCGCATCGAGCCAAAACTTAATTGCCAGCGCGCCTTCGCCCCGGCCGGCAGCCGGTGGTTCACTCCCGGTGTGGCTCTCTGCCGCGCTGGTGTTGGCGCTTTTGCTCGTCGTCGGCATATCCCTGCGCCGCCGGTTGGCGCGGGATAATTAACCAAACACGGGGGTCCATTGATCAAACTAACACTGAAAAAAGTTTGCCTGCTCGCCCTCTTTGTCCTGCTGATTACCGGTATCAACGCTCCGCCGGCGATGGCCCACGCCTCGCTGATTCGCTCTGAGCCGGCAGACAGCGCCAGCCTGACTGATCCACCGCAGGAGGTGCGCCTCTGGTTCAATGAGTCGATTTCGGCCCGTTTTAGCTCTGCCCAACTGCTGGATGTGAACGCTCAGCCGGTTGAGATTACTCACATTCAGGTTGACCCCACCGATCCCACTTTGATGATTTTAACCCTGCCCCGGTTATCGCCCGGAATGTACAGCATCCGTTGGAAGGTGTTGTCTGAAACTGACGGGCATTTTACCCAGGGTTTCGTTGTTTTTGGTGTTGGCGCAGACACAGATTTTAGCAAAGTGACCCCGCCCCGGGCCGAAGTTGCTCTACCCTGGGCCGAGGCATTAATCCGCTGGTTTAATTTTGGCGGGCTGCTGGCGCTGGTGGGCAGCGTTGGGGTAGCCTACCTGGTTTTGGGGCCGGGCAGTTCGGCGGCGGCTGCCATTGCCAATCTGCACCAATCCGCCCGGCAACGGGTGCTGGTGCTGGCGCTGGGTTGCGGCGGGTTGGCCCTGCTGGTAGGTTTTGGCCTGCTGCTGTGGCAAATTGGTTCGCTACTGGAAACCCTGCCGGCCGGCGTTTCAACCTGGGCCGTAAGCTGGCAACTGCTCAGCCAGACTCGCTGGGGATTTTTGTGGCTGGCCCGCCAGGGTGTGCTGCTGGCGGTGCTGTGGCTTTTGCATCGCCAGCACAGGGCGCTCGCGGCCGGCACACTGCGATTTTCGCCGTTTGCGCTGCTGTTGTCGCTATTGCTGTTGGCCTTGCTGGCCATTCAGGCGTTCAGCGGCCACGCGGCGGCGTTAGCTCGCCACGCCACCCTGGCCGTGCTCACCGACGTGCTGCACCTGCTGGCAGCCAGTTTGTGGGTGGGCGGACTGTTGGCTCTGGCGGTGGGGCTGCTGCCGCTGATTTTGCGGCGCGATGATAGTGTGCTGCTGATCCGGGCCGGTTGGGGGCCATTTAGCCGGCTGGCGGTGCTGAGTGTGGGCCTGCTGCTGGCCACCGGGTTGTATAACACCGGCCGGCAGGTTGCCTCAATTGATGCGCTGATCACCAATGTATATGGCCAGATATTGCTGGGCAAAATGGGGCTGATGCTGCTGGCGGGCTTGTTTGGGCTGATCAATTCGATGTTGCTGCACCCCGGTCTGATTGCGCCACTGGCGCGATGGCTGCGCCGTCCGCCGGGCTGGACTCCTCTGCCGGTAACGCGTTTTCCGGCGCTGGTGCTGGCCGAAATTACCGTGGGCTTGGCGGCTATCTTTGCTACCGGGCTGATCACCGCATCGCCGCAGGCCCGAGCCCCGGAGTATGAAGTATCGCCCGCCGAGATTCCGGTGATCGCCAACCAATCGGTGGATGATATGTTAATTACGTTTGCGGCCAAACCCAACCGGCCCGGCCAAAATGTGTTTGCGGTGCGGGCTGTCAGCACTCGCCGCCCGCCGCCCGCCGACGTGCTGCGCGTGATTTTGCGCTTCACCTTTGCCGGCGATGATTTGGGGTCGACCACGGCGGTTGATGCCATCGAGATTGAACCCGGCCTTTATCAGGCGGGGGGCCGCCAGCTCAGCCTGGCCGGTTCGTGGCAGGTGCAGGTGGCGGTTCGACGCCGCGGTGTTGAAGATAGCGTGGCGCACTTTAATTGGGTGGTTGCGCCGCCGGGGGCGGCCCGGCCGGTAGTAATCTCCAATCGCGCGCTGGAGCCGGTGTTAACTATTCTGGCTGCCAGCCTTTTGCTGCTGCTGCCTTTGGGATCGGCCGGGGTATGGTTGTTCCGGCGCCGGGTTTCAGATGAATTTTATGGACAGGAAGCCGCACACAGTGCGGGTGTTGAGCGGTATGCCAATTAAACGCCGTGAATCCTGCCCAAATTCTCTCAATCCCCAGCGTGGGCCGCTCTCCCGGTGCCAGAGAGTTATGAACAAAATATTGCTGTTGCTTGCCATATTTTTCTTGCCCATTCCGGCCTTTTTAAACGGGGTAAGTCAGGCAGAGCTGCCAAGTTCTGTGGCCCTGCCTTGGTCTTTAAGCGACAATGCGATCAGCCTGTCGCCGCCGTTGCAGCCGGCGGTTTCGGTGCGGCAGGCCAAAGAATTTGTCAGCGTGATTGTGACGCTCAAAGATCGGGCCAATCTCGGCGCAGTTGTCGGCCTGAACCGGGCCGAGCGCAATATTGGCACGGTGCGTTTGTTACAGAACACAGCAAGTACCAGCCAACGGTCCATCCGCCAATTGTTGGAAACCCGGCGAGCGCAGGGGCAGGTAACGCAGGTGACCTATTTTTGGATATTCAACGGCATGGCCGTTACCGCCACACCCGCTGTCGTGCAGGAACTGGCCGCGCGCCCCGATGTGCTGCGCGTCACCCCGGATGAAACCATTCAAGCGCCGCCGCTCTCACCGGCCGGGCAGGGGCAAATTGATAGCTTTGCCAGCCAGCCCAATCTCGACCTCACCAATGTGCCGGCTTTGTGGAATTTGGGCTATCGGGGGCAGGGGGTGGTGGTTGCCAACACGGATACCGGGGTAGATGTTACCCACCCGGACCTTGGCCCCAAATGGCGGGGCGGTGCCAACAGTTGGTTTGATCCCTACGGCCAGCACCCCACGACCCCCACCGACCTGGCCGGCAGCAGCAGCGGCCACGGTACTCAAACAATGGGCGTGATGGTGGGCGGCCAGCACAATGGGGCTGCCTTTGGCCTGGCGCCGGCGGCCAAATGGATTGCCGTGAAAATTTTTCGGGATAACGGTTCGGCCACCACGGCCGGGATTCACGCCGGATTTCAGTGGTTGTTAGACCCCGATGGCAACCCCGGCACAGCTGATGCGCCGCACGTGGTTAATAATTCTTGGACGGCGGCTTTGGGCTGCAATCTTGAATTTCAGGCCGATTTACAGGCGTTGCGGGCAGCCGGTATTTTGCCCATTTTTGCGGCCGGCAACTTTGGCCCCTCCGCTGCCAGCAGCGCCAGTCCGGCCAACTACCCGGAAGCTTTTGGTGTGGGGGCCATTAGCAACAGCAACATAATTAAATCCGATAGCAGCCGCGGCCCTTCGGCCTGTGATGGAACGGTTTTCCCGGAGATGGTTGCCCCCGGCGTGAGCATTCACACCACCGATCGCTTTGGCCTGTACACTAACGCCAGCGGCACCTCCATCGCTGCTCCACACGTTGCCGGCGGCTTGGCGTTGTTGCTCAGTGCCTACCCGGGTATGCCGGTAACCGAGCAGGAAAACATGCTGCTGAACTCAACGGCAGACCTGGGCGCAAGTGGGCCAGATGATACGTATGGGCAGGGGCGGATTGATATGCTCACGGCCCTCCAATCGATTTCGGCAGATATGTCGGTTGCGCAAACGGCCTCAGCCGGTTCAATGGCAGTGGGCGAGGTGCTGACTTATACCCTGACTATTTCCAACACCGGGCCAATGACTACCACCGGGGTTGTTTTTACCAGCACGTTTTCCACTCAGATTTCGTTAGCTTTCATTACATTTAGCCAGGGAACCTGTAGCGAAGCCGATCCTGTTACAATTACCTGCACGTTTGGAAACATGGCGAACGGAGCTGCTGTAACGGGTGAAATTTCGGTTGCCTCGACCGGGCCGGGCATGCTAACCCACACAGTTAGTGTTGCCAGCGTCAGGCCCGATCTCTATTTGGAAAACAGTTCATTTACAGTTAACACAACCGTGTTTGCGCAGATATTTTTGCCGGTGGTGATCAAATAACTGCCGGCTGGTCATTCATCAAATCTGCGTCAACATGGGTTAGTGTTGCAAACGGGGAAAAACAGAGTGGTTCAACAACCGGTCAGAGTGCTGGATGTGGAAGATCAGCAGGAAGTGCAGTGGGTAATCTCAGAGCTGCTGGCAATGCCGGGCTATGAGGTGGTGTGTGCCGACAATTTTGAAACAGTGTGATTTTTTTGTGGTCAACAAATTCAGGAGTGCTGACATGCAGAAACAATCCCAATTTAAGCCATCCAAAAAGAATCGTTTGGCGTCGCTGGCCTGGCTGTTAATCTTGATTGTTGGGGCGTCGCTGGCGTGTACGTTGGGGGCCGACAGCTCGCAGACAATGCGGGTGAGAAAAACGCTGCCAACCGTTACCGCAACCCCCCGGGCCGTGGCCATCATCGAGCCGCCGGCCGATGCGCCGGTCGCCGCGCCCGTTACCGCCAACGAGTCTGAACCGGTGATTGTCGAGCCGCCAACGCCTATCGCAACAGCGCCGGTTGCCGCCAATAACAGCCGCCAGTCCGGCGCTATTTTTGTTCCTCCTCCCACGGCCATCCCCCAACAAAATCCGCTCCCGGCCACAAATCCGGCGCTTGCCCCGGCCAATACCCCGCCGGCCAGCCCAACCCCGGCCGCGAGTCCCACCGCGGCCCGCGTTCAACCGGGCGCAACGCCGGCCTCGCCCCTGCCGGCCCCCCCCGAACCAAGCCCGACCCCAAAATTAGAGATCCCCGGCTGGACATTTGTTAATGTTAGGAGCATGATCAATCAAGGCGATGCATTTGTGGTGGGTGAGGCCATTAACAATACCGGCGTTCCACAGCGTGAGGTCGATATTTCTGGCATTTTTTACAGCAGCAAAGACCGGTTGATCGGCGATGAAATTGAAGCCGTGGATTATATTCCGGTCGATGTGGTGCCAATTGGCGCGCGCGTGCCCTTTGAATTGGTAGCCGAAAGCAGCCAGCCCATTTACCGGCTTGATCTGATCGGTTTATCTGAACCTACGGACAACCCACCCCGCCAGGATTTTGAGTTTCTCAATGTTAAAGAACGGTTGACCACCGCCGGAATGTACTGTTTAAGGGGAACGGTTAAAAACCCGGGCGCGGCCCTCAACGAGTACCTCATCATTTTGTTAACAGCGTATAACGGCCAGAGTCAGGTGATTGGCTTTGGCGAACATTCTGAAATTTCTCCCGCCAAGGTGATCGCTAACCAAACCGCACCTTTTGACGTATGCCTTGATCCATTGGGCCAGCCGGTGGCTCGCTACGAGCTGCGGGCCTGGGGGTGGTGAGCCGGGTTAAACAAAAGAAATTTCAAGTTCAAATGAGGAGGGGGGGTGTATGATCAATAATGCTTTAGCCGGTGAAGTGATTGATGATACCCAGCTCAAACATAACTACCCGTGGATTGATTTTATTGGGTTGGTTGGCTTTGATACCAAACGCCGGCAGTTTGTGTTGGTAGAAACCAAAACCCAAACAACCCACTCGAGAGTCGCCGCCACTTTATCCAACCGCGAGCAAGACGTTTTGCAGTTGGTGGTTATGGGCCATACAAACGCCCAGATTGCCCAAAAACTCATCATCGCCGAAAGCACCGTTAAACGGCATCTGCGAAAAATATTTGCCAAATTAAAGGTACAGAGCCGCACCGAAGCGGCCATGTACGCTGTGTGGCGCGGTTGGGCCAAAGGGCATCACCATGAAGACCAGTAAACGCCTGTTTGTAGTTTTGTTGGCCGGGCCGCTGCTGGCCGGCGCAATTATCAGCCCTGTGGCTGCCCAAGACCCCATCGATCCAAACACAACACCCCCGCCGCTTGAGTTAACCTCGGCGGGCTGGCTGGGGGCCGGCTCGCTGCAAGGCGCGGAGAATGTATCGGCGCTGGCGGTGAACCCCGTGGACTGCGCGACTATGACCGCGCCGGTGGTCGGTTTTGAAATTTCAAGGGGACAGGATTCTAATGACAACACCGCTTTTCTGGATGACCTGGTAGCCAATGGGTATAGCGTCGGTTCGGTTGATATCAGCGGCGGGACGATTCCGCCGTGCGTGGATATTTTGATCGTTCAGGGGTCATCGCAGGGCTTTTTCCTGTCGTCCCCATATTCTGTGGCCGATGGCGCTCTGCTCAAAGCCTGGACAACCGCCGGTCACGGGTTGATGCTTTCCGGCGAGTTTGGTTCGTTTCAGAATGGCACTGCGGCTTTGTTTCAGGCTTACGGCTACACCCAGCAGGGAACTACCGCCGCCACCGACCCCACTGATTTTGACCCGGCCGGGCCAGACGACTCGTGGATCATTTATCAGGCCGATAACTTTGCCAGCCACCCCATTCTCAACGGGATTACCTCGCTGGAGTTGCTGGCCAGTTCCTGGATTATCCCCAACAACAGCAACGTAATTGTCACTACAGATGCCGATGCCGTCCCGCCGGGCGCTGCGGTAATGGCTGCCTTTACAGACGGCGCCGGCTGTGCTGTGCTAACCACAGATAGCAACTGGAATTCCGTAATTGGCACGGTCGATGGCTATTTTAAGCAGGACAACGCCCAACTGGCGCGCCAGATGGTTGGCTGGCTCAATAGCTGCCAGGGGCTTGGACTCTC
Organism: Anaerolineae bacterium; assembly: GCA_022071955.1. Classification (GTDB taxonomy): domain Bacteria; phylum Chloroflexota; class Anaerolineae; order 4572-78; family J111; genus J095. The sequence continues at coordinate 165,525 of JAJVIM010000015.1, forward strand.
TAAAGTGGCCGTTCCCAATCCGGTGCAGGCCGGCCAGGTGATCACCTATACGCTTACCGCCGGAAATAACGGCCTCACCAACCTCACCGGCGTGCTCATCACCGATACTATTCCGGCCAGCACCACGTTTGTCGATGCCACCCTGCCCCACACCGGCCCCGATGCCAACGGCATGGTGTCGTGGTCATTGGGTGGGCTGGCCGCGGGCGCGGCAGCGGCGGTGACAATGGCAGTGCGGGTAGATAACGCCGTTCTTACCGGTTCAGTCATTGCCAATACCGGCTGGGTGGCCAGCAGCCAGGGGCTAACCAATACAGCTACCGCCGTCACTGTGGTTAATGCTTCTCCACCACCGGTCGGCCCCTTAACCCTCACCAAGCTGGCCGCCCCTAACCCGGTGCAGGCTGGTCAGTTGATTACCTACAGCCTTGTTGTCAGTAACGCCGCGGGCACCGTTACCAACGTGCATATCACCGATACTATCCCAGCCAGCACCACGTTTGTCGATGCCACCCTGCCCCATACCGGCCCCGATGCCAACGGAGTAATTGACTGGTCGTTGGGGGCGCTGGCGGCCAATTCTGCGGCGGCGGTAACGCTGCTGGTGCGGGTAGATGGCAGCGTGCTGAGCGGCACCACCGTGGCCAACACAGCCTGGGTATCCAGCGCCGAAGGGCTAACCGCTACCGCCAGCGCATCAACCCGGGTGGTCAATCCCGTCGTCAACCCGGTTATTGCCAAGGCTGTCAGCCCGGGGCAGGTGCGGCCGGGAGAAGGCGTTACCTTTACCCTGTCTTTGCAGCAACTAAACAGCACCAGCGATGCCACCAACGTGCAGATCACAGACCCCATCTCCGCACAACTGGAAATTCTCAACGTGCAGGCCACGATGGGGGCGGCCAATGTGGTGGGTCACGGCGTTGTCTGGTCGATACCTGTTTTGCCGCCGGCAGGCAGCGGTAGCCTCACTATTTTAACCAGAGTCAGCAGCGCCATTTCTGCCTCCATAACCCTCACCAACCAGGCTATACTCAGTTTTGATCAGGGCGCCGACCGCCCCTCCAATCTGGTTACCGTTTTTGTTAGCGGTCCACCCGCATCTGCTCCGACGCCATCGCCAACACCCATCCCAACCTCAACGCCGGCTTCTGCCCGGCACAATGACGATGACCCTGGCCGCGCCTCTGTGCCTCCGCCGGCTCCACCTCTGCCCGCGCCGGTGGCGATAGCGCCCGCCCCCGCCCCCAGTCTGCCCGTAATGTTACTGCCAGAAACCGGCTATCGGCCCATGCCATGGCTGATTCGGAATCGGCTCATCGTTAGTGTAACGCTGCTCGTGATCGGGCTGGCGGCTATCATCCTCAAACGTAACTCGCGTTGAGCATCCGGCGCGGCCGGAACAACGCGAGTTTGCCCTGATCGTTGGTAATTACCCCCACCCGTTGCCCGTGCGCCAGCAACTGTTTGGCCGCGCCGATGATGGTGGTAGTTTTGCCGCTGCCCAAAAAACCGCCGGCCAAATGAAGTTTCATTGCTGATGTCCGTTTTTACGGCCGTTACCGTTGAGATAGGGTTGTAGTTCGGCCAGGAATTGTTGGTTGCTGGGGATAATTGACGAATATTTTAGCTGGCCGTTAACGTAAATGGTCGGCAGGTGCTGCCCCCCCAACTTTTTCATACGGGCCACATTTTCCGGGCGGGTGAACCTGTATTCCACCATATCAACCTGGCCGGCCAGCTCGGCGGTAACGCGCTCGGCAGCGCCCAGCATGTAGCCGCAAGCGGCGCAGGTGGCGCTGTCCAGAGTGAACACCTCAACCAACGGCCGAGGCAGAGCGGCGTAATCGGGGAGTTTTACCTCGATGTCCAGCTCCGGGGCCTGATAATTGGCCACCATCTGGCGCGCCCGATCCGGGTTGCGCACGGCTTCCAGCACGCCGATAACATTTTCTACCGGCACATCGTAGGGCATATCGCAGCCGGGCGAGAGGGTTGGACACGCGTGGATTAGAATGCGTTTCGAGCGTAACCCTGTCAGGGTTGGGTTATGTTTTTAAAAAGGGTAAAAAAATTGGGCAGGTGGTGTGTTGTGATCCGGGTTTATCCCGAATTCCGGGCCATCTTTTACCAGATACGATACCATCTGGCCCCAATAACTGGCGTTGGTGGTGTCGCTTTCGTCATTTTCCAGACTTGCCAGTCACAAGGGCTTTCACGGTTTGCCCAAAGCCAGACCCGCAAACAGATTGCCGGCGGTTCCGTGGTTTATCGCCGCCCGTTGCGCATCGTCAAGCGAATAGCTTTGAAGCATACTGTCAAACGCGCTCACCAGCCCTTCCGGAGCAAAGGGCCAGTCGCTCCCGTAGGTAATGTGATTGGCATCTGCCAATGACAGGAGGCTCGGGAGAGTTGTCGGACTGCTTGACAGGGCCGTGTCAAAGTATAACTTGCGGAAGACATCAAGCTCAGTCTCCAGGAATTTCTTTGGGTTCAGGGCCGCTAAACCGCCGTATTGAAGCCTGGGAAATGACAAACGATGTGCCGCATACGGCACAAAACCGCCCCCATGAGCTAGGATGTATTTTATCTTTGGATACTTGATCAGCGCCCCGGACAGGTACAAATTTGCTGCCGCGCGGGTAGTGTCAAGCAGAAAATCCGCTACAAATGGCGGAACGCCGGGAACCTCCGGCCCGGGTAAATACCCCGGATGAATGAATACAACGCTCTCTCGACGGTTCAACTCGACCAGCAACGGTTCAAACAATTTGTCCCCCAGATAGGTTCCGCCCGCATTCGCCAGCAAGATAACGCCATCCGCATGAAGCTGATCCATTGCGTAATTCAGCTCATTGATAGCCCCTTCAACATCCGGCAACGTAAGGGTTGCAAAAAAGCCAAAGCGACCGGAACCAGTCGCAACAACCTCAGCAGCAAATTCGTTGACCTCGCGGGCCATTGTTCGCGCCGCGCGATCATCTCCGAAGTGCACGCCGGGCGGTGCAATCGAAAGGATCCCCACTTGAATTTCATGTTTATCCATCATTTTGACAGCCGCAGCCTTATCCCAGGGTGGCAATACCATGCCGCTGAACTTTATACCCTGGCTGTCAAGCCATTTAGCATAGTTGGGAGGGATATAGTGCTGATGGGTGTCAATCTTTAGTGATTGAGGTACCTCAGCATCGCCGGGGCGGTAAACGTTGGAGGAGGATGGATTGCAGGCCGATATTTCAGTGGCAGCCACCGCCACTCCCATCAATTTGAGAAAATCCCGTCGTGAAACTTTATACGAAGCATGCGTTGTCATACCTACCCTCCAGAAGCTCCTGTTATCAATGAAACCCTACTGCTACTCTGCTGTCTCCCACCCGTTACATTGCATCACATTGGGCTGGCCTGGCGCTGAGAGGCGCGCCCCGGTTGCAAAATTCACTCCGCCCAGCCTTTTCAATTATTAACCTTCGCTCCGACGCGTGGGGCGCGCAGCGCCTGACGCGCCAACCTTTGTTGTTTGTCTTCCACCCGGCTTATCTTTTAACGACCGCGAGCACAAAAGAAACAGCAGTTGTCTTTTTATTACCTGTTGACGCAGACCAGACAGCAACAATTTTGCCACAGAAAATCCGTTTGATCACCACCAAAAAATAATCGAGCCGTTACGGGGTGAGTCAACCGGCTCAACCCCGGTCAAGTTTGCGTGAAGCAAATAAAAATTTCATCAGACCAAATAAAAATTTGCTCAGAGCAAACGAAGTTTTCCTCAGACCAAATAAAAATTTGCTCAGAGCAAACGAAAATTTCCTTGGAGCAAACTATTTTCTGCTTCTTTGATCCTGTTTGATTCGGCGCTGTCTAATTTTTATTAATACCTTATTGGTTTAATACCTCGCAGCTTGCTGCGGAATAAGTGACCGGAGTTTGCTCTGGGGTTCATATCTTTTATTTGTTGGGTGGCGGCTATCATTTTACTGGAAGTCCGGCTAGATGTACAACACCGGCCCGGTCTCCCCACGCAACTTGAGAACCATCTTGGCTAAATGCGACCGCAAAAGCTGATTCACCAGGAAAAAACTTCACTTCTTCCCCTGTCTCAACATTCCATATATGAGCGCCGTCACTGGCTCCTGCTGCCAAAAGGGTGCCGAAGGGATTAAATGCAAATGCATTGACATAGCGGGCATCTATTTCTGTTTGCCATTGAACTTGCCGCTCATCTAGTCGCCAGAGGGTCACTTATCGAAGGTCAGGATAGTCCCCAGAATCAACAATTGAGAATACCGCCAACCATTGTCGAGTTGGTGCGATTGCCATTTTAGTAGCAAAGTAAGACGTTTCTGTACCAGATCGATTGGTACTCAGTTTCAAATCTCCCCATTCCCGCTGTGACTCCAAATCCCAAAGTTGAACGACGCCATTATGGTCTGCGTGGATGGCAAGGAAACGCCCTTCTACATCCAGAGCAAAATCACCCTGAGAATGGGCCGTCGAAAACAGGAGTGAGGCCGGCGCGGAGCGATCTGATACCTCGAAGACGAGGAGTTCGGGCTTCTGATCCAAAATGATAGTTTGTTCAAGATCTTCCGTTCTCCTGGTTGCAACGATACGACCATCCCGGCTGAGCGCCACCCCGTAGAAGTCTTCTTTATTCCCTGGGCGGCGTAACCGGTTAAGTAATTGACCGCTCTCAGCGTCAACAAAATATATGCCATCATGTGGACCAAATAGCTGTTCTGCAGAGATACCTCTCATATAATCATCACCAAAGATTTGGTCATTTGCAAAACCAGCCAAAACAATCAAACTCGCGGTTTCATCAAAGGCAACGGCACCAAGTCCTACGGATTCGAGTTCGTACTCAGCCAACATTTTGTGATCAAGAACGCTCCAGTGACGCAGTAGCGGCGTGCGCGCGTGAACAACCCGGAGTTCGGTTCTGTTGGGGGTAAATGCCAAAGCTGCCACTGGCCCCTTCTCTCCCTGGGAGAATTCAGCCAGTTGGACCAACGTTGCGGTATTATCTACTGTGATGGCGGTGCTGCTCGGTGCCATTGCCGAGATTATGGGGGGGATAGGGGATGGATTGCAGGCGGTTGTAAAGAAGACGGCTATTGCCATAGAGACTATGATTGTTTGTTTCATAGTGGTTTATTCCTTTCCGAATGTGGAGATAGCGACCCAACGCCGCTGTTGTGCCGATTGCGGGTTAGCAAAGATACCAACAACTCCCCGAAATGTTGTGGCCGAGACAACTTTCAATGAAAAGCAAGGTTAGCAATTCGGCACGACCGATTTGTTAGGTAGAGCCGTTGGGAACGGACTACACCGTTCCTCCGCACATGTCACCGATGTGTTTTGGCAAATTCTCTTATCCCTATCTTTCACTCTTTTCCGTTCCGCCTTCATCCTGTGTTATATCCTCAAATGATAGTAAACAATGGTGTTAGTTTGCACTAAACATAAAGCTCGTCCAAACTGTTGGTGACCAAACCACAGTCAAAGGAGCGAGCTTTATGAGTACCGTGGATCTTATCACAGAATTGTTCAGTCTCATAGATGAAGCCTTACAAGATGTGCGGAAACATTCACAAGCCAAATTATATCTCAGTGAGGTCGTAACCATCGCCATTCTATTTGCGCTCAAAGGTGGCCACAGTCGGGCCTTCTATCGGTGGTTGAAGAAAAACTGGCAAGCCGAATTCCCCAACCTGCCCCATCGGGGCTGTCTGTTGCGGTTGTTGGTGAGCCATCAACGATTGACCACCCGCTTTCTGGCTCACCCAACCCTGCCAGGGGTGATTGACAGTTACGGGATCGAACTGATCCACCCGATCCGGGAAGGACGGAGTGAGCAACAGATCGGCAAAAAGGGGCTGTCCAATAAACGCTGGATTGTGGGCGGTAAACTCTGTTTGTTGTTGAACAGGTTTGGCCTGATTGTTGATTGGGATTTCGGCACCGCCAATCAATATGATGCTGATTTTCAACCGTTGATCGAGAAAGTGGTTGACCAAATGATTGTGTTAGCCGATAGCCATTTCCATGCCGCTGAGGGTGATCCGCCCAATCTCAAAATTTATGCTCGTGGTACCTGGAATGACCGGATGGTAGTGGAAACGGTCTTGTCGATGTTGACCACGGTTTCGCATTTGAAGAAAGTTTTTCATCGTACCGGTGATTTTTGCCCGGTGAAGATGCAGTTGCCCCGGAGATTTACTACTCACTGCAAGTGACATTTGTCATTAAAAATCCATGACAAATATCATTACCACCAATGAGTGATTCTTGGTATGGTACAACTATACGCTTATAATCCTAAAATCGGGTGATAGCCCGAATTGTTAAGTTGGCACAAACAAGGTTACTAATAATATGTCAAGGATAAAACTAAATTGGCCGATTAAATTGGCTCCCGATTTAATGGCGTTAATATATTTTCTGGCAGCGAGTATCTGGATACTCCTATCAGATAAATTGGTTAGTGTTTGGATTACAGACCCGGATATACTGACAAGAATCCAAACCTACAAAGGGTGGGGTTTTGTTGTGGTTACCACGCTCTTGCTTTATCTTTTGTTGCATTTCTACCGACGCCAGATCACGCAATACGTTGATGAACGTCAGCAAATTGAAGTTACCCTGAGCGAAACCACCCGGCAATATCGCACCCTGGTGGAAAACCTCAACGGGATGGTCTACCACTGCCAAAATGATCCCGACTGGACAATGGAATATGTCAGCGCTGGCTCGTTGACTTTAACCGGCTACCAGCCGGGGGAGCTGATTGGCTCACGCGTGGTCAGGTACGGCGATCTCATTCACCCCGACGACCGGACCACGGTCTGGGACGCAGTGCAGACGGCGATTGAGCAACAAAATCCCTTTATTTTGATCTATCGCCTGATCACCAAAACCGGCGAAGAAAAATGGGTGCGGGAGCAGGGCCGGGCCATTTTCTCCGCCGCCGGTGAGCTGGAGGCTCTGGAAGGCATTATCATTGACATTACCGAACAGCAAAAAATCAGGCTCAACCAACAGGAAAGCGAGGCGTTTTACCGCGGTCTGTTTGAAGAACATCCTGCCATTATGTTTTTGATCAACCCCGACGATAACTCGATTGTTGATGTTAACCAGGCCGCCTGCAATTTTTACGGCTGGAGCCGGGATGACCTGCGCCAGATGAACATTAGCCAGATCAACGCCTTGTCTGCGGCTGAAATTCAGGCTGAACTCCAGCGCGCTGAAATGGCGGGTCAAAACCAGTTCTTTTTCAAACATCGCCAGGCCGATGGCTCAATCCGTGATGTTGAGGTTTTCAGCGGGCCAATTAAACGCCACGGCAAAACCTTGCGGTTCTCTATTATTCAGGATATTACTGAGCGGCGCTGGGCCGAAGAACAGCTCAGTCTCAATCTGGAACGGCTGTCGCTGGCGACGGCTTCGGCCGGGATAGGTATCTGGGATGCGAATGTACGCACAGGCAACCTGATTTGGGACAACCGAATGTACGAGTTGTATGGCCTTGACCAAAAAAAAATCAGGGCCAGTTATGAAACATGGGCTCAGACGCTTCACCCGGACGATTTACCGGCGGTCAACGTTATCCGTCTGGCAGCGCTTGAAAACAGTCAGAATTATCACGCTCAATACCGTATTTTCAGACCCGATGGTGAAATGCGCCATATCGAAGCGTACGCCACAATCCAGCGCGATGATGCCGGTCAGCCGCTGCGGATCATTGGTGTTAACCGCGATATCACCGACCAGATGCTGGCCACCCGGGCGCTGGAGCGAAGCGAAGCTCGTTACCGGTTGTTGTTCGATAACAACCCCCACCCGATGTGGGTTAATAATTTGGAAGACCTGACTTTCATGGCGGTTAACAATGCCGCCGTTGCCAGGTATGGCTACAGCCGGGAAGAATTTCTGGCGATGACCATCAAAGACATTTGCCCGGCGGAGGACGTATCCAACCTGCTGGCCGATGTGGACCGGGAACGCCCGGTGCTTCAGCATTCCGGTGAATGGCGCCATCGCCTCAAGGATGGGCAAATCATCGATGTTGAGATTGACTCCCATCTCATCGAATTTGACGGCCAGCCGGCGGCGCTGGTATTAGCTCAGGACATCACCGACCGTAAACAACTGGAAGAAGAGAATGTAAAACTGACCACTCAGTTTTATCAGGCCCAGAAAATGGAAGCCATCGGTCAGTTGGCCGGCGGCATTGCTCACGATTTTAATAACTTGCTGGTACCGATTATGGGCTACGCTGAGATGGGCCAGATGACGTTAAGCCCCGACGACCCGTTGCAAGCCAATTTCAACCATATCAGCCAGGCAGCCGACCGGGCCGCCAATCTCACCCGCCAGATTTTGGCCTTTAGCCGGCAGCAAATTTTGGAGATGAAGGTGCTTGACTTGAATCAGGTGGTTACCGACTTTCAAGAGATGCTCGGCCGCCTGCTCCCGGAAAGCATTAACCTGCACATTCATCTGAATCCCCGGTTGCGCCTGATCACAGCCGACCAGGGCCAACTGGAACAGGTACTGATGAATCTGGCCATCAATGCCCGCGACGCGATGCCCGGTGGCGGCGTGTTAACCATTGAAACCGACCTGGCCCCACTGGACCAAGCCTACGCCAGCCTCCATTCCGGCGCTAAACCGGGACTATACGTGTTGCTGGCGATTAGTGACACCGGCCACGGGATGGATGCCGCCACACAACAGCGTATTTTTGAGCCATTTTTTACCACCAAGGGGCGTGGTCACGGCACCGGCCTGGGGCTGGCCACGGTGTTTGGGATTATTAAGCAGCATCAGGGTAACATTTGGGTTTACAGTGAACCGGGTCAGGGTACAACTTTCAAGATTTACCTGCCGGTGGTCAGTGACCAGCGGATTCAGTCTCCGGTACACAAAGACACCCCCATCGATCAGCTCACCGGCAGCGAAACGGTGCTGATCGTTGAGGATGAAGATGGGGTGCGTCAGTTAGTAATTCACGCTCTTCAGGCCTGTGGTTATCAGGTTTTGGAAGCAGCCAGCCCGGCCCAGGCGCTGGAGTTGGTCGCCGGGTATACCGAAGTCATCCACCTGCTGCTGACCGATGTGATTATGCCGGAGATGAACGGTCGCCAATTATATACCAGACTGGTTCAGCAACGCCCTGATTTGCTGGTGTTATTTATGTCGGGCTACACCGACAATGTGATTGTTCACCACGGCGCACTTGACCCGGATGTGGCTTTTCTGGCCAAGCCGTTTTCCATGCAGACTCTGCTGCAAAAAGTAAGGGAAGTGTTAAAACAGTAAATCGCTCAGCGGCCATACACGGCTGTAAACTGCTCCAAAATCTGCGTCTCGTTCAGTTGCGAGGTGTCGATTTGCAATCTGACGTCAATCTGCTGGCTGGCGCTGATCCGGTTTATCTCGATAATTCTCTCTTCAGAAATCTCGATATGGCTGGCCTGATCCCTGTTTCTGATACGGGCCAGGCAGATGTCTGGCGGCGCGTAAACCTGGATCAGTTCTACCTGTGTTTGCCTTCCGAGCCGGGTCAGCAGGTTTTTTGAAGCGGGCGTGAGAACCGTAAGCTCAAAACTAACGGCCTGCTTTGTTACCAATATTTCCAGAACTCGTGCCTCAACCATGGCGTAGCCCTGTTCCTGAATAGCGGGGGTGGAAATACCGGTTTTCTGCAAGCCAACAAATATCGCCTCGATTGGCAAAAAGCTGATGTTCAGTTCTTTTTCCAGGAGTCGGCCCACATGCGATTTGCCGCTTCCTTTGGGGCCGATGAGAACATAGACAATCTTTCGCAAATTACCTCAGCTCCCTGGAATCCCGATTGAGCTTTTTCTAACTTACGCGCCGGCAAAGTAATCGATTTGCCAGTTTCCCTGCCGCAGCGCCAGCGCGCCGATGTACCCGTTGGCCGGCTCAAGTGCTACTAGCTGCCACGTGTCGGCTTTTTCGCCGGTGATGTGCAAAAAGCGGGCCGGCTCATCGGGGCGCAGCGTCACCGAAAAACTGTCGAGCGGGCGGGATAATCCATCGCCGGTAGCTTTGAGAAACGCCTCTTTGCGCGTCCAGCAGGTAAAAAACGCCCGGTCGCGTTGTGGGCCATGTACTGCGGCCAACTGTTCAATCTCCGCCGCCGAAAAATAGTGGCGGGCAATGGCTTCCCAGTCTGGTAGGGGGCGAATGGCTTCAACATCTACGCCCAATTCCTGGCGGGCAATGGCCAGCAGCGCCAGTCCGCCTGAATGGGCCAGATTAAAATGGAGGGCTGGCGCACCGGCCAGCGCCGGTTTGCCGTACGGGCCGTACTCAAACCGCAGCGCGGCCGGGTCGCCGGCCAGATAGCGCCCCAGCAATTGCCGCAGCAGGCCCCGCCCCACAATAAAATGCTGCCGTAATTCAGGAAATTTGAAGCGATTGGCTCGTTCAATTTCGTCCGGAGTCAGCAGCGACTCAAAATGGAACGCGGGCTGGGCCAGCCGGGCGCACCACACGTGCACCTGACCCTGGCCCAGCGTGGGCCGGGCCGGGCCGGCGGGCCACATGCAGCGGGAGTCAGACTGAGCCGCCATCGTTTCGCCCCGGCCAGCGTGCCGCCAGCCAGGCGGCCGCCTGGCTGTAAGCCGCGTCAATATCGCCCACCGCCGATTCCTCGCCGCCAATATCCAGCCCAATCTCGCCTTCAAACCCAATCAGGTTGAGCGTGTCAAAAAACACCGGCCAGTTGATGGCCCCCTGGCCGGGCGGCAAATGCTCCACCCGCGCGCCGCGATTGTCTGACAGGTGGATGTAATCAATGCTGCCGGCCAGCCGCCGCAGCGAGAGCGCCAGGTTGTCTTTTAGCACAAACTGGTTGGCCGTGTCCAGGTTAAAGCGCAGGTTGTCGCGGGCCACGGCGTCGCGCAAATATAAAAAGCCGTCGGTGGTGGCGGCCAGCACCCCCAGGCAGGGGTGCATCTGGTAGGTCAGGCCAAAGCCGGCGGCAATATCGCAGGCGGCCCCGTAAGTAGCGGCCATTTCCCGCCAGTAAACCGGCCACGACAGCCGGGGCGGAAAGTGGGCGGCGTGCAGGGTTTCTTCTTCGTAATGGCGCACAATGGGGATGTCGTTGGGGAAAACGTAAGGCGGCAGCGGGGCGTTATCCAGCACGCCACGCGCGCCCAGCCGGGCGGCAATCTGGCAGCCTTTTTCAAACAGGCGTAAATTTTCGGCGCGCTCGCCGGCCTCGGCGGCGGCCAGGCCGGGCAGCACAATGCAGAAATAGGGCACGCGCAGCCCCAACGCGGCCACTTTGGCGGCAATCTCCTCGCGGCGATCAACCATAGCCAGCAGATGATCGCGCCGGATGCCTTCCAGTTCTACGCTTTTAAAGCCCAGCGCGTGCATCTGTTCCAGATAGGCCGGCGTGTTTTCAGCCGGCGGCGGGTAGCCGTAGCGGCTGATGACGTACAGGTAGGCGCACACAATTGAGGCCGGGATGGCCGCGGGTTCAGTCATTTTGCTTCCTCCATTCCGGGCCAACCGGCGCAAAGCGGAACATACCGTACTGCGCTTTCAGCAGGTTGTCGTCGCCGGTATCCCGGATAATTTGCCACATCCGGGCCGCCATTTGGGCCAGCACCGGCTGGTAAGCCGGCTCGGCGGCCAGGTTGGTCAGTTCGTGCGGGTCGGCGGCCAGGTTGTACAGCTCATCAAAATCAAAACCGTTGAACACGTACTTAAAATTGTCTCGCCACAGCACCCGCTGGGTGTAGTAAAAGCGCTGGCCGTGGCATTCGGCAAAGGCTTCGTTGGGCCAGTCCGATGCCGTTGGCCCGGCCAGCAGCGGCCCCAGCGAGCGCCCCTGGCCGGCAAAATTGCCGCCGGTGGTCAACTGCGTCAGCGTGGCCGGCAGGTCCAGCAGGCTGACAATCTGGTCAAGCTCTCGCCCGGCGGGGATGCCCGGCCCGGCCAGAATCAGCGGCACGCGGTAGGCTTCTTCAAAGGCGGGGATGCCTTTGAGCATCAGCCGGTGGCCGCCCATGTAGTCGCCGTGGTCAGAGGTAAAAACGATGAGCGTGTTGTCGAGCTGACCGCTTTCGCGTAGAAAGTCAACTATCCGGCCAATCTGGTCGTCCACCAGCGAGCAGAAGGCGTAGTAACAGGCCGTAGCGCGGGCAAAGTCATCCCACTCCACGGTTTGCCATACCTGCTGAATGCGGCGATAGATGGCCGGGCGATTGGCCAGGTCATCGTTAAAGTTGGGCGGCGGCGGAATATCAGCCGGGTTGTAGCGTTCAAAATAGTCGCGGGGGACAACGTAGGGGTCGTGCGGCGCTTCTGTGCTGAGAAAGAGCGCCCACGGCTGCTCCGGATTTTTGGCGGCTTGCTCCACAAACTCAATACCCCGCGAGTAAAGCTGGTATTCGGCGGTGCTTTCAACCGGCGCGTCAACCACGCCGTACAGCAGAAAATCGCGGTAGCCGGGCTGCGCAACCACGCCCCGCGGCGACATCTGCTCATCGCGCTCTACCAGCCCCAGCACCTGATGGTATTTGTCCACGTCGTATTCGTCAAAGCCAAAATTTTCAAGCCGGTTGCTGCGCTCAACGTGCCACTTGCCAAAGTAGCCGGTGTGATAGCCGGCCTGTTGCAGCGCCGCCGGCCACACCGGCAGATCGGCGTTGAAGCTGGCCCGGTACTCCGGCACGGCGTGGGTGCAATCGACCATGCCGTGGGTGTGGGGCAGCACGCCGGTGAGCAGGCTGGCCCGCGTGGGCGAGCAGATGGGGTTAACCGTGTAGCAGCGGTTAAACCGCGCGCCGCGCGCCGCCAACGCCTCAACATTTGGCATCTGGCAGGCGGTGGCCGGCTCGGTGGTGTCGGCCCGCTGCTGGTCGGTGATTAAAAATAAAAGGTTGGGTTGGGTCATCCTGTGCGCCTTTCGGTTTAATTTTTTCAGCGGGCCGGTACGGGCGTGTGTTGCGGGCTGGGCCGGCTGTCTCTGGCGGCAATATCGAGCAGGGTGCCCCGGCTGCGCCGCCACAGCCACAACGTTTGAGTCAGGTAGCCGGCGCTCATAGCCAGCACGCCCACCACCAGCCCATCGAGCCGGCCCCAGGCTACGCCGGCCCACAGCACGGCCGCGCTGGACGCCAGCGACAGCGCTACGGCCTCGGAAATGGCGCGGGTGCGGCGGCTAAAGGTGAGCGCGCCCTGAAACCAGCTTTGCAGCAGCCGCAGGCCGGGCAGCAGCAGTCCCAGCGCCAGCGCCAGCCGGGCCAGTTGGGCCAACGCCGGCGACAGGCCGGCCACGTCTACAAACCATAATTCGGCCAGCGGTGTGGCGGCCATCAGCAGCAGGCCCAGACTGACCAGCGCCACCACCACCCAGGTAAAGCGGCGCAGGGCCAGCACAGACTGGGGTTTTTCCAGCAGGGCGATAACGGCCTCGTTGTAGCTGATGCCGGTGCTCTGCCACATGGTCAGCAGGCCAAAGACCACCGGCCACACCGCCAGCGAAGCCAGCGGGTTGGGCATGCGGCTGAGCGCGGCGCTGACCAGCGGCTGCACCAGCAGCATCAGCAGCACCGTGGCCGCCAGCGGCAGGTAAAAGTTGAAGAAACTGCGCGCGGTCAGCGGGGTAGCGGCGGGCGGGGCGGGTTTAAGCTGATGGCTCAGCACCGGCCGCACCCGCAGGCCGGTGTACAGCGCCTCGCTGAGCACGCCGGCAATGATGGCCGCCGTGCCAACCACAATCCCCGGCACGCCGCCCAGCCAGTAGCCGACCGCCAGCCCGACGCTGTCCATCCCCACCCGGATCAGCGAGCCCCAAATGACCACGCGGGAGTGGTCAAACCTTATCAGCACGCCCTGCTGAAAACGGCGGTAGGCCGTGCCCCAACTCCAGGGGATCATAATGGCCAGCCCCAGGCGGGTGGCGGCGGTAATTTCCGGCGGGATGCTGATGAGCCGTTCCAGCACCAGGTTATACAGCGGCGTAAATACCAGCGCGGCGTGCAGCACGGTGAGCAGCAGGCCGATGGTCAGCATAAAACGGCGCAATTTGCGGTAGCTGTCCCAATCGCGGCTGAGCGCGGTTGAGGCGGCCAGCAGCATGGTGCTGGGCGACTGAATGATGATGGCCGTGGAAAAAACAATGCCCCAGGCCGCCAGATTGATTTCCGGGTGGGCCAGCCGGGCAATCACCGCGCTGATCAATGGCAGTTCGGTGGTCATAAACAGCCAACTGGTGGCCAGCGGCCACCACGTGTGCAGTATTTGGCGGGTGGTGAGGGTGGGTTGAGTCATATTTAAAAGTTCGCGGTTTGTTTTGGCCGGTTAATTGTAACCCCGCCACAGGCGGAGTCAAGCGGCGGTCTGGCTGAGCCGCTGTAACACATCAACGCAGTAGATCAGCGAGCGGGGCAAATGGAACGGGTCTTTCACCGGCAGGGCCACGGTTTCGGTAAACTTGCGCCCCTGGCGGTCCAGTTTTTGGGTCCATTCGCCGTGGCCGGGCACGGGATAGCGGCTAAAGGCGTAATTATGCACCCGCGCAAACCAGTCGAGCGCCCAGCTTTCGCCGGAATGTTCGTAAGCCAGCAGCAAGGCGTAGAGCGCTTCGGTGTGCGGCCACCAGATTTTGCTGCTGGCAAACTTCCACCACGGCTCACCGCCGGCGGCATCGACGCCCAGCAAAATGCCGCCAAATTCCTCATCCCAGCCCAGTTCAATGTGCCATTTGATGGTTTCAATGGCCTGCCGGATGCGTTCGCTGTCACCCTGCTTCTGGAAAATGTGGATCATAAACCACATGCTTTCGATGGCGTGGCCGGGCACCACCGCCCGCCCGCGCGGCGAATCGAGTACCGTGTTGTCCAGGCCCATAAATTCCAGCAGCAGGCGGCGGGCCGGCTGGCGGTACACGTCCATCACCTCGGCGGCGTGGTGCAGGCTGGCGTCGATGATGTCCTGTCGCCCCAAAAAATGGCCCAGTTCATCAAACACGTTGGCAAAAATCATCGATACGCCGTGCGCCTTGACGCCCTCCGGCAGCGGGTACGGCTCGGTTTGGTAGCTGCCGGGGCGGGCCAGCCGGGCCTGCGCGTTGGCGTAGGTGGCCAGCGCCAGATCGATGGCCTGCTGGCTGCCGCTGGCGCGGGCGTATTCGGTGAGGCCGTAGATGGCAAAGCCATCGGCGTAGATGCTGTTGGCCCCCTGCAACACGCGGCCAGCTTTGTCCACGGCAAAAACCCAGCGGCCGTCGCTGTCGCGGCCATGTTTAACGGCAAATTCAAAAATATGGCGGGCGGCGGCCAGCCACTCCGGGCGCGGCTCAATGCGGTTGTAGAGCGCGGAAAATGTCCAGATGGCGCGGAGCTGCGACCACATGTATTTGTCGCTGCTGAGAATCTGGCCGTCGTCGCCAATGCAGGTGAGGATGCCGCCGTTATCGGCGTCGAGGGCGTGGCGCAGCCAGAAGGGGACGGTGCGCTCCAGCAGCTCGGCGCGGTAAATGGCCAGCAGGTCAGCAAAGCGGGGGGTGATTTGCATAGTTTTTTCCTTTGAAAATAGAGGGGGCAGGCCCTCACCCCCTGCCTCCTCTCCCAGAGGGAGAGGAGGATTCTTTTTGTGGGTGACGGCAGGCGCGTAGCGCCTGCCGTCACCCTTTTTTCCCCTCCCCCTATCAGGGGGAGGGGGTAGGGGAGGGGGTCAGTAATATTTTAATACAGCCCGTATTCCTGCAACGCTTCCCACATGGCAATGATGTTTTCCGGCGGGACATCGGCCTGGATGTTGTGGACGGTGTTAAACACGTAGCCGCCGCCGGGAGCCAGCGCCTCGATATTGCGGCGCACGTCGTCTTTAACCTGCTGCGGGGTGCCGCTGGGCAAAATGCCCTGGGTATCGACGCCGCCGCCCCAAAAGACAAAATCACGGCCAAAATCTCGCTTGAGGGCGACCGGTTCCATGCCGGTGGCGGTGGTTTGCACCGGGTTGAGAATATCCACGCCCAGCTCAATGAAATCCGGCAGAATGGGCCGGATGTTGCCATCGGAGTGGAAAAAGAGTTTGATGTGCGGGGCCAGTTGTTTGATGCGGGTGAACAGGGTTTGTAGCAGCGGTTTGAGCTGCTCGCGCCACATGGCCGGCGAAATAAGCTGGCTCTTTTGGGTGCCGTAGTCGTCGGCGTAAGAAATCACGTCGAGCACATCACCCAGTTGGGGCAGGGCCATCTCCCAAAAGCTGAGCTTCAGCGCCAGCAGCTTTTCAAACAGGGCGGTCATTACCGGCGGATTCATGGCCATCAGCATCAGCGCGTTTTCCATGCCCACAATCCGCTGCGACATTTCAAAGATGCCGGCAAAGGGGTGTTTCATCACCACCAGTTTGCCCTCGGCGCGGTACCGCTCGGCCAGTTGGCGCAGGCCGGCAATCCGCTGCGGATCGGCCATATTGGGCCAGGCGTGGCCGCCAATGTCCTCGGCGGTCACGCTGAAATCGGGCAGCGGCACCCGCGCAATGGAATAATACAGCCCGTCGGGTTTGGGGCGGTGGTGGGTAATGCCCCATTCATCGTGGTAGATGAAATAACTGTCGCCTGCCTGTTCGGTAATGTTCCAGTTGTGGCTGTTAAGCGGGAACAGGCCGCGCGTGTCCACCCGCAGGGCGGCCAGCACGTCGTCATCCGGCAGGGCCAGCCGCTGGATGTAATCATAAATGGTTGGTTCCACCGGCGGCAGGCCGAGCGCGGCGCGCAGGCTCTGGTAGGCCACTACGTGGATACCGGTTACCTGCGTGCTGGCCAGATCATAGGGGATGCGGTCCGGCTCGCGGTGTTCAAAGGTGGTGAGTAATCGTTGGCGAGAGTCCATTGGTTAGTTCCTCACATTAAATTCGTTCAGCGCCGAGTCTTTGAGCGTGGTGCCCGCGCCGGGCTGTTGCGGGGCCACAAAATAGCCGTTGCGCACGGTGGCCGGCTCCACAAAACAGCGGCGCAGCCAGGGAATGTATTCCAGCATGGTGCAGGCCGGGTGGGCAATGGCCAGGTGCAAATGCACCTGCATCATATCGCCAATGTGCGAAACCACCGGCAGGCGATGGGCATAAGCCAGGTCGGCGGCCTGCCACCATTCGGTGATGCCGGCCAGCCGCACCACATCCGGCTGCACAAAATGGACCGCCCCGGCCCGGATGAAGTCGCGGAAGTTGTCCAGCGAGTAAAGCTGCTCACCCAGAGCGATGGGCGTGGCCAGTTTGCGGGCCAGTTCGGCGTGGCCGGGCAGGTCATCGTACCAGATGGGTTCCTCAAACCAGAATATGTCAAAATCGGCAAAGCGATGGCCCAGGCTGAGGGCGGTGGTAACATCCCAGCGGCCGTTGGCATCAACCATCAATTTTACCGCCGGGCCGATGGCCTCCCGCACGGCCTCGATGCGGCGCAGGTCGTCGGTGGGGTTGGGGCTGCCCACCTTGATTTTTACGCCGCTGTAGCCCTCTTCTTCCACCAGCCGGCGGCAGTCGGCCACTAAATCCGCCAGCGACCAGTTGAGCCAGCCGCCATCGGTGTTGTAAGCCTGGATTATTTTGCTATCGCTGCCGCCGAGCAGTTGCCACAGCGGCAGGCCGGCGGCTTTGGCTTTGATGTCCCACAGGGCAATATCAATGGCGCCCAGCGCCAGGTGGGTAATGCCGCCCCGGCCCACCCACTGCGCCGGCGGAAAGTGGGCCAGCTTGCGCCACAGGTGCTGCACCGCGTGCGGGTCTTCGCCGGCCAGCAGTGGGCCAAAGGTGTGCTCAATGCAATCGGTGATAAGGCGGTCGGTGGGCAGGTGGCCGTGGGTGCCGCTGTAGCCGGTGCCAAAAATACCGGCGTCGGTGTGGATGATGCAGCCCGGCGCACCCCAGTGGGTAACCTGATGGGTGCTGTCGGCAATCTGGCTGCGGGTAACGGGGACATGCAGAATAAAGGTGTCGATGCGGGTGATCTTCATTGATGCTCCCTTGAAAATAACCGAATCTGCGAATCTGCGAGTCGGCGACGGTAGGGGCGCTTGGCCAAGCGCCCCTACGCTAAATTTTTTGTACCACCAATTACACAACCGGAGCGACGGCTACCGCCAACTGGCGGGCACGGGCCATAGTGCGCTGGTAAATGCGCTCGGTGTCGGCGTAATCCTGCGGCGTGGCGGCGGCGCGGATGCGGGCCACGCACGCTTCGGCTTCGGGCCTGAAATCAATGGGCGTGCGGCTGTCTTTTTGTCGCTGCAAAAAATATTTGAGCCACCGCGAGCCGTAATGAGTGTGAATTTGCTCATCGGCCCAGTCAAAATCCATATCGTGCGAGCTAACCCGGTCGCCGGCCTCGCCAAAAATGCGAAAACGTTCCCATTTGGTGTGGATAAACGTGGTTTCAAAATAAAAGATGATGCCCAGCCGGGTCAGCGGGTCGGCCTCCGCGCCGGCATCGTAAGAAAATGTGCCAATGGGCATTTCTGGCAGCGTAAAGCCCCACTGGGCAAAACGCTCAAAACCCATGCGGCAGTGGCGCACCTCATCATAGCACCAGCGGGCGGCATCGTCCAGAAACTCAGCCGGGCCGTGGTCGGCCAGATCAAAAATACAGGCGGCGGCCATTTCGGTGGCCCAAATTTCGTTGAGGTGATGGGTGGCCTGCCGGATTTGCAACTCCATGCCCTCGCCGGGGTGGCGCTGATACAGGGCATCGGGCCAGGGAAACTTGACCGTATCAAAACGGCGGTCGCGCGCGCCGGTGCGCGAAATTGCAAACGGCTGCCCGCCAAAATCCGCCGGCTCAAAAGCCGGGGCCGGCGGCGACACCGGCCAACGGGTCAGCCAGTCAAACAACGGTTCGCGTAGCGAATTCAGCCCGGAAACCCAACGCCCGGCGGCAGTGATTTGCTCCGGGTAAACGGCGCGGGCGTCGTCGGCAGCGGCGTCCCAGCGGCCAAGCTGGTCGTCAATATCCCACAACGCCTGGCGGATAATGCGGATGGTCGGGCCATCGTCCAAATGGTCGGCGGTATCAAGGTAGGTCTGATAAACCCGGCGCAGCAGCGGTTTTACAACCTGGCGCAGCCCTTCGGAAAAAGCCAGGCTGTGCGGCGCGTCGGCCAGTTTTTGCCACACGGCCAGAAAGGGCGCGTCGTCGCCGGGCAGGATTTTGCGCTCCGGGTAGCGCAGTTCCAGGACGCGCTGGCGCAGCTCTTTGGCCACCAGCGCGTCCTGCCACAAAAATTCTGGCAGCAGCAGCTTGCTTTGCCAGTGTTCAGCGCCGGGCACCCAGCCCGCCTGCATTACTACCAGCGCGCGCTGCACAAAGTAGAATCGTTTTAAAATGTTGGCGCTGTCCTCTACCATCAATTGCGCCCGCCGGTCCGTTGACGGCATTTGTAAGGTTTCCATTGATGATTCCCCCCGATTTGTTTTTGTTGATTTGAATAACCGATGACTCAATCGTCGTTTCTGTAAAAACCGTGTTGCGTAAACGGAACACACCATACGCAACCGAGAAGGAGTCACCCATAATCCGTTTATAAAGGCGTTGCCTGGGTCAATCGTTGACTCTTAGTGCGTGTTTGATTAGAATGGGCCTGCTTTTACCACCAATTCCACAGCAGGAGATTTTTATGCCTACCGTAAAAATGGTTGAGTACGCTGACGCCAGCCCCGAAGTGAAAGCCGTGTACGATGACATTATGGCCACGCGCAAAACCAACACCATCAACAATTTTTGGAAGACCATCGCCGTTCACCCGCCGACTCTGGCCCGCACCTGGCGCGATCTCAAAGAGGTGATGGCTCCCGGCGCGCTCGATCCGCTGGTTAAAGAGATGATCGCCGTGGCGGTGAGCGCCACCAACGGCTGCGCCTACTGCGTTAACTCGCACACGGCGGCGGCCATGCAAAAAGGGATGACCAAAGAAATGCTGGGCGAACTGCTGGCCGTGGTGGGCATGTTCAACACCACCAACCGGCTGGTGGAAGGCTATCAGGTTGAGCCAGACGTTTTTCCACCGCTGGAGTAACCCGGCAATTTTGATTATAAGCGAGCCGGCGCCAAATTTGAATGGACTATCGCACCCACAGATGGATTATTTTGCTTTTCTGTGACTTTTTTGTACGATACAGGGAAGTTCGTTTTTTGGGGAGGCGTTGTGGCCCGGCTGATTCAACCCGAATTTACACCCGATTACAAACTGCACCGGATTCCGCGCAACGTGGTTGCGCAGCACAGCCGGCACCCGCTGCTGGAGGGGCTGCACGTGATCAGCAGCGGCTATTTTCCGCATGCCCGGCGGCAGTACGCCGAACGCGAAACCATTGATGAGTACATTATTATTTATTGCGTGGCCGGCAAAGGCTGGTTTCGGGCGGGCGGGGTCAGCGGCCAGGCGGCCCGGGGCGATGTGCTGTTTATTCTCAAAGACACCTGCCACGTTTACGGCGCGGATACCGCCGAACCGTGGACAATTTTGTGGGCCCATTTTAACGGCGCGCACGTGCCGTATCTGCTGGAAATGGCCGGCGTTTCACCGGAAAAACCGATGGTTTCGATTGGCGAGCGGCTGAATATTGTCACTCTGTTCAACGATTTGCTCAATACGCTGCAGCGCGGCTACAGCCTGTATTATTTGATCAACGCCGCAGCGCAGATTCGGCAGATTTTGTGCAATATTGCGCTGTTCAACACCTACTCCCCGGCGGCGGGGGCCAGGGATTTAAACACAGAAAACGTCATCAGTTTTATGGTGGAAAATGTTACCGCTGCCTGCACGCTCGATGATTTTGCGGCGCACGCCTGCATGTCCCGGTCTCACTTTTCACGCCGGTTCCACGAAAAAACCGGCTACGCCCCGGTCGATTATTTCATTCGCCTGAAAATTCAAAAAGCGTGCGAACTGCTGGAAACCAGCGATAAAACCATCGGCGAGATCAGCCACGATCTGGCCTACAAAGACCAGTACTATTTTTCTCGCATTTTCAAACAGGTGATGGGCGTTTCGCCTAAAAACTATCGGGTTGCTCGCGGACTGGCGGCCGAACCAGCCAAAACACCAGCGACGCCGCCGCCGTAACCGCCGCCGCGCTCAAAAACAAGGCCGAATAACCGTAACGGGTGGCAATGTACCCCCCGCTGAGCGAGGCAATCCCCCAGCCCAGCCCAACCGCCGTAGAGGTAGCGCCGGCCATTATCGTTCGCCAGCCGGGCGGCGAAATATCCATTTGATAAGCCACCACCGCCGGCCGGGCAATGGACAGCAGGGTGATCATGCTCATAAAACCCGCGCCGGCCGCGGCCCAGTGCGGCACCAGCGCCAGCGGCAAAAAGCTGAGCGCCATACCCCACGAACCGATCAGATAGGTGGCTTTGATGCCCCATCGTTTGGCAAAAATGGGCATTACCATCGCCGCGGGCACGGCCAGCAATTGCCCCACCGCCAGCAGCAACCCAATTTGGGCTACCGGCACCTGCAAAAAGTCATCGAGATAAATATTAAAGAAAGTGCGCACGTCGCCCTCGCCGATGACACGCAGCAGCACCACTAAAAACAGCCACACAAAGATGCCCACCGGCGCCGGCACTTTTTCTTTGGTTTCGGTTGCGGCCGGCGGGGCGGCAGCGGGGCTGCGGGTAAAAAGCATGGCCACCACTGCCAGGGCCATCAACCCGGCGGCCAGCAGCAGCGAATAACGATAGGGCGCCGGATTGGCCGCAGAGGCCCCACTCAACCCGGCAAAGAAACCGGGCAGCAGCCCGCCCACCAGACTGCCGGCAAAGCCGGTGAGCGGCAACAGCGCGCCGCTCATGGCAAAGGCGTGGTTTCGTTCCGTGGGTTGGGTAACGGTCATCACAAATGGCGCGCCATTAACAAAATAGATCGATACGCCAATCTGGCCCACGGCCTGCATCACCACCAGCCAGCCGGTCTGGATTGACGGCACAAACTCGGCCAGGGGCAGCAGGGCGTACCCCACGGCAACCACGCCAAAGCCGATGATCAACATTCGCCGGCTGCCCCAGCGCCGGCCCATCGCGCCGGCTGGCAGGGCGCACAGGCCAAAAATCACCTGCCCCACGCCATTAATCAGGCCGGCAAATTGAGGGTCGTAGCCCAGCCGCAGCAAATACAGGTTGAGCAAAGTAAAGTAGATGCCGCCAAATATGGTAAAACCAAACAACGCCGACGTAACCAGATACAGCCGCACATCCAGATTGAAATTTCTGAGCGTGCCGGCGTACCTGCCGGCGGCGTCGCTGACGCGTTGGTAGGTTGTGGGGAACAGCGTGTTAATCTTGCACCACCTGCCGGAAATCCCAGCCATTTTGGCGGCAGACTGTTTGAACGTGCGCGTCCCAGGTTGGTTCGGCGTGGGGGCGGCCGGCCGGGAAGCAATCGATGGCCAGGTAGGTGAGTGTTTCGTCGCCCTCACAGGCAATGCTGTGCGGCGTGGCCGGCGGAATGCGGACCACATCGCCGGGGGCCACCGGGTGCTGTTCGGCGGGCTGGCCAATGGTGAGCAAGCCGCGGCCGGTTAAAACGTAAAAAATCTGCTCGGTGTCATCGTGCTGGTGCAGCGGCGGCGCTTCGCCGGGGGCCAGCACTACCACAAACACCTCGCTGGTGGTTGCCTCGGAGCGGTCCATTACCAGATCGTTGATGTGGGTGGGAAAGCGGTATCGTTTGACGTGTTGGGTGCTGAATACGTATTTCATCGACAAAAATCTCCTGAAATGGGTTAACTTTCAAATGTTGGCCAGTGCGGCCTGATACACGGGTTTCATCTCGGCCGGGGCGGCAACGCACACATTTAAATCCTGCAGCAGGCCGTCGCTGATGTCGTAAATCCAGCCGTGAACACACAGCGACTGGCCGCGCTCCCAGGCATCCTGCACAATTGAGGTTTGGCACACGTTCATTACCTGCTCGATGACGTTGAGTTCGCACAATTTGTTGGCCCGGTCATTCATATCGGCGATGGCGTTAAGCCGGGATTCGTGTTTTTCAATGTTATCCTGAATATGGCGCAGCCAGTTATCGATCAGCCCCAGCCGGCTGTTTTCCAGCGCCGCCCGGACTCCGCCGCAGCGATAGTGGCCGCAAACAATGATGTGCTTAACCTTGAGCGCGTCAACGGCAAATTGCATCACCGACAGGCAGTTCAAATCGGTGTGAATGACCAGATTGGCCACGTTGCGGTGCACAAACAGCTCGCCGGGCAGCAGGCCAACAATCTGGTTGGCCGGCACCCGGCTGTCGGCGCAGCCAATCCACAGGTAGTCCGGGGCCTGCTGCTGGGCCAGTTTTTTGAAAAAGTCCGGGTCCTGCGCCCGAAAAGAATCGGCCCATTCTCTGTTGTTGGCAAAGAGTTGCGGTAAAACGCGCATGGTCAGTAGCCTCCGGTGAAAGCAGGAATCAGGAGTCAGGAATTAGGAGTTAGGGAGCAGGAGATTCCTGGCTCATCTATTAAAAATTGTGACAGGAGTCCAAAACTTCAGTTTTGGACTCAGTTTTTTTGTTACCGCCCGGCTGTGCCCAGGGGCGAGGCTAAGCCGGCGACCAGTCACGCGCCGCGGCCAGCATGGCGTCCAGACTTTCCGCCGGGGTTTCGCCGGAAACCCCGCCGCCCACCGATAAAATGAAGCCGCCGCCCGGCGCGGCCTTGTCCAGACAGGTTCGGGCGTGCTCGGCCACTACCGCCGGCGACTCGCGCACAGCTACATCGAGGGGCGGCACGTTGCCCATCAGCGCCACGCGGTGGCCCATTGTCCGCTTCACTTCGGCAATATCGACTTTGTGGGTAAAGTTGAACACGTCAAAATTGGCTTCGGTGAAGGCGGCGTACAGGTGCCGGCAGGGGGTGTCGTTGTGGTAAATGCGAATCAGGCCATCGAACGCGTCAAAAATGCGGCGCAGGTGCGGCGCTACAAACTCGTTGTAATGCTCCAGCGAAACCATGCCCACAATATCGTCCAGCAGCAGAATGCCTTCCGGGGCGCGCAGCGTTTCAAGCTGGGCGTGCAGCCAATCGATGATGGTGGTGGTCAGCGTTTCTAAAAAGCGGCTGATCTCGGCCGGTTGCAAAATCAGCGACATCATCAAATCGTTAATGCCCATCAGGTAGCCGGCGGTGACCATCGGCCCGCGCGCCGCCACCATTTTAATGTTAAGCCCCTCGGCCTGCAATTTGGCCTCGGCGTGGCGGTAAAGTTGGAGCGTCAGCGGCATAAACCCATCGCGGCGGGGATCGGCCGGTTTGACCGCCGCCCAGTGGTTAACATCGGTAATGACAGCCTCGATGGAGGGCGGCCGGTTGTGGTGAAATTGAATTTGCGCGCCAAACGCCGATGGCTCGGCGGCCATGCCGTATTCCACCCAAAAACCCGGCACCCACACGGCGTCGGGGAAGCGGTCAATCAGGCCGCGATGAATGTTGAACCAGGCATCGGGCAGCAGGTAAAAATCCAGCGTATCCAGCCCGACGTAACCCGGCAGCCAGGGGCTGTCAACGATGAACGCGACCGGCGCCTGATCGGGTTCTTGCAGCCGGGCGGCTTGTTTAAAGCGATCCCAGGGTGTTGTCATCATTTACCTCGATGGATGAGTTTTAGTACGGTGTCACTGTAAAATCAAAGGGCACAGATTTTTGGCCAATATCTGAAAATCTGTGCCCCCGGTCTATTGACTAAAATCAAAATCAGTCGTCGCCAATGCCCTCCAAATCCAGCTCTTTGGCCCGGTGGCAACTGACAAAATGCTTCGGCTCGATTTCTTCAAGTTGCGGTGGTTCGGTTTTGCAAATGTCGATGGCGTACTGGCAGCGCGGATGAAAATAGCAACCGGAAGGCGGGTTGGCCGGGCTGGGAACATCGCCCTGCAACGGGATCATTTTTGAGCGCACCCGGGGATCGGCCACCGGCACCGCCGACAGCAGCGCGGCGGTATACGGATGTTTGGGCGTGTTGAACAGCGCCGCGGTGGGCGCGGTTTCGGCAATTTTGCCCACGTACATCACCGCCACCCGGGTAGAAATGTGCTTAACCACGCTCAGATCGTGGGCCACAAACAGGTAGGTTAGCCGCAGTTTTTCCTGCAAGTCCAGCAGCAGGTTGAGCACCTGCGCCTGCACGCTCACGTCCAGCGCCGACACCGGCTCATCGGCCACTACCAGCCGTGGGTTGAGAGCCAGCGCGCGGGCAATCACAATCCGCTGGCGCTGGCCGCCGCTAAAAGCGTGAGGATAGCGCTGCATGTATTCCGGGCGCAGCCCCACCAGCCGCAGCAGCTCGGTCACGCGGTCGGTCCGTTCCGAGCGGCTTTTGATGCCGTTCACGTACATCGGCTCGCTGACAATATCAAACAGGTTCATGCGCGGGTTGAGCGAGGCAAACGGGTCCTGAAAGATCATTTGCATATCCGGCCGAAGGGCGCGCATTTCTGTGTCTGACAGTTTGGCAATATCAACCACCCGGTTTTGGCTGGTTTTGAACAGAATTTGCCCGGAGGTGGGGTTGACCGCCCGTAAAATTGAGCGCGAGGTGGTGGTTTTGCCGCAGCCGCTTTCGCCAACCAGCCCCAGGGTTTCGCCTTCGTCAATGTAAAAATTAACATCGTCAACGGCGCGTACGTAGCCCACCACTTTGCGGAAAAACCCTTTTTTGATGGGAAAGTATTTTTTGAGATGGTTAACCTGCAGCAAGGTTTGATCGTTTCTAAGTGTTGTTGTCACAAATGGTCCTCACAAAGCTGAAATTGCAGATTACTGCGCGGCGGTTCAGTCCTGCTCAACCGCATCGCTGTACAGAAAACAGGCCACCGACTGCACAGGGCTGACCGGCTGAACCGCCGGGGTGTACACATTGCATTTGCCTGCCATTACGTCGGTGCAGCGGGGATAAAACGGGCAGCCGGCCGGCCGGTTAAACGGGTGCGGAATGGCACCCTCGATGGTAGGCAGCCGGGTGAGCGACTGCGAATGCACGGTCGGGATGGATTTGAGCAGCGCTTTGGTGTAGGGGTGCTGCGGATTGTGGAAAATGTCATCCACCGGGCCGGATTCCATCACCCGGCCCAGATACATCACCACCACATAATCGGCAACCTGGGCAATCACGCCCAGATCGTGGGTAATAAAAATGATGGCTGTATCGTGCTGCTCCTGCAACTGGCGCAGCAGGCGCAACACCTGAGCCTGGGTGGTCACGTCGATGGCTGTGGTCGGCTCATCGGCGATGAGCAGTTTGGGGTTGCACGACAGGGCCATGGCGATCATGGCCCGCTGGCGCAGCCCGCCGCTCAACTCCCAGGAATAGGCGTCGATGCGTTGCTCCGGGTTGGGCACGCCCACTTCGCGCAGCCGGTCGATGGCGATTTTGCGGGCTTCTTTTTTATCCGGCGTCTGGTGCAACATAATCACTTCTGTGATCTGGTTGCCAATGGTGTGAACCGGGCTAAAAGCGGCCATCGGCTCCTGAGGAATCAGGGCAATATCGCCGCCGCGAATGTTGCGCATCTGGTGGCCGTTTGGCTCAAGTTTGGCCAAATCTATCATCTCTCCGGCAGTGTTGTTTCGCTGGCGAAACAGAATTTCGCCAGCAACAATTTTGCCCGGTTTCTCAATGATGTTCAGCACCGATTTGATGGTAACGCTTTTGCCACAGCCGCTTTCGCCAACAATGCCGACCACCTGGCCGGGGTAAACGTCAAAACTAACGCCGTCAACGGCTTTTACGTCGCCTTCATCGAGGTGATAGTAGGTTTTCAGGTTTCGAACTGATAGGAGTGGTTGGTTGTCCATTGTTTGCACCAATTTTGGATTTTGGATTTTAGATTTTGGAGAATTGCGCCAATCTAAAATCCAAAATCGGCAATTCAAAATTAACTGTAGGGGTCGGCGGCGTCACGCAGGCCGTCGCCCAAAATATTCAACGATAGTACGGTGATCATTACCGCCAGGCCGGGCAGCAGCAGCCACGGGGCCAGGGCGATGGATTGCAGGTTTTGCGCTTCTTGCAGCAACACACCCCAGCTAATGGCCGGCGGGCGCAGCCCCAGTCCTAAAAAGCTCAGGAATGTTTCGTTGATAATCATTACCGGGATGGCCAGCGTGCTGGCGGCGATGATGTGGCTGGTGAAAGTGGGGACCATATGCCGGAAAATAACCCGCGGTTTGGTGCAGCCAATGATTTCGGCGGCCACCACAAAATCTTCTTCCCGCAGCGACAGGAATCGGCCGCGCACCTCCCGGCCCAGCGAAGTCCAACCCAGCAGCGCCAGAATGATGGTGATGGCAAAATACACCTGCTCCACGCTCCAGTCACGCGGCAGGGCAGCGGTGAGCGCCATCCAAATAGGGATGGGCGGCAGCGATTGCAGCAGTTCGATGACGCGCTGGATGAACATATCCACCCAGCCGCCAAAATAGCCAGAAATGCCGCCCAGCAGCACGCCCAAAAAGATGCTGACAACTACCGATACCAACCCAATCGACAGCGATACCTGGGTGCCGGCCATCAACCGCGACCACTGATCACGGCCCAGCCGGTCGGTGCCCAGAATGTGAAACTTGTTCCCGCTGTCCGGGTCTTCTACGCCCAGCAGGTGAATATTGGTTGTGAACAACCCCAGAGCCTCATATTCGTATCCGCGGGCAAACAGCTTTACCGGCACGGTATCGGCTTCGTTGGTCACCCATTCCATCATCAGGGTTTTGGGGTTGCGCTCGCCTTTGACCCGATACACGTACAGAAAGGAGCCAGTCGGCCCAAAAAAGCGAATGGTTTGGGGTGGGATGAAGGCCCGTTTGGCGTCGGATTCTTGCGGCGGCAGCGTGCTGTAAAAATTTGGAAAGAGGGCGATGCTGATGATTCCTAACAGGATTATGCCGCAAATTAAGGCCAGCCGGTGCTTTTTAAATCGCCACCAGACCAGCTTCCAGTTGGGCGCCAGATAAATGGCTTCGGTATCTTCTACTAAACCGGGGATAGCCACCGCGGCATCTTCGGCGGCGGCAAGGGTGTTAGTTGTCGTCACTGGTTTAGCCCTCCCCCATCCGAATGCGCGGATCAATCCAGGCCAGCAGAATATCTGACAGCATTGTGCCGATAATGGCCAGCAAACAATAAACCAGAATAATGACCCCGGCCAGGAACATATCCTGTACAATCAGCGCCCGCAGCAGCATTGGGCCGATGGTGGGTAAGTTGAGTACCGTGGCCACAACCAGACTGCCGGAGAAGATCAGCGGCAAATACCAACCAATAGTGCTGACCAGCGGATTAACGGCCAGCCGCACCGGATATTTCATAATCAACCGCCACTCAGACAAGCCCTTGGCCCGGGCCATTTCCATGTACGGTTTTTTGAGTTCATCGAGCAGGTTGGCCCGCATAATCCGGGCCAGCCGGGCCGTACCATCCAGGGCCAGAATCACCGCGGGCAGCCACAGGTGGCTGAACAGATCAATAACCCGGCCAAAGCTCCACGGCGCGTCAACATATTGCGGCGAAAAAAGACCGGTTACACTCGCTCCAAAGTATTTAAAGGCCACCCACATCAAAATGAGCGCAGTCATAAATGATGGAATTGAAACCCCAATGTAGTTGAACACTGTAAAAAAGTAATCGAGAAAGGAGTATTGATGGGTGGCCGAATAAATGCCGATGGGAATGGCAATAGACCAACTGATGATAAAGGTGAAAATGCCGAGCAGCAGGGTTAAAACCAGCCGCTCGGAGATTAGCTCTGCATTGGGTTTTCTCCAATCCAGTGAGACCCCCAGATTACCTTGCAGAATATTGCCCATCCATTTGAAATATTGAACATACATAGGTTGATCCAGGCCATATTGCGAACGCAGTGCATCAATTTGGGCCTGTTCCATAGTTGAGCCAGAGGCGGCCAGCTCGGCAATGTAGCTGGTGATAAAGTCGCCGGGCGGAGCCTGAATCAGCGCAAAGGCAATAACAGAAAAGATGAAGAGCAACAGCGGTAAAAGTAAAAGCCGTTTGATAATGTATTGGACCATATAGTTACCTCAAAATTGTGAATTATGAATGATGAATTATGAATTGTGAGTGAAACAAGCGAGTAGATTCATTAACAATTGGTAATTCACTATTTACAATTCACAATTTATCGGGGCGAGCCTGGCTCGCCCCGATAATGAGTTACGAATTACGCGTTAATTTACTGAGCGTAGAAGTATTGTTCCGGGCGGGTATCGCCAGGAGTGCGCAGGGGCCAGTCGTTACCGGCTACTGCGGGCACGTTTCTCAGGTTTTGGTTAACAACCACAACACCCTGAACCGCAGGCGTGAGGCCTACAGTGCCAATTTCCCAAACGTTATCGGCCCAAAGCCTGAACAGTTCCTGGGCCAACTCAATCTGGCGGCCGCGCGGAGAAACTTTGGCTTCGTCGATGATCTCAACAATGCGGGCGATATCGGCCGGCGGTTCAAGACCATCGGCGCCGTCGCTGGTGTACCATTTGCCGTAGAGCGGGGCAAAACACAGGGCTGGATCGCTGCGCGGGTCAAACTTGGGCTGGCCGCTGAACGGAAAGCCGGTGGTGTCTTCGTTCCACATTTCGGCCATCAGTTCGTTGGCGGGGCGCATGGCAAAGTGGAGGGTTCGCTCTCTGATTTCAACGTGAGCTTTTACCCCTACCTTGGCCCAGTTTTCAACGACCAGTTGGGCAATCGAGGGCCAGTCCACAAACTGTTCCGCAACCACGCCAATTTCGATGTCCAGCGGGGAGCCGTCGGGCAGGGTACGGAAGCCGGCAGCATCTTTGTTGGGCAGGACTGCGTCGAGCATCTGGTTGGCCAGATCCGGGTTGTATTCGGTGTATTTGTAGGCGTATTCATCGCCGGGGTAGTAGGGGTGGAAGGGAGCGGGTACACCCTGGCGGGCTTCGCCAATACCCAAAAAGGCCAGTTCTTTGATGGCTTCGCGGTCAATGGCGTAAGACAGGGCAACGCGGAAATCCTTGTTGCGGAACATTTCAACTTCCGGGCCGGTCCAGGTTTGGTTGAACATAATCACCGCATCTGAGCCGCCAAAGGAGGGCCAGGTGATAACCCGGTAGCCGTTGGCTTCGCCGTTTTGCACCAAAACGGGGTAGTTATTCATATCGATGTGCCGCCCCTGCATATCAATTTTACCCTCTACCGCAGCCAGGTTCAGGGTTTTCTTGTCAAGGTATTGGGTAAAGCGGACTTCATCGACGTAAGGCAGTTGGTTACCGGCCGGGTCTACCCCGATGTAATACGGATTGCGTTTGATGGTGAAGATGGGATCAGATACGGTTGTACCGTTGGGTACCCAGGCGGCCATGCTGGGGCGTTTGCCGCTCAAATGGGGCAGGGCTTCTTTGGAGAATAATTCTGTCCAGGTATTAAAGCCCGCTGCGGCTACTTTAGCATCCAGTTCGGCCTTATCGGTGTAGTTGGGGTGGAACTGCTTGAGATAGTGCGCCGGCACAAAAACCAGGTTGCTGATGGCGGCGTCTGCGCCGTCTTTGTTGGCCAGGTCCAGCAAAAAGGCGGTATTCGGGGCGGCAAACGTCCACTTAACGGCGTAATCACCCAGTTTTTCAACCGTGGCCATAGTACTATCTGGGTTTTTCATCCAGGTCAGGCCGCCGGGCGTCAGTTCTTCGTTCAAAAGAATGTCGTTGTACCAGAACATAATGTCGTCGGCGGTGAAGGGTTCGCCATCGGACCATTTGGCGCCGGGGCGCAGGCGGACAGTCCACTCAGTAAAGTCGGCATTGCTTTCCCAGCCGGCGGCAATGTGGGGGATAACTTCTGCCCCGGTGGGCGAGTAGCGCACGAGCGCATCGTAAACAACGCGGGTGTAGTTGTTGTGGTCTGAGGGGCCGGTGAAGCCGCGGTTTAAAACGCCGCCGTATTGGCCAATGCTGTCAACCACCGGCTCGATCAGCGGGTTTTGGGGGAGCCGTTCGTCAACCGGCGGCAGTTCGCCGGCGGCAACCATTTCGGCCAGCATCGGCGCTTCTTTGTACGCGCCGCCGGTGATGTTGCCAATGAGATAGGCGTTGGCTTCTTCTGCCGAAGGCAGGTAGATGGTCCAGCCCGGCTCAACCACGTTGGGGTCGGCAATCAGGGTGTAGGCCTCGTTGTCGGTGGCTTTCAGGTTGTTGTAGTAAACAATTGCCGTAAAAGCCAGCGGGTCACCGTATTGTTTTTCGGCAATTTTACCCAGCGTGTCATCAGCCTGAATGGTGTAGTCGCTGCCGCCCTGGGCAAAGGCTACGGCTGGCAAAACCAGGATTGCGATGAGAATAGCGATAAAGATTAACTTTTTGTGCATTACAAGATCCTCCTTTACGAACTTCATCATTGAATATTCTTTGGGCACTGCTACCACATTTAATATTTTTTGGCGATAACCTGTCCTCCTTTGTTGGTGCTATGTTTTGCCAAAGTTTACCGGAGCTGCGACTTACAGCTTGCTCGCAGAATCGGGGTCTAAATAAAGTTTGGCATGGTTTACCTGCCGTAAAATAGAGCCGGGCCGGTCTTCGCTCACGGGTTCGGTCAGACAGGCGCGGACGGCTTTGGCCTTGCGCGCTTCTGGCACAATACACAGCACGTGTTTAGGGGCCAGCAGCGCCGGAATAGTGAGGGTGATGGCGTGGGTAGGCACTTCTGCCAGCGAGCCAAAGTGGCCTTCGCCTACCTGTTGGCGGCGGCTGGCTTCGGCCAGTTCGATGACTTTTACCCAGACCGGGTCATCAAATTTGGCGTAGGGCGGATCGTTAAAGGCCAAATGGCCGTTTTCGCCCCAGCCGCAGGCCACCATATCGGCGGGGTGCTGGCGCAGCAGCGCCTCGTACTCGCGGCAGGCGGCTTCAACATTGGTGGGGTTGTTGGGCACCGGGAAAAAGCGGCCCGCGGGTGCATATTTCAAAAAGTGGTTCTGCAAAAACAGCGGAAAACTGGCTGGATGATCCGGGGCAATGCCCAGGTATTCGTCCATGTGGAATACGTTCACTTTGGGCCAGTCGATGCCGTCCAGGTCGCGCAGCGTTTGCAAAAAAGAAAGCTGCGAGTTGCCGGTGGCCAAAATTACGTTGGCTGTGCCGCGTGCGGCGATGGCGGTGGTAATGATTTCACGGGCATCGAGCGCGGCGGCCCGGCCCATCTCCTGGTTGTTGGCGTACACCGCCACGGGGAGTTGGTCGTACTGGGTGGTTTTAATGGGGTTCATTTGCATTATCCTGTTGGCAATATACCCACCTGCCGCCAATCATGGTGCGCCAGGCAGAAAAATCCGGGTTAAAAATAGCAATGTCGGCATCTTTGCCGGCGGCCAGGCTGCCTTTGGCCGCTTCCAGGCCGATGACTCTGGCCGGGGTGAGCGTCACCATTCGCACCGCTTCAATCAGCGGGATGCCTGCTGCTTCGGTGAGCACGGGGATCATCTGATTGAGCAGGGTGGTGCTGCCGGCAAACGCCGAGCGATCCAGCATCATCCCCACGCCATCGTGAACATCGTATTCCAAATCGCCCATGCGGAAATGGGTGCCATCGGGCAGGCCGGCGCCGTTGGTGGCGTCAGAAATGGCGCACAGGCGGTCGGGGCCAAGGCATTTGTAGGCCAGCTTCATCAGCGTGGGCGGCAGGTGCTTGTTGTCGGCGATCATCTCCACGGTCAGACCGTCAAAAGTGAGGCTGGCTTCAAGCAGGCCGGGTTTGCGGTATGGCCCCTGGCGCACGGTGGTGCTTTGGGCGCTCCAAATGTGGATAATGTGCCGCAGCCCGCGAGCCATCGCCGCCTGAACATCGCTGTCGCGGGCGCTGCTGTGGCCGGCCGCCGGAACAATGCCGAGCGCGTGCAGGCGCTCCGTCAGCTCCAGCGCGCCGGGGAGTTCGGGGGCGTAGCTCATTATTTTGATGGTTTGGTGGTGTTCCAGTAACCGATCAACGGTGCCGTCGTTGGGCCGGCGAATGTTGGCCGGGTCCTGCGCGCCGGCCTGTTCCACCGCAAAATATGGCCCTTCGATGTGAACGCCGGCAACCTGCGCGCCGTTGTGCGATTCCTGCATCCAACGGCTGGCAAATTCCAGGCAGGTAACCAGTTCGGCAATGGGCGCGGTCATGGTGGTGGCCAGCAGGCTGGTTACTCCGCGCCGGGCCTGTTCAGCGGTGATCAGCTCAAAGGCTTCCGGGGTGGCTTCGTTAAAATTGTGGCCCAGCGCGCCGTGGGTGTGAATATCAATGAGGCCGGGGGTGATGGTGCGCCCGCCCACATCGAGCCGGGGGATGTCGCTGCCCAGTTCGGTGGGGGAAGCCAACCCTTCGATTTTGGCGCCGGCAATTACCAGCGCCTGCCCGGTGACAATTTTATCCGGCAGCACAATTTGGCCGTTGACCAGCGCAAGTTTTTGGGGGCCGTGGTGTTGTTGATCAATCATCGGTATCTCACATTGCCGCCGCGCCGGTGGATTCGCGGACAATAAGCGGGCATGCCAGGATTTCCTGGTGGGTTTGCTGGCGCGGATTTTCGATCCTGGCCAACAACATCCGGGTGGCCTGTCGCCCAGCTTCGCTGATGGGTAATTGAATGGTCGTTAACATCGGGTTGAGATAGGTGCAAAAAGGCTGATTGTCAATCCCGATAATACTAATATCTTCCGGTATGCGCAACCCGGCGCGCTGCACCGTGCGCATAACGATGGCCGCGACGCGGTCGTTGGCGGCGATGATGGCCGTTGGCCGCGGCGACAGCGCCAGCAATTCTCGGGTTGAGGCTTCCCACTCCAGTGGGTCTTTTTCAAAATCGCCGGGCCGAACATAATCCTGGCCGTAGAGCAGTTGGTGTTTTTCCAAAGCCGCCAGATAACCGCTAAGTCGCTCGGCGGAACTGGCCCGGTTAGCTGGCCCAACCAAATGGCCAATGTAGCGATGGCCCAATTGCACCAGATAATCAACCGCCTGCCTGATGCCGTTAATGTTGTCAAAATTGATCTGATCAAAGTGACTGTGAAATTGGTTGGTCCGGTTGATCAGAACGATTGGCGGCACAGACGATGGCAGGTTCTCCAGAAAACTGTTGTCGGTGTAAACGGACGTCGATAAAAAAATGATGCCGTCGACCTGTTTTTCAAGGAGCAGGTCAAAAACCTGAGCTTCTTCTTCGAGTTTATCGGCGGTGGTGGCCAGCAAAATATTATGCTCGGCGTCACGCGCAATGCTTTCTATGTCGTTTAATGCTTGGAGAAATAGAGGGGTTACAATCTCGGTAATGATCACCCCAATTGTGGCGGTGTGTTGCGTGACCAGGCTGCGGGCAACCCGGCTGGGCCGATAGTTGAGCGCGCGGATGGTCTGTTGAATGCGCTGCAACGTTTCTTCAGTCATCGCTTCGGTGCGGCCGTTGAGCGCGTTAGAAACGGTTGTAACCGACACGCCGGCCGCGTGAGCAACATCTTTGATTGTGGCTCGCCTGGTTTCGCGAAGTCGAGACTGGGACGCCATTGTCTCTCCTGAATTGGTGTAACGATACACTAAAACGTTTCACGTAGGATACTACAGTTTAAGAGGCTAGTCAATATTTAAGAAGGGCAGTAGCTTAAAGAATTTTATGCACACGTGTGCCAGTTTTTGGAGTAAAGTTGACCCCCAATAATTTGTTATTTGGAGTATTTTTGAGCAGTGTTGCCACTCAAAAATACATCGTTACAGCTTTATCTTCAGGCGGGCGATTAATGGCTGCGGATGACCACCGGCAGGTAAATGCTCGCGGGCGAGGTGTTTGGCTGCGATGGTGTTTTTAGCCCGGTGGCCGGATCGCCAAAGAGGGCAAAGGTTTGGACCAGCTCGGCAAACGATTCGCTCTGAGCCAAAGTGTTGAGCTTGGCCTCGGTTGTGGCCGCCCCCAACTCGCGGATGCCGTTGCTGAAAACCGCATTATAAAATTGCCGCATCAGCTCCCGGTGACCGGAAGGATAACCCAGTCCGGTGGCCGCCCAAACACCCACCGCGCCGCCGGTAGCCGACCGCTGGAGCGTTTCGGCCAACGATTCGTCGGAACCGAGTTGGGTGAAAAAGCCGTTGAGGCAATTGGCAATGGTCACAAACGGCAGCCGCCGGCCGTTGGCCAGCCCAGCCACATCACTTTGCTGAAAAATGTCGCCGCCGCTCCACACTCCCCAGCGGTTGACGCTGCCGTGGCCGCTGTAATTAACCAGCAGCGCGCCGGCGTTAATCCCGTTGATGATGGCCTCAGTGGGATTGCCGGGCGGGTAGTTGGCAGCGTAAACGCGCCCGGTTGAGAAATTGGTTGGCAATTGCCCGGCCACCTGCTCCGAGATGCTGACAAAATCCGGCGAGTCGTCGTCGGCTACCAGCAACGCGGCCTGCTGCCAGCCCGGTTCGAGCGGCAGGTCATCGTACTCAATCAGTTTACTGACCGCGGTTTCGGCCTGGGCGGCGGTTTGCACGCTGAGCCGGCCAATGAACATATCCGGCAGCACGTCATCGCCGGTAAGCTGCACCAGCCAGTTGTCCGAGGGGGTTTCGCCCAGCAGGTCGGTCAGCACAATTGCGGGCGGGATAAAATTGATGGCGCCGGTGTGCAGGTTGTCGCGGTAATCCTGGTGGCCATCGCCCACCAGCAGCACATATGCAGGCGCGGGCGGCGTCCAGTTGTGGTAGGCGTAGCTTAAAAAATCGCGAATGGCCTGTGGTTCGGCCAGGCCGTGGGCAAATTCATCAAAAATATCGGTAATATCCACGGTGACCACCCGCAGCCCCTGCGCCGCGCGATGATTGGCCAGCCGGGTGGCAGCCGTCAAAAAATCGTGGTGGGTGATGAGGATGGTGTCCGCGCCAATGGCCGATGATCGCCACGCTGAAGGCTGATCGAGGTTGAGACTGG
The DNA here is from genome assembly GCA_022071955.1 of Anaerolineae bacterium. Taxonomy (GTDB): domain Bacteria; phylum Chloroflexota; class Anaerolineae; order 4572-78; family J111; genus J095. The sequence goes on from JAJVIM010000015.1 coordinate 201,464, forward strand.
CCGGTGTTTTGAAGCGGTCCGGCGATATAGCCAGGTAGCGGGTTTCGGGGCCGGCGGTGTCGGTGAACTGGGCGCTGAACGTTCCGCCCTCGGCCTGAACTGCCGCGCCGGTGATGAACACCGGGCTGGCCGGTTGGGTGATGTCGAGCAACGTGATGGTGGAGGTGGCAAAGTTGGTCACTTTGAACCGAAATGTGCCGGCGGCGGGCGGAGCAAACCGCAGAAAATTGTTGCTGGCGGCGTAGGAATCGTGGTAGTCGATCTCTATCCAGTTGACCAGCCACTGGTCCACCGGCGCGGTGGTGGTGAGCGCCTCCACGCCGATGATGTTGTAGCCGTCAACCAGCCGGCTGTGCGGCACCGTAACGCTCTGCTCAAAAATCGATTGGCCCTCCCAGGTGGCGGTGCTAACCGGCGAGCCGTTGAGCCACAACCGCGATTGGTGAGGCGTGTTGGTGTAGCCTTTGAGCGACAGGCGCAGGGTAGCTGTGCTGGCGCTGGTGGAAATGAAGGTGAGGCCCAAACTGTAGTTGCGGTTTTGCGGCGCGGTCAGCCGGTCGCCCCAAAACCAGTGATCCTGCCCGGCGCTGTTGGGCATGGTTTGCCAGTAAAAGGTGTCGAGCTCGGCGTGCAGGGTTTGGGGGAAATCGGCCGGGGTGGGGGCGGCGACCGCGGGAGCGGAGCGTTCGGCCATGCGCAGGCCGGGGGCGCTGCCGGCGGAAAGCCAGTAGATATTTTCACTGCTGTAAACGCTGGTCAGGGCGGTGCCGTAAAACAGCAGCGTGTCGGCCGGATCAAACACGCCATCGGTTTCGCCTTCAATACGGCAGGGGATGTTTGCCCCCTGATTTTGCAGCCGCAGCCGGCGCGGATCGATGCCGGCCAGGTTGAAGCCGGCGGCGGCCAGCTCTGCCCCGGTCAGCCGGTAGAGGCCATCGGCTTTGACGCCAATTTTGAGTGCCGGCGGAGCAGTGGCGGCGATGGCCGGCGGCAGCGTTGGGGCGCTCGGCCGGGCCGCGGGCCGGTTGATTTGCGCAGCGTTGAGCGCCACCGCCTTGAGCAGCGATTCGACGGCCGGATTTTCTGGCGACGCAGCGGCTGCGGCCAGCGGCAAATCCCATTCAACCCGAACCACAATGCGCCGGTAAACGCGCAGTTCGCCGGACACGGGGTTAGCCTGCACCGGGAAAAATTGCAGCGGCGCCAAAAGTTGTTCGCGGAGCCGCATTGTTTTTTCCAGGCGCACCGGCTGAACGGGAAAAAATGCATTGGCCCGGTAAATAGCGGGGTCGGGTGAAACTGTTTCGATGAGATCGGCGGTGAGCGGATCGGTGCCGGGCGCAGTTAGCGCCGGCGCGGGGGCGGGGCGGACATTCGGGATGAGTTGAGACTCAGCTTCCAGCACCGTCACCGACAGGCCATCGGTGGAGGGGACGGCCAGCAGCGTGGCTTTGACCGGCAGTTGTGGTGCGCCGGGGCTGGCCATCATTCCGGCGCCGGGCAGGCTTACTCGCTGGAATGGCTGTCCATCGATTGAGACCGGTTCGATTTGCGGCGGCGGCGCGGTCAGTTCGATGGTCAGCCCGTGGTCATCCATTGCTAAAATATTGAGCTGGGTGGTAGCGGCTGGTTGGGCCAGACCCGGCTGGGGCAGCCCCAAAGCGATGGCCAGCAGACTCGCTGCGGCCAGGCTCGTAACGGTAAACAGGCGTTTTAGAGTGTAGGCCATAATTTTTGCGACTCGGTATTCAAACGTGGCGTCATATTTTTGGCTCTTTGGAGATTCGTGGGGTGACCGGGTTAAAACGTAATCTTATGTTTCTGCACAGGCGCAAGAGTTACGTTTTACGGCTTGTGGTCACACCCTCAAAAATCCAGTTGAGTCCGAATTTGTGCCACAGCAAAGATTAATCAGGATTGGCTTTAAAGGATGTGGGTTAAAAAAATGAGGACGCTTGGCGTAAAAACCGGTTAGCCGGCATAACCAACCAGCTTGCAGATCACATCGGCCATTTGTGGCAACGGACCGGTGGTCAACTGAAAGCATTTGGCCGCACCCAACCAGCGGGTCATTTCCAAAAACAATTTGGTGGGACCGGTTTCCTGCAAAACGGTGGAGCGGAAGCCACCTTGAAAGCGCTGCAGTAATTCCATTGTCGCCTGGCTGGAAGTGATGGATCGCACATCGGCGGGGCCGGAGAAGTTGGGGGTGGTTCCGGCTCCGGTGTGGATGTCGAGCATCAAAATGCGGTGGACGTCGCATAGCGATTCGATGCGGGCGTAGACCAGTGTCCGGCGGTCGGCGGTCAGTTTGATAACCGGATATTGGAAACGTTCAAGAACACGCAGGCTGCTCACGCCTTTGATCTGTTTCACATCGGCCAGAAATTCGTCGTCGACGCGGTCAAGCACCAGCACCAGATCGCGGCTGGCGGTGTCGGTTTCGTTGGGGCGGCGCAGCACCACCACGTGGCCAATCGGCGCGGCCCGGCCAACGCTGTTATCCTTGAGCTGTTCAATATCAACGATTTTCTTGCCAAACCACTCAGGCGCGGTTATTGCATCTGGCGTAAAACCGGCCAGCTTGAGACTGCCCGGCCGCACGCGCAGCGCGCAGGGAAAGGGCGCGGCCTGGCCGCTGGCCCGGCTAACTGCGGCGGTTTCATCCGACAGGAATTTGAAACCGCGCCGCACCAGTTCCATCACCAGTGTGGTTTTGCCGTGAAACGAGTCGCCGGCCAGTAAAACGGCTCGCCCGCCGGTGGTCACTGCGCCGGCGTGGAATAGCAGGTGGCTGTTAACCTGCGCGCCAATAGTGGCCGTGACCCGCTGAAAAACGTAGCCGGGCATCAATTCCGGCTCGGGCAACGGCCACACATCGCGGCCAATGATCAAAAAAGGCTGGCGGCCCTGGTTGGGTTGGCTGAGCACAAAAAACTCATACGGTCTGCGCCGGGCGTCGGCGGGGTTAATCTGAAAGCGGGCATACGCCTGCCCAAACAGATCGAGCAGGGCCGGCGAGTCGCTGCCAAATTTCACATCGACATCAAAAAAGCGAAGCCAGAGTTCTTTGGTGGTTGGCTGGGTTGCCATTGTCCTCACATCTTACCGGTTATTCTTCTCCAGGGAAGGTGAAGTTAGGGTCAAGGAATGGGTCTGGAGTGCCAAAGAGTCCTGAGCCAACTTGACTGGTGTTTGCCAGCACCGGCCCCATTGCTTCGAGCAACTCATCGTCGGTGTAGGTGGTAATACGTGGCGGAACAAACGGCGGTCGTACCGGATTGGGTTGATTGTTTTGGGGTAATTGATGGTTCATCACTATTCTCCTGCAATTGGTTAAATTTTACCTGAAAATAATAGGTATTCAAAGCCTAAATATTAAGAATTTGGTTAGAGTTTTGATTGAATCGGTATGTTTTGGGCGGCACCCCCTTCGGTCGCCGCCCAAAACATACCATATTTCAGCAGTTGCAGGGTTTACCCGGCCGATTTGGTGATCACCGGCAGGAAGATACGCTGGCCGTCCGGGTTGCCCGTAGTGCCCGATGCGGTATCCACCGGCCCACGAAAGGTGCTGATGCCGCTGGTGTCGATGTCTTCCAGCTTGTAGTAGTAGACGGTGTTGGCCTCGGTAGCGGCAGCATCAAAGTAGGTGTAGCTGGCCCCGCTCACCGCCTCGCCTTTGGCCGGGATGATCGCCGGGTTCACCCGGGTGTACGGCCCGGCCGGGCTGGTGGCGCGATGCAGGTTAAAGCCGGCGTTGTCGATTTCCGTGCCGGTTTGCCAGGTAACGGTAACGCCGCCGCTGCCCTGCACCGCCGCAAACGAGGCCAGCGTGATGGCGGTGGGGATTTGGGGACCGACGGCAAAGGTTGAGAAAGAGTTTACGTCAGCTTGGACATAAACGCCATTTGCATCTGTGCCGCTGGCGCCGCTATAACTTTCCCAACTGGTGCCGTTGCAATGATAGATGGACAGGTTGTAGGGGCTGGTTAACCCATTGGACTCATCCGGGTTGGCGGGGCTAAAGTAGAGTTTCAAGGTTTGTGAGAAAGGTCCCGTCCCCGTTGGCGCGATGTCGAATTGGCGCAACGCCAGGGTTGCCAGGGTTGAACTGCCGCAAACAGGCGACTGGTTGGAGGTAATGGTGATGCTGGTGCTCCCCAGGTCGTTGCCGCCCAGTTTCTGGAGGGTGACTGTATCGCGATTGCGGCCATCTTTGAAGGTGAAGAGACCGGTGGTATTGAGGTTCTGGGCCGGCGCTTGGCGGCGCAGTTTGCCGTTTTGAGTGTAGCCGCCCGTGACGCTGATAAAGTCATCCGTCACATCAACCGTGGTGGTAGTACTGATGGTGAGATTGTTGAACGTGAGCGTGCCTTGCGCTGCCGCTGAACTGACCGTAGCGACGCCATTCTTGGTGAAGTTGACGGTGCTGTTAGCGGGGGTGAAGGTAGCGCCGGTATTATATGTCCAGTCACCGGCAACATTCAAGATCGAGGCACCGGTGCTAATGCTGGGACGCAAAAGTCCACCGTTGAGAACCACGTTGCCGGTCACATTCACAGTTGGGGTGGCGGTGCCGCCCGAGAAGTAAAAGGTCCCACTACTCACAGTTAGGTTCCCACCGACATTGAGGGTTACCGCGCCGGTGCTGCCTGAGACGTAGAGCGTCCCACCATTGACGAGCACATTTCCACCAACGTTCACGGTTCCGCTGGCCAGGCTGTTTGCTAGGCGCACCGAACCACTTTTGGTAGACGTGACTGTAAAATTCCCCTTGACTGTTCCCAGCCATCCTGACAGACTAATATCTCCCGTCTGATTGGGGGAGTTCCAGGTGAAATTGCCGAATGATTGTGTCAATGAAGCTAGTGTTGGCACTGTGGTAGTAACCCCTGTCACCAAAACCGTTGATGCTACATCCCACGTTGCCGTCGGAATGGTTCCGCCATTTACAGCATGTTGGTAAACACTGCCTGCCCCAAAGGCGGCTGTCCCATTCATCGCAATTGCGTTTGATGAATAGTTGACCACCGTCCCGTTCACGCTCAAATCCGGAGCGCGGCTGCCGTTGTTGACGGTCAGAGTGCGGCCGCTGTTGACGGTCAGCGTGCCGCCGGTATCCACCTGCGCGCCCATCACCGAGACATCAAAGGCACTAGCCGTTAAAGCGCCGCCGCTTTCAATCAGCAGCAGCGAATCGGCGTGTGAAAGCGTCAAGGCGCTGGCGGTGGTCATACTGTGACCAGTTTGAATGACAAATATGTCAGAATCGGTGAAGCTGGCCGGCGAAGCGCCGCCGATGCCGTCTCTGGTCGTCTTCCAACTTGTAAGAGCACCGGCGTCGAAGTTGCCTTGCGAATAGTAGATAGTTCCATTTGCGTAAGGACCAATGGCAAAGGTGGAGCCGGCGCTCCAGGTGGCGGCGGTGGATTCCACATAAACTCCATTGGCATCGCTGCCGCCAATGCCGGCATATTTTTCCCAACTCGCGCCGTTGCAGTGATAGATGGCCAGGTTATAGGGAGCCGTCACCGTGTTCCCATTGGCCTCATTCGGGTTGTTGGCCGAGAAATAGAGCCGCATCCGATAGGGGCCGTAGGGAGCCGTGCCGCCGCTTGAGGTCAGGTCGAATTGGCGCAACACGGGTGTGGTCAGAGACGTTCCGTTACAAGCAGGCGGCTGCTGGTTTGAAGTGATGGTGATATTGGTGTAATAGAGGCTGTTGCCGCTCATTTTGGTAAGGATGACCGAATCACGATTACGGGCGTCCTTGTAGGTGTAGGTATCATAGTTTACGACCGTCTGTTGCGGCGCTTCGCGGCGGAGTTGGCCGTTTTGCGTGAATGCGCCGCAACCCGCGCCGGTGCTGACGCCGATAAAATCATCCGTTACGTCCACGGTGGTGCCGGCGCTGATGGTGAGGTTGCAAAAAGTAGTTGTACCTTCCGTTTGCGCAGGATCACTTAAGGTTACGGTACCGGCCTTGGCAAAGATAACCGTGCCGGTGCCGGTGTTAAAGGTTCCGCCCGTGGTCCAATCGCCATTGACGGTCAGCGTCGAACTATTCGCGTTCCACGTTCCGCCAAAGAGATTGAAGTTATCAACCGTGATCGCATAACTTCCGGCGTTCCAGGTACTCCCGTTATACAGCGACAGATCGTTAACGGTGATATTCCCGGCGACGTTCACCGTCACAGTCTTGAGGGCAGACGTTACATTTTCGGCATACGTTCCGGCGTAAATAGTGACCGTGCCGCCCGTGGCCACATTCGCCAGCGCCTCGCCAATCGTCGGGTAACAGGGCGAATTGCCCAGGCACGCCAGGGTGGGGCTGGCATAGGTATCCGTGTATGCCGGCGGCATGGTGTCCGCCGTCCACGCGCCGCGTCCGTGGGTGCCGGCAATCAAAATGGTCGAACCGGTGCTGTTGCCGCCGCCCATCCATTGCAAATCTTCCACGGCGACGTTGGCCGGGCCATCGCCGTTCTTGCCGGTGCCGGTAGGCACGTTCCAGGTTGCGCCGGTGTTTTCGCTGGCAAAAACGCCAATTTCGGTGCCGACGTACAGCCAGTCCGAATTTGCGGGGTTGATAGCCACCGCGTAAATGGGCACCTGGGGCAGATTATTCATGATGCTGGTCCAGGTTGTTCCACCGTCTGCCGTGCGCCATAAGTTACTAAGAGCAGTGTTTGTATAAAAGCCCGTAAATCCAACGTAGACAATATTGCTTTCGTTCCGATCAATGGCAATACTGCTGACCTGCGTTCCGGGATTGTTGGCAGCAGGGATATTTGTATCGACGGGTGTCCAGTTCGTGCCGCCATCTGTTGTCATTTCAATGTGACTGTTTTTGTAGCCCACCCAGATCACGTTTGAGTCGCCGGGCGCCACGGCGATGGCGCTAATACCACTCCCGGTGGAAGGTTTGATCGCCGTCCACTGCGGCCCGCCGGTGGGACTGTTATAAACATACGGCGTCTTGACATCATTGCTCACCCAAAGCGACAGATCGCCCACGAACAGCCGGTTGGCGTTATTGGGATCAAGCAGGATGGGGGCAATGAAACTGCCCTGGCCATTACAGGCGTCGGTGATGACATACGGCGCGGCGCGGCAGCCTCCGGCGTAGGTGCCCCAAATATATTCCCCGGTCCCGGCTCCGCCGTTGCTGTTACGGCGCACCTGACCAAAGATATACTCATTGTAAAAGTAATTGGGGTCCGTTGGGTCGGCAGCCGACTTGCCGCCGTCGCCGCCAAAGGCATACGTCCACCCATTCGCGCCGCCGGTGGGAGTGTAGGTAAGTTGACCATTGTCCTGCGTGCCGCCAAGCAGCACGCCGTTGTAGTTACCGGCCACGCCGTAGAATTGGGTAATCCCCAGGTTGTTGTTCATGTAGACCCAACCATTATTGTAGTCGTCGGGATTATTTCCGGCTGTTGCGATATTGCCGGTATAGTAGATGCCGCCATCATTGCCGTTGAGCAGGGCGGTGCTGGAGCCGGGAATGGACACCAGGGCGTGGTGATCGGCGTGCGGCGAGGGCGGGTTTCTGTAGTACCATGAGCGGTTCCACTTGCTGATCTGGGTCAGCGTTGCCCCACCGTCGATAGATTTGTAAAGGTCAATGCCGCCAACAACGATAGTGTTCGGGTCGTTGGGTTTCACCCAAATTGTGTTGTCGTAGTAGCCCTGGCTGCCCAGGTAGCCTGTGCCGCTGTTTACCAGCACATAGCTCTGCCCGCCATCCGTGCTTTTGTACACTTCACCGGAGGTCTTGTCTACACTGGCATAAACAATGGACGGATTGCTGGGTGCGTAGGCCAGCTCAACACGGCCCGAAGTGGGTAGCCCCGTTGCTTTTGTCCAGGTACCAGACGCGCCGCCGCCGGTGGTATACCATGAATAGCCATTTCCACCTGCCACGGCGTTATTGCTGCCCACCAGGGTTGGGTCAAATTTCACATCCAGCCAGTTGCCGGTGACGCGTCGCGTCCACGAAGTGCCACCATCAGCACTGTGGTACAAACCGGTGCGAGTCGCCGCCAGCAGATTGTTGCCATCCGGCGAGATGGCCAGCCGGTTTACATAATGCCAATCGGAATTGTTTGTGCTGGGTAATTGCGTCCACGTCGCGCCGCCGTCTGTACTTTTGAACACGCCCGCGCCACGAATGGCGTCTGCGTTGTTGAAACCTTCACCGGTGCCGGCGTACATCACGTTGGCGTTGGTGGGGTGTACAATCAAACTGCTGATCGCCAAGTTTGCCATCCAGTCGTCAATCGGCGACCAGGTGGTGCTGGTGGAGCAGCAGTTGGTGGTTTTCCACAGGCCGCCGGAAACGCTGCCGATAAAAACGGTGCTGCTGTTGATGGGCAGAATGGCCCGGATGCGCCCGCCCACGTTGCCCGGGCCGGCATAGGTCCAACTGGTGTTGGTAATACCGGCCTCCAGGGCGCTCAGGGAGTCGGGCGACGGCTGCGCGGCGACCATCGCCTTGCGGTCGTTCAGTGCCTCAATCAGCGCGCCGTCGGGAATCTGGCCGCTTTCGTCTTTCATCTGATCAAAGCGCCATTGAAAGTATTGCTCAATGGTGGCGGCTTCATCTTCCTCGTTTTCCATCATTCCTGCCGCCGCGCCGGGGTTGGCAGTACCCACCTTCAGCAAGTCAAGGTGGAGGGCTGTGAAAAACGCCAGGCCCAGCAGCAACAGCAACGCAAACGCGATGCGGCGTTGGGTTTGTGTAAATAGTTGTGGCATGATGACCTCTCTCCTGGTTGATTGATTTGGGTGTGACCAAAGTGAGTTGGAAGAGAAGGGATTTAGGGGGAACTACCCCCCAATCCCCCCGGCCTGCGGCGCTTTCCTACTCATTTTAACCACACCCGATTGATTTAAACAGGCTGATTCTCAGCCTCAATTTTCTGCCTGGATTGGAAATACAAAACGCATAATATTTGGCGGGCAGGGCGTGCCGCCGGGACACGGGGGCGCAATGCTTTCCAGAGCGATCTCCGTGTTACCCGGAGCGCTCACCTGAAAGAACCAGCCTTTGGCCCCCGGCTGGCTCATCTGCTCTGGCGGGGTGAGCGCGGTTAAAACTTCAGGACGATAATCCACGGTCCACTGCACATCGGCCAAGACCCGCACGTTGATTATCTGCCCCACTTTGACGGTGGTAGGAATCTGGTGTTGGGCTTCGGTCAGCACTACATCGGCCAGGAAGGGACCGGCTGCCGGGGTACTCGGCGCAACTTCGGCCGGCCCCGGGACGACCGGTGACTCGGCCTGATTCTGCGGGAAAAATTCCTGCGTCTGGCTCATCGCGGCGCTGATCGCTTCACCCACGGATGCTTCGCCATAAAAGGCGCGTTTGATTTCCTGGTTGAGTACATCTTCAATTTCGGTCCAGGCGGCCATTACCGGCACGCGGCGAATGTTGGGAGCCATGTCCAGATATACACGGCTATTAGCCGGCGGAAGCTGCGTATCGAGAAACAACGGCGATTCGGCCACTTGTTTGAGAGAGGGTACGGTGCGCCCGGAAGTGACCAGTAGTTTCTGCCCCTTTATCCCGTTGGCAAACTCAATAAATGACCACGCCGCCGCTTTATCTTTTGAGCTGGCGGTGAGGCAATAGCCGTCACTGTGCAACACGCTCGCCACATTGACGTCACGGGGCAGCGGAGCCACATCCCACTCAAAATCCTTGATGGTGTCGCGCAGTTCCGGGGTGATAGCCCGGCTCTGAAAAAACATGGCCAGCGTGCCATGCTGAAACCGCGACAGAGATTTTTCTGTGGCTTCATCGGCTTTGGAGGGCACAACGTGTTCTTTAACCTGCAAATCCACAAACCATTGGAACGCTTTGCGGGCCGGCGCAGAATCCAGGGCCAGTTGAGTGGGGTTGGTTGGGTCATCAACCAGTTCGCCGCCGTGCGCCCAGATAAAAGGCGCAAGCCGCAAGGTAACGGGGTCTACGCCCAACCCGTACTGCACAGTTTGCCCGTTCTCTGCTTTGGTCAGGGCGCGCGCCGCGTTGAGAAAATCATCCCAGGTCCAGTTGGCACTGGGCAACGGCACGTTAGCGGCGGTAAATAAGTTTTTGTTGTAATAAACTTCCAGCGAGGACAGATTTTGCGGCAGGCAATATTGCCGGCCATCAAATTGAAATGCCTCGACCGCGGCGGGATAATAATCGCTCAACTTGAGGGCTTGACTTTGCGCCAGATAGGCGTCCATCGGTTCGAGCGCGCCTTTGATGGCAAATTGGCCAAAGCGGCGATAGTTAACGATGAACACATCGGGCGGCGTGTTTGCGGCAAAATCGGCGGCCAGGCGTTTCATAAATTCGCCGCTGTCGGGAATGTTGTTGATGGTCACTTTGAGGCCGGGCTCAATTTTGGCAAACTCGTCAACAATTTGCTGATAGCCGGCCAGGGCTTCCGGCGCTTCGCTGAGCATCAGCACAATTTTGTGCTCCGGCGTGGTGGGCGCAGCAGGTGTCGGTGCGGCGGGGGTAGACGCCTGTTGTGCAGGCGCGCAGGCAGGCAGAGTCCAAATAAACAGCAGCAACAAAAAGAGTTTTTTCATCGGAATTTTTCCTTAAGGTTGATTGAGCCTGGTGGTTCGGGCAGTTCGCACCAGATCAATTTGTTCCTGCAAAAAGAAGCGTTGGAGCAAGCCAAAAAGCAGCACAATTGGTGCGACCATAATGACCGAGGCGGCCATCAACACGGGGAAGTTGGAACGGGCGGATTGTTGCAGCAACTGGATGCCAACCGGCAGGGTGTAATTGAACAGGGTGCGCATGTACAACAGCGGGCTGACGTAATCGTTCCAGAAAAAAGTAAAAGCCAGCATAACCACCGTAATCACGCTCGGTGCTGCCGATGGCAGCGCAATTGAATACCAAATTCGCAGCGGGCCGGCGCCTTCAAGGCGAGCTACGTCGTACACTTCGCGGGAAATGCGGCTGAAGGCGATATAAAAAAGCAAAACATAAAAGGGACTGGTTCCCATCAGCGCCGGTGCAATCAATGGGGCGAATGTGTCAATCCAGCCCAATTGGGTGAACAAGATGAAACGGGGAATCCAAACGGTTGGGGCAGGCACCAGCAGCCAGGCAATACACAAACCAAACAGAAGCGCCTGGGCGCGCCGCGATAGCTGCGACATGCCAAATCCGGCCCAGGAGGCGGTCATCACGGTGAGCGGAACCGCGACCACCACCACAACCACAGAATTTAGCAAAAATCTCCCCAGCGGCAGATAACGATTCAGCGCGATTTGATAATTTTCAACGGCGAATGGCGGCGCAAAGAATTCCAACCGATTTGGCGGCGGCAGTTCTGTTGAGCGCAGCGAATACGAGAACATCCAAACCAGCGGAAAGGTAAAGGCAATCACAAGTAAACTCAGCCCGGCCAAAACCAATAACCGGTGAAATAATTGAGAATCCGGCTTCATCATTCCAGGTCCGCCAAAAGGGACTGCATTCCAATGTAAAATGCAGTTACAAAATACAAAATCATCGCCGCCGCTGCGCCATAGCCATACCGGAACATATGGAACGACTCGTCTACAATGTAGTGGGGCAGGAAAAACGTGGCGTAGTACGGCCCGGTTTCAGTAGTGATGAGGCCCGGCACAAATGTCCCCTGAAAGGAAAGCGTTGTGTCTCTAAATGAAAGCAAAAACAATGCGGGCGCCATCAGCGGCAGCACCAGGCGACGAAAAACCTGAAAACGATTGGCGCCATCGATTTGGGCCGCTTCAAACAACTCGCGGGGAATCGTTTGCAGCATAGCCAGCATCAACACAAATCCTTCGCCCAGTTGAAACAGCCACATCAGCACAATAGCGCCACGCGCGGTCAATGGGTCTTGCAGCCAGGCCACGCCGGGCAAACCGATAGCCTTGAGCAAAAGGTTAACCGGGCCAAAGCCGGGGTTGAGAATGAGCAACCACACCAGCGCGTACGCCACTTCGGGGATGATTGTTGGCAGGTAAACGGTTGCCCGCGCGATTTCAAACGCCCGCCCGGTTCGATTCAAGGCGTAGGCCAGGAGCAACGCGCCGCTTACCCGCAGGGGAACTGCAACGGCCCCAAACCACAGCGAATTGTAGAGCGCGCGTTTAAAGCGCACGTCGGATAAAAAATTCTGAAAGTTGGCCAACCCGTTCCACTGCGGCGGAGAAAAAATATCGTATTGGGTGAAGGCCAGCCCCAAAGTTGCCAACATTGGAATGAGAACAAGAAAAGCGCCCCCAACAAGAAATGGGGCAAGCAATAAATACAACTGCCATCGATACGGCAGCGATTTGAAGGGGTTTATCCGGGTGAATTTGGCTGTGTTATTCAAAATCAGTTCCACATTCATCGGGGCAAATGCCATCCTTTTTCATCACGTAATGGACTGGCCGGCTAATCGGAGTTTGGCCCCGGCTGCTCGGTAAAGAATTTGGCCAAAAGGAACTCAACCAGCGCATCCACGCCGGCAAAACAATGCTGCTCGCCGGTTGCCGTGTTCTGCACAGACGCCACCCAGGTAAACCGGCTATCCGTCTGTATCTGGCGCAGCCGCAGCAGATACGAAACATAATGTTCCTTGGGATTTAACATGGTTGGTTTCCTCTCTATGGCCTCCCCAGAATACTCCGACCCTATCACAGAACTATCACATAAATAAAAAGCGTTTGGAAACTCACTTTGTCATTTGATGAGTTTCCAAACGCTTTCGGGAATTCAAAGATTTAAAGTAACTACTCAGCCGCACCATTCTGGATGTCATTCCCGCGTGTTTTTAGCGGGAATCCACCGTTTTGGCTTTCAGTGGATGCCCGATAAAGACATTCGGGCATGACGGCTGAGTAGTTACGATTTAAATTGTGAAACTTTGGCTAAGGTTGAAAGTTTAGCCCGATTACAGGCTTTATTCGGTCAATTTGGCGATGACCGGCAAAAAAATGCGCCAGCCGTCCGGCTCCGCCGAGGTGTTGGGCGCGGTATCAACCGGCCCGTGGAAGGTACTGACGCCGCTGGTGTCGATGTCTTCCAATTTGTAGTAGATAATGGCGCCGGTCTCGACGGCGGCGGTATCAAGATAGCTGTAGCCGGCCCCGCTCACCGCCTGGCCTTTGGCCGGGATGAGCGCCGGGTTGACCCGGGTGTACGGCCCGGCCGGATCGGTGGCGCGGTACAGGTTGAAGCCGGCGTTGTCGATTTCCGTGCCGGTTTGCCAGGTAACGGTGACGCCGTCGCTGCCGGGCGTGGCCGTGAAATCGAGCAGGGTAATGGCGGTGGGGTCGCAATTATTGGCGTACCCCGGCGTCGGTGTTCTCTGGGTGTAGGTATCGGTGTTGCGCTGTCCGCCGGAACCATTGGGGCAGCGTTGATTGGAGTGGTGATCTTTATCTCCCTCCCCATTTTCGTTGACCTGGGATTGCCCGAAATTGAGTAATTTCAGCAGCCCGGGGTCGGTTGAATCATCTGTGCCGTAACTGATTGCATCTATCAAGTTAGTGGTTGTTATGGGCGTATTATTCTGAAAATTTTGCTCACTTCCAATATATAACGCCACCGCATCTGGCCCATTTTGCAGTTTATTTTTTGGAAAAACTAGGCCTACATTTGCAACAGAAATGTTTCCGAGGACGAAATATCCCTCGTTATTGGTGCTTTTTCCAACTAGATCAAATACGAGATAGGATTTATCATCGTTGCCATTGAAAAAAACAACAACCAGACCATCGAGCGGTGTGTTACCTGTTCCGCCGTCGTAAAGTTCAACAAATTCCAGTTCATCCGTACTTGGTGTGTCGGAGTCGACTTCGTTGATGATGACTGATGTTGCCGGACTGTCCTGCACGGTGACGGGGTCGGTGTCGGCGCGGGCGGTGGCGGCAGCGGTAATGATGACGGCGGCAAGTAAGCCGGCCAGTGAATAGAGTACGAAGTTCTTTGCCTGAGGCACGATTTTTCCCTCCCAGTGGAAATGTTGGCGTTATTAAGTTGTGGCTTGCAGTAGTTGTTTCTCGGCTAATTCGGCCAGCGTGTGGCGAACACTGGCCTCCAGATCAAACTCCGGTGAGACGCCGTCAAACGCGGCCCGCAGCGACCGCGCTATGTCGGCCGGGGTGTGCCGGCCGTCGCACAGTTCCCAAATGTGGCGGGCGGTGGGGTTGAGCACGTGGATCGTCTGGCTCTCAACCCGGTAAAGGATAGTCTCGTCACCGGCTTCCTGGCTGATGATATCTGGTTTTTGGATAGGGTGTTGAATCATAAAGCAGCTCCTTGGTTTATGGTTATTGAACCAAATATGCGTAATTCAGTTTAATTACCCCTCCCCCCTCTGGGGAGAAGGGGGTTGGGGGGGATGAGGGGCTAATTACGCATAATCGGTTATTGGGTTTAATTTCCCTGCCGAGTAAGTGCATCGGCCTGCCGCAGGCTGTCATCGAGCGCGGCGGCCAGCGAGCGCAGGTGCGGTTCCTGCAAAATAGTGCCGTGGCTACCGCCGATCAGCCGGGTGTTTACCCCGCCGGCGGCCAGCCGACCCCAGCCCAATTGCGGATCGTGTGAATTGAGCAGCGACAGCCCGCGCACCCGGAACAGCGTGACCCGGCCAGGGTACGGCGGCGGGGTGTAGCGCAGCATCGCCCGCAGGTGGGTTTCCATCAGTGGCCGGCGGTGGTGGGGGATGTGGCCGGTTTCGTCCAGCACATCAGTTAAATTGAGCAGTTGGCCGCGCCCCAGTAAATTTTTGCCGGTCAGTCGCGCCCGGCGCGTGGCTCGCCGCAGCATCGGCCTAAAGCCCAGCCGCAGATAATCGCTCAGCCAATAGGGCAGGTTGCGAGCCATATTGACCAGTTTGGCCGGCCAGCCGTTGTTGGTCATGCTCAGCGGCGCGTAGCCTTCCAGAATGGCCAGCAGGGCCACCGGTTCGTGCTGGGCGTGCAGTTGGCGGGCAACCTCATAGGCGACCACACCGCCAAAACAGTAGCCGCCCACAAAATAGGGGCCACCCGGCTGCACGCCGCGGATGGCCTGCACGTAGGCCGCGGCCATCTCCTCAACCCCGGTGTGGGGCGGGCCGGGGTCGTCGACGCCGCGAGCCACCAGCCCGTACACCGGCCGGGCGTCGGTTAGCAGGTGGGCCAGCCGGCCGTAATCCACCACCCCGCCGCCAAACCCATGCACCAAAAACAGCGGCGGCCGGCGATCGCCCGGTTTAATCAGCACCAGCGGCTGCCAGCCGGCGGACGCGGATTTGCGGGCAATCACGCTGGCCAGCCTGGCCAGGGTGGGCTGCTCAAACAGGACGGCCAGCGGCGGTTTACTGCCAAAATGAGCCTCGATGGCGGCAAACAGGCGCACCGCCAGCAGCGAATGGCCGCCCAGCTCAAAAAAGTTGTCGCTGCGGCTCACCCGCTCCAACCCCAGCAGATTGGCCCAAATTTGGGCCAGGGTCTGCTCGGCGGCGGTTTGCGGCGGGTCAAACGTTGCCGCCGACTGGCCGGGCTGGTGCTGCGGCCGGGGCAGAGCGCCCACATCGAGTTTGCCGCTGGGGGTTAGCGGGAAGTGACTCACCGTGACCACGGCGGCGGGCAGCATATAATCCGGCAGAAGCGGCGCGAGGAACTCCCGAATTTCAGACAGGGTGGGCGCGGCCCGGTGGGGGACGATGTAGGCGACCAACTGGCGCTCGACGGCGGTGGATTCTACAGCAGCGACCACCGCCGCTTTGACTGCCGGGTGGCGGCGCAGCGTGGCTTCAACCTCGCCGGGTTCCACCCGAAAGCCGCGAATTTTGAGCTGGCGGTCGGCCCGGCCCAAAAATTCCAGCGTACCGTCTGCCCGAAAGCGGGCCAAATCACCGGTTTTGTAAAGGATGAGGGGTGAAGGATGAAGGATAAAGGATGAAGGCTGCGGGCTGAAGTCAGCCCGTTTTTCTTCCGCCTTCCACCTTTCACCTTCATCCTTCTGCCTTCCGCCTTCATCCTTAATAAATGGGTTGGGAACAAATTTTTCGGCGGTTAGCTCCGGGCGGTTGTGATAACCGTGCGCCAGCCCCGCCCCGCCAATATGCAGTTCGCCGGGGATGCCGATTGGCGCGGGTTGGCCGCACTCATCGAGCACGTAAATTTGGGTGTTGGCGATGGGCCGGCCAATCGGCGGCAGGGGCGGCCACAACTCCGGCGGGCCGGTCAGCGTGTGCGCTGTGACCACGTGGGTTTCGGTGGGGCCGTAATGGTTGTGCAGCGCCGCGCCGGGCAGCCGGCCAAACAGTCGGGCAATAGCCGGGGTGATCTGCAACTGCTCGCCGGCGGTGATGACTTCGGTGAGGGCCAGGGGCAGTTCCGGGGCGATGGCTGCGGCTTCGGCCAGGGCTTGCAGGGCGACAAACGGCAAAAAGAGGCGCTCGATGCGCCGCCGGGCGATGACGTTGAGCAGCGCTTCCGGGTTGCGGCGCTCGGCTGCCGGCAACAGCACCAGCGTGCCGCCCGCCTGCCATGTCGAAAAAATCTCCTGAAAGCTGACATCGAAGCTGAGCGGCGTGAATTGGAGAGTGCGCCGCCCGGCCGGGTTGAGCTGGCTCTGCTGCCACTGGAGCAGGTTGAGCAGGGCGCGCTGCGGCAGCACCACCCCTTTGGGCTGGCCGGTTGAGCCGGAGGTGTACATAATGTAAAGCGGGTGGGCCGGCCCGCTGCGCAGGGGCGGCGGCTGGCTGCCGGTGGCCGGGGGAATATCGGCCGGGGTTAGCAGCCGGCCGGAAAAATCGGCAAATCGGCTTTTAAATTGAGGGCTGGCCAGCAGCAGCGGCGGCGCGGCGTCGGCCAGCATAAATTGCAGCCGGGCCGGCGGGTAGCCGGGATCGAGCGGCAGGCACGCGCCGCCGGCTTTAAGCACGGCCAGCAGGGCCACGGCCAGCTCCGGCGACGAATCCAGGCACAGGCCCACCGGTTCGCCGGGCTGCAGCCCCAGCCGGAGCAGGTGGTTGGCCAGCCGGTTGGCCAGCCGGTCAAGCTCGGTGTAAGTGAGCGATTCGCTGTCTGACTCAACGGCGATGGCGGCGGGGGTGCGTTGGGCCTGGGCTTCAAAGAGCTGGTGGATGGCGGCCGCAGTTGGCGGCGGGGCGGCGGTGGCGTTCCAGTCAACCAGCAGGGTGTCGCGTTCGGCGGGAGTGAGCAGCGGCAGGTGAGCGATGGGCTGGTCGGGATGAGCCAGCAGTTCGGCCAGCAGGGTTTGGAAATGGCGCAGCAGCCGGGCGGCGCTGTCGGGCCGGAACAGATCGGTGTTGTACTCCAACTCCAGTTGCAGCGAATCGCCGGTGTCAACAACGGCCAAATGCAGCTCGAATTTGGCCGTGCCGCGCCGCACCGGCACTTCTTCAACCGAGAGGCCGGGCAGGGCCAGCCCCGAGGTTGAGTCATCCCAGTAGCTGAACATCACCTGGAACAGGGGGTTGCGGCTGAGGCTGCGCTCGGGCTGCAAGGTTTCAACCAGCCGTTCAAACGGAAGCTGCTGGTGCGCCAGCGCCTCAAGCGTGGTTTCTTTTACCTGTCCCACCAGCCAGCGAAAAGGCAACTCGCCGGCCAGCCGGGTGCGCAGCACCAGCGTGTTGGCAAAAAAGCCGACAACCTGCTCCAGTTCGGCCCGGTCGCGGTTGGCAATGGGCGTGCCGATGAGCAGATCGGTTTGGCCGGAGAGGCGGTATAGCAGGGCGTAAAATGCGGCCAGCAGCACCATGAACGGGGTGGCGTTTTGGTGACGGGCCAGTTGTTTGAGCGATTGGGTGAGCGCGGGGGGAACGGCGTCAAAATGGGAGTCGCCGGCAAAAGTTTGGGCGGCGGGGTGCGAAAAATCGGTGGGCAGCGCCAGCGGCGGCGAATCGGCCAGTTGGGTGCGCCAGTAAGCCAGATCGCCGGCCAGCAGCTCGGGGGTGAGGTGCTGCTGCTGCCACGCGGCAAAATCGGGGTACTGCCGGAGCGGCTCGGGCAGGGGCGAAGGTTGGCCGGCGGCAAAAGCGGCGTACAGGCTGGCCAGCTCTCGCAGCAGCAGCCGCACCGACCAGCCATCGGCGGCGATGTGGTGGACAACCAGCAGCAGAATGTGTTCGGTTGGGGTAAGTTGGAACAGGCTGGCCCGCAGGAGGGGATCGCGGGCCAGGTTAAAGGGGCGCTGCGCGGCGGCGGCGCAGCGTTCGGCGGCCTCGGCGGCGCGGCTGGCCGGTGGCAGGTGCGCCAGCGAAATCAGCGGCAGGTCAACCGGCCCGGCAGGGGCGACGGTTTGCACCGGTTCGCCGTTGAGCACGGTAAAGGTGGTACGCAGGGCCGTGTGCCGCCGCAGCAGTTCTGACAGGCTGCGCCGGAGCGCGGCTTCGTTGAGCGGGCCGGCCAACCGGTAGGCCACCGGAATGTTGTAGGCCGGCCCGTGATTTTCAAGCTGGTCTAAAAACCAGAGGCGCTGCTGGGCAAACGATAGCGGGATGGTGTTGTATTGTGTCAGACCGGGGATTTCGGGCGGCGGCGAATTTTCTTCGGCCAGCAGGTAGGCCAGCAGTTCCAGATGGTCGGCTGATGGATCGGTCAATGGTCAAAGTTTCTCCCTTTCGGTGCGTTTTTCCCGCAGGGCTTGCTGCACGGCGCTGGCCGGCATGGCCCGGATGCGGTTGTAGAGCCGGGCGATTTTTTCAAGCTGGGCCGGGTTGGGGTGCGTTTCGGTGACAGCGGCGGCAAATTCGGCCACGGTTGGCGCTTCAAAAATGCAGCGCAGCGGAATGTCGATATTGAATACCTGCCGGAGTTGGGTAATGAGCCGGGTGGCCAGCAGCGAATGGCCGCCCAAATCAAAGAAGTTCTCGTGCAGCCCCACCTGACGCAGCTCCAGCACATCGGCCCAAACCAGGGCGATGGCCTTTTCCAGCGGGTTTTGCGGCAGCAGGGAATCGGGCGGCGGCTGGCTGGTTGGCGATGCCGGTAATCCCTGCCGGTCGATTTTGCCGTTGGGGGTGAGCGGCAGCGCGGCCAGCGGGATGAACTGGCCGGGAATCATAAAATCGGGCAGCTTTTGTTTGAGAAAGGCGCGCAGTTCGGCGGGGGTGGGAGCGGGCTGCTGGCCGGGCAAAATGTAGGCCTCCAGTCGTTCCTGCCGGGCAGTAACCACCGCGGTTTTGACGCCGGGGTGGCTTTGCAGCGCCGCTTCGATTTCGCCGGGTTCAATCCGGTAGCCGCGCAGCTTGAGTTGGTGGTCGAGTCGGCCCAAAAACTCAATCGAGCCGTCGGGCCGGTAGCGGGCCAGATCGCCGGTTTTGTAAAGGGTGAAGGATGAGGGCTGAGGGCTGACTTCAGCCCGTTTTTCTTCCGCCTTCTGCCTTCCACCTTCATCCTTAATAAAGGGGTTGGGGATGAATTTTTCGGCGGTCAGGTGGGGCCGGTTGATGTAGCCGCGAGCCAGGCCCGCGCCGCCAAGGTGCAGCTCGCCGGGCACGCCCACCGGCAGCGGCTGGCCGCGCCGGTCTAAAATGTGGCAGGTGGTGTTGGGCAGCGGGCGGCCAATCACCGGCAGTTCGGACTGGGCGTTGATGTGGCAGACCACCGAATCGACGGCGCATTCGGTCAGGCCGTACATATTGTAAAACTGGGTGGCAGTGGCCCGGCGCAACTGTTGCCAGGTGTGGGGGTCGATGGCTTCGCCGCCAACGAGCGCCAGTTTGGGCCGCCAGCCTGGCCGGTCGAGCAGACCGGCAGCCAGCAGCAACTTAAGCTGCGACGGCACGCAGTCAAAGCCATCGATCTGTTGCTGTTTCAAAAAATCGAGCAGCGCGCCGCCGTCGTGGCGGATGGCTTGCGGTACCACCACCAGCGTGTGGCCGTAGGCCAGCATGCCCAACTGCTGGATGGAGGCGTCAAAGGCCAGCGGCGCGTTAACGGTGATGCGCAACGGCGCGACGCTGTGCCGGGCGTAAATAACCTGTTGCAAACTGTGGATCAGGTTGCCCAGTGCCTGCTGCTCGATCATTGCGCCTTTGGGCTGGCCGGTAGAGCCGGAGGTGTAAAGGATGTAGGCCAGTTGTTGGGGCGAGATGTCGCCGGGCAGGTTATCGGCTGGCAGGCCGGCATCGGGTTGAAGTTCGGCCACAGCGGCCGGGCCGGCGCTGAATTTGGCCCGCAGGTGGGGCTGGGTGAGCACCACCGGGATGGCGGTATTGGCCAAAATGTAGTCGAGCCGCTCGGCGGGGTAGGCGGGATCCAGCGGCACGTAGGCCCCGCCGGCTTTGAGGATGGCCAGCAGGCCGGCCACCATATCAACGGAGCGTTCGGCGCACAGGCCGACCGGCGTTTCCGGGCCAACGCCCAGCGTTTGCAGGTGACGGGCCAGCCGGTTGGCCTGCTGGTTCAACTGCCGGTAGGTCACCTGTTCGCCGGCGCAGACCACGGCGACAGCCTCCGGGGCGCGCTCAACCTGGGCCTCAAACAGCCGGTGAAAGACGCAGCCGCCGGCAAAGTTGGCGGCGGTGTCGTTCCAGTGGCGCAACTGTAGCTCTTCGGTAGGGGAGAGCAGCGGCGCGCCGGCCACAGGCAGAGCCGGATTGTCGGCAAATGCGGCCAGCAGTCTTTCAAAATGGACGGCCAGCCGGGCCACGTCGGCCGGGTCAAACAGGTCGGTGTTGTAGACAAAGTGTCCGGAAAGCCCGGTTGGGGTGTCCCACAAATACAATTCCAGATCAAAACGGACGGCGCACGGTTCGATGGGCAGCGGGGTGACGGCCAACTCCGGCAGGGCTAACTGCTGGTCGGCCGCATCTTGCAGGGTAAACGTAATCTGGAACAGCGGCGAGCTGTCGGTGGTGCGGGCCGGCTGGAGAATTTCGACCACTTTTTCAAACGGCAAATCCTGGTGGGCCTGCGCCGTCCGCAGCGAATCGCGCACGGTTTGCAGCAGTTCGGCAAAGGTTGCTTCGGCAGCAAACCGGCTGCGCACCGGCAGCATATTAACCAGCAGGCCGATGACGTGCTCAAGTTCCGGGCGGCTGCGGTTGGCCGCCGGCACGCCAACAACCAGATCGGTTTGATCGGTGTAGCGGAAAAGCAGCACTTTAAACGCCGCCAGCAGGATGGCAAAGAGCGTGGCGTTGTGGCAGCGGGCCAGATGACGCAGGGCGTCGGCCAGATCGGCGTTAATTTGCAGCGGCTGGCGGCGGCCGTTGAATGTTTGGGTTGGCGGCCGCTGGCGGCTGATGGGCAGGCTGAGCTGGCCCGGCGCGCCGGCAAGCTGTTTGGCCCAAAAATCGGTCAGCGGGAAAATGTGACTGCTATCGAGCAGGTTGCGCTGCCATGCGGCAATGTCGGCGTACTGCACGGCCAGCGCGGGCAGCGCCGCATCGCCGCCGGCGGTGTGGGCCTGATACAGCGCCGCCAGTTCGCGCTGAAACACCGCCAACGACCAGCCATCGAAAATGATGTGGTGGAAGATGAAGTACAAAATGTGGGCGTTGGGAGCCAGTTGCAACAGCCCCACCCGCCACAGCGGGCCGCGGGCCAGGTTGAACGGGGCAAACGACTCGGCGGCGATGCGGCGGCGGGCGATGGTTGGCTGCTGCTCCGCCGAAAATTCGGCCAGGCTGTCTGCCGGCAGCGAAACCGGCTGCGGCGGCAAAATTTGCTGGGCCGGCGTGCCGTCGCGGTCAACAAAAACGGTGCGCAGGGTCTCGTGGCGCTCAGCCAGGGTGGTCAGGCTGTGTTCCAGAGCCGGCACGGCCAGCGGGCCGGTAAGGGTGTAGGCGGCGACAATGTGATAAGCCGGGCTGCTGGGGTTGAGCTGGTGAACAAACCACAACCCCTGCTGGGCAAACGATAGCGGCAGCGCGCCGGTACGGGGCAGGGGGCACAGGGCCAGGGCAGCCATTTTGGGCGCGGCGTCAATGTGACCGGCCGTTTGGGCCAGCGTTGGGGCATCGAATATGGTTTGCAGCGGCAGATCGATGCCGAAGGCTGTGTTGAGGCGCGAGACCAGTTGAATGGCCTTGAGCGAGTGGCCGCCCAAATCAAAAAAGTTGTCGGTGCGGCTGATGGGGCCGGCGGCCAGCAGATTGGCCCAAATGTTGGCCAGCGTGACCTCGGTGGCGGTTTGGGGCGGCTCGGCCGGCTCGCTGTCGCCGGTTGGCTGGCGGCTGGGGGCCGGCAACGCCCGGCGGTCGATTTTGCCATTGGGCAGTAGCGGCAGTTGCGGCAGGGGCACAAAAACCGAGGGAATCATTTCGGTGGGCAAAATATCGGCCAGAAAGCTGCGGAGCTGGCCGCTGGTGGGCGTGGTGTGGTTGCGCGGCACCAGATAGGCTACCAGCTCATTGTTGTGGCCGGTCACCAGCCCGTGCGCCACAGCCGGGTGGCGGGCCAGCGCGGCTTCGATTTCAGCCGGCTCCACCCGCACGCCGCGAATTTTAAGCTGGTCATCCAGCCGGCCCAGATACTCAATCACGCCATCGGACCGAAAGCGGGCCAGATCGCCGGTCTTGTAAAGGGTGAGGGCTGACCCCCTTGCAGGGGGCAGGGGATGGAGGATGGAGTCAGCCCGTTTTTCTTCCGCATTCACCCTTCCGCCTTCATCTTTAATAAAGGGGTTGGCGATGAATTTTTGGCCGGTCAGCACCGGCCGGTTGAGGTAGCCGCGAGCCAATTGCACCCCGCCAATATGCAGTTGACCGGGCACGCCCACCGGCACCGGTTCCAGATGCTCATCCAAAATAAAAAGCTGGGTGTTGGCTACCGGGCGACCAATCGGCACGGTCTCGCCGGGATCGGCCGGATCGCACTCCCAGTACGAAACATCGATGGCGGCTTCGGTGGGGCCGTACAGGTTGTGCAGTTTGGCGCGAAGCTGCTCAAAAAAACGACGCTGCACGTCAATTGGCAGAGCCTCGCCGCTGGCAAAAACCTGCCGCAGCGAGTCGCAGCCGGCCGCGCCGGGAGTGTCGAGAAAGAGTCGCAGCATCGACGGCACAAAATGAACGGTGGTGATCTTCCGGGACTGGATGGTGTGCAGCAGGTAGCGGTTGTCTTTGTGGCCGTTGGGCCGGGCCACCACCAACCGCGCCCCTACCATAAGCGGCCAGAAAAATTCCCAAACCGAAACATCAAAGGTGAAGGGCGTTTTTTGCAGCACCCGGTCGGCGGCGGTGAGGCGGTAGGCAGACTGCATCCACAGCAGCCGGTTGAGCAAGCCGCGGTGGGTGTTCATCACCCCTTTGGGCTGGCCGGAGGAGCCGGAGGTGAAAATAGTGTAGGCCAGATTCTCCGGCGCGGCGAGGCCGGGCGGGTTGTGGCCGGGAAACGGGGCGATGGTTTCGGCCCAGTCAATATCCAGACAGAGGACCCGCGTGCCGGCGGCAGGCAGTTTTGGCGCAAATTGGGCCTGGGTCAGCAGCACCGCCGCCTGAGCCTGGGCCAGCATGGCCGCGATGCGTTCGGCGGGATAGGCCGGGTCGATGGGCAGGTAGGCTCCGCCGGCTTTGACGATGGCCAGCAGGCCGATAACCAGCTCCAGCGAACGTTCCGCGGCGATGGGTACCAGACTGTCTGGCCCCACCCCCAGCGAACGCAGCGCGTGGGCCAGTTGGTTGGCCCGCCGGTTGAGTTCGGTGTAAGTGAGGTGCCGGCCTTCAAATTCAACCGCAATGGCTTGCGGTATTTGCCGGGCCTGTTCTTCGATATAATGGTGAACCAATCGGTCTTGCGGGTAATCCCGGCCGGTGTCGTTCCACGTTTCCAGAATCTGGCGACGTTCGGCGGCGGTGAGCAGCGGCAGGTGGGCGATGGCCTGCTGCGGCTGGCGAGCCATCGCCGTGAGAAGCGTTTGCAGGTGGCCCAGCATGCGGCCGATGGTATCGGCATCGAACCGGGCCTGGTTGTAGGTGATTTTGAGCGCCAGCTCCGGGCCAGCGTAGCCGTTGAGGGTAAGCGGGTAACCGGTCTGCTCCAGCAGTTCGAGCTGCTGCGCCGCCCACCACTCGTCCGTGGTGCAGAGCATCTGCTCCAGCAGGTAATTTTCAAACACCACCAGGCTTTCAAACAGGGTCTGGCCGGCCGGCACGTCGCTCCAGCTTTGAATATCGACCAGCGGCACGTGGATGTGGCCCTGACGGCGCAGTTGGAGCAGGTGATCGCGCAGACGGCGCAGCCACGCTTCAACGCTCAGTTGCGGCGAAACCGCGCTGCGTACCGGCACGGTGTTGATCAGCGGGCCGATAATGGCTTCGGCGTTGGGCACGGTTTGCTGGCGGCACGAGAGGGTGGTGCCAACCAGAATATCGGTGTGGCCGCTGTAGCGGTGCAGCAGCAGCGTCCACGCGCCCAGCACCAGCGTGTAAAGCGATAACCGCTGTTGGCCGGAAAAGGTGCGCAGCTCTTCGGTGAGCGTCTCCGACAGCCAGATTTCCTGCGAAGCGTAAACCGGCGGCTGGCCGGGGCGGGCGCGGTCAACGGTGAGCGGGGTGGCGGCGGCAAAGCCTTGCAGGTTGTTGCGCCAAAACTGCTGCGAGGCGTCGAAGTTTTGCCGCTCCAGCCAGCCAACGTATTCCCGAAACGGTGCGGGCGCTGGCAGCGCGGCAGGCTGGCCGCTGCGCAGGCTGTGATACAGGGCAAACAGCTCTTCCAGCAGCAGCGGGAAACAGCGGCCATCGATCAAAATATGGTGAATGGTCCACACACAGCGGTAGTCGGTATCACTCAGTTGAAACAGATCAACCCGCAATAGCGGCGGCTGGCTCAGATTGAACCCTTCGCGGCGGCTCCACTCAAGTTCCGCGTCGATAATTTGTTGTTGTTCGGCGGGCGGCTGCCGGCGCAGGTCGTGCCGGGCAAAGGGCAGGTCGATGGCGTTGGCCACGGTTTGCTGCGGCGCATCGAGGCCCTGCCAGTTGAAAGCGGTGCGCAATGCGCTGTGGCGGGCCAGCAATTGCTGCCAGGCTTGCCGGAACAGGTCGACATCAACGGCTTCGGCCAGCGATACCACCAGTTGTTCGATATCGGTGCCGGCGTGCGGTTCTTTGAGATAGTGGAACAGCATGCCCATTTGTACCGGCGACAGCGGATAGGCGGACTCACTGCGGTCTGGATTCATAGTCAATCTCTCTTGAAAATTTCAGTAACAGGGTGGCGGCAAACATCATCAGCCAGGGCATCAGCGGAAAATGAAAGCGGCTTTCGCCAAAAGTGAGCAGGTGGATGAGCGTAAAGTACAGGCAGAGCCACAGCCCCAACAGCGGAATGGGCGTTTGGCGGCGCGCTCGCCACAGGTTGAGCAACGCCAGCCCGCCGGCGACCAGCACGCCAGCGTAATAGAGCTGCGCCCCAATTTTCAGGGCGGCAAACCAGCGGCGGCCGTGGTCGGTCAGGTTCAGCCCGTATTCATTCCAGAACACGCCGCGAATATCCTTGCCGTACAAATACCACAGCTTGGCCGGCCACAGCGCCAGCGTTTCCAGTGGGTGCGATTGCATGTAAGCCAGCGCCAGCGTCTGAGCCTGGCGGTTGCGTTCGGCCTCGCCGGGGATGGCGCTGAACTGGTCGATCATTGCCTGAGTCAGGCTGTAACCCCCGGTTGCCTGCGGGTTGTTGCCCAGATACAGGTTGTAGCCGGCGTTGTTGGCGATGAATACAAATTGGTCAAAGGCCCGGTAATTTCTGATGAGCCAGGGCAGCAGGGTCAATCCCAAAGCCAGATAAAGCAGGATGGCGTGCCTGCCGCCGAATTTTTGGCGCGGAGGGTGCCAGCGCAGAGCCAGCAAGCAAAGCGCCGGCAGGGCGATAGCCTGCGGTTTAACCAGGCAGGCCAGCCCAAACACAACCCCGGCGGCCAGCATCGACCCCGCGCCAGGGCGCGTTAGCAGCAACGCCACACCCAGCAGCAGCAAAAACAAAAACAGAATTTCGGCGGACAGCAGCGAACTGTAGGCAATGTGGTCGGGATAAAAACTGAGCAGCAGCAGCGTTCCGCCGGCTACCAGCCGTGAGGCGAACAGCCGCGCCGCTATCCGGTACGATAACAGCAGCACCCCGGCCGAGAGCGCCACATTGGCCAGCTTGGCCGCCAGCAGCGACGGGCCGGTTGCTGTAAAAATGAGCGCCAGAAATGCCGGGTAGCCCACCGGCCAGAAAGCCGTCGGCGTCCGGCCGCTCGCCGGTGACAGCAGCACGGGCGGAATCATATATTCGGGCCAATAGGTGGCGGCGGTCACGCTGTAGCCCTGGCCGCTGGTCAGTTCGCTGGCGCGCTCGTAGTACCAGCGAAAATCGCTGACCGGCTGCGGCGTTACCAGCGCCACCCACGCCAGCCGCAACACAATCGCCGCGCCGAGGCACAGCGGTACAAACGCGCGGTGGTTGATCAGCCGGGTTAAGCCTGCGCCAAAAACCAGAGCAGGTCGGCGGGACCAGGTTTGCTCGATCACTTGAGCACAAGCGGCAGGTAGATGAACAGATTGCCGGGAGCCGGGGCCGGGCCGATGACGGTGGTCGCGGTGGCCGTGTTGTTGTCCGGGTTGGCGTCGTTGGTGGTAAAGCTGGTTACATAGGCCATATTTACAACAGGATCGCCGGCAACGGTGGTCACCACCAGAGTGGCGGTAACGGTGGCGCTGCTGGAAATTGCGCCCACGTTGCACACCACAATCACCGTGCCGTGACAACTGCCCTGGCTGGCAAACGCCATGTTAAGGCTGACATCGTCCGGCAGGGCGTCGGTCAGAATGGCATCGGTCACGTCGCTGGGGCCGTAGTTGGTGATGACCAGGGTGTAGGTGAGCGGCATGCCGGCCGGTACCGGGCTGGGTGCGGCGGTTTTGCTCAATGCCAGATCCGCCGCCGGCGGGATGGTACCGCCCTGCGCGCGGGGAAGCTGGCTGGGCCAGCGCTCGGCCAGGTTATCGGTGTCAAACAGGGCGTGACCGGTGGATAGCATCACTCCGGCCACAATCGCAGGGATTATCACCAGAACAAAGAAAAAGCGGGTCATTGGGGTTTCCTTCGAAAATAGGATGCAGAGGTCAGGAGCTGGAAATTTAAATTGTTTGCGACATTCGCAAATTCGCGCTATTCGTGATGAAAATTTGTTATATCATTAAAAGTGTACTGGAGCGGGGCCGCGCTGCGATTCCACCGGGTAAACTCTTCGAGGCTGCGGGTGGGAGTTCCGGCCGGGTCGGCCAGAAGCAGCCGGGGATGGGTCGCTTGCAGCGTGCGCCGGTACCAGTCAAAAGCCAGCAGGTTGGAGTTGACAATCGCCGTATCAGGCCGGAGATTGAGGCCGTATCGCCCGTACCACAGGGCAAAAGTGGCTGCATCATCTTCAACCAGAATGACGGCGTTGGCCGGCGCGGACTCCAGCTTTTGCCGGGCAAATTGCAGGGCGACGGTGTCGCGGCTCAGGTTTTGCTGCGGAAAGTTCAGCCCCAGCACCAGCAGCGGCAGCGCCAGCAGCGCCCAACCTGCCCCTCTTGGAATATGAATGTGCGCCGCCAGCGCCTGCCCCGCATCGAACAGACCCCAGCCCAGCCAGATGGCCGCCAGCAGCAGTGCCGGCAGCAGGTAAACCACCGAGTCGGCGGTGTTGTAACTGAGGGCGTAGCCCACAAACAGCGCCGTCGAGACCAGCGAACCCATCGCCAGCCGGCGCTGCGCCTGCCACAGCCGGGTCAATCCCAGCAAGACTGGCGGCAGTCCCCACCAGCCCAACCCGCCGCCGAGCAAACTCAAACTGCCGCTGGCCCGCGCCCACATGATACTGGCCGGCGCGGCCAGCAGATACGGGCGGTAAATCTGGGCCGTGACCAGCTCAAAAAAGCTGGCCCCGCTGGTGGCCGCGCCCCAGTTGACCGGCGGTTGGGTGCTGGCTCGCCAGGGGAGGAGCAGGTAAACGGCCAGTCCCGCGCCAAAAGCGGCCACCGCCGGCAGCAGCAGCGACCGGCGCCAGCGCAGGTTGAGCGCCGCCAAAAGCACCGGCAAAAATAGCAAAATCGAGAGGTGCGTGCCCAGGCTCAGCCCCAGAATTGCCGCCCACGTTGGCAGCAGCCAGCGCTGGTTACCGGGTGAGATTTGTAGCGCCAGCCACAGCAGCAGCGTCGCGGCCAGCGTCGTTACAGTGTACACTTCAGTGATGACGGCCTGCGACCAGAACAACGGGGTAAAAGCCAGCAGCAGCGCCGCCGTGGCCGCACACAAACCAGCCAGTTGATAGTCGCCGTGCCGCGCCAACAATCGCCGCAGGATCAGGCCGATCAGCGCCACGGTTAGCGCCGCCGCCACCGCCGACAGCAGGTTGAGCCGGTAGGCCACATCGCCAACGGGCAGGCGGACAAACAGACTGCCCAGCAGTAGGTAGGTGGGAAAACCCGGTGGGTGCGGCACGCCGCCCACGGCCACGGCGGCGGCCAGATCGCCGCTGTCAGCGCCGTTGTTGCGCCATGTGATCGACGGGGCCAGGCTGAACCAGTAGACCGCCAGCGCGGCCAGACTCAGCGCGGCAAATAAAAATCTTGGTCTCATTTTTTAAATAGAAGCGGCAAATACAACACATGAAATGAATCGGCGGCGACGGCCCGGCTGTTGTTGGCCGGTTCCAGATCGGTTTCAGTGCCCTGAATTTGAATATTGCTGATGGCAAAGTTTTGGCCGGCCTGCCCGCTTGGCACGATGGTCGTCAGCGTTAGCGTGGCGGTTGCACCCGCGGCCAGCGCGCCGACAGACCACATACCGTTGCCGGCTGAAAATGCACCTCGGTCAGTAGAAAAATTGGCCAGCGCCAGCCCGGTGGGTAGCAGAATGTTGGTCACCGTTACGCCGGTGGCGTTATCCGGGCCGAGGTTGGCCGCGGTCAGGCGATAGACAATCTGGCCGGTGTTTACGCTCGCGGCCGCCGCCAAACTCAAATCGGCCTGCGCTACCGGCCACAGGCTGGCCGCGGCCTGATTGTTGCCGGCAATCAGATCGGTGCCGGTAGCAGTGATGCTGGCCCGGTTGGTGATGGT
Source organism: Anaerolineae bacterium (assembly GCA_022071955.1). GTDB lineage: Bacteria > Chloroflexota > Anaerolineae > 4572-78 > J111 > J095. The sequence goes on from JAJVIM010000015.1 coordinate 230,494, forward strand.
TTGGCCGGCCAGCCCGGCAGCCACCCGCGCCGCGAGGGTCGCCGTTACCGCGTCGCTGGGGGCGATAACCCCAATTTGCCACACGCCGCTGGCGCTAGAATAAATGCCGCGCGGCGCTGAAAAGTTGACGAAAGTCAGCCCGGCCGGCAGCACATCCTGCACCCGCACGTCCACTGCCGGTTCGGGGCCGGCGTTGGCGGCGACCAGCGTAAACGTGATCACGTTGGTGGAGTAGGGCGCGGTGAGGTTGACGCTTTTTTGCAGTCGCACATCGGCGCTGCCTACCGGAATAACCGTAACCGAGGCGCTGTTGTTTAGCGGCTGGCGCTCAACCTGGCTGGCGGTAACGTGGGCCGAGTTGGTTAACGCCACCCCAACCAGCCCGGCCGGAATGTCGGCCGCGATGGTCAGCCGGGCGATGTCGCCCGCGGCCATCTGTCCCACCTGCCACACGCCGCTGGTGGGGCTAAAACTGCCCCGCGAGGCGGTAACACCGGCTACGGTGAGTTGCGCCGGAAAGTCATCGGTTACGGTGACGTTGGTGGCCGGCTCCGGGCCGGTGTTGGTAATGGCGATGGTAAAGGTGATGCGCTGGCTGGTGAAGGGGGTCAGGTTGGTGACCGTTTTGCTCAGCATCAGATCGACGCCGGCCACCGGGTTGATGACTGCCGCGGCGCTGTTATTGCCCGGCGCTGGGTCCGGCTCCGCGCCGGTGATGACGGCGGTATTGGTGATCGGCGCGCCGCCCGCGCCCAGATTGACCCGGCCCGTCACGGTGAGCCAGACCGGCGTTTGTGGCGACAGCGTGTCTACGGCCCACACGCCCGTGGTCGGGCTGTAGGCTCCCTGCGAGGTAGCGTAGTTGAGCAGCGACACGCCGGCCGGCAGGCTGTCGGTGACGCCGACGGCGGTGGCGAGGCTCGGCCCGTTGTTGACGGCAGTCACGGTGTAAGTGATGGTGTCGCCGGTAAAGGCTGCGGCGCTGCTGACGGTTTTATCCACGGCCAGATCGGCGCTTGCCGGCGCGCCGGTGCTGGTAATGGTGACGCTGCTGCCGGCAATGTTGTCGCCCAGATTCGTTTCGCCGCCGACCGGCGTAATCCGCACAAACCAGGGGTGCTCGCCGGCGGGCCGCTGCCATGTAAGCGACACGTTGCGGTACGCGCCGCAGCCGCCCAGCGTGGCAATAATTTGGTCTGCGCCAATCTGATGGCTTTGCGGGTTGCCGGGATCGCCGTCCCAAAAGCTGACGGTGACCGGCCCGGCGGCCACGTTGCCGCTGTTGGCGATTTCGGCAGTCAGAGTTACGGTGGAGATGCCGTTGAGCGGCACCTGCGGCGGGTTGGCCGTGGCTTGCAGCCGGGTGATCCGCAGATTGGGCTGGGGTTGCGCCGCCAGCGGCTTGGCCGGATTCCTCACGTAGTCGCGCCAGGTGAGGCCAAACTGGCTGAGCGTTTGGCTGTCGGAAAAAATCTGGCCGTTCCAGTAGCTGTCTTCCAGGCTGTACCACACCCAGCCCTGCACCAGCCGGTATTCGTCGCGCGGGTAGCCCAGCGACAGGTCGGTGGCGGAAAAGAGGTAGTCAAACGAGCCGGTCAGGTAATCTTTTACCTGCTGGCTGGTGATGGAGTGGCCGTAAAATCCTTTATAGAGGATGCCGTACTCGGTGTTGAGCAGCGGCTTGTTCTGCTCGCCGTGCTGGGCCATCCAGGTGCGGAAAGCGACCACATTGGCTTTAAACTCGTTCAGGTCGTGGTGTTTGTCAAAAATGACTGCCGAATCCTCCGGCACGCCGTACAAAAAACCAAGATTGGGGTTAAAGTTGTTGGTCGGGTCGCTATCGTAGTTGCTGAAACCGGCCGGCACGTTGGCCCCCCAACTGCCTTCAACCTCGCGAATGAGAAAGGTATGCATCACCCAGGCATCGACATCCCGGCCCATTGAGTACCCGAACTGCGTTTGATAGGCATTCCACACCCGCTCCAAATAGGCCAGCCGCAGCGGTGAGGCCAAAATGACCGAGCCAACGGCCACCCGGGCGGTCGGGTCGGCGGTTTTGATGGCAGCGTGGATGGCGTGATAGGCGGTGGCGTACAACTCCGGAGTGATTTCGTCCTGCCCCTCGCCGTCGGCCCAATCCTGGCGCTCAATCTCGTTGCCAATGCGCCACAGCATCCCCGGCCGGCTGGCGGCGATGCTGGCCAGCGTGGTCAGGCTCGGCGTTACCGAATACTGCGGCGGGGTTACATAACTGCCAATACAGTGGCTGCCGCAGGTTTTGAGCTGGTGTACCCGCACGGTCTGAATGTATTCTACGTTGGCAGTCAGGCCAATTTCGGTGGCCGGGTTGCTGCGGGTGGACCAATCCAGGTAGCGCCCCATATTCAACTGGGCGATGTCGTAATTGCCCACATACGGCGAATACGCGCCGCCAATCCCCAACCGGCAGTTGGGAAAGTTGTCCGGCCCGGCGGCCTGCGCGGTTGGGCTGACCAACAGCAATAGCACACCGATGACGCCCCATAGCAGCAAATGAAGAAGTCTGGTGATCATATAATGAATCCTTTTACGCCCGACGAATAACCAGCAGTCCACCCAGCAGCAACAGCCCGCCCAGGCACAATCCAGCCAGCCAGCGACCCTGCCCCAGCAGCCGGTCCAGCAGCGAACCGGGCGGCGCTGTCGCCGCAATCGGCCCGCTACCGCCGCCCGGCTTGGCCGGAACGGTAGCGGCCGGCGGCCGGGTGCCGACAACGGCCGGCGGGGTTGGCGTGTGGGTTGGCGGCGGGTTGAGTGCGGAGCCATTGCTGCCGTTGCCGGTTGCCGGCGGCGGGGCAGTGGTAACCGGCGCAACTTCCCCGGAACTGCCGCCGATAGCCGCCGTTGGTGGGGCAGGCGTGTCGCTACCGGCGGGCGCAGCCGTTGGCTCAGCTTCGGCCGGTTCGGTGGCTTCAATGGCGGTGGGCGCGGGCGGCGACGAGGTTTCGCTACCCCTGCCGGAGTCTTCCCGCTCACTACCGGCGGCGGTTGGCGCGGCGGTGGGCGCGGGCGGCGGCGGTTGGGTGGCGGTGGGCTGCAACGGCCGGGTGGGAATGGTCTGCGCGGCCGGGAACTGGCTCGGCGCGGCCCAACTGGTCGGGCCAAGCCAATTCACCAGCAGCACCGCCACGCCGCTGACCAGCAGGGTCAGTATCAGTCTGAATTTCAGGTTAGCTTGTGCCATCATCTACTCCGTTAATTTATACGTCACCCGGATGCGCCGGTCCGTGGTCAGCCGGAACTGAAAAAGCAGCGTCGAACCGGATTGTTCCAGCGGCGCGGGGTCGCTGGTCAGTAGCTGCGCGCCCGCCGGTAGCGTCAGCGACACCTGCACCGCCGGTTCGAGCGTGCCGGGCTGTTTTGGCAGCAACAGCGAATAGCTTTGCTGCTCACCGCCGGCCGAAACCGTGCCGGGCGGCAGCCGGTAGTCAAAATCCAGCGCCAGCCGCTGGGCCGGGGCCAGCAAAAAAAGCTGGCTCCAGCTCTGTTTGTGGTGGGGCAGCGTCTGCCGGTCAACCTGGCCGCTGGTTGGTTGGCCGCGCAGCAGGTAGCGTCCGGCCACCACCACGCCGGGGCCTGTGCGCAATTCTGCGCCGGCCGGCACAATCAGGCTGGTATAAATCCAGGCGCAGCGTTCCATATTTTGGGCGTAGCTCCGGTCGTAGCGCAGGTCGATGGCGCACTCACCGGCGCGGGCCGGGGCGGTGTGCTGATAGAGCAGTTGGGCGCGGGCCTGCCCGGAACCATCGCCGGCCAGTTGGACGGTATAATTGAGGTAGCGCTCCACTTTGGCGCTGGCCTTGTTAAAGCCGACATTCGCGTCGGTGACCAGCAAATAATCGCCGCCGGTCGCCGGCAGCCCGCCGTCCAGCCCCCGCTCGGCCAGCAGGTTGGCCAATCGTTCTTCCTTTATATACAGCAGCAAATGCTTCTCGGCGTGGGCCTGTTGCAGCGCCGCCGCCAGCGCCGCCGGCGGGATCGACTCCGGGGCGGTTTCAAACTTCTGCACCAGCGCTTCGGCCAGGGCCAGCATAAACGATTTACGCTGCGCCCACCACTCGCCGTCCTGCGCCTGCCCGGCTTCCGGCGTCCAATGTTGCTGCATCAAGTCGATGACATTGGCGGCGGTCACCTGTTCGCCGTTCACCGTCAATGGGCCGGTGGCGGGCAGCAGCAGCGGTAGCGCGTACTGGTCAATGGCGATGACCCCGTCGGCGTTGACGCCCTGACCCAGTTGGTACAACTCCAGCGCGGTGCGGGCCGCCTCCGGAAAATCCGGCGACCAACTGGCGTCGCGCAGCACCCAGTAATCGGCTTTCATATAGTTCCGCAGCGGCGCGGGCGGGTAGGGGTAGGCTTCCGAGAGCCGGTCAACGGCGTAACTGTCCTGCATTTGCAGGCTGATGATTTGCCCGTGGTCGATGACAATGTGGCCGGCGGTGTTGATGTAGCCGCCGGACGGCCGCAATTCGTCGGCGTTTTGGGTGAGCAGCAGGTAGGTTTGCGGCTGCTCAAAACCGAGCGCCGGCGGCAGCAGTTGGGCCAGTTGCAGGCCGGTGCGAGTCTGCGGCAGCAGTTGCTGCAACTGGCGGGCGCGCGGGGCCAGCAGCGGCGACAATTTATCGGCCTCAATCGCGGCCAGCGCCGGCCGGTGGCGCAGCAGGTCCGCGTCGAGCCGGGCCAGTTGCGGCTGCACCCGCGCCAGTTGGCTCACCAGATCGGGCAGGGTGGTGGCGTTGGCCAGTGCGGCGGCGGCCTGCCCGGCCCGGGCCAGATCGGCGGCGGCCGGCAGCAAAACCGGCAGCGCCGCCAGATCATCGCCGTAAGGCAGCCAGCGGGTCACGGCCGGCGGCGGCAGCAGCGGCAGGAGTTCGGTTTGGAGAGTGTCCAGCGCCCCGGCCAGCGTGTCGGTCTCAGCCTGAAGCTGGGCGCGGTTCGATTCGCTGCCGGCCGCGGTCAGGCTGGCGGCGCTGGCGGTTGCCCGGCGGTAAGCGCCGGCAATCACCGTCACTTTCACACCGAACCAAACTGTAATCAACGCCAGCAACAGCAGCCCGGCATACAGCAGGCCGTGGCCCAGCAGATAGGGCAGCCGCCGCGGCTGCGGCTCGATGGCCGGTTGCAGGTTCAATTTAATGCCGGTCAGTTTCATCAGTTAACAACCAAAAACGGAGCGTGCCCAGCGCCAGCCCCAGCGCCAGCGCCGCGGCTCGCACCACCACCAAAACAGGAGCGATGAGCAGCACCGGCCGGTCGCGCCGGAATAGTTTGAGATAAAAAGGAAACTCGGTGAGCAGCAGGGCCAGCCCGGCCAGCAGCCCGCCGCCGATCAACCGGGGCCGGCGGCCCAACCCGCCGAGAGCCAGCAGCCCGCCGGCCAGCGCAGCCAGTCCCAGTTGCACTTTGAGCCGCTGCGGCGTGTGCGAATCGCGGCCGGCTTTGGCCGGGTGGCGGCGCAACAGCCGCGCTTTCCAGTAGCCAATGTTGAATTTGCGGCGGGCGTACCGGCCAAGGGTGCGGTTATGCTGATGCTCAACCACGGCGTTGGGGGCAAAAACCAGCCGGCAGCCCTGCGCCGCCAGTCGAAACGACAACTCCTGATCCTCGACTGAGGCGCTGGGAAAGCGGGCGTCAAAACCGCCGGCGGCCAAAAAAAGGTCGCGCCGGTAGCCCGCCGAGTAAGTGTCAACAAAATCGATGCGGCTCAGCCCGGCCAACCGGTCGTAGCGGTCCTGATATTCCTGCTGCACAAAGCGGGCGGTCAATTGCGGCTGGCGGCTGCGATAGACGCCTCGCGCGCCGGCCACTTCCGGCCCGGCAAAGGGGGCGATCATCTGCGCCACCCAGTCCGGCGCGGGGATGCAGTCGGCATCGGTAAACAGCAAGATGTCGCTGCCGGCGCTGGCCGCGCCGCGATTGCGCGCCGCCGCCGGCCCGGCGGGCGGTTGGGCCAGCACCGTTACCCCGGTGAACTGACGGGCCACCGCCGCCGAGTCGTCGCCGGAGCCGTCATCAACCACAATGATCTCGTCGGGCGGGCGGGTTTGTTGGGTTAGCGCCCGCAGGCAGTTGGGCAGGCTGGCGGCCCCGTTACGCACCGGCACAATCACCGACACTGTTTCAGGCGGCATATTCCACCAGCACGTAGCGGCACCAGCGCCGGGCCAGCGGCACGCGGGCGAGCAGAAATTCATCCAGCGCCCACAGCGCCGGGAACGACATTTCGCCGCCGATAGCCCGCGAGATCATCGACAACAGGTAGAATTCGCGCTGGCGGGTACGGCAAAAATAGCGGCCAACGCCGGCGATGTCGCTGTGGGTTAGCGGGTGTTCGTTGGGTGAGCGATGTTTGTGGCGGTAGGGCATCCGCTCGCGGATCAGGTGCAACAGCGGGTTTTCGCCGAGCGGTTCGCGAAACAGCGCCCGGCCGCCCGGTTTGAGCACCCGCCGTATTTCCGGAGCCAGCGCCCGGGCGTCGGCGTGGTGCAGCAGGCCAAAACCGACCACCAAATCAAAGCTGTTGCTTGGAAACGCCAGCGTTTCGGCGGCGGCCACCCGCACCGCCACCGAACTTTCGAGTTGGTGGGCGGCGGCGCGGCGGCGGGTCAAATTCAGGCTGGCGGCGGCGATGTCTACCGCAGTGACCTGCGCCCCGCGCCGGGCGAGCATTATCGTGTAGTCACCCGGACCACAGCCCAGTTCCAGCACTCGCTGGCCGCGCAGATCGCCCAGCCAGTCGAACATAACCCGCAGCGAGCGGCCCAGATCGGCCCGGAACATGTCGCTGTCGGGCGGGACCAGCAGCGGGATTTGGTGCCGGGCAAAGAGGGTGGGCCACAGGGCGTTATAATAAGCGGCGTCGAGTCGCTGCGCCGTCGTCAGGCTGGACATAGATAGTTCTCCTCTGTCGGCGGCTTACGGCGCGGCGGCTGGGCCGCCGCGCCGTAAGCCGCCATTTAAAACGGCCCAGCCGCCGATGAGGATCAACGGCAGCACCGTGACCACATTCAACGCTACGCCCACACCAAGAGCCGTGGCTTGGGCCACGCCAAACGGAGCCAGCGCCAGCACCGCCGCGCCCTGCATCAAGCCGACCAGCGCCGGCGGCGAGGGGGCGATATTGCTCAGGCTGACCAGCAGCATGAGCAGTGCCGCGGCAGTCAGCGGCAGTTGCAGATGGAACGCGGCCAGCATGGCGGCCATCGTCAGCAGCGATAACAGCCAGATCAGCCCGCTCCACAGCAGCAGCCGGGCCAGCGCGCGGCCATTCGCCAGCAGCGCCAGCGCGGCCAACCCGCGTTCGGCGGCGTTGGCCAGCCAATCCCACCGGGCCAACCACGGCACCAGGCGCTGCTGCAGCCGCCCCAGCAGCGCCAGCCCGGTGGCCAACCCGGCCGCCAGCAGCAGCGCGCTCGCGCCGGCCGGGCCGAGCCAGCCGGGGGTCAGGGTCAATCCGGCCAAAGTGGCGGCGATCAGCCCGGCGGCCAGCAGGTCAATCACCTTTTCAATCAACAACGTTGGCAACGTTGCTGCGACCGGCTGGCCGTGACCGCGCATCAATCCCAGCCGGAGCAGCTCGCCGGTGCGCACCGGGATGAGCAGGTTGATCATTTGTGCGGTTACAAGCACGCCAAAGGTGGGCCAGAAAACCGGCCGTGGCCGCGGGTACAAATCCCGCCAGCGACCGGCTTTGGCCAGCGCCACGGCCACTACCCCGGCCAGGCCTACGGCCAGCCAGCCGATCGATGCGCCGGTCAGCCCGGCGCTAACTTCGGCCCAGTCTACGCCGTTTACGGCCCAACCGCAGGTCGCCGCACCCAGCAGCAGCCCGGCCAGTAGCCGCAGTCCGGCCCGGCCGCGCGGCCGGTTCAGCCCCAGCGCCGGGCTAATACGCGCCCTCCCCATGCAGAATGGCCGGCACGGTCAGCCATAAAATTTGCACATCCAGCCACAGCGAGTGGTGTTCAATATAAAACAGGTCGTCGGCCAGCCGTTGTTGCGGCCAGGGACGGGCCATCCGGCCGTTGATCTGCCACCAGCCGGTCATCCCCTGCGGCACGGCCAGCCGCAGCGATCCCTGCGGCCCGTAGCGCTGCAACAGGCCGGGCAGCTCCGGCCGGGGACCGACCAGACTCATCTCACCGCGCAGGACGTTGATTAATTGCGGCAGTTCGTCCAGCGAAAAGCGCCGCAGCCAGCGACCCGGCCGGGTCAGGCGCGGGTCATCCGGCAGTTTGAGGCCGTCCGGTTCGGTCTGATCCGCGCTGGCGTGCATTGTCCTCAATTTAAACATATTGAATAACCGGCCGTTTTGCCCCACTCGCGGCTGGCAAAAAATCACCGGCCCCGGCGAATCGAGCCAGATGAGCAGAGCCAGGGCCAGCAGCAGCGGCGACAGCAGCACCAGCAGCAGGGCGCTGACCAGCAGGTCGAAGCCGCGTTTGAGCCGCCGGGTGGCGGGGCTGAACGGTGAGCCGGTCACCGCCGGCGGTATTAGTTGGATGGGATTACAGTTCATCAGTTTAGTTATTGATAGGCCCGGCCGGTTCGCTGGCGGCCAGCATCGCCCCGAACAGACCCCAAACAATCAGCGCCACCTGCGGCGAGGCGATGATCGCATCAAACAGGCCGTGGGTTAAAAACGCGGCCAGGCTGCCCAGCAGCCCCAGCGCCAGCGCCGATTGCCCGGCGGCGCGCGCCAGCCGGCCGGCCAGCGTTGCAAACAGGGCCAGGTGCAAAATCAGCGCCGGCAGTCCCATTTCGGCGGCAAGCTGCAAATAAATGTTGTGAGCATGGCCAAAGGCGGCGCCGGCGGAAATCAACTCGGTGGGGGCCAGCAGTTTGACCGCCGCCTCAAACAGCCCCAGGCCGACGCCGGTCAACGGGAAAGCGCCGGCCAGCACCAGCGCTCGCTGCCACAATTCCAGCCGGGCGCGCAGGCTGGAATCGGCCAGCGGTTGGCTGCGGCCCAGTAAGTTATCGAACAAGACCGCCGGCCCCAGCCACAGGGCCAGCCCGGCAACCAGCGCCGCCAGCAGCAGCCAGCCCACCAGCCAGCGCCGGCTGCGCGCTACGGACATCACCGCCAGGCCGACCCCGCTCGCCAGCAGCGCGCCGCGCGACTGGGTGAGTAGCAGCAGCAGCGCCAGCGCGATGGCCGTTATTTTAGCAGCGTCGCGTACGGGCCATTGTTCGGCTTTCAGAGCCAGAGCCACGGCCGGCAGCAAAAACAGGGCGGCCAACCCGCCGGCCAGGTTGGGGTTAAAGCTATCGCGATCCCAAAAGGCGTGGTAACCGCCGGGCAGCAGGCTGTAAATTTCCCGGTCGATAAACGGCAGTTTATTGCTGCCCAGCCGGGTGCCCAGCAGCAGAATTACGCCCACTCCCAGGCCGGCCAGCAGCAACAGCCAGCTCTGGCGCGGCAGCCACGTTTGAGCGGCGACCGCGCCGCACAGGGCCAGCCCGGCCACAAACGCCAGCGCCAGCGGCCGGGTGACGCCGTCATCCAGCGAGTTGAGCAGGTTGAGCGGCAGTAACAGTAACAGCCCCAACAACGCGCCGTCGGCCATGCGGCTGCCGGTCAGCCGGCCCACGGCCAGCCAGCGCAGGCCAAAAATGAGAGCCAGCCCGGCCAAAGCCAGCGGTGTGCTCCAGGCCGGCATCAACCGGCTAAAAAGCAGCCCCGGCAAAAAGAGCACGGCCGCCAGCCCAAACAGCGGGGCCTCGCCGAGCGGATTGTAGCTGTTGAGCTGGCGGCGCAGGCTGGCCATCATTTCAGAAACGGCAGCCATTTGCCCTGCCGTTGCGGGGTGGCCGCGCTGCCTTGCGGTCCGTGGCCGTTGCCGGAGTGGTAATAATGATGGTAGTAGTAATAGTAACCGCCGCCGGATTTACTGAACTGGTTGACAACCGCGCCTAAAATAGTGGCCCCGGCGTGCTGCAAATTGGCTACCGCCTGCCGGGCCGCGTCGCGGCGGGTCGCGCCGGCTTCGGTTACCAGCACCACACCATCCAGGTGCGAAGCCAGCACGGGCGCGTCGGCCACGGCCAGCACCGGTGGGCTGTCAAAGAGGATGACATCGGCTTCAGCCAGCAGATCGCTGACCAACTGCTGCATGCGCCGCGACCCCAGCATTTCTGACGGGTTGGGCGGCAGTTTGCCGCTGGTCATCAGCCATAGGTTTTCAATGGTAGTCTGGCGCAGATAGCTGCCCGGCCGCGCTTCCGGCGTCCGCAGCAGATCGGTCAACCCGGCCATATTGCCCACCTGAAAAATGTCGTGCTGCACAGGTTTGCGCAGGTCGGCATCGATGATAATGGTTTTTAGCCCGGTTTGGGCCATCACTACCCCCAGGTTGGCCACGGTGGTGCTTTTGCCTTCGGAGGGGGTGGGGCTGGTGACCATGATCGCCCGCACCGGCTCGTCAATCGCCATAAACTGGATGTTGCTGCGCAGCATGCGGTAGGCTTCGGCCTGCGGCGAAAAGAGATCGTGGGCCGTGACCAGCTTGTCCTGATAGCTTTTGCCTTTGATCCGGCCGATGGCTCCCAGCGCGGTTACGGCAACCTGCTGTTCCAGATCGACCGGCGATTTGAGGGTATCGTCCAGGTATTCCAGCAAAAAGATGATGCCCAACGCCAGCAGCAGCCCCACCACCCCGCCGAGCAGCGTGTTTTGCATTGTTTTGGGGCGCACCGGCCGGCCGCTGGTTTGAGCCGGCTCGATGACGGCCAGGTAGTTGGGCGACTTTTCTTTTTCTACCAGCACCAACAGTTGGGTGTAGTTGTTTTCCCAACCGGCGACAAGCTGCTCCAGATTATTGATCTCTTCCTGCAAATCCTGCACCTGCTGCGCCGAAAGCGAACCGCTCATGGCCTGGTTGAGCGTTTCCAGCCGGGCCTGTCCCGCCTCGATTTTACCTTTGAGGCTGTCGAGCCGCTGCCGGATAAATTCCTGGTTTTTGCTCTGGGTCTGGTTTTCCAGTGCGGTCGGACTGAGCTTGATCAGTTGGCTGGCAACCTCATCGGCTGTAACCAGCGCCTCGTCTGGTGAGCCGGCTTCGACGGTGATCTCCAGCAATTGGGTATCGCGCACCGGGTTAACCGTAACCCGGCTGCGCAGCGTTTGCCAGTTATCCGGCAGTTGCAGCGCCTCGACCACGCTTTGCAGCACCGGCTGCCGCCGGGCGATGTTGGCGTAGGTTTGGGCCAACTGCTGGCTGATGTAAATATCGCGGGTGTCCAACTGGGTAGACTGGATGGATTGGCCCACCATAATGGTGGCCGTGGCCTGATAAACCGGCTCCTGCCGGCGGCTGAAGATATAGGCGCTGGCTGCGCCGGCCACGGCCAACAGGATAATCAGCCACCACCATTTCAGGGCCAGGTGGAAATATTGGCGCAGGTCAATCGAATCGTTCATTAAGTCCTCACTTTGGCAAATTGGTGAAACTTTTGGGTGCTTCGGCCCCATCCCCCAACCCCCTTCCCCGGGGAAGGGGGCTTATTGAAATGCTGTGATTGTGGGCGGCGTAGCCGCCCACAATCACAGCAAAAAAGCTCTTCTCCCCCTTCTCCCCTCAAGGGGAGAAGGGGGCCGGGGGGATAAGGGGTGTTTTGTTTCTCTACGGCTCGGCCGTGGGCTTCACAAAGCGCCAGTCCGGCAGGCGCTCCAACTCCGGCGGCGGCGCGAGCGTCTTCACCCAGACCGGGTCAAAATCATTGAACTCGCTGGGCGGCAGCAGCAACCGCTGCCCGCTGCCGTCGCGGTTCATCAGCCACAACTGGTTGGTGCCGGTCCGGTTGGAATAAAAGACAATCTGCTCGCCATCCGGGGCAAAGGAGGGATGCTTGTCCCAGGCCCAGTCGTTGTGAGTGAGCTGGTGCGGCTCGCTGCCGTCGGCGTTGCTGGTCCAGACATCATCATTGCCGGTTTCGGTGCTGACAAAAACCAGCTCCGGCCGGCTGGGCGACCAGACCGGATCGTAAACAATGCCCGTGCCAAAATTAGAGGCCAGCCGCTCAACGTTATATTCGTGGTCGTACACGTGCAGAGCAATCCGGGGGCCGCTGGTTACCCACAACAACTCTTGATTGTAGGCTTCAAAGCGGCCATCGAGCGTCCAGGCATCGCGCTTGACCGCCGAGTCGTAGGGCCAGCGGTCGGTCAGCCGGGCCACCTGGCCGGTCGCGGGATCAAACACGTAGGGCTGCGGCGTGATCTGCGGCGTGGCTTGCAGCTTTTCGGCCCGGGTTCGCTCCTCAACCGTGGCCCCTTCCCGGTCAGACAAAAAGATGATCCTGCCCAGCAGCAGCGCCGGCAGCGATTGCGGCGTGCTGGTCGGCGTGGCCGTAGCCGTGGGCGAGGGCAGGCCAACCAGCAAAACCGGCGTCGGCGTGGCGGTTTGCACGTTGGCCGGCGTGGGCGTCGGCGTGCCGGTGGTCATCGCCACCGCCTGCCAGTATTGAACCGTGGCCGTATTCTCCGGCGTGGCCGCGTCGATAACAACCGCCGGAGTGACCCAGTTGGCCGGCAGCGGCGTGGCCGTGCCGTGGGCCATGGCCGCGGCCGTTACCTGCGCTGCCTGGGCGGCGGCGGTCATTACGTTTTCCGGCGTTGGGGTGCTGGTAATGATAACATAAGTTGGCGTTGGCGTGGCCGTGACCACGTGCGGCGGCTGGCCGGTGGTCATGGCGATGGCTGTGGCCTGCGCCGCCTGAGCCACAGCCGTGGCCGCGTTTTCGCCGGTGGGCGTGGCCGTAACGACCACCGGAGTCACCCAGTAGGGCGGGACGGCCGTGGCCGTGCCGTCGCGGCGGGCGGCGGCGGTCATCTGCACCGAGTGCGCGACCGCCGTTTCAATGGCTTGCGGCGTTGGGGTGCTGGTGACCAGCACAAAGTAGGGCGGCGGCGTTTCGGCCGGGGCCGGCCCCAGGTTGAGGAATAACTGCGGCGGCTGCTTGGCGCTGGCCGGGCCAACGCCGCTGTCCCAGGCAAACAGGTTGTTCTGCGAACCGCCCGGCCCAACAATACGGAACGAGACAAAGCGGCCAAATTTGTCGCTGCCGTTTAAAATGCGTTCGGTCAGCAGCGCCAGTTGTCCTGCCGAAAATTCAAAGGAGTTGATTACATCCTGGCCCAGCTCCGCCGGCGTCAGTTCCGGCGAGAGAACGCTCAGCGCCGCGGCCCGGCTGAACTGGCTGTAGCTGTGGCCGCGCCAGCCCAGGTCGATCTCCGGGGCCAGCAGTTCGACCTGCCAGCGGCCTTCACTTTGAAGCTGGTCGGCCCGCAGGCCGGTTAGCCGCAGGCTGGCGCCGGTTACCTGCGTGCCGCGCGGGATGCGCCGCAGGTCAAACTGGAGCACGGCCACATACTGCTGGCCATCGAGCGCGCCGCTGTACAGGTACGAGTCGCCCAGGTGGTTGGGCGCGTCAAACTCGCTGAGCAGGGCGTCATCGTTACTGACCGCCCAGCCGGCATCGAGCGCGGCCGGGTTCAGCGCCAGCCCGCGCCCGCCGGGCACGGCCGTGGGGGTAACGGTGGCATCCTGAAAGCTGAGGACCGGGCCGCGGTCATCCAGGAGTGGTGTTGGGCTGAAGCGTGGGGTTGGCGTGGTGGTCGGCGTGGCGGGAATAATGAAGCGGGGCGTTACCCCCACGGCGGCGCTCGATGGATCGTAATTAAAGATGGCCTGGCTGTAAGCCAGCAGCAGCAGCGCCGCCAGGCTTAGCAGCACCGCCCAGATGATCAGCCGCCACTGAACCGTGGGTCGCGGCCGGGTTGGCCGGGCCAGCACTGCCGGTTCCGGCGGCAAATAGGGTTGGGCCGCCGGGCTGCGCCGGGGCCGTCCGGTCGATGGCGGCGTCGGTTCGCGGTCAAACAGCGGTTCAAAGAGGTCATCGGGGGGGTCTTCCAGCCCGGAAAAAATATCTTCCAGCCGGTCGCGTAGGTTGTTATCTGCCATAAGTTATCGTTTCTTTGGGTGTTATAGTTGTCTCCCTCATCCCCCAGCCCCCTTCTACCCGTAGAGTGGAAGGGGGAGAAAGGAGGTTTTGGGTGTGGTTTGGGCGGCTACGCCGCCCAAACCACACCCTCAATTTAATCTCCCCCTCCCCCATTTTGGGGGAGGGGGCAGGGGGGTGGGGGCAGTGGAAATCTATCTTGGTTTGCGGATACCTTGTTATGGGTAGTTACAACTCATTATTTCCTGCGCCAGGGCGCGGTACTGCCGGGCGGCGCGGGTTTGGGGCGCATACGTGGTAATCGGTTGGCCGAAGGCCGGGCACTCCTTAAGCCTTGTATCAATGCCGATAATCGTTTGCAGCAGCCGGCCGTTGAGGCTGGCCTGCAACTGTTCCAGCAGCAGCCGCGACACCCGGTTGCGTTGGTCGTACATGGTCACCACAATCTGGTAGGTCAGGCCGGGATTGGTTTTGCGCCGCACCAACTGCACCAGGCGGATGATCTGCCGCAGCGACTGGGCGGCGTAATATTCGGCCTGCACCGGGATGAGCAGTCGCTGGGCCGCGGTCAGGGCGTTGAGAGTCAGCGTGCCCAGCGCCGGGGCGCAGTCGAGCAGGATATAATCGTAGAGTTGGGCCGGCAGGCTGGCCAACTGGCTTTTGAGCCGGCTTTCAAAGTTGCGCTGCGGGTAGAGCAGCTTGTCAATCAGAGCCAGCTCGCGGTTGGCCGGGGCCACGTCCAGTCCCAATACCGGACTTTCACGGCTGACGCCGATGAGAGAGGTGCTGCCCAGCAGGGCGTCGCCGATGGTCCGGTGCAGGCCGTCCGGTTTTAGCCCGAGCGACATGGTTAAATGGGCCTGCGGGTCCAGATCGATCAGCAGCACGCTGCGGCCCAGCTCGGCCAGGCAGGCCCCCAGCGACAGGCAGGTGGTGGTTTTGGCTACGCCGCCTTTGTGGTTGTTGATGGCGATAATGTGGGTCATCGGTTGGGTAATCCCCTCTCACCCCCCTGCCCCCTCTCCCCTCAGGTTTATCGTTACCCATAAATCTGCCAACTCTTGTTCGCCCCTCACCCCCCCTGCCCCCCTTCTACCCTTCGGGCACTTCGTCCCCTTCAGGAGAGAAGGGGGATTTGACTTTTGTGATCAGTTTGGGGCGGCAAAGCCGCCCCAAACTGATCACGTAATATTTTCCCCTCCCCCATTTTGGGGGATACCCCTGCGGGGCACAGGTGGGGCAGGGGGAGGGGGTTAACCTTCTTCTGCGGGGCACAGGTGGTTTGGGGGTGGGATGAAAAGGTTTTGTTGCACTTTCCTTTTCTGTTGAGTTTTTTGGAGAGAATGGAAGTGCTGCCTTATCTTTAAAGCCGGGCCGGGTGGAGGCGGCGCAGGGCCGGCCAGGCCGCGGGCGGCGGGGGGGGCGGTGTCGAGCCGTTGGCCGGGGGATAGCGATCAATATAATGGCAAACCTGGGTCAGCATCTCCTCGATGACGGCGCTGCTGTCCGGCGAGGTGATGCGCCGGGTCAGGGCGATCAGCTCATTGACCACCTGCTCCAGCGCCTCGGTTTGCAGGTTGCCATCGTGGGTGGCCACAAAGATTTTGGGGTGGCGGGTGCGGTGGTAGGCTTCGCTGCTCAAAAACAGCTCTTCGTTCAGCTTTTCGCCGGGGCGAATGCCGGTGAAGATCAGCTCGATGTCCCGCTCCGGTTCCAGGCCGCACAGTTTGAGCAGGTCGGTAGCCATATCGACAATGCGCACCGGCTCGCCCATATCCAGCACAAAGGCTTCGCTGCCCTGGCCCAATACGCTGGCCTGTAACACCAACTGCACCGCTTCGGGGATGGTCATAAAATAACGGCGCATCTCCGGGTGGGTCAGGGTGAGCGGCCCGCCGGCGGCGATCTGCTGCTGAAAGACCCGCAGCACGCTGCCCCGGCTACCGAGCACGTTGCCAAAGCGCACGGCCATATAGGCCCGGCCACTGCGCCGGGCTGCGGCCATCACCAGCAGTTCCGCCAGCCGTTTGGTGGCGCCCATAATGCTCGAAGGGTTGACCGCCTTGTCGGTCGAGATCATCACCAGCCGCGGCACGCCAAACTCTTCGGCGGCGCGCAGTACGTTGCGCGTGCCCAGCACGTTGTTGGTGATGGCTTCTTCAACGTGACACTCCATAAAGGGCACGTGTTTGTGGGCCGCGGCGTGGAAAATAACCGCCGGCCGGTACTGGCGCACCACCTTTTTCACCCCGGCCGCGTCACGGACATCGACAATAACCGGGTATGTTTTCAGGCCGGGAAAGCTCAGTTTCAGATCGAGGGTGATCTCAAAGATGCTGTTTTCGCCGTGACCCAGCAGCACAATGGCCGCCGGCCCGCTGCGGGCGATCTGCCGGCACAGTTCGCTGCCAATGGAACCCCCCGCGCCGGTCACCAGCACCACCTGACCGGCCAGCCGGGCATTAATTTCGCCGGGGTCGGAGGTAATTGGCTCGCGGCGCAGCAACCGCTGAATATCAAACTCGGGCACGGCGCTAACCGATTTGTAGCCGGCCAAAAGCTGGTACAGCCCCGGCAGGTTGTGGGTAACCAGCCCGGTTTGGTGGGCCAGCGCTTCCAGTTCGTGCTGCCGGCCCAGCGGAGCCGAGGGCACCGCCACCACAATCCGCTGGATGGCGTATTGCTGCACAATGGCCGCCAGTTGGCGGCTGCTGCCGGCCACCGGCAGATCGTAAATGCGGGTGCCCAGCTTCAACGGGTCGTCATCCACAAAAGCTACCGGCTCCAGCTTCAGTTCGGGATTGGCCCGCATCTCGCGCACCAGCAGTTTGCCGGCCTCGCCCGCGCCGATGATCAGCGTGCGCCGGCCGCCCAGCCGCTGCTGTCCCTGTTGCCGCAAATAGTTGAGCAGCCGCAACCCAAAGCGGCTGGCGCTGACGATGAAGCCGGTGATCAGCCCGTCGATCAGCGGCACGGCCCGGTACATGGCCAGTTGGTGCGGCGTTAGCAGCCCGTGCAGGGTAATGAACAGGCCGGTGATCAGGCTGGTCGTTGCCGCCACGCCGATCACCAGTTGCAGCAGGTCGCTAACCGAGGCGTACTGCCAGTAGCGCCGGTACAGCCCCAACTGGTAAAAAACCAGCAGTTTGATGGCCGCGGCCACGGCGGTATACAGGGCCAGGGCCGGCAGCATTTGCGGCCACCAGCCCCAGCCATCCAGCCGCAGGGCCAGGGCCAGGGCCGGGGTACCGGCAAAGATCAGCAAATCGATCCCGGCCAAATGGCGGTTGCGCAGCTTGAGGGCCACGGTTAGCCAGTAGGGGCCGCGGGCCACCGCGGCAATGGTCCGCAAAATCAGCCGCAGGTCCGCGCCCACGGTTCGCTGCTGCATGTAGGCCAGATCCAGGGCCAGTTTGTGCGGCAGCACCTGATCGCGGTAAACCCGCTCCCAGTTGTCGCTCTGGAGCAGCGTTTCTTCATCTTTAAACGCCAGCGAAGCCGCGCTGGTAATGCCCGGCCGCACGCTGAGCAACTGCCGTTGTTCGGTGGTGTACCACTGCACGTAGCGCGGGTCTTCCGGCCGGGGGCCGACCAGGCTCA
This sequence comes from Anaerolineae bacterium, assembly GCA_022071955.1. Classification (GTDB taxonomy): domain Bacteria; phylum Chloroflexota; class Anaerolineae; order 4572-78; family J111; genus J095. The sequence continues at coordinate 248,095 of JAJVIM010000015.1, forward strand.
TCTGCCCGGCCAGCACGTTCCATAGCTGCGGCAGTTCGTCCAGCTTGGTGCGGCGCAGCAGCCGGCCAATGGGCGTTATCCGCGGGTCGCGGGCGGTGGTGATGCCCGGCCCTTGTTGGCCGGCCTGGCTGACCATTGTCCGAAACTTGAGCAGGGTGAAGATTTGCCCGCCCCGGCCGACCCGTTCGGCCCGGTGCAATGCCGCCCCCGGCGAGGTCAGTTTGATAACCAGCCCCACGGCCAGTAACAGCGGCCACAATAGCAGCAGCCCCAGCCCCGCGCCCAGCACGTCCATCAGCCGGATCAGGGCCAGCGTGCGCCGGTTAAGCTGGAGATACTGCTCCGGTGCTTTCAGTTTGAGTGACATAAGCGTTTTCCAATTATCAATGACGAATGACCAATGATGAATGATGAATGACCAATGACCAATGACGAGTGACAAGTGACGAATGACCGATGACGAGTGAGCAATGACGAATGACGAATGACGAATGACGAATGACGAATGACCAACGACGAGTGACGAGTGACGAGTGACGAATGACGAATGACAAGTGACCGATGACTAATGACCGGCGCTAAAAACCGGCCGCCGTACCGCCTGGCTCTGCGCCACTTCGGTTAGCACGGTGCAGACCCGGTCAACCTGGTCGGCGGTCATCACCCCGGAAAAGGGCAGGGCCAGCGAGACATCGCCCAGATGTTCGGTTACCGGGAAGTCACCGCGCTGGTAGCCAAACTGTTGTTGGTAGAAAGGCTGCAAATGGATCGGGGTAAAGTAAGGCCGGCTGGGGATACCCCGCCCGGCGAGTTGCTGCATGACGGTGTCTCGTAGCAGCGGCGCTTTGAGCCGGATCACGTAAACAAACCACGACATGCGGCTGGTGCTGGCGGCGATGAACGGCCGTTCAACCCAGTCCAGCCCGGCCAGCCGTTCGTCGTACCAGCCGGCCACCCTGGCCCGCTTGGCCAGCAGTTCGTCAATGCGCTGCATTTGAGCCAGCCCCAGAGCGGCGCTCATTTCATCCAGCCGATAGTTGTAGCCTAACCGGGTGTGGCTGAGCCAGGCATTGAACACGTCCCGGCCCTGGTTGCGCAGCGAGCGGAACAGGTCGGCCCAGTCGGCCCGGTCGGTGACAATCAGTCCGCCTTCGCCGGTGGTCAGTTGCTTGTTAGGGTAAAAGGCGAACACGGCCGCATCGCCCAGCGAGCCGGCCCGATGGCCGCGATAGTCAGCGCCAATGGCCTCGCAGGCGTCCTCGATAACCGCCAGCCGGTGCTGTTGGGCGGTGGCCAGCAGCGGCGCCATCTCGGCCGGCTGACCAAAGGCATGCACCGGCAGAATTGATTTTAGATTTTGGATGTTGGATTTTGGCTGGCCGTTTGATGATTGCTTTAGTGAGCGTGGCAGCCAGTGTTGCGCCGCTGCCCCACCCCGGGTTAAATCACAGGCGGCTTCGGCCACCAGGGCCGGGTCCAGGTTGCCAGTGGCCGCTTCCACGTCCACAAACACCGGCACGGCCCGCTCGTACATCACGCAGTTGGCCGAGGCGATGAATGAAAACGGGCTGGTGATGACCCAATCGCCGCTGGTGACTCCGGCGGCGATGACGGCCAGGTGCAGGCCGCTGGTGCCAGAGTTGACGGCGATGGCATAGCGGCTGCCGGTATAAGCGGCCACGGCCTGCTCAAACTGTTCCAGGTAAGGGCCTAAACTGAGGTGGCGGGTTTGCAGCACCCGGCTCAGGGTCTGTTGTTCGATCCGGGAAATATCCGGGGCTGACATCGGAATGTTATCCATAGGTTGCCTCTTTGTTCAGGGAGTTAGCTTCGGTAGCCAGGTGAGGCTGGCGAATGATCCGGGCCGGAACGCCGGCCACGGTCACCCCATCCGGCACGGAGTTGATAACCACACTGCCAGCGCCGACTGTACACTCTGCGCCCACGGTTTGCTGGGGCAGTATGGTTGCGCCAATACCCACCAGTGTGCCGGGACCAATGTTTACATCACCCCCCAGGTGTACGCCGGGGGCAATGTGGGCGTGCGGGCCAATAATATTGTGATGATCAACGGTGCAGCCGGTATTAAGGATAACGTTCGCGCCAATCTTTGTGCCGGTATTGACGATGACCCCGGCGCAGATTACGCAGCCCGGCCCAATGGCGACGTCGGCTCCGATGACGGCTGTGGGGTGAATGGCCGTGATCAACTGTTCGCCGGCTGCCTGTAGCTGTTCGGCCAGCCTGGTTCGGGTGGGGTTATGGCCAATGCCAATAATGATCGCCTCGTGCGGTAGGGCGGCGCAGGCGCTAATTGGCCCCAGCACCGGCCGGCCCAGAATAGTGCGACCATGCAGGGCAGGATCATCATCTAAAAAACCGGCCAGTTCCAGCGCCGGATCACCGGCTTGCTGCCGGGCCAATAAGATGTCGGCAACCACCTGGGCGTGGCCACCCGCGCCGAGTATCAGGATTTTCATCGGACTAACCTTAAATTTATTGTGTTCCAGGCGATTGGTTTTCAGACTGCGGCGTGTTATAATCACCACAGCGCCAGTGAGACAGAAGAGGAGTGCAAAATGAACGGCTTGGATGTGCTGCAATCGGTGCAATATATCACGGTTAAGGGTAAACGGTTGGCTGTGGTTGATTTGGACGATTGGGAAACCCTGCTGGAATGGCTGGAAACGGTGGAAGATGTGCAGGTCGCCCGCGACGCCCTTGACCAATTACGCCAGGCTGGCGGTAATCGCGAACGGGCCGGCTGGCTTAAATGGGATGATCTTAAAGAGAATTTGCCGTGAGCAACTATACGGTGTATGTGACGCCGCAGGCCTGGCAGGAGATCAAAACTTTGCCAGGCAACATCCGCCAGCGGATTAGACGGGTCATTGATGCGCTGGCCGATGATCCCCAGCCGGCGTCAAGCAAAAAACTAAACCTGCCGGATATTGAATTTGAAGTTCATCGGTTACGTTTGGAGCGCTGGCGTTTAATTTATGCTGTTAATGACAATGAGTTGACCGTTGATATCCTGGCTGTTCGTAAGCGTCCGCCTTACGATTATGGCGATTTAGAAGCGTTGCTGGAAACGCTGTAACTCCCCAAAAATTCCTCCATTGTAGCCTGGCCGGGCTGGCTGATGCCCTCCCGCCGCAGGGTTTTCCAGACGGTCAGCGCCAGGATTTTGACGTCCAACCCCCACGAGACGTGATCAACATACCAGCTATCCAGCTTAAACTTTTCTTCCCAACTGAGGGCGTTGCGGCCATTGATCTGCGCCCAGCCGGTGATCCCCGGCCGCACCATATGGCGGCGCGCCTGTTCCGGCGTGTAACGCTCCAGGTATTGCAGCAGTAAGGGTCGCGGGCCAACCAGGCTCATCTCGCCTTTGAGCACGTTAAACAGCTCCGGCAGTTCATCCAGGCTGGTGTGGCGCAGCCATTGGCCAAAGTGCGTTAGCCGCCGGGCATCGGGCAGGTACTGGCCGGTCCGGTCGCGGGCCTCGGTCATGGTGCGGAACTTATACAGGGTAAAAGGCCGGCCATTTAGCCCCGGCCGCTGTTGCTTAAACAACACCGGCCCGCCCAGCTTAAGCCGAACCAGCAAGGCTAGCCCCAGCAGCAGCGGCCAGAGCAGCAGCAGCGCCGGGATAACCAGCAGCAGATCAAACAATCGTTTGCCAAAAGGGTTGTACATAAGCGTATCCGGTTATTAAAGTGCTTTAGCAGGGTACAGGGGTGCCGGGTCGCAAAGGCGCAAAGAAGAAAGGTTAAGTCCCCTGCGTCCTTGCGTCCCCGCGACTTTGCGTTGAGTTTTTTAACGCCAGGGAGCAAAGGTTCAAAGGCGCAAAGAAAAAAGGTTAAATCCTTGCGCTCTTACGTTGAATCTTTGGCTATTCAGGCCGGTATGGTTGTGGGCTGAGGTGCGGCGGGCAGAGGTAGCCCTTTGGCTTGCAACAGCCGGGCGTATTCGGCCGCATAAAAGTCCATTGTTTGCTGTTGCTCAAAGCGTTCAGTGGCCAGCCGGCGGGCCGCCGCTCCCATTTGCCGGCGTAAGTCCGGGTTAGTTAACAGGTGAGCGATAGCCGCCGCCAAACGCTCGGCTTGGCCGATAGGCACCAGTAACCCGGTCTGTTGGTCGATCACGGCGGCTGGCGCGCCGCGAGTAAGCGTCGCCACTACCGGTTTGCCCATTGCGGCGGCTTCAGCCAGAACCATCCCAAAACCATCCCGGTGTGAAGCCGAGACAACCACATCCATACAGGCTAGCATCGCTGGCACATCGCTCCGAAATCCGGTGGTGATTACCGTTTGGCCCAGCGCCGCCAGTTGAGACTCAATTACGGTCGCCCGGTCACCGGTTAACCGATCACCCACCAACAGCAGCCGCAGCCGGGGAAACGTGCGCCGCAGTTGGGCAGCGGCGACCAGTAATTCGGTCAGTCCTTTGTCTCTATCCAAACGGCCTACATAACCGATGACCCAATCGTCAGGGTGAATCCCCAGGCGACTTCGCTGCTGCTTGACCTGTTCGGGCGGGTACAGGTTGGGGTCAAACCGGCTTAAGTCAACGCCTGCGCCGCCGACCGGTACCCGGCTGATCTGGGTCGGGTTAAAGTGGCAGCGTTGGCGCAAATCGGTGGCGTCGGCCTGGTTGAACGCAAAGACATGGGAAGTCCAGTTGGCCGCCAGTCGTTCCAGCCGATCAAACAAGATAGAACGCCAGCGTGGCCGGGTCTCCCAAAACGAGCCATGCAGGGTGTACAGCACCAACGGTACGCTGGCCAACCGGGCGGCCAGGCGACCAACCAGCCCGGCGACCGGGGTATGGGTATGAACAATATCATACCGCTGCCGGCGCATTAAGGTAACAAGCTGCAGCAGCCCCCGGCCATTGAGCGGGTGAAGGGGATTGCGGGTAAGCGCAACATGCCAGGTGGGGTAAGGCGCAAACGGCTGATAGCCTGGGCCGCCATAAGCCAGCTCAACCTGGTGGCCCTGCCGCGCTAACCGGTCGGCCAGTGGCAGGATAAAGACCTGGCTGGTAATCGACAAGGTGGTGATCTGTAAAATCCGGCTCATGCGTTACGACCGTTCAGGTTCAGCTTGGCCAAATGCTGGTGAAACAACGCGGCCTGGCGTTCCCAGGTAAACTCAGTTTTAGCCCGTTGTTGCCCGGCCCGGCCCATTATTTTGGCTAATTCCGGCTGTTGCAACAGGCGGATAATGGCTGCCGCGACTTCTTGTTCATTGTGAGGGTCAACCAGCAGCCCCGTGACACCATCTACAATTGCCTCCTGCGCGCCGCCCATCCGACTGCCAATAACCGGTAACCCGGCGAGGTTAGCTTCCAGATACGCGATCCCAAACCCCTCGATGGGCAGTCCGGGGTGGATTTCCCGGCTGGTCATGATCATCACCTCTGCGGCAGCGTAATAAGCTATCAAATCAGCATCCGGCACAAATCCGGCAAAAACAACGTGGTCTTCCAGTTTTAACTCCGCTACTAACTGCTCTAACTGCGGCCGGTGTGGTCCGTTGCCCACCACCAGATAGACCGCCTCTGGCACGGTTTGTAATACCTGGGGTAGTGCCCGGATAACAATATCCTGCCCTTTCCACTCCACCAGCCGCGCCACCGTCAGAATGATTCGCTGCCGGTGCAACTGGGACAACAGGGAAACAGCCGGTGGGTTATTCAGCGCCTTAAATAGATTGGTGTCCACACCCGGGTGCAGGCAGATAATGGTTTGGGTCGGGGATACGCCTCGGTCCAGATACTGCTGCTTGGTAAACTGGCTGTTAACCACCAGCAGGCGGGCATGATTGAGCAAAAATAGCAATACCCGGCGGATAGGAGCAACGTGCCAATAGCGATGAAGCTCGCTGCCATGCAGGATAATCGCGTAGGGCCGCCCGGTGAGTTGTTGTACCAGCCAGCCCACCAACGCCAAATATAAATGGCCGATCAGAATTAGCTCAACGTTGCGCTGCTTGACCAATTGGCGGGTATGCCAGGTGTACAACCACAACTGGCTCACGGCAACATAGCCAATGGTGAGCAGATGCCAGCCGCGCAACCTGATTGTGCGCATTAAGCCCGGCGGTACTATTGGGAATTTGCGCCGGTGGACCACAAACGGTTGTTGGTCATCAAAGGGCTGCCAATTGCCAAGTTGGGGGGCCAACACTTCTATGTCACCTGCGGCATGGCGGGCCAGGTTGGTGTAAAACACCGCAATGCCGCCGGACAGGCCGGGTAGAAAATCGTGGCTAACCAGCAGGCTTTTCACGGAACCTCTCCCCAAGTTGAGCATAAGCCGCTATGGCGGCCATTAACAGCCAGAACATTTCCCGCGCCCGCACGGCCACAAAGGGCGAGCCGCCGAAGCTGGCCACGGTAAAGCCGATGACAATTCCCACTCCGGCCAGGCCTAAGGCCTGCCCCAACGGGGTGTTATCTTTTTGATACAAACGCCAGGCCAGCCGGCCAAACGCGGCCAGCAGCCCCATATAGACAGCCAGCCCGACAAAGCCGGTGTAGTACAGCACCACCAGATACTGGCTGTCCAGATACCCCGGGGGCAATGAGGCCAATCCCCGGCCGGTGATTGGGTTGGAGGCAACCATCTCGGGAAAGCGTTGTTGCCAGGCATTCAGGCGGGTGCTATATACGCCAAACCCAATATCCTCACCAGTGAACGGGTCAATCAATGTGGCGGTGCGTATTGTAATGGACTGCGGCAGCATATTGGGCACAAAAGCCAGCAAGACCAGCAACGGCACGGCCAGGAAAAGCCAGCGCCGGTTATAAATCCAAATCATCATACTCAACATCACCCCTACGCCAATATAAGCCTGACGTGACAGGGTGAAGACAAAAGAATAGATAACAGGGATGTCAAGCCAGCCAATTAGCCAGCGGTTACGGGGTGTGTGACTAATCCAAAACGCTATGCCCAGGGCCAGCGGCGGCATCAGGGCTAGCGCCATCAGACTATAAGTTGGCCCACCTTCAATATCAACCACCACGCCGGGAATATGGCTACGGCCGGTGAGCTGGTTAAAAGCGCCCACCCCGGCCAGGCCGGCCCCGGCCAGCAAATAAGCCCAGACAAACAGTTTAACTTTGGCCGGGGTATCCAGCAGCCAGACCACCACCGCAAACAGCAAAAAAGTCTCGATGCTTTTGGCCAGAAAAACGCCGCCGCTGTAGACCGACAGGTCAAAACGGGTGGTACCCTGTAGCACCCCCAGCACTGTGGCCACCAGTTCTACACCCAGCAAAGCCAGCCAGGGTCGCCAGTTGGGCACCGGCGGCACCGGCTGGCGGCTGAGTAACAGCCGTAAGGCCAGGATGGCCAGCCCGCCGGCCAGTACAAAATCTTCTATCCGCAGCGGCAACCCCAGCGGCAGTTCCGGCGACAGCGCCACGGCAAAGGCCAATCCAATAGCAATCCAGAAGGGGGTTAAGAAGATGACCAGGCCAAAAATAGCGGCCACTATAAGTAGCAGCGGCCAGCCCGCGCTGTTAGCGGTCAGTCCGGCCAGTAACACCGTGGCCAGCAGCCCGGCGCTCACCAGCAAGCCCAGCCGCAGGGCGTAAGACGGATGTTTAACCATTTTCTGGCTGTACCGTGGGGGTTGGCTGGCGGGTTTTAGTGTGCCGGCTGAGCAACCGCCGGTACAGCGCCTCGTTTTCTTGGACCACTCGCTCGACGGTGAAGCGCTGGCGGGCGGTTTGTTGGGCGGCCTGGCCCAGCCGGGCGGCCAGGTGTGGCGTTTGTAACACCCGGATTAAGGCGGCGGCCAGCGGCTCGGGTTGGGCCGGCTCTACCAGCAACCCATCATGGCCATCGGTCACGGCCTCTAAACTGCCGGCAATTTTAGAAGCCACCACCGGCTTGCCGGCGGCCATCGCTTCCAGTAACACCATCGGTAAGCCCTCCACCAACGAGGGCATGGCCACCACATCCAGCCCGGCCAGCGCGGCCGATATATCGGCCTCAAAGCCGGTAAAGGTGCAACCTGGCTCAATATCCAGTTGCGCGGCCAATGTTTTTAACTCGCTTTCCAGCTCGCCCTCGCCGATGATGAACAGCCGGGCCTGGGGAACCTGCCGCTGCACGGTCGGCCAGGCCCGCAACAAGTGCTCAAAGCCTTTTTGCCAGGTTAGCTTGCCGATGGCTCCCACGGCCAGTTGCGCCGGCCCAAGCCCGTGAGCGGCGCGCCACGTTTGGCGGGCCGCGGCGGTGGGCGCGTAGGTCTCCACTTCAATGCCGTTGAGGATGACCGCGATTTGTTGGGATGGGATATGATGCTCAGTAACCAGCGCGGTTACCGATTCGTGGTTAACCACAATCCACTGCTTAACCAGCGGGTTGGTCAGCCGGTCAATAGCCCGGTACAGCAGCTTGCGGCCTAACGGAGCATGCCAGTAACGGCTGGTGATCATGGCCACAGTGGAAATGATTACAGGTACCCCGGCCAGCCGGGCCGCCAGCCGGCCAAAAGGGTCGCCCCGGCCCTGGGTGTGGACAAGATCAATGCGCTGTTGCTTCAGGTAGCGGGCTATGGGCAGCACGGCGGCCAGGTTCCATTTGTGGCGCAGGTTGACCGGATAAACCGGGATGTGGGCGGCGGTAAGCAGGTCGACAAAGTGACCGCCCGGCGAACAGACGACATGCACGCCATAACGCCGGCGATCCAACCCCAGCGCCAGTTGGGCAAAGGTCCGCTCGCCGCCGCGAAAGGACAGGTTATCAATAATGTAACAGATGCGGATTTTCTGATTCATTGGCGGTAAGCGGTAGTCCGGGCTAATAGAACCCAGGCCCGCAGGTTTAGAACATTAGCAACACACGCTTTGGTAGCAAAGGTGAGCGCCGCCCGGATTTGCCGGTGGCCGGCATAATGGCCGGCGATCATCAGGTAATGGTTTGCCAGAATACGCTGCCTGGCCCACCAGGGTAGTGCTTGCAGTTGGGGCTTGATTTTGTCTAAAAGCTTAAAACGCCCCTGCAACTGAGCCTCTAAATTTGTGTCAACCCGTATACTTGAGAGATGATGGTTTACCAATGGTTCAGGTACGGCTACAAACCGGCACTGGTCGGCCAGCCGGATCCACAAGTCCCAATCCTGACAGCTTCGCAAGGTGGCGTCAAAACCGCCTACGGTCAGCAACGCCTCTCGTGGTGCCATCACGGTTGAGGTTGAACCCACATAATTGCCATACAGCAGTTCTACCTGAGTTATCTCTGTTTTTGACGGGGTGAACGTCCGGCTGACCTCGCCGTTGGGGTTAATATGGTGCAGCCCGGTATAAACAACCACCTGGTCGGAACCACCAGCCTGAACTGCGGCTAACTGCCGGGTCAGTTTATCAGGCAGCCATTTATCGTCATCATCCAGAAAGGCCACCCATTCGCCGGTAGCGGCGTTAATACCCGTGTTCCGCGCCGCCGAGCCGCGCCGGTTGGTGCTGTGCCGGATGGTTTTGATCCGTGGGTCATTGAAGCTGGCCATCACCGCTGGGGTGTCGTCGTTGGAGGCGTCATCAACTATGATCAGTTCAAAGTCCTGATAGCTTTGGTTGAGCACGCTCTGTACGGCGCGTGGCAGTAACTCCGCACGATTGTGGGTGGGGATTATGACACTTACTGTTGGCATATTTTCTGCTGTTGAAAATGGGCGGCGGCTTGGGCCAGCACATCCAACTCTTGTTGTATAACCCGACGACCATCACACAGTTCAATCATATGCTGCCGGGCATTTTGGCCCATTTGGCGGCAGTGCTCTTGATCGGATACCAGTTTTAAGACCGCCTCACGTAGCGCCTGTGGGTTTTCGGGCGGCACCAGATACCCATCAATCCCGTCTCGCACAAATTCAGGAATACCGCCAACGTTAGTGGCTATTACTGGTAAGCCGCAACTCATCGCTTCGCACATCGCTAAGCCTTGAGTTTCGTTACGGGATGGCGCAACGAAATAATCATACTGCCGCAATATGCTGGGAACCTCACTGTGTGGAAAGCCTCGTGCTTGTAAGGTGGTTTGAGAGTTAGTGCGGCGAATCAGTGATCGCAACTCTTGTTCCAGTGGGCCAGTGCCGATAATAGTCAGGCGGGTTTGTTCAAGTGCATTGTAAGCCCGAATGGCAATATCCAGACCATATTTGGGACCAAGCGAGCGTAGAGCAATGCCGCGTAATTGTTGATTTGGGGGGGGGGTAGATGTTGGTGAAAACAATTCGGTATCTACCGGATTGGCAATAACAATGCTATGAGGATTGTGATAACGCATTGACCGCTCGGCCAACCCTTTGATCCAGTTTGAGACAAAAACGACCGAAGAACTTTGCTCCAAGAATGATTTTAAGTAACGTAGTTTGAACCAATCGTGGGGTACAGAAAGTAACCGACTTAAACCGTGGTGGTATCCAAAAAAAGCGGTGTACATCGTCTCATAGCCATGGATCCAGGAGACTAAAGGGTAATGATCTCGTAACTGAATAGCCAATTGCGTAGCGTAGGTTCTGCGATAAGGAAAATGAATAGCAATTACATCTGGAGCAAACTGCTGCACTGCTGCATAGGCTGCATTAAGGCTAACTGGACGCAAAATTGAAATACCTTCAAAACTGTCTTGGGTTTTAAGCTCAGGCCTAGGTCTGCTGATTACTAAGACATGGTGGCCGAGTTTCACATATAGCTGTGTTCGGGCGTGAATGAAGGCGCAAGCGTCTGGCCTTTGGATAGAAGGATAGCAGTCAGTTAGGATAATTATTCTCATTAGGACACTTATTAGGTTTTCGGCTTAATGGCTAAGAATAGAAACTGACCACTAAACTGTAACTTCATTGCGTTTATCGATTGGGGGGACTTTCGTAGGATTGTGCCAAGTGTGCTGATAATGGAATTTAATGGTGAGTCAGTTCCCCACCATCTATCAAATGATGCAGGTGCTCTTAGCGCGTTGCGAATAATTAAGGTGAAGGCATCTATGCTCGGGCGTAGTTCAATAACACAAAAACCCACTGAGTTCAATAATTCCACAAAACCGAATGGAGTGTAATTCCAATAACTTAGAGAGTGGTATGGCTCTAAATAAGACGTCGAGCCTGCAAAATGACCGCCGGGTTTTAAAGTACGAAACAGTTCTTGAAGTACACTCTCCGGGTGTCGTACGTGTTCAAAAACTTGGAATGTATAAATCAGGTCAAAATAATCATTTGGAAAGGGAAATTGAAGCCCATTATACGTTACGAAATTGAAATCATGGTGAACACGCCCATTTACCTCTGGTGAGTGTTCAATATCTAGCCCAACCCAAGAAATGTTGCCTTTTTGCCTAAAATAGTTATAAAATTCTCCTGTGCCACAACCGAAGTCCATAACTCGACAATTGTTGCTATTGTTCTGAAAGATCCTGTCTAAATAAGCAGTATGAGATTCTTGATGACTATAATCCGTTGGAATTAGATTAGTTAACACTTTGCTGCCTCCCGATTGACTCCCTAAACCATCCCTCCATATAAGTTCCATTAAAGAAACTCGGTTGTAGTTCTTGACAGTTGTTTTTATATTGATTGATTTGATTGTTATGCTGTAACCACAAGTTTAATTGTGCCGGTAGTTTCGAGGCAGGAAGTGCAAAGCCCACTTTGTCTTCATTGATAATTGTAGATAATGTAATTAGATTTGTGCTCAAAATGACTAACTTATTGGCCACGTAGGCTGAGTATTTGGCCGTGGCCATCAAGTCGTAATATGAATGTTGGTAGAGCAACAACCCAATATCGCATTGGCGGGCTACTGCATCGTGAGTGGCATGGTCAAGCACCCCAAAATAATGCACGTTTTTCAAGTCGCGTTCTTTTATTTCCTGTGTCAGCCATTCGCCGTGCCTGCCGCACAGATAGAAACCTGCCTGGGGATTGATAGCAAATACTTTTATAATATCCAATAGATTTTTCTGCACCACTGCCAACCCCAAGTCACCGGAATAAAACGCCCGGATTTTGTCCGCAGGGTCGAGCTGAATCTTCTGGGGGGGGGCTTCATAGGAAGGCATATAAATATCGCGTCGTTTTAGCTTGATCTTGTCAACGGTCAGGTTATGTTTCTTAATGATATGGCCGGTCAATAAATTCGAGGGCGAGATAATGGTGTCGCCAATCTTGAAAATGAGCCGTTCAACTAGGGTGAAATATCGGTGGGGCCACGGCAGCGTACGCAAAGAGTAAAAAGGATTCAGGTCCGGCTCGGTTTCGGTTGGCGGAATAAGTTTCTGTTCGGTCGGTAAATCCTGAATCAACACCACTATGCGCTGGCCGGTTATTTTTTTCTTCAACCCCAATAAGCCGTAGCCCAGTACGGCAAATAATAAAACTTTGATGGCCCCAGACCGGCCAATAAACGGCATTTTGGGGTAATGGAACAACAATATCTCGTCATCAATCCAGAGTAGATCACGGGTATCCTGCCACTGTTTGCGGAAAAAGCTTAGAGCTTTCCGCCACAAATTGTTGCCCGTGTGGGGGGTTGGCTTGTTTAAGATATATCGGATTTGTACCTGATTTTCCTGAGATTTGAGGAAATTTAGAAAACTGGTGAGGTAGATCCCGGTTCCTCCCAAATGTTCGTTCTGATCCTTATTTAATTGAAACTGGTAAAAGGCCAAGTGGGGTATTTGGTCTCGTCGGTCCACTGCTACAATTCCAATCTCATTTATGATGAACCGCTGCCTGGATAATAAGGTTTCAGGTTAAGGTGTTTTTTAGCAACGCCAATCCAGGTCAGATACTGCTGCCAATCGGCGCGAGTTGGGATCAAAAGCGTTGTAGCCGGGATGTTGGTGATCCGCACATAGGCTGCCAGTTCCAGCACTACCGCCAGACTGTATGAAAACAGGGTGGCTATCGCCGCCCCACCAATTCCCAGCCACGGAATTAACCAGATGTTTAAGCCAATATTGGCCAGCCCACTGAACAAATTGATCAATGACACCAGGCCCGGATAACCTCGCCCGCCCAAATCACTGCTGATAATGCGTCCCAGGCTCAACACGGCAATGGCCGGGATGAGAATCATTGTTGAGGGCCAGGCCGGTAGAAAGTCTGCCCCATATAACAACCAGATGGCTGGGTAAGCCAATAGCCACATTCCGCCGCAGGACAGCCAGGCCATAATATTGGTCTGGCGGGCAACCAGCGGGGTTAATCGTCGTTTTTCCTGCTCCGTTGCCGAAGCAATATAGGGGAACAAAACGGTGCCGATCACCGACGGCAGAATATAAAGTTTCTCGGCCAGCCCAACAGATACAGAGTAATAGCCAACCGCAGCCGTCGATAAGTACATACTGATAATAAAAACATCGGCCCGGTAGTTCATAAACCATGAAATACTACCCAGGTGGGCCTTTGTCCCATATTTAATCATTGCTTGCCCGGCGGCCAGGTTCCAGCGTAAATCATGCCGGTGTAGTGACATTCGCTGCAAGAAATAACAGAGTAGTCCAATATTGACCACAGCACTTACAGAGGCTTCGATAATCAAGCCAAAAATACCCAACTGCAACCCCATCAGTAGTAACACGGTCAACACAAATTGCAGTCCAGAACCGAAAACAGCCAACAGATTTGAAATGTTGAATTGGCGTAATCCCAGCAATGCCGCTGTAATGAATTGGTGACTTAAAGAAAAAGGCAGTAACACTAGGAGCCAGCTCATATAAATGGGGTTAATCGCGTTGGCCAAAAGGTACCCACGGAAAGAAGGAAACAAGTGTAAGCCGATCATAAACCCGAAGGCTGGCAACAATCCCAAAATCAGCGCCAGCAGGATCAGGGCAAACACAATCTCACCCAGCGTAAACTCCTGGCGGCCAACATAATAAGTCGCCGCCGGCTGCAAGCCCAGGCTCACCAACATTACCGCCATTGAACTGATCAACAACATCACCGCCCAGGTGCCGCGTCCCTCCGGCCCCAGGCTGCGGGCAATCAAAATTGAGGTGCCCAAGCCGGTAGCAAAGATCACCAGCCGGGCCAATAAGGTCTGGATGCTATGGGATTTGAAACTGCCGTTGGTAGTTTTTTGAGATTTTTCAGTCACGATGTTGGCTGGAAGTGCAATAATTGTGACGCGATTGAGAAGGGGTTAATAGCCGTAAACGACTCTTAGCCGGCTGGGTATTGAACTATTTAGTAACAATGTCACTATGATTGGAATAGCCAGGCCCAGGGCAAACGAAAGAAACACAGAAAACCAGATATTTACAAACCAGACCTGGCCAAATAAGATGCGGATAAAGGTTTGCGGAAACCAACTGAACAGGTAAATTTGGTAAGAAAACACGCCAATGGCAGCAAATGGTCCAGACAGGTTGGTGGTGCCTAACCAGTAAGAAAAAACCAGACCCAGCCAGGCCAGTACTAAGCCGCTTGCCAATAAATGGTCATTGGTGAGGAATAATAACAGTGACACTGCCAGCGCTGCCGGCCCTAACATGTTAATTCGTATACTTTTTGGGGCGCCATACTTACAGGCGAAAAAGCCGGCAAAAAAGAAAACCAGATTATGCAAAACACCGCTGATGTTAAGTAGCTCAATTGAAATCAGGTATGGGAAAATGAACCAGAGCAGTGTTGCACTGCCAAATAAGAATAGATCGTAAACAGTACTGTATTTTGGTTTATGCTCTACCTTTAGGGTTACCGCCGCAATAAGGAAAATAAAGAACAAGGTGGGTAGGAACCAGAAAAATGTGATGGTGTTATACGTTGGGTACAAAATGGTCGTGGCAAAATCAGTCAGTGAAAATGTTACCGGGAACATTGCATATCGGGACAGCATCACTTTAATCGGATAAGTTAAGGATGAAATAACCAAATAGGGGATCAATAGCCTTCTGAACTTTTTCACGGCAAGAGTTTGAAATGATAGCTGCCTCCTTTTTAGCGTTCCATAGTTAAATAAGAAACCGGATATACAGAAAAATAAGGGCATATGAAAGGTGTAAATCCAGTCAACCAGCAGCAGATATAGTGCGTAAGATTTATTGGTAAGCGCAATTTCTTGGGCAACTTCCGGCATCACTCCTTTTGAGTGGCCCAATACTACCAACAAGATGCCGAAGCCAGACATTGCTGAAATAATTGGGTTGTTTTTTTTCATAGTGGTCATTGTTTCAGGCATGTCGTCTGCCGGGCCAGTAGGTTTTAAGCAACCGGGCCGGCCGGACCAGGTAATAAAGTGAGGCCGGCAGCCCCGGCCGGTTAACGGCCAGCCATTCGGCCGGGGTGGGGGTCAGCAAACTGTGCCACAGGTAGCTCAGCCGGTCCCGGGCTGAACTTTGCGCCCGCAGCCGGAACAGCGCCGTTTGCAGCGGTGACAGCGGGGGGACGGTTGGCTTTAATTGATGGATGACCTGCCCGGCTAACCGGCGCACCCGTGGTGACACCCCGGCCGGGGGCAGGATCGCCGTCGGGAATTTTGCCGCCAGCAGGTCGTGGGCCAGGAGTAAGCCTAACTGGATCATCGCTTCAACCCGCCAGCTTTGAGCGCGGGCCATAACTGCTGCCCAATCCAGTGCCGGTTGGCGGTGGGCCAGTTCGGCCAGGTCACAGATTAAGGCCAGGCGATCCCAGCAATGTTTGGTGCCATGCACACACAAGAGTAGCACAAGCGTTTCAGCGGAAAAATGGGTTGTTTCGCCACCGGCCAGGGCTACCGTGGCCGCAGTTTGCCACAACGGCAGGGTGGCTCCCGGCTGAAAAAAATGAGCCGGAGCAATGTCCCAGTGCAGTTCCACATTGATCGGCAGGTCAGCTTTGCTTAAATTATAATGGTTGTGGCAGCGGCCCTGCCGGTAAGCCATCTCTTGCATGGGGGTTAACCGGTGTAGCCGATGATAGCCTTGAGCCAGCAGGACAGATTGGGCGCGTTCGGCTTCGTGGCGGGGCACCAGAACATCCAGGTCGCCAAACTGGCGCAGGGCCAGGTCGCCGTAAGCGGCCATGGCCAGGGCCGGCCCTTTGTAGGGGATGGCCGGGATACCATGCTGTTCTAACAAGGCCAGCAGCCGCAGCAATTCGCGGGTAAGCACTACGTTGCGGCGGGCGTTGGCCTGGTACTGGGTGCGTAACTCGGCCAGGATGGCCGGTGGCGTCAACGCTACGCCGTGCTCGTTAAGGGCGCGGTACAGCAGCGGCATGACCCCGTGGCGCTGGGCCAGCCGGAGTAACCCCGGCCAGTCCGGCGGTTGGGTCAGCAAGCCGGTCAAGCGTTCAACCGTCGCCGTGTCCAGTTCTGTCCGGGCGCAGCAGAGCAATATCTGTAACTCTGAACTTAAGTCGTCATTGGTCATTCGTCGTTCGACAGTCGTCATTGGTCATTCGTCATTCGCTGATTTGCCCACTCGCTGACCCGCTGATTCGTATACCTGCGCTTATTCCAGTAAATATCAATAAACCGGGCAACAAATTTTGCATAAGGGGTTGACATAGTTATTTGTTTGTGATAGACTTAACAAAGTTAAGCTTACCTGTTTTATTTGGCACAGGAGCCGGCAGGGGGTGTACAACCCCTGCTGACGGGAGAAGTAACAGAAGGGACGCCTTCTGGCCCTGCTCCACATCAACCTGTATTTCAGCGGAGCCGCCGGCGGTGCAGCGCGCCACCCCGGCCGATCAGGGAACCGGACCAAAAGGCCCGGCCCCGCTCCCCACAACAACCTTTACAGGAGTGTGAAACGTGGCTAAGCTCATTGAAGCCGTCCGGTACTATGGTCCCAGGATCAAGCGCAACCACACCGTGCAGTTAGAAAAGATAGCCAGTTGGGTGGCCATGCGCACCAATCTCAACAAAAGTCAGGTGGTGATGACCCTGACCGAACTGTCCGAAGCCGTGATCTTTTACAACAGCGAGGGCACGCCGGTGAAACTGCCGGGGCTGGGCATTTTTGCGCCCAGCATCGACCGCAACGGCGCCTACCGCATCAACGTTTATACCGACAACGCCCTGCGGAAAGGCATTAACAACGCCGATGCGTTTACCGGCGTGGTTGAAAATCGGGGTAACATCGGCCTGACCAATGAGGAGATCAAGGCTCTGTGGGATGATGAACACCCGGACGATCCTCTGGAAATCTAACGCCAACTGAATAACAGTACCTTAACCAACCGTGGCAGGTTTCGTCGCCTGCCGCGGTTTTTTTTGTTTAAAAAGAGGCGGGTCAGGTGTAGGGGCGAGGCCACTCGGAAAGATGGTATGCTGCAAGATTATCTGCCCTCCGGGTGGCTTCGCCCTTACGCGGTACAATTCCTGTCCCGGAACGAACTTCTGCATGCCTGTACTTGGTGACCTGGTTGAGTTTTCAGTAAGGAAACGAGTCAAAGTCAGTAAGGAAACGAGTCAAACTCAGTAAGGAAACGAGTCAAAGTCAGTAAGGAAATGGTTAGTGTCTTTAGTTTTTCGCCACTTAAAAAGATGGCGAGTTGCAAGTAGCGGGTGGCGGGTAAAAACTCGCCACTTGCCACCCGCCATTCGCCACCGACCACAGCCAAACGCGTGGTAGCGAAAATTCTATGATACTAACGGAAACGACTCGTTTCCTTATAAGAAACCGCGTGGACCCTGGCGGGCTTTTTAACCGGCCGGCTTTGACCGCCGGGGGTCTGACCGGTCATTTTTCGTGTAACAGTGAGATGAGCTTTCGTATAATCACAAGGCTTTGGCCCTGGTGGAACCGGCCCAACCGGTTGGGCTAAAGGGCCGGGTAGGGGCGCTTCGCGAAGCGCCCCTACGACAATTTGACCTGGCTCACCGGCTGGCTGTCTACCGTGACCTACTACTTCCTATTTCCTACTTCCTACTCCCTGCTTCCTACTCCCTACTCCCAACCAGATACTTGCGGGCCAGCCGCAGCGGCCGCCACAACCGGTAGAGGCCGTTGAGCCGGGCCGGTAAAGCCTGCTGCGACCATTCGATGAGGGTGGGCGCGGTCAGCAGTTCCAGCGGGTAGCGCCAGCGGTCAAAGCGGCGGTCAAATAGCTGCTGCTGCCAGCGCAGCCGGGAAAGGCTGCCGGGCGGCCATTCAATCTGGCCCAGCAGGTGGGCCAGCGGCCGGGCAGCCAGCCGGGCGGCGGCTTCGTCTTCTGCCGGTGCGGGCCGGAGCAGGTCTGGCAGGGGGGCGGCCAGCAGGTGGTGGGCCAGCCATAAAGCCAGCCGCAGCCGCCGGGTCTGGTGGGTTTGTTTGGCCCGGGCCAGCAGCTCGGCCGGGTCAAACCGGCCGGCCTGGCGGCGCAACAATTCGGCCAGGTCCGCCACCAGCCCCAGCCGGTCCCAGCCGTGTTTGCCGCCGTGCATGGCCAGCAGCAACAGCAGATCGACCGGGTCAAAGGTGGGGATCACCGCGCCCGGCAGGCGCAGCGTTGTTTGCCGCTGCCACAGCGGCGCGCTTTTAGCCGCCGGCACAAAAATGGCCGGGGCAATATGCCAGTGCAGTTCTACGGTGATGTGGCCGGCCGGCCGCTGTAAGGCAAAATGATGGTGGTTGGTTGAAGCGGCATACAGCGCTGTTTGCCCCGGCGATAGCCCGCCGCTAAAGCGATAGCCTGCCGCTTCCAGCAGCGCTTTGGCCCGGCCGGTGTCCTCAGGCCGCACCAGAATATCCAGGTCGGTAAACTGGCGCAGGGCCAGGTCGCCATAGGCGGCCACCGCCAGGGCCGGTCCCTTGTAAGGCAGGGCCGGGATGCCGTGCTGCTCTAACCGGGCCAGCAGCCGCAGCAGTTCGCGGGTAAAGGCGATATTGCGCCGGGCGTTGGCCTGGTATTGGGCCTTTAGTTGGGCCAGCACCGCGGCCGGAACCCGGCCGTCGTCCACCCGGTTCAGGCTGCGATACAGCAGCGGCAGCAGGCCGTGCCGGTTGGCCAGCTCGCTGAGCGCCGGCCAGTCGAGCGGTTGGGCCAGCAGCGCGGCCAGGCGCGGCGCGTCCGGTTCGGTGCGGCCGGCGGCCAGCAGCAGTTGTATCTCCGGCCGGCAGCCGGAAAGGATAAAGGGTGGATTCATTAAAGGTTTGGTTGGGGTGATAAAACAAGCGATGTAGATTGGGCTTGCAGCCCGGCCGTCACGCTGGTAGCGTGACCTGCTGCTTGAACGGAGTTTGACCCGGTTGGCGTCTGGCCTCAGGTATGATAAAATCAGAATATGAGCAAAACAGCCTTGGAACTAACTCACCATGAATGGCAGGCCTATCAACCGGCCAAACACACGGAAACCGATAAAACTGCGCTTGCTGCGCGAAGACAGCAGGCCTTGAAGCTGGCTCGCCAGGCAGCTCAACTTCTCAAAGAAAGATTTGGAGCGCAGCGGGTGATGCTTTTTGGCTCGCTCAGGGATGAGACATTGTTTACGTGGTGGTCAGACATTGACCTGGCTGCCTGGGGCATTTCAGAGCAACAGATTTATAAAGCGATAGCGCAGGTAGCAGGGCTTAGCCCTGATTTTAAGATTGATCTGGTAGACCTCGACGTCTGCCGGCCTGGACTGAAAACCGTCATTGAGCGGGACGGAGTAGAACTGTGAGTCATCAACTTACACAGCTTGCCGGGCGTATTCGGGTTGAATTGGTGGAACTGGAACAGGTGCAAGACCGCATTCAAGCCGGCTGGCAGCGGGTTCAGCAAACCTCCGATGAATATTACCTGGATGGCGTGGCCTTGAATTTGCATAGTTTCTATTCTGGCCTGGAACGCATCTTTGAGTTGGTTGCTTCACGCGTAGATGGGTCATTACCGGCGGGTGAAAACTGGCATCAATTACTATTGCAGCAAATGACCGCCGAGATACCGGGAATAAGGCCGGCTGTCATTTCGGGATCAGCCTCCAATCAACTCGATGAGTATCGGGGTTTCCGGCATGTTGTCCGAAATGTTTATACGTTCAGGTTTGAACCGGCCAAAATCCAAAAACTGGTTGATAATGTTGCGGTCTTGTTTCCTCAGGTTCAAGCTGAGTTGTTAGCTTTTGCCGAATTCTTAGAGGTGCGGTCATCAACAAATAGTTGACGACAGGATTGACCGAGGCGATGTAGGTTGGGCTTGTAGCCCGGCCGTCACGCTGGTAGCGTAACCTGCTAATTCCTGGCCCCTGCTTCCGGCTTACTTTCCGAGGACCTGGTCAATGAGGCGGGTCAGTTTGTGCATACTGACCGGTTTGGTGACAAAGCCGTTCACGCCCACCTGCTCGCAGGCGGTGCGGGTTTTCTGGTCGGTGAAGGCGGAGAGGACAATGACCGGAATATTGGCCGTGGTGGGGTTCTGGCGGATCAGCCGGGTGGCTTCCACGCCATCCAGCACGGGCATGCGGATATCCATTAAAATGACATCCGGCAGCCAACTGAGCGCTTTATCAACACCCTCCTGGCCGTCGTCGGCGCATTCAACCTCGTAGCCCAATACAGACAACAGTTGATAGATGGCCCGCTGGACATCTTTCTGGTCTTCAACGTACAAAATTTTAATTGGCTGGGTTTGCTCGTCGGTCACGCATCACCGGATAACTTGAGATTTTTTGGCAGGCTCCGCCGTCCTGAATTGTAACAATTCAGGCGGGTTCTGGCAAAAAGCTGTGACTATTCTCCGGAGCGGTGGCTACAACAGAAAATAGTGTTTGGATCCCCATCCCCCTAACCCCCTTCCCTGGGGAAGGGGGTTAGTTACACAATGCGCCGGCCTTTACCCCGGGTGCGGCGCGGCCGTTTGGGCTGAACGGGTTCCGGTTCCGGCGGCTGGCCGGAAGCTCTGGCCAGATCGCTCACATCGAGCTGGTAACGGCTGGCCCGGCCCAATAGGGTCAGCAACACCTGCACCCGCTCTGCGGGCGTGTTGGAGCTGTCAAATACTGCCAGCATATCCTTAAACGGCCCGGCGGTAATCCGCACGGTGTCGCCGGGCTTAAAGGTGTGGCCCGGCAGGCCGCCGGTCGCGCCCAGGGCTTCGGCCCGGTGGCGGATCAGTTCGATGACTTCGGCGGCCAGCGGGGTGGGCCGGTCGTTAAAAGAGACCAGCCGGCGCAGGCCCGGCGTCCACTGCACCGCCGCCAGGCCGGTTTCGGCCAGATCGACATTAATGAATAGATAACAGGGAAAGAACGGCTGCTGACGATAATCGCGGCTGGGGGTTTTGCGCCGGACCTGTGGTAAAAAAGTGGTGATGCCGCGCTGCTGTAAC